>JAGATV010000003.1 GCA_017621075.1 Lachnospiraceae bacterium
AATGTTAATTTGGTTTTACACCTCTACAAACTTACAAGGTTCTCAACCATATGGTCTTGTCGGATCCCAGTGCGTAGGTTTTACACCTCTACAAACTTACAAGGTTCTCAACCACCGCTAAGACTACCTATAAACTCTGCGCTGTTTTACACCTCTACAAACTTACAAGGTTCTCAACCCTCAAATTGATATTGAGATCATCACCGAACTTTAACATACTGGTAATATGCTGTAAGTTTTTAGAATTCAATGAGACAATTATCCTGGTCAAGAATATAATTCTTTTCCCCTTCTAACCTATCCCTTTGAACGGCCTCAACTAGTAACAAATTCACTTTATAGTAAAATGCCATCTTATATAGCTCTAATAGCTGCTCTTTGTCAAAATAATCTTTTATGCTCACCAAAATCAACATCTTTATGTTACTTAGCAAACTCAAAACCTTAATATAATCTGATAATGTTTGCAGTATGTCTGTTCCGCAGCATTCCAATTTGACATCACATAACTTATATAACCCTGAGACATCTATATCCATATTATAATCAATCATATAGGGAAGTTCAAATCTTACTTTCTCCAGATATTGCACAATTTTGGTACGAATTTCTTCTGTCTCCTGATAAAAGTTCTCCTCTGTGACTTTTCGCATCTCCTGATATAATTTGCTCACTATCTTTCTTTCGTTCAAATCAATCAGAAGCGGACTCCATAAGATTTCCGCATAATTTTCCAATGGGATAGGGCTTTCGCCTTCCGACAATATCCAAATTCCCTCTCCCCCCTTATATTGTTCCTGCAATTCCTGCAAAGCCTTTCTGAAAGTAACCGGATTTTCTATCGTCAATACTTGCACTTCATTTTCATGGAACTCTATTTGTACGTTATAGTCCCCATACAGCAACTTCATATCACAATCAGCCTTTCATCACTGTCAACAATTTCCGATGCAGCATTGCCCACAATATATTCCATCTTAGAATACTGTTTTTCCGTAACCTTCAGCAACTGGACCAGTCCGCTTCGCGGTTTATTCCTTTTCACATTTTCTATGATAGTGTCTGCCATTGTAGAATTCTGTGCGATCTTGCAATAAACCGACTCCTGCAGCATCAGAAATCCACTCTTGATCAAATATCTTCGAAAAATGGCATAACTCCTGCGTTCTGCAGAAGTTCCTACCGGCAGATCGAACATGACCAATATTCTCATATATCTATAACTCATTTTTATAAAATCTGAGTAGGGAAACATCTGCATCTTCCAACGCATCAAATACACTGCGGCAATATATTTTAATAGCATTGCCTACCGTCTCCCGCCGCTCATTGATGGTAACTTCCTGATTCAGGATATTTACAAGTTCCATTTTTTCCCGGTGCTCCATTGTTTTTGCCCGCATTGTATAAACCTTTTGATCCACAAGCGGACGAAAGGGCTCCATAAGATCCGAGGACAGATTGAACCAGTTAAACATATTGTCATGAAACAACCCCAACTGTGTCAGATAACCATTGGCAGTAATTTCCCGATTAAATGCTGACAATAAAATACTATATCCATAATTCAGCATGGCATTGACGACTAAATCCGCACTTCTGGTAAAGTCTTTTCCAAACAATGCATTGAAATATACTTTTGCAGCATGGCCTTCCCGGTTCGTAACATCTCCAAACTCCATTTCAGAGATATAGCTATGTAATAATTCCCATTCACTCTTTCGAAAATGAACCAGTACATCTTCCTGTTTACGAATCTTTTCTGTCACGATTTCTGTCCACACGGAAGTTTTGATATCATCAGACCACTGTATCTGTTTCTTTATCTTGGCGCTGGCATCATGAGCCCCGTAATAGGGGAGCAGCTCCGAAGACGGATTCCTCTTTTCGTCACAAAATACCACTTTTATCTTTTTCTTGGTAAGCTCTGCCAACAATGCAGCGGTCAAGGACACTGCTGTGGTTTCAATCATGAGCATTCCGATTTCACTCAGATGAACTTTGGTCGTAGTATCCGTCCGCACCACCAGATACCCCATCTGATAATCCAGTTTCGCACAGGAGGATACTACAACCGTACGCCAGCTCATACCTTCAACAGGTCTGTCTCTGTTCTAAAAAGCCCAGTTACAGACTGATGAATCAGAATAACTTCTTCTGCTTTTGATATAATTCTGCTGATTTTTGTTTTTCCGGTGTTTTCGGATTGTCCCAGTAATCTCAAATCCAATGCTGTTCCTGATTGATAATATCCAAATATTTTGCTTATAATATAGCACTGGTCTTTGACACTTAATTCGCAGAATTCATTTTCCTTTTCAACAATAATTCTTTTCAATGGTCCCATATGTTTTAAAAAAATAGTTTTGGTTAACTTATCCTTTAAAATTTGATATAATTCTTGATTTTTTCCCTTTGATAATACAAGTTGTTTCGCTTTATCCCTTTCTTCATAATTATTTGTTGAGATTGCTTTCTCTATCTTTTTCACATAATTGATCCAGTTTTGTTTTAGGCATAATTGCATTGCATTATTGACCCAAATATCCGGTCCGGTCTTTCCTCCCAGATAGTAGTAGAACCCATTGTACTTTACCAGAGATTTTGCAGGGATCAATTTATAGCAGATTCGTAAGCCCGTAATCTCTTTGCCACTATTTTCCTTCTTTAGCTCTTTATAAAAGTACTCCTTCAACTGCTCATCGGTCAGCGTTTCCGATCTCCCCAGATAAATCGGCAATGCTTCCAGGCTTCTGACTTTCTTTCCATTCAGACAGTACTCCACCAAAGTATAACCTGCCACAGAAATAGCCGTGAATCCGCCATACTTTGTGACATCCTGCAACCGTGGATCGCTCATTTTGACCGGTATATACCCTTGTCCTTTTGCCGTTTCAGCACTCCAGATAGTAGCCTTTCTTGTAATACCTCCATGTGCCTCCACACACATTCTTGTCACAAGCGGGGAGGTATCTTCCATGACTTTTTTGACCAGGGCGATAGTCCCAGCCGTTTCTCCCTTTTTACTTGCCGTCCAGGCCCTTTCCCCATTTCTCTCGACATTCCAGTCAAAGATTTTATCCATATTGTATTGATACCGGGGATCATTTCCATGCTTTTGGGCATCCTTGATAAAGTTGATAGGACTCTTTGTAAATTTCACATAATAGGTATTGCCCACCACAATATTTAAGTATGCATCCTGAGCGTGATGAAGGTCATTGACGCAGCGTACTTTGTACAGGTCATATTTGTGTCTGAATTCTGACACATTGCCCGCTTTGGCAAACACGATCTCCGATTCTGGAAAAGCCTGACCCAATATCTGCGTGATCGCCTTGGTCCCCTGCCTGGTTTCCACAATCTGCCGACTGATGAAATCCGCTTTTTCTTCATCCGTAAACTTCGTGGTTCTTGTCAGTCTCCGAAACTTCTCAGGTGTAATAAACCCTTGCTCCATGAGGCTCTTCCATGTAGCGTACATCTTCTCCCTGACATCCTGCTCAATAGGAAACACGTCACTCTTATGTGCATTCTTTTCCTTTTTTACCAACACCAGATTATTTTCAATACTGTCATCCTTCACAAAATGCCTGGGGTAGATATGATCAATGTCATACAGATTATCATTCATCAGGTCATCAAGATGGATCCTCTCACCGGTATACATGCATCTGCCCGTTTGCATATAATACAGATAGAGTTTTTTGCTCCGAAACTCCCCCTCCGGTTTATCCTCAATCTCCTTCCGCCAGGCTTTTTCTTCACTCTTGATCGCTTTATACAGTGCCGACAGTTTTTGCTTGCGGGATTCTTTCCGTTCCTTCTTGGGGTCCTCCTCCCGGGCCATTTCCACAAAAATCCTGTCCGGTCCCTTTCCCAAAACAGTCTCCACTTCCTGAAGTATCTTCATGGTCTGCCACACCATTCTCTTGACAGGTGCAGACAGATACATACCATCCAGGTCTTCGATCTGCCATTCCGTCAAAGGCTTTTCCGCAATTTTCACCTTTTCCCGCAATGCATCTGCGTACGTGTAGCGTTCACTGAGCAGCTCCATGATATTATCATTGGTCTCCCACAATGCACCGATCAGGCTTCTTACCACACCATCTTCCTTAGAGCATCCTTCCATGTTCAGAAATGCTGCGGAAAGCTTGCCCCAGCCATCAAACTTGAATCCCAGGATCCGCTTTTGATCTTTCTCCGACAAGACCGATCCGTACACCTCTTCCATTCTTTCTTTTAAAAATTTCTTATCGTTGCCGTATATCGTGCCCCAGAATGCAATATCTTCCATCATCTTCTGATTTTCATCGTAAAATACACCTTCCCCCAATATTCCTCTAAATTTCCCCAATGTGGACAAGGAACTATGGAAGCCCCCATCAATACCGGTCACCGCCTGTTCTTCTCCCTTTTTCAGGAGTCCATTGCTGATCAGATAGTCCGTCAGCCTTCTTAAGGTTACTTTTTTGCCATTGGTGAACAAAGCACGATAAATATCCTGTTTTCTTTCTACAGACGGCTTTTCACCATTGATCCGCAAATTATTCAGTTCATTCAGGACTTCAAATTTCTCATACAAAAGAGACTGTTTGGGCAGTGCATTCTCTTCTGACAGGTAGGTACAGTGTCTTACCATCCTGCCGATGAATTTTTCTGCGGTAGTCTTGACGTCGATCTTATCCTCAAAATTCCAGGGATAGATCCTGCCCGGTTCCTTTCTTTCCGCCCAGACATTGTATCCCGGCTTATCCTTATACTCCTGCCCCAGGGGGCCCACATAATAAGGGATCCGGAAGGTAAACAGCCTTACAATCCGTTCGGAGACCGTAAGCCCGGACTCATCCTTTTCCAACAGGAAGGGATGATATTTTTCTGCCTGTCCGAGAATCGCTTTCATTTCTCTGGCATGGACCTGATTGGGAATGACGCCGTTCATATTGGTCAATTGCTTCGGCAAAAAGAGATCCGCATCTATTTTCTCCAGCATATCCTTTACATCCACATCATCCTGGGGTAAATTTTTCAATATTGCCTGGAGCTTTTTATAAAATTCATCCTTTCCTCGTCCTTTGGTAATTCTTCTGACAACCGTATCCGAGCTGTTTACGCTCCCCACATAAGCGCTATAATTTCCTTCTTCCATGATCCGGAACATATCGTGATACGCCTGGGGGGCATATTTTTTTAAGACCCGTTTCAGTTGCTTTAAATCTGCCTGATGGCACTCATAAGCATCCACTCTGGCCTGGGACAGGTAAGGATACCCTTTCAAAATATGGGAAAGCAGGCCAATGTCATGGAGCGCCTTTACCGAAAGGATCAACTCAAAGTGTTCATCTCCTACGACTTCTCTGACTTCCTCCGACACTTCCTCATAGTTTGACACACGGAAAGACAGGGACAGCTTTTTATGCTCCTCATCGATCACCTCATCCCCAAAGATATCTATCAGTTTCACACTGAGTCCACACATCAGTCCCAACAACTGATATGCCGGTTTCTTCTTTTTGTCCGACTTGCGGATGTCCAATAATTCCGTCACGCTTTCCATGATCTGCGTTCGGGATCTTCCTTTTTCTCCCAATCGTCTTGCAAGCTCTTCGGTCTCTATATTATACGGCAGTTCTATATCCAGTTCAGAAGCCTTTTCACAAAGTTCAGCATAGATTTCCGCAAAATCTCCCACTCCGTCTTCGGAATCCAGAGAGGTATTCAGGAAGTGCCCCCTGTGTTTGAACATATTGGCCAGCGCCAGATAAACCAGCCTGATATCATGCGGCTGATCCGATTCGATCAGTTCTTTTCTCAAGTGGAAAATTGTAGGATAATCCCTGTAATAATCTTTGTCCGTATAATTTGTATCTGCAAACAGCGCATAGGGCTGCTTATTGTCCTCCCGCCTGTCTTCCACATAATATCTGCTGTCGTCCAACCGGGCGTAAAAACCGGGATCCACCTTTTCAATCTCCTCGGCAAACAATTCTCTGAGCACACCCATTCGTGCCTTTTCCCGTTGTCTTCTTCTGCGGGCCACACGATAGGTCCTTCTCTCCGCTGAGGTTTCTGCCTCATCAAACAAACGTACTCCCCACAGATTCCTGCCTTTTGCTCTCCTAAGCTCATACTTCGCATTTGTCACCGCCCAGCCCACAGAACTGGTGCCCATGTCTAAACCTACATAATACTTTTCTACGTTCCCCATAATTTTTCTCCTTTTGTATTGACATTTGTTTTTTTGTATGATAATCTTTATTTACAAACTTACAAGGTGAGTGCAAATAAGGATTCATCCGATATCGTTTGCCCGCAGCGTGCGGCATATAAAAGACTTTTTAAAAGTCTTTTTTTATTGCCTGTCATATCTTTCCAGCATTTCCTGCAATCCATCCCTTAGCCTCCTCCGCAATGTTTCTGGTTTCAATATTTCCGCAACACTTCCATACTGCAATGCCCAATAGTACACTGCATTTTCATTGACTCTAATCCGTATGGTGATAAATTCCTCATCCTGCTCTACCACAGAATACTTTGTACCGTACCAGTCAATGAAATCACTGATATTCTGTTTTTTGATCTTTAACAATACGGGGCAGGAATCCCCTGAAAACATATAGATGTGTTCTCGCATATATACAGCCAGATCAAACCCTTTGGTGTATTTTTTTAATTCTGTTATGGGCTTTCTTACTTCCCGCAGTATCTTTATATGGGAAATCCGATCCACGCGCCGATTCTCCAAATCCTCATTGCGTCCCGCATAACATACAAGATAGTAATGATTCTTCTCCGTCACTAGATAATAAGGGTCCACAACTACCTTTTCCTTATCATGCAGCTTTCCATCCACTCCATAAGTACATGGGGTAATCTCTATTTTGCGATTCCTCCCGATAGCCTCATCGATCAAATCGATCATTTCATATAGATTTTCATTGTGTGTTCTATTGATTTCTTCCAGATAACAGATATGCCTTATGCGATTTTTCATGCTGTCATAAGAAATATTCCTTAATTTTTCAATCAGCCGGTTGGCATCTTCCTGTGGAATATGTTGACCGAACAGAACTCCGTCAATCAAAAGGCGCAGTTCATGATCATCAAATATTGCCGTCTTGCAGAGTCCCCTGTGTCCCTGAATATACCCTTCATTTCGGAGTTCGCTCAGATACCCGGACAAGGTCTTGCGTGTTACCGGAAGGCGGTATTCCTCTTCCAGATAATGCATGATCTGCTTCTGCGTCAGTTTCCGATTGCCACCGGCATGTTTTTCCAGTATTTCTAATATGTATACATCGATCAATCCCTTTTCCCGCATAAAAATCCCCCTTTTTAACACCATTATAGCAGATGATATGTGTAACATTCTACTCATACCGCAATTTTTTGACTAAGTTTTAGGTTTTCTGTTTTACCGCATCAAAAAAAGACCCGAAATCTTACGATTCGAGTCTTCCCTCTCTAATGGTAATCCACCTGCATCATGCACAGTCCCTGTGCAGGTGCCGTTGGTCCTGCCAGAGCCCGGTTCTTTGCCTCAATCAGCTCCGCCATGCTCTCCGGTGTGCGCTTTCCGAATCCCACCTCCAGCAATGTGCCCGTCAGGATGCGCACCATGTGCTGCAAAAATCCTGTCCCGTGGAAGGTCAGCACCAAATAATCGCCTTTTTGCCGGATATCGATCTGATCCACCTTGCGCACAGTGGACTTCTTCATGCGGGGATTGCTGCAGAAGCTGGCAAAATCATGCTCACCCATCAGATATTCCGCCCCCAGACGCATCTTTTCCACGTCCGGAGCCTGTTCCAGCACATACACATATTTTCTGTCAAAAACCGGCTTGGTCGCTCCCACATAACAGGTATAGCAATAGGTCTTTCCCAGTGCATTATACCGGCTGTGGAAACGGTCTCCCGCACGCTTCACCTCGTTGATACAGATATCATCGGGAAGATACCGGTTCATATAATCCCGGATCTCTTCCTCAGACAAATCCGTTTCAAGAAAGGCATTTGCCACCATGGCACGGGCATGTACTCCTGCGTCTGTGCGTCCTGCTCCAATCACCTCCACAGGCGCATCCACCATTCTCGCAAGCACATTTTCCAGCTTGCCCTGAATGGTCATATCAATGTTGGGCTGATGTTCCCAGCCGTAGTAACGGGTGCCGTCATAAGCTATATTGAATCTGAAATTTTCCTTCATAATACCTCTTGGCCTCTTATAGCATATGATTGTCTGCCATGGCCTTATAATATACGGACAAAGGGATAAAACTCTGTGCAAAATTCTTGGTACCGTTGGCCTTGTGGATCACGGCATCTCCCACGATACCCTTCACTCCGGTGCCGGAAGGGGCCGGTGCATTGATATTTGCCCAGAAGGTCCGCTTACCGTACTTCAGGTATTCACTGTTCCCGGTGAGCTCATAAGCAATGGTCAGCGCCTCCAAAAGCAGCGTGTTATTGCCCAGACGGTTTAAGCTGGGCAACTCTTTATAGTAGAACAGCCCATTGTCCATCAGGCAGTTTTCCACCACATCATCCACCGCCGCAAGGATCATCTGCCTGACCTCCTCGCTGGGGAACACCCTATAATAGCGCATGATGCTGCCCACAGCCACAGAAATCATAAAGCCGATGCGGATGGTAGTGTTATCGGTGTACGGTGCCACCCATTCCCCATATTCCTCGGTCCATTCTTTGAAATGTCCCAGGATCCAGTCACATTTTGTCAGCCACCGTTCCTCACCGGTCTCCACATAAAGAGCCACCAAGGTGCGCAGGGCCCATCCTGTTTCCCGTGCATTGCTCTCTCCGCTTTTCTGATACATGGGAGTGTCAAGCAGCGCAAGCACGTTGTTGCCGATACCGATAGCGGTCTCAAAGGCACGTTCATCACCCGTAAAGTGATAATAATCCAAAAGGCCTTCCACCCATTCATGAGAACATACCATAACGCCGTCCTTGCAGTGTCCTCTGGTGTGCTCCCACTGTCCGCCCATGCGCAGGGGGTCCTTGCTGTAATGACACACATCCACATCCATCCAGTGGCTTCCTGCAGCGATCATATAATCCAGGAATCTCCGCTCCCCGGTCCTTGCATACAAGAGTGCGCAGGCATGAGGGAAATCATACTCATTGTTGGTCCATACCAGATCACCTTTTCCTCTTCCCTGCTGGGTATAACCGCCATCCGGAGCATCCCCGAAATTCAGCATGCCATAGCATCTTGCATGGCCGTCACATTTGCCGATCAGGGAAATCTCCACATCATAATTTATCTTATCACGATCTACAAAGATGTCCGGCATGACTCCTGCATCCCTGAATACATCCGAGGAAATGGCCGGCTTGTCCGGCATCTGGTAGATCAGGCTTCTGTTGTCGATCTCCACCAGGCTTTCCTCGGCATCATGGAAGTGAAGCTGGAACCGCTGTTCTCTTGACATACCGGGTTCCATGACCACCTTATCCACATCCTTCGGCACCAGCATTACATAAATGCCGCTGCCGTCTGCCTTCACTGCCTTGGGATAATTCTGCTGGGCCTGGAAGACAGTTGCACAGACGCCGCCTTCCTTATCCGTCCTGTCCGTAAAGAAAGTGCCGTAAAAGACTTCCGCAAAATGCTCATTGGCCTCACCCACCAGGTAAGCGGCATCCACGATCTTGTTGACCGCATGGCCATCCCTGCCGATGGCAAAATTGGTCTTATAATTGGAACTTCCCACACAGGTCCTGACCGTATCACTGCCAATTTTCGCCTCAAACAGGGGTAGTTTTTTGATGCCTGCAGTCTGGAATACCGGCCCCTCATCCTCAGGATCGGAATCCTTCACATGGCCTTCTCCTACCGAATCTCCCTTATCATTCCCTGCGAAACGCTCCAGGGAAGGGTCGTACACCGCTTCTGTATCTGCCAGCAGTGCAAAGACCAAGGAAGCAATGTGAAGCGGATGCTCCGTGGAATTGATCAGGCGGTAAGAAACCTCCACCCAGGGCTTTTCGGCATATGCTGTAATCTTTAGATCAAAAGTCGGGATTTCCCCCTCCGTATCGACATGCTGCCCTGCCTCACTTTCGCAGACACCGCTACAGCGCAACACGGCCACCAGGGGACCTTTTTCCACGATCTTCCAGTTACCCAGTTTCACACCGTAGCGCCTTCCGTCACCATCCTCCAGGAAAGGGCCCACAAACTGGTCTGCCTGGTAGGTCTTATTCCCGTCCTTGAGATAATCAAATATGGTGGCTGCTCCGTCGGAGACAGAAAACTCCACGCCGCCTCTTACCACGATACCATTCTTGTTCTTCTCCACCGTAAGGGCCTTGGAAGCATCCATATCCCAGACTCCTGCCACCACAGTATCCGTCTCCTGCTCCCTGCCACCTTCTTTGGCATCGTTCACCCGGGTCTCCAACACTGCCTTGCCGTTTCCGGGCAGGTTGGCCAGAAAACGCACAAACAGATAGCGCACACTGCCATCCGGATAGCGCGAGGTCACCTTCTTCTGGCTTGGCATGCACTTTCCGTCCTGATAAATCTGCACGTTCTCGCTGTCTGTCAGTTGCCCCTTAGGAAAAGGAATCGCCACCTGACAGTGTTCCCTCAATCTGTCATAACGGTATAACTTGGGAAATCTGATCTCCATTTTATCCA
This sequence comes from Lachnospiraceae bacterium, assembly GCA_017621075.1. Classification (GTDB taxonomy): domain Bacteria; phylum Bacillota; class Clostridia; order Lachnospirales; family Lachnospiraceae; genus Acetatifactor. Next base: position 10,669 of record JAGATV010000003.1, read on the forward strand.
CCTCACCTCAATACATTTTTATCAATATTGTTATTTCCTTTATACAACAAATTAACATTATTTGATACGATAATTTTAGGAAGATACTGATAAAAATATTGTTTTTTTGCGATATCAGACTTCCTTCTGTGCGCACAAAAATCCTCAGGCTTCAATACCTTGTTGTGAAAAAAGAGCAGTTCAAAAACCGGTTCTTCCGAAAACCCCCACATGGATTCCTGAATGGAGTCTATGCTGCGCCGTACTGTCTCTTCCCGATCATAGCCCGTTTCCATATAGGTATCGGAATGAAAACCGTTCCAGCCTCCCAGGATTGCCTCTTCCCCATTATATTGAAGCCCCATGGCGATATACGCAAGGGCAGGTACTCCTTTTCCCCAGCTGTACTACTACTGTTACCAACAAAAATGCAACCACATAGATCAGGCAATTCCGCTTATATGTACAAGCAAGGACCGCCGCTCCCGAAAACCCAAGCGCAAGCACTACTCTCTGCCATTTCTTCTGTACCTTGTAAAAAAGGAAAAAGCACATACAGGAAAACATCATCCAAGCCAATGACGGAATATCTCCATAGACTTCTGACACACGGAAAATAAGCGGCCCGTAAGTTGCCATGAGCAAAAGATAAATGATGCGTCCTTCCACTCGCTTTGTAACAGAAGATACCATCCCATACCCGGAAACAATGATCAGCAAAATATACAGACAATTGATTTTTTGAAAAAGCAAGGGGCTGTATTCCCAAACAGGCGCATGCACTTTTCCAAAAGGAATATCAAGCCCGTCTGAAAGGGCCACAGGGACAGATAGCTTCCTTCCGGCGTCACCGCACCAAACTCACTTTCATAAAAGCGCAAAGCGATATCAAAACAGGCCCTGGCATCAGATCCCGGCCAGATCAGGGTCTCCGTGACATAACTCCAACTGAATGCTCCTACAAATACAAGCGTCAATGCCAAAAAGAGTGCAGAAAGAAAGCTGCTCACCTTGGGATGTGGATTCAGGAAATGTCCCGACAGCCAGCCAATCCCTGCTAACAGTCCTCCCAAAAACAATGGGGCGAATACATTGGACAACACGGGAACAGAATCTTTTGTATTAAAATAATACCCAAAAACATATCCATTCCGCCAGATTGACTACAATGCCGACTGCCCCGGCCCTTCTCTTCTGTCCTGCCGCTTCTTTATCTTTCATTATGGTACCTTTCATTTAGATCCAGTATATCATTCACTCTTTTCAATGAACAGCACGCCCAGGGTTCCCGGACCGCAATGGCTGGAAATCACGCCTCCTGCCCTGGTCACCAGGATTTCGTCAAAGATGCCCAGACCTTCCAGATACTGACGGACTGCTTCAATGATCTCTTCTCCACACCCGGAATGTGTGATGAACACCCTCTCCGGTCTGGCATTTTTCAGTTGTTCCTCCAGGTCCCTGGCATAATTTAAGATCACTTTGGAAATATTCCCCCGGTATTTCTGGGTGGGACTCATTCCGCCGTCCGCAACCACGATCTTGGGATGCAGCTTTAGGGCACTGCCCGCCAGAGCTGCCAGTCCGCTGCATCTTCCCCCTCTGTACAGGTAAGTCAGGGTATCCACCACAAAGCTTGCCCGCACATAAAGCTTCAGTGCTTCCATAGCCTCCACGATCTCACCGGCGCTTTTCCCCGCTCCGGCCATTTCTGCCGCCTTTACCACCAACAGACCCACACCGGTAGACAAATTTGCCGAATCAACAACGAACACCCTATCCTCCAGCTCCAGTTCTGCTGCCGCCATCCGCATGACATTGCCTGTGGTAGACATCTTGTCTGAAATGGAAAAACAGACTGCTTCGCTGCCGTCCGCCGTGCAAACCTGCATCAGGGCCATAACATCCTCTATGGCAGGGGCAGAGGTCTTGGGCGTAGTTTTATGTTCATCTGACCATCTGTAGATGTCTTCCGGCCTGATCTCTGATCCATCCTTGTACTCTGTATCTCCCAGCACCACATGCAGGGGTAAGATGTTGATCTGGTATTTTTCTATTAATTCCCGGGACAGATCACAGGTACTGTCCGATATGATCCTGACACTCATAAAAAACCTCCTTACGCAATACCGATCATTATAATTTTAATACACCACAATCACTTTTTCAAGGCATCTTGTCAGAATACCCCTGTCACAAAAATCTCCAGTCCGATAACGATCAGTATGACGCCGCCCAGGATGACTGCTTTATTGGAAAGCTTCGTTCCGCATTTTTTGCCTATGATCAGACCTGCCATACAGATCACGAACGTCACTGCCGCAATGATTCCGGCACACACAAGCGCCATCCAAAGCCCGTACTCCGAAATGGTGAATCCCACGGACAGCGCATCGATGGATGTAGCTATCCCCTGTACCATAAGAGCTCCAAAGCCCACGCCCGGCTTTTCTTCTTCCTCATGCTCCCTGATGCCTTCCAACACCATCTTCCCTCCGATATAGAGAAGCAGCAACAAGGCGATCCATGGTATGAATTTTTCAAATGTCTGAAAGTACCGGACAATGGTATGCACACACACCCACCCGATCATGGGCATCAATGCCTGAAAAATGGCAAATACTCCTGCGACCCCACACATCTTCTTTCTTTTCATTCCCGGCTCACCCAGGCCGTTTGCCAGAGATACCGAAAAAGCATCCATTGCCAGCCCTACGCCAAGCAGTACACTGTTAAAGAAAAACATAAAACTCCATTCCATTTTCCTTTCCTCCTATGTATTCAAACATACAAAAACCCAAGTACAGTCATAAACTATACTTGGGCGATCTTCCAAAAAATATAGACTCCATGTATAGCTTTACAGTTATACATGAGTCTCGCAATTTAAAACAAGCCAGACCAAAGGGTCAGTATGTTGACTTGTTACGATATACGCTTGCTACTCCCTCATGGGATGTTATCTGATAAAGTTTATCATATATGTAATGGATTGTCAATCATACTTTCCCGCCGGTTTTCCATAAAATCCATCCCCGCCGTCACAAAACCATCATCAGTGTCCCTGCAGTGATCAGGGCGGCTCCCACCAGGGATTTGGGAGTAAAGCGCTCATGCAGGAACGCAAAAGCCAGCACCAGGGTGATGACCACACTCAGTTTATCAACAGGCACCACCTTGGAGGCTTCGCCAACCTGCAATGCCCTGTAGTAGCAGAGCCAGGACGCACCGGTTGCCAGACCTGACAAGATCAGGAATATCCAGCTTTTTTTACTGATTGCCGAAATACCTCCCTGGGCATTTGTGAGAAATACCATACCCCAGGCCATGGCCAGTACCACCACCGTGCGGATAGCAGTGGCAAGGTTGGAATTCACACCGTCAATACCCACCTTTGCCAGGATCGAGGTCAGTGCCGCAAACACTGCAGACAACAGAGCAAATACAAACCACATTCCCATCACTTCCTTTTGCACTTTTTCTTCATCTGATACATCTTTCGGTCGGCTTCCTCAAAAACCTCCTGAAAGTCTTTTTCTTTTTCCCATAACACGGTCCCTGCGCAAAATTTGATCTTCTCTCTGATCTTATCCAGGGACTCCGTGATCTCTTCAAGCTCCATATTCTTGTTCAGGATGATGAACTCATCCCCTCCAAAACGTCCTACGATACTGTTTTCGCCAAAACTGCTCAACAGCGCTTCGGATGTTTCCTGCAGGACCCTGTCCCCATATTGATGCCCGTACTTATCATTGATCTGCTTAAACCCATCCAGATCAAATATGGTAAAGTAGAATGCACTCTCAGGAGACTCTTTGACATATTCCTGCATTTTCGCTACAGCCGCTTCCTTGCGGTACAATCCTGTGAGCCCGTCAGTATCCGCCTTCTGGCTCAGCATCTCCTGCTGCATCTTGATATCATGGATATCTATGATCCGGCCAAGGACACTGGCTATCTTTCCGTCCGGCCCGGGCACACTCTTGTAATAAGTGCGCACCCATCGGTATCCGCCTCCCAATACGGAGGACAGATATTCCAAAGTACCTTCCTTTTCTTCCCTGGATGCCTGATACAGTGTCTTCTGAAACTTTTCCAAATGGCTGCTATGTACCAGCGGATATTTTTTCTGATGCTCTGAGTAATTCGGGATCATCTTCCGCTTTTTATTGTTGGTGAAATTGTAGGAGAAGATCATCATGTCCTCAGCCGGATAAAACTCAAACAATAACGCCTGTGTAGTAGCTTCCAGGATCTTATAACGTTCTTCCTGTACCAGCAGATTGATATTGGCTTTATTGAGTTCCCGTATCCGCTGCTCCTTCTCCAGTTGTTCGCTGATATTGGTTATGATCGCAAGGTATACCGGATTATCATTGATGGTGTGTTTTAAGGGAATTCCAACAATTTCAAAATACCCCACGCTTCCGTCTCCTTTATAACCCCGCAGCGTATAAAGGATTTCTTCCTTCTTGGGTGCGCACTCCATCATGCAGTTCAAGAACCCCTGGATGTCGTCTTCCACTATGGTGGAAAGAACGTTGTTCATACATTCCCCATAAGACTCCTGGGTATATCCGATGCACTCAAAATAGGCCTCGTTCAGATACAATGCGCGAATCGCACTTCCGAACTCGAACAGGCCCACTCCTACACGGACATGGTGCAATAATGTGCCCAATATCTCGCTAACTTCCTCATCCATGCACTCCAGGCGCCGATTATCTGTAATGGGATACAGCTCCCATGTATTCTTCTTGTTCATGACTCTCCTTTTCCTTCAGGGCGATAACTATCTTAATTATAAAACAAGATGGATAGATTAGCAACCTTTCTCTTCCCGGTTCCAGACAGTTCCCGCAACCTTGATGTCATCTTCACAAAAGACAACAGGCTTTTGTTCCTTTCTCCGTTTTTCATAGTGATCCAAGACCCGCAATACGATCTTGCGCAGCAGGAATATGGCTATGATATTTACGATCGCCATGAACCCCATGGTAATATCCGCAAGATTCCACACCAATGCGAAATCAGCCTGGGTGCCCAGAAAGACTGCGGCCAGACAGGTCATACGGAACAGTGTCAGCCCCCGCCTGCTGTTTTTGATGAACAGAAAATTGGACTCCGCATAATAATAATTGCCGATCAAACTGCTAAAGGCAAATGAAAAAATGGAAAAGGTGATAAAATGGATTCCCCAGGGGCCAACATTTTTGCTGATTGCCGCCTGGACATAGGGGATTCCGTCCAGTGCACCGGTCTTTCCCTCTATATCGGACATCAACAGCATCATGGCCGTGCTGGAGCAGATAAAGAGAGTATCGATGAATACTGAGATCACCTGCACCAGTCCCTGTTTTACCGGATGCTGTACATCCGCCGATGCAGAGGCATTGGGAGCACTTCCCATGCCCGCTTCGTTGGAAAACAGTCCCCGCTTGATGCCAATGACCACTGCATTTCCGGCAAAGCCTCCGGCCATGGCCCGGAGATCAAACGCATCTCTGATAATGACTGCCAAAAGATGGGGCAGTTCCGCCATATTCAGGGCCACAGTCACCAGTCCCATCAGAATATATAGCAGCGCCATCACCGGCACCAGCACCGAAGTAATGAAGCCGATCCTGTGCACGCCCCCTCTGATCACCAGCCCCATGGCTGCCGCTAATGCCAGCCCCAGAAGAATGGGATAGCCGGTGTTGGAATAGTCTTCTATATAATACTCCAAGGCGGAAGAGATATTATAGGCCTGCAGGCTGTTGAAGCCATAAGCAAAGCACAGGATCAAAAGAACGGAAAACAGGACGCCCATCCAGCGCCTGCCCAGTCCACGCTCCATATAATAAGAGGGACCTCCCCGAAACGCCCCACCCTCCCGGACCTTATAGACCTGGGCCAGCGTACTTTCCGCAAATGCTGACGCTCCTCCGATCAGAGCCATCAGCCACATCCAGAATACAGAACCGGGGCCGCCTGCCGCAATGGCAGTTGCAATGCCGGCAATATTTCCGGTCCCTACCCTGGAAGCTGTAGATATCATCAATGCCTGGAAGGAAGATACCCTTTTCTTTCCGTCCCGCCCTGTCTTAGACGGTTCCAGCATGCACCGGATACCCTCCCGCAAAAGCCGGAACTGCACTCCTTTCGTGACAATGGTGAAATAGAGCCCCACTCCCACTAACAGGATCAGCAATAGGTAAGTGTACATCAGATCATTCAGTTTTGTCAGCACATCGTTGATCTTGTCCATACTATAAGAATAACACTTTTGAAAACGAATTATTCCCAAAACAAAAGCTCCCTTGCAGGGAGCTTTTATGATTTATGCCGTTTTGCATCAATAGATTATCACATGCTTCTGTCCTGTCCATATCTGATAGAGCAGGATCAACAGATCCAGCGGATACTTCATCTCCACTTGTGAGATATTTTCAAAGCAGATATGTTCCGGTGCTCCTGCCGCTTCACTGCTTGCAGGGATCACCTCCTGCTCCCCGGATTGGGAGACACTTTCCTGTTCAGCCGATGTATTTTCTGCCTTCGGTGTACTCTCTGCCTTCGGTGCCTTTTCATCTACACCTTCCGTGCTTTCCTGTCCCCCCGTGCCGGGCTCCTGGGTCGGGGTCGGATTTACATTTTCACCCAAAGCAGGGGCCTTGTAATAGTCTGCATTCTTGTCATTGAGGGCTTCATTGGCAGTGACCGCCTCCCCGAATTTTTTTATCAGACTTTCGTTCTTATTGAGATTCACGCCGCCATTGCTGACGATCTCGATGCTTTGGGCCACTACACAGCCATTCATGTTAACACCGCCGCACTCGATATAAACCGTCCCTTCCGGTGCATAGATCAGCGCACTGGCCGAAAAATTATCCGTGGCAATGCGGATATTTCCCTCCTTGGAATAGATGACCGCATCGGAACAGGAGAAGGAACCTCCGTCGATGGTGATATCCCCCGTAGTCATCAGCGCCGCACTGTTGATCGCAACATTGTTCCCGGTGCTGGTAAACGCACCCTCCACAGACATAGGCGTGCTGATATTCTCATTAAAATCTTTCGGAGAATAATCTTCGTCCACCTTGTTCACATTACCGCTGTAATACAGCTTCTCAATACTGCCCCGATAATCTATCATGGCATTTTCCTGGTTCTCATACACCGTTCCGTTGAGTCCCGGATTCTGCAATGTGGTAACAAACTTACCGTTGGTCACGATATCGCCGTTCATATTGATATTTCCTGCTTTTACGCTGATGGACTCTCCTGTTCCTTCCGCAAACAGAACACAGGTATAGATCTCCTGAGCGGCATTGACCGGCACTGCCGGAAGCGCTCCCAGGATCAGGGACAGTCCTGTGAAAAGTACCATTGCTTTTTTCATTAATTTTGCGCCAGACATAAGCACCCTCCTATTGGTATTTACTGTCTTTAGTGTACTTGGGATAGATTTTAATGTCAATACAGGGATTTTTCCTTTGCATATTTTTGTGAAAATTCCATCTTGAGCTTCAGAAATTCTTCAATATTCCGCAAAAGCCCAAAGAGCATGGCACGGTCCTCAAATTCCTTTCGCTCTGTAGGCAGGGGTCTTGTCTTCATTTCCTGATCCATCTCAAAAAAATGCTGCAATAGCTCCTCGCCGGTATTATCTTTGTGATACGCCTCCGACATTTCCTTCAAAAATTCGGATATCCGGGTTGCTGTGATGGGCGTGGTCTCTATCGTCCGCACATTTTTGTACATTTCATAAAGCACCTGACACTGCCTGTCCCTCATACGGATATATTCCCTGTCATAGACATCGGCGGAACCAAACTGATTATTATAATTTTCCTCCGCCACATTCCCGGCTTTTCTGATGGAATCCCAAAGCTCCACGAAACATTCCCCATTATAATCCGCCACATCCTGATCCAGGATGCGCTCCGACATCCGGCTTAAGATCCTTTTGATCTGCTGATCCGTCTGCGTCTTCAGTTCCTCGATATAATCCACATTCTTGTGCAGATGCAGATTGGCAAGGATGCCTATGCCCACACCGATCACAAACAAAAACACCTCATTGGACACCGCTTCCCATCCCATATTCCCAAAAGTCAAAAAATGGGAGATCAACACGGAATTCATAGCCATGGCACTGTACCAGCGAAATATCTGACAGATCAGGATAAAGACTGCCAAATATAAAAAGAACGCAGTCATGGTATACCCCAGCACCCCAAAAGCCAGCCAGGCGATCAAAAGGGCGATGCCAAATGCCATCAGACGACCTACGGCAGTCCTTATGGTCTCTTTCTTGGTGGGCTGTATGGTCAATATGGCTACGATCCCCGCGGAAACCGCAAATTCGATGTCCAGGCAAAGTGCCGTCAGGATGGCAATGGCCGCAGCACCTGCTATCTTTATGGTATTTTCGATCACTGTTCTATGAAAACTCTTCACTCTCTGTCCCGCCTTGCTTTCCCCTAAGCCACATGTATATCAGAATACGATCCGGTTCCTGCCGGCCTCCTTGCCCATATTTTGAAAAAGCCATAGCCATCCCATGCAGCCACTCCGTGATATCCATGGAAAAAGATCACAAAAGATCCGCCTTCTCTGATGTGATATAGCCGTCCGCAGAGTCTGCAGCCGTCAAAAGAAGGGATCGAAACCGATTCAAAGGGAGAGTTGTCCATGTCCTCCACAACTTCCAGCATCTCCTCCCGATAAGCTTTGTAAAGGACACTTTCCGGAATCCGTCGGGCATCCGCTTATTCCACTACCTTGAGGATGTCTTTTCCACCGCCATAAGCGCATCCCACAGCACTGGAAAGGATGAGAGTCGTTCTATGGCCTTATCCTCCATGGCATGCATACCCGTGTCCTGGTGTCCGTTGCCTTGAGGTAGGTAAACTGCGCTATCCTAAAGGCATCCTCGTTGCCGCTGACCACTGTGTACTGCATCATCACAGAGAATACAAAAAGCATGATGCTCCTGGGAAATACTTAAGAAGCAATTATGATAAATACCGGATTCTCATTGAAAGGATATGATGACTGCCGAGGCAACGCAGATCAATGACAACAAAAAATATTTCAGCCGGGGGTTAGACAGTTCCCCCTTTCGGAAAGTATGCAAAGACGGCAAAAACAGTACCACGGTAACTGCAAAAGCTATGGTGATCACCTCAAAAAATCCTGCCACCGTGAGCAGCCACACCAGGGCGATGCCCGCCCGGGATCAGGCAACCCCCTTTAAGGTATGTTTCCAATTCAAAATATGACAGGCAACCTGATAGATTACCTGCCGTATAAAATAGTCTGTGCATCCTTGTCTGTTCCCTATCAGTATACTTCAATTCTACTTTTTTGACAACTTGCTTTTTCAAGAAGGATAGCATTTGCAAAATGGACAGACCGGTGCTATGATAACGTCAGTATGAAATGTAATACGCTCTTTTGGGAGATGACAGCATCATGAAAATGCAGGATAACTATATAAAACAGCTGGATATTTCCTGGTCCTACCGACTGGCCAAAAAGATGGAGCAGATCTGCTCCAATCCCAAGCTGGGCTATCGGACCGCAGGCTCACCTGCAGAGCTCGCCACAGGAGATATGCTGGCAGAAGAAATGCGGCAGCTTGGCTTCCCCAAGATCTATAAGGATGCCATCCGGGTAGATTCCTGGGAATTTCAGAAAGCAGAGCTGACCTACCAAAGCTCTGACGGAGAAAAAAAGACCGTACAGCTCGGAGCCTACCAAACACAATTTGTGACAGAGGGGCCTCAAACCTTTTCCCTGATCTATGCGGGAAAGGGCACCAGATCCGACTATGAAGGTCTGGATGTAGCCGGCAAACTGGTGCTGGTGGATATCAATCAACGGGATGAATGGTGGATCAGCTATCCCGTCTATCAGGCACACTTAAAGGGCGCCGCTGCGGTGATCGCTGCGCAGGCCGGCGGTTACGGGGAAGTGGATGAGACATCCCTGAATGCCCAGGATATCGCCGGCCCCTGTGACGCACCTGCCTTTTCCGTTTCCGGCAAGGATGCAGAGGCCTTAAAACAGGCTCTTGACGGGCAAAAAGAGATCATCGTTCTTTTTGATGCCATCTCCCGGGTAAACCGGGATCAGACCACCTATAACATCATCGGCGAGATCCCCGGACGCCACCCCGAACGCCGCATCCTGCTGTCCGCTCATTATGATTCCTATTTTGACGGCTTTCAGGATGACAACACCGCCGTGTCCATGATGCTCTGTATCGGAAAGACCCTGTTGGAGATCGGCTATCAGCCGGAAAACACCCTGACCTTTTGTGCTATGGCCGCAGAAGAGTGGGGCGTCATCGACTCACAGTTTGACTGGTCCACAGGGGCATACGAGCAGGTGTTTACCGTTCATCCCGAATGGCGAGGCAGCGCCATTGCAGATTTGAACTTTGAATTGCCCGCCCTGGCTCACGGAACCAGAGCCAGAATCCGCAGTACCTGGGAATATGTGCCCTTTCTGGAAACCTTTTTGGAAGAGCTTCCTGCGCTGACCCCGGCCTATCCGGAAGAGACCGGGGTCACAGCACCCATTGAAACCTGGTCGGATGACTTTTCCATTGCCATCTTTGGAATTCCTTCCATGGTCAATGACTTTACCGGCGGCAGCTTTATGGAGACCAATTACCACTCCCAGTTTGATAATGATAATTTCTATGACGAAGACGTCTATCGGATGCACCATGAGTTGTTTGGGTTGCTTCTGATGGCCCTTGACAGAACTGCCGTAGTCCCCCTGTCCTTTTCCGGTGTCCTGGAACGGGCGGCGGAAAAACTGGAGTTGCCCTGGTGCAAAAGCTGCGACGCCGATGGCGAAGGCCTTGTAGCCGCTCTGGAAGATGCAGCCAAAGCCGGAACATCCGCTTTTAACAAGGCTTTGGAAATCAACTATGCTTATGCCCTGGCGCAAAAGGAGGGGCGGTCTGAGGAAGCCCAACGGCTGTTTGCCCAAAGCCGTCATATGGAGCAGGCACTGTTAGCCGCTTTTTCTAAGGAACAGGATACCTTTGTCCGCATCGACTGGCATGGCAATGTGCTGTTTCCCCACAGGATCTTACAGGATCATCTGCGGCTGCTTTCGGGCGCTGTAAAGAACCTGAAAGAAGGCCGTATCTCCGCTGCTTTAAGAAAACTATACCAGGTGGACAACAACTCCTACGCCTTTGCATTCGAAAAGGAAGTCTACGAACATTTCACCCAAAACGGCCTCCTTCAGCCCAAAGAGCGCCTGAAATGGGGATATGGCAGGATCATCGGCCACGAGGACCTGTTCGACGTAGTGACCAGTCTTTTGGAAAAAGAAAAGAACGGTGAGACAGACTGCCACAGTGAGATTGCCTTTCTGGAACAGGCGCATCGCCGACAGTCAGCACTGTATCGGAATGAAATTCTGAAAATGCAAGAAAGCACGCGCGAAATACAACGGCTTTTAAAAGAGGCCATACTTTAAAAATTGAGGCTCCGTGAAGAAGCCGGGAAGGATTTTATGGAAAGCGATAAACTATATCAGGTACAGCCGGAGGATTTGCCAAAACTGGAGGAGCTTTTAACCAAGTGCTTTTCCTGCGACCCTTTATACGAAGAGCTGATTCCGGACGAAAAAGTGCGGAAGCGTCTGATGCCGGAACTGTTTGCCTGTGATATGAAAGAATTTTATGAAACCTGTGAGATCTTTGCAGACAGCCGGGACCTTAACGGAGTGTTGGTGGTCTCTGACGAAACAGAACCCTATCATTTGCTGCAATACTATTTCAGCGAGGCTCTTGCTTCCCTGCGCACGGATGGCTACTTGATCAAGGAAGACCCTTCCCTCAAAACCTTTTTCAATTTCATCCTGGGGCGGGACTACCTGAATTCCAGTTGGACGGATCAGCTGCATCAGGAAAATCGCATACATATCATTTATCTGGCAGTTGACCCCGACATGCAGCACCACGGGATTGCCGCCACACTGGTGGACGAGGCCATCCGATACGCCGACCGGCACAAACTGATGATTTCCCTGGAAACTCACAACCCCAAAAACGTAGCATTCTATCAACAGTTCGGCTTCAAAATATTCGGTGTGCTGGAAAAGCACTTTGCATTAAAGCAGTACTGCCTGATACGGGAGGCGCAGCAGATTGTAGGGTAGTTTATGCCCTCACAATTTATATTGCACTACCCTGCCACACCTCCTGCCCAGGACCTTACAAACTTTCTATATCGTGATCTCAATCTGATGTCCCTCAATAGCCACAATACAACTTTTTCTTTGCTCCACACACTAAATGCAATATGCATAAAGTCTGCTTTTTGAAGGGATTCATCTGCATCATTCATATTGGGTTTATTTATAATCTCCATCCTTGCACCTTCATCAAAAGCCAGAAAATATTTCAAACCGAATGCAGTCTGGCTTGTCAAGGAACTTCAAGTTTTATTCAAACCCTGCTAATTTTTCCTCAAAATATTTGAAAGCCCGACTATACCATGCTTCTTCCTCGTCTGAAATTGTTTTTGCATGATCTCCAGCACCTCTGGATTCATTCATCAAATCAAAATAATACTCAAATTTGACTCTATCATCAAAAATATTTTGATAATACTTCCACTCACTTAACATAATATCCTTTAGCTGAGAGAAATACAATTCTTCCATTGCCTTGCTAAGCGGCTTATCTATCATCCGCGAATTCTGTGACTTATCACTGGTAGTATTTGACGCATACTCCATCAGCTTTGCTTTGGCCTTTTTCCCATACTTCATCTGAAGATTATATGAAATAATCTTTCGCAGTTTGGTCTCCACTTTTTCCCTGCGCGCATTTAATCTGGCATGTATATCACTTTGCGAAGAAAGTGTTTGATCATATATGTATTTGTCTCTTATATATTCTTCAATAGTGTTAAAAATTCCATGAGCTGTCACAGTTCTGCT
>JAGATV010000020.1 GCA_017621075.1 Lachnospiraceae bacterium
CCGCCTACAGCCTCCTCGTAAGTCTTGCCTGCTGAACGGGGACTTGCCGCGATGGTAGTCACCTCAAACCAGGGGTGATTTTCCAAAAGGGAGATAAATCTCTGTCCTACCATTCCGGTTCCGCCTAAAATACCTACTTTTAACTTTTCGCTCATTTTTTCTCCTCCTCAGGCAGGGTAATACTTTCCTGCGCCAAATATTCTCTATGCTTCTCAATGACCTTCTTCATGGCCTCCGGCCCGGGTGCTCCCACTGTCAGACGTTTTTCCACACAAGTCTTCAGGAAAACCGCATCATAGATGTCGGGGCCGAATTTATCACTGATAGCCTGTAATTCCTCCAGGCTCAAAGCATCGATGGATGTGTCTTTTTCAATACAGTAAAGCACCAGTCTGCCGATGATGCCGTGGGCATCCCGGAAGGGAACGCCTTTGCCCACCAGATAATCAGCTGCGTCCGTGGCGTTGGTAAACCCGTTCATGGCGCTGCGCTCCATGCGGTCCTTACGGAATTTCATGGTGCGGAGCATTCCGGTAAACAGAACCAGGCAATCCTTTACAGTATCCATGGCGTCAAATGCCATCTCCTTATCTTCCTGCATATCCTTATTATATGCCAAAGGAAGCCCTTTCATGGTAGTGAGTAAGGACATCAGTGCACCGTAGACACGGCCGGTCTTGCCCCTTACCAGTTCTGCGATGTCAGGGTTCTTTTTCTGGGGCATGATGCTGCTTCCCGTGGAATAGGCATCGTCGATCTCCACAAACTGGTACTCGTTGGAATTCCAGATAATGATCTCTTCCGAAAAACGGCTCAGGTGCATCATAATAGTGGAAAGGGCCGCCAGAAACTCAATGAGATAATCCCTGTCCGCCACGGAATCGATACTGTTCAAGGTAGGACCTTCAAAGCCAAGCAGGGACGCGGTATAATTCCTGTCCAGAGGATAGGTGGTGCCTGCCAGGGCTCCTGCGCCCAGAGGGCAGTAATTCATTCTCCGGAAGATATCAAAAAGCCTCTGCCTGTCACGCTTGAACATCTCAAAATAAGCGCCATAATGATGAGCCAGGGTAATGGGCTGGGCCTTCTGAAGATGTGTAAAGCCCGGCATATAGGTTTCCACATTCTGCTCCATGGTATATAGAATGACCTCTAAAAGTTCCTTTAAAAGCTCGTCCGTCAGAAGTACCTGCTGTCTGGTATAAAGCCGCATGTCCAGTGCCACCTGGTCATTCCGGCTCCTTCCGGTGTGCAGTTTCTTTCCGGCATCTCCGATCCTTTGGATCAGATTTGCCTCCACAAAGCTGTGGATATCCTCATATTCGTTACTGATCTTCAGTCTTTCACTGTCCACATCCTCGCGGATGCCGGTCAGACCTTTGACGATCGCATCCTTCTCTTCCACGGTCAGGATTCCCTGTTTTGCCAGCATGACCACATGGGCAATGCTGCCTTCGATATCCTGATGGAACAGTCTTTTATCAAAATTAATGGACGCATTGAAATCATAGACCAACTGATCGGTTGCCTTGGTAAAACGTCCACCCCATAACTGTGCCATAACACATCTCCCATCCAAAAAACTTTAAACCAGATTTGATATTACCATAAACACGTTAGGATTGCAAGATTGACCAATCATTTCAGAACACCTTTTTCCGGGGCCTTCATACAATAAAACAAACGAGATATGTTGGGAAGGTCATTTTCATGCAGAATCTACTGGAACTAAAAGACATCGGCTATTCCTATCACAGCCTTCACGGTGAGACAAAGGCTATAGACAATATCTCTTTTGGGGTGAAGGAAGGAGAATTCGTTGCGATAGTAGGTCCCAGCGGCTGTGGCAAATCCACGCTTCTGTCTATCATTGCGGGACTTTTGGAACCCGAAAGCGGCACCATTACCGTGAACAATCCCGATGGTTCCCTTCACTATCCCCGGGTAGGATATATGCTGCAGCGCGACCATCTCTTTGAATGGCGCAGTGTCTATAAAAATGTGATCCTGGGGCTGGAGATCAACCACACTCTGACCGAAGAACGACTGGAATATGTAAACCGGCTTTTAAAGGATTACGATCTGTACAAATTTAAGGATAAACGCCCTAGTGAGCTTTCCGGCGGCATGAAACAGCGGGCCGCACTGATCCGCACTCTGGCTCTGGACCCACAGCTTCTGCTTCTGGATGAGCCGTTCAGTGCCCTGGATTACCAGACCAGGCTCATGGTATCTGCCGATATCTGCAGTCTGATCCGTGCCACCCAAAAGACCATGATCATCATTACCCACGACCTTGCGGAGGCCATCAGCCTCTCAGACCGGGTCATCGTTCTGTCCGGCAGACCTGCCCGGGTCAAATGTGAGGTTCCTATAAAACTTACCTTAAAAGACGCTTCTCCCCTTGCGGCCCGGAACGCACCGGAATTCAATTCTTATTTCAATCAATTATGGGAGGAACTGACCAGTGAAGACTAACAAACAATCCCTTACACGGCAGGAGCAGTTCATGAAAAAGCACAGGCTGCGCCACAGGCAGATTGCCTCCTGCCGCATCCTTATTTTTTTGTTCTTTTTGATTCTATGGGAGGTCAGTGCGGATTTAGGCTGGATCGACAGCTTTTTCTTTTCCAGTCCCAGCCGTGTCACCGGCCAGATCGCCGCCCTGCTTTCGGACCGCTCTCTGTTCCTCCATGTCGGCATCACCCTGTTTGAAACCATATTGAGTTTCCTTTTGGTATTTCTCATCAGTCTGCTGTCCGCCACCCTGCTCTGGTATTCCACGAAACTGTCGGAAGTGTTGGAACCTTACCTGGTCATCTTAAACAGCCTGCCAAAATCCGCCCTGGCCCCACTGTTCATCGTATGGCTGGGCACCGGTACCACCACCATCATTATGGCGGGCATCTCCGTGGCGCTCTTTGGTTCCATTATCAGTTTCTACACAGGTTTTAAGCAATGCGATCCTGAAAAGCTCACTCTGATCTATACCCTTGGCGGTAAAAAGCGGGATGCCTTTTGTAAGGTAGTGCTTCCCGGCTCTGTCCCCATACTGATCAGCACCACCAAGGTAAATATCGGGCTTGCACTGGTGGGAGTCATCATCGGGGAATTTCTGGCCGCCCGCAGAGGACTCGGTTATCTGATCATCTATGGCTCTCAGGTGTTCAAACTGGACCTGGTCATCACCAGCATCCTGATCCTGTGCCTCATCGCAATGGGATTTTACAAGAGCATCCATGTCGTGGAGCACCACATTAAAAAGCGGATCAAAACCTAAAAAAAGCCACAGGTCGTCTGACGGACCTGCGGCTTACATAAACTCCGGGATCACACACCGGTATTTCTTACATTTTAAATTTGCTCATCTGGGTATTCAGTTCTCTGCTCAGGTTGCTTAACACAACCGTCTCATCCTTACAGTCATTGATGGCCGCCGACAAGGTCTGCATACTTGCACTGGTCTCCTGGGTGGATGCGGCATTTTCTTCGGAGATCGCTGCCAACTGCTCTACCACACCATTGATGATATCCTTCTGATGCTCCAGATTCTCCGTCTGAACGTAGATATTCTGGGAGACTTCGGAAATCGCTCCCACACCTTTTCTCAGACTTTCAAAAGAAAGCTGTGTCTTTTCCAGTCTTTCTTTCTGTTCCTTTGCATCCGCCGTTACCTCGGACATCTTTTCCACACTGCTGTTGGAATTTTCGATCAGCTCCTTGACAACCTTATCGATCTCACCGGCGCTTTCAGAGGAATCGTCAGCCAGTTTCCGGATCTCCTCCGCAACAACAGCAAAGCCTCTTCCTGCCTCACCTGCTCTTGCTGCCTCAATGGAAGCGTTTAAGGACAGCAGATTGGTCTGCCTTGCAATATCCTGGATCAGCACTACCGCTTCCTTGATCTTTGCGGCAGAATCATTGGTGGTATTAGTCTTCTCGGAGACAATACCGATATTTTCGGATGTCTTCTGGTTGATCTCCGCCAGTGCCCTAAGCATCTCATCCGCCTGATCGGACAACCGGTTCATCTCTTTTACGGTGTCTTCCAAACGTTCTGCATTTTTGGCATTCTCTTCAATGACATTTCCGATATTTCCTACCTGCACGCCTGCGGAAGTGGTCTCCTCCGCCTGGGAAGTGCTTCCCTGAGCGATCTCTTCCACTGCCATATTGATATTGTTCACATTCTCGGTAATTCCCGCAAACCTGTTATTGAATGCATCGTTGGTATCAGACAGGTGCATACTCTGTCCGTTCAGTATCCCGATCATCTCCTTTAATTCCTTGTGCAGTGCGGATACTGCCCTGCCGATCATTCCCGTCTCGTCTTTTCTTTGATTGATCTTCTCCTGCTCAGGATTGGGCGTAAAGTCTAACTGAGCGGTCTTGTTGATGATCTGGGTCAGAGTACCCAACGGCTTCAGCATCCGCACAGATACAAAGATACCAAAAGCCATTACGATCAGCACTGCAAAAACAGATACAAGCACTACTTTTATAAAAGTGTTCCGAATAGGTGCAAAGATTTCGGAGGAATCCACCGTCACCACCAGGATAAAATTTTTCTTTGCCGGAATATAGTAGGATGCATATTTTTCTGTTCCGTTGTACTGGTACTCTTCACATCCGAAAGTCACATCCTTCCCAGCCTGCAATTCTGCCACCAGCCCCTTTACCACAGAATTTTCCACCGGCTGTCCTACCTTTTCCTGAACAGGATGGTACAACATGGTGCCATCCTTGTCCACCACATAAGCATAGCTGGTCTCACAGCCTTCCACACTGACATCACCCACAAGAGCATCCAGATACTCATACTGATGCACGAGCTTTTCTCCGCTGGTCCGCTCCTGCGCTTCCAGCAGGGAACCGTATGCCACCGCTTGATCGGAAAGGTAATTCCATGAAATATCTTTTACATTCTGCTGCATATCCGGAAATGTCAAAAAGGATACCATAGCCACCGCCATAACTACACCGACCGTCATCAGCAACTGGATCTTAAAACAAATGGAATGCACGATCTGCACTTTGTTTCTGTTCATCTTTCGTCCCTCCCAGTACCTATATTTATTATAATAATAGCCCAGTCTGACCTTTCGGTCAAGCAAAAAACAGTCCGAAAGGCTTTCTTATCACACTGCCCGGGACTGTTTTCCAAAGCTGAAAATGGGACTCGAACCCACGACCCCTTCATTACGAGTGAAGTGCTCTACCAACTGAGCTATTTCAGCATACATTTTAGCTGCAAGCGCAACTAAATGTATTATATATGCTTCCTTCCCATTTTGCAACCCAAAATTTAGGAAAACGTCTCTTTTGAAAGATGGACATCCAGTTGATCGTAAGGGATCCGGATTCCTGCCTTGTCTAAAGTAAGTTTACAGTTTTCGGTGACACGCCACTTTCCTTCCCAATAATCCTCATTGGCGAACCAGCATCTTACACAAAGATTCACACCGGAAGCGGCCAACTCATCCACAAATACCCGCCGTTCCTTATCCTTCAGCGTCTTGGGATCCTCGTCCAGCATCTTTGTAAGCACTTCCTTGGCCTTCTTCAGATCCGCATCATAAGAGACGCTCACCATCACATCCACCCGCCTGGTCTTCGCAGTGGTCACATTGGTGATACTGGTGTTGGCCAGCGTACCGTTTGGCAGGATGACCACTTTGTTGTCCGGGGTGAGCAGCTTCGTATAAAAAATCTGTATCTCGCTCACTTCACCTTCCTTCCCCGTAGCGCTCTCCACGATATAATCTCCCACCACAAAAGGTTTTAACAGCAGGATCAGCACACCCCCTGCCAGGTTGGAAAGACTCCCCTGCACCGCCAGACCGATGGCCACACCTGCGGAGCCCAAAACAGCAACGATGCTTGCTGCATCCACACCAAAGGAAGATGCCAGCATAAAGATCAAGATCACATACAGTGCTGCCTTTACAAAGGAATTTACAAACTGGACAACTCCCGTTTCCGCATTGGCACGGGTCATGGACTGCCTGATGATCCTGCAGATCAGTTTGATGACCTGTACCCCGATCAAAAAGAAGATCAGTGCCAGTAATATCCTTACTCCCAGATGAAACGCCTTCTCCGGTAAAGTTTCCAGGATCTGTTCCATATTCATGCTCTCTTTGTCTCCTTCTTACCTGCAGTCTTGGTCTTACCTGCAGCCTTTTTCACCGGGGTATTCTTTCTGAGCCTCTGCTCGATGACTTTCTCCAGTTCTTCCTCCGTATAAGGGATAAACTGAAGGATACTCAGAGACAAAGGCGCCAGTTTTACGGTAACAGACTGCTCCCTTTCATCCCATTTCACATCCTGCGCTTTTTTCACCGTCTTATTGACCACTCCGGTGCCGCCATACTTTACATCATCCGTATTGAAGATTTCCTTATACTTGCCCTCATAAGGCACCCCTGTGGTGATCTCCTGTGGGATACCCGCAAAGTTTGCCACTACAAGAAGCATGTCCTCCGGCTCCTTAGCCTTTCTCACATAGCTTAAGTAACACTCATTCCCTGAAATATTGTTGAGCCATTCAAATCCCTCACGCCGGCTGTCCAGCTCATACAGTGCTCTTTGGCTCCTGTACAAAGCGTTTAAGTCCTTTACCAGATCGGCAACCCCCTTATGCTCCGGCACCTTGAGAAGGTCCCACTCTACCAGACGGTTTTCATTCCACTCATCAAACTCCGCAAGATCCTGCCCCATAAAGAGCAGTTTCTTGCCGGGATGGGTCATCATATACGCATAAGACAGACGCAGATTGGCAAATTTCTGTTCTCTGTCGCCCGGCATCTTACCCACCAGGGTAGCCTTTCCGTGCACCACCTCGTCATGGGAAAATACCAGTATGAAATTCTCGCTGTAAGCATAGATCATGCTGAAAGTCAGCTCTCCATGGCGGTAACTTCTAAAATAAGGGTCCGTCTTGATATAATCCAGATAATCGTTCATGAATCCCATATTCCACTTCAGGTCAAATCCCAGCCCGCCTTCCTCCAGCTTGCCGGTGATGAGCGGGAATGCCGTGCTTTCCTCCGCAATGGACAGCACACCGGGGTCCCTTTTCTTTAAAACGGAGTTGAAATGTTTGATCATTTCAATGGCTTCCAGATTCTCATTGCCACCGTACATATTGGCAACCCATTCCCCGTCATTCTTGCCGTAATCCAGATACAGCATGTTGGCAACCGCATCCATACGGATACCGTCCGCATGATACTTCTCCACCCAGAACAGGCCGTTTGCGATCAGGTAATTGGCTACTTCCGGCCGCCCGTAATTGTAGATCAACGTACCCCAGTGAGGATGGAAGCCCTGCCTGGGGTCCCTGTGCTCATAGAGGCAGGTTCCGTCAAAGTTGGAAAGTCCGTAAGTATCCCTGGGGAAATGTGCAGGCACCCAGTCTAAGATCACACCGATGCCGGCCTTGTGAAGCTCATTCACAAAGTACATGAAGTCCTGCGGCGTGCCATAGCGTGCCGTAGGAGCATAATATCCGATGACCTGATACCCCCAGGAACCGTCAAAAGGATGTTCCATGACAGGCATCAGCTCCACATGGGTATAACCCATCTCCTTCACATAAGAGATCACCTTAGGTGCGATCTCCCTGTAGTTGGCATAAATCTCCCCTTCCTTAGGGTTTACAAAGGAGCCCAGGTACATCTCATAGACACTCATGGGCACTTCGCCGGTCTGGAATTTTTCACGGTTGGAGATAAATTCCTGATCCGTCCATGCAAAACCGCTTAAGTCCGTGATCACGGAAGCCGTGTCCGGACGCAGTTGTGCGGCATTTCCGTAGGGATCTGCCTTAAGGTAGGTGAGGCCTCCCTTCAATTTCAACTCGAACTTATAATTATCCCCGCATTTTGCTCCGGGGATGAAGAGTTCAAAGATGCCGCCGTCAGAAAGCCTTCTCATCTGATGGAGCCTGCCGTCCCAGCGATTGAAGTCGCCCACCACGCTGACTCTCATGGCATTGGGTGCCCACACTGCAAAATAAGTGCCGTCCTCCCCGTCAAGCTTCATGGGATGAGCCCCCAGCTTCTCATAAATAGTGTAATGGATGCCGTTTTTGAACTTGTCGATATCCTTCTGATCGATCTGCACCTTGTGGCGGTAAGGATCGCCGGTCACAAAACTCCTGCCGTCCCCATATGAAACCACATAACGATAAAACCCCATCTCTTTTACAGGAACCAGTGCCGCAAAATAACCGTCCTCATCGGCCACTTCCATCTCTATTTCCTTGTGTTCCTCAGCATCCTCCGCAAAATCCCACTGTACGGTCACACTCTCAGCCCCCGGGAAATAAGCCTGCAGAATGGTCTGGCTGCCCAGCTTGTGCGGGCCCAAAAGTTCATGGGGGTTGTCACATTCAGAATAGATAATCTCTTCGATCTTGGGCCAGTTCATCCACTTGTACAATTTGTTCGTCATCCTAATCATCCCTTTCTTTTTGCTATACCTGCGCTGTATGTATCTTATCCAAGCTCGTGCAAAAACAGACCGCTCCGAAGCTTGGGTTCAAACCAGGTTGATTTGGGAGGCATCAGTCTGCCCGCATCTGCCACCGCAAACAGTTCTGCAATGGAGGTAGGATACATGGAAAAGGCCACCGCCATATCTGTCTGTACCCTTCTCTCCAATTCCTTAAGGCCCCGGATGCCCCCCACAAAATCAATGTGGCTGTCCGTCTTGGGATCTCCTATCCCAAGGATCGGGGATAACAGATAATCCTGCAGCACGGAAACATCCAGACCCGACACCACATCTTTACTGCAGATATGCTCCTTTGCACTCAGTGCATACCATTCTCCTGAAAGATACATGCCAAAGGTGCCCTTTTCCCCGGGTGCGTAAGGCTCAGGCCCCGCTTTCTCCACCAGAAAGCTCTCTGTGATCTTTTGGAGGAATCCCTCCTTGGAAAGTCCGTTCAGATCCTTTACCACACGGTTATAATCCAGGATATGAAGCTCCTCATCCGGGAACAGCACCGACAGAAAATAATTGTACTCCTCCGTACCGTCATAGTCCGGATGCTCTTTTCTGCGCTTCAGCCCCACCTTGACCGCCGAGGCACAGCGATGATGGCCGTCTGCAATATAAACTGCCGGGATTGCCGAAAAGGCTTCTCCGATAGCCGTTACTGTTTCTGCATCAAAGATCACCCACACCCGGTGGCCGATTCCGTCCTCGGAAATAAAATCATAAACAGGTTCCTCTTTCTTTACCTGATTGGTAATTTCCCGTAAAACGGCATTGGAACGATATGCCAGGAAAATGGGGCCGGTCTGCATATTACACACATCCACATGTCGAATACGGTCCTGCTCCTTGTCCTCTCTGGTATTTTCATGCTTCTTGATCACATTATTCAGATAATCGTCAATGGAGGCACAGGCTACAATGCCGGTCTGCTTCCTGCCGTCCATGGTCTGCTCATACAGATAATAACAAGGCGTCTCATCCTGCAGGAATCTTCCCTCAGCAATCTGTTCCTTCAGCATCTGACGGGCTTTCTCATATACCTCGGGAGCATAAGTATCTACCTCAGGCCCAAACTGGGTCTCTGCCCTGTCGATCGCCAGAAAAGAATAAGGATTCTTCTTTACGACCTCACAAGCCTCCTGTCTGTTGTATACATCATAAGGCAGCGCCGCGATTTTTTCTTCCAGTCCTTTCTTGGGACGATATGCCTGAAACGGTCTGATCTGTGCCATAGTATCGTTTCCTTTCTCCTTCGTTTTATAACTTTGTTTATAGATATTTTATCAAATAAAACTATACATAACAAGCGTCTGGTGATAAAATGTGTATTGAAATACAAAAAGGAGATACACTATGACTGACGAAAACAGAAAAATCCTGGAACGGATCAATGCCTTTGCCGAAACAGAATTAAGCGATATCGACCCGCAGAAAGTACAAGTGTCCGTGCAGCTTGACAGACTGCGCCCCATTATGGAAGAAATCGCCGCAGAAAAAAATATCAGCCTGGAGGATATGTTCATTCTTTATATGGATCTGCAGAGTGAAGCATCCTGCCGAACGGAGCAGAAGCTTCGGGATGAACTCCAGGATCTGAATGACGGGGACGGTTCTCCCTTACTGTTCCGCTGATCCCAAATTCAAAACGTCCCTCACCTATCTATGGTGAGGGACGTTTTTCCTGCCCTGATCTTACATTTCCGGATTTTTTGCGGACATCCTGATTTGTGTGTCCCCAGAAACATTATACTATAGTTCAGCCTTTTACCACTCTTACACGGAATACACCTTCGATCTTCTCCAGTGCCTCCACCATTTCAGCGGTGGGCGCACTCTCCACATCCAGCATGGTGTATGCCACTTCCCCGCGGGACTTGTTGGTCATGTCGCTGATGTTGATCCCCTTCTCACCGAACTCTGCGGTAAACTTGGTGATCATGTTGGCAATATTCTTGTGGAAGATCGCAACCCTTCCTGCATTGGCGCAAACGCCCATATCGCAGGCAGGATAATTTACGCTGTTCTTGATGTTTCCGTTTTCCAGGTAATCCATCATTTCCTTCACTGCCATGATCGCACAGTTGTCCTCGGATTCCTCGGTGCTGGCACCCAGGTGGGGAATGACGATACAGCCCTTGGCACCTGCTGTAACAGGATTGGGGAAATCAGATACATAGCGGGCTACTTTGCCGCTCTCCAATGCTTCCAGCACATCTGCCTCGTTTGCAAGGAGATCTCTTGCAAAGTTCAAGATCACCACGCCATCCTTCATCTTGGCGATGGCATCCTTGTTGATCATGCCCTTGGTGGAATCCAAAAGGGGCACATGGATGGTGATATAATCACACTCTGCGTAGATATCCTCCACATTGATCACATGCTTGACACTGCGGCTTAAGTTCCATGCCGCATCTACGGATACATAAGGATCATAGCCGTACACTTCCATCCCCAGGCTGATAGCGGTATTGGCCACCTTTACACCGATAGCGCCCAGACCGATGACACCCAGCTTCTTTCCAAGGATCTCGGTTCCTGCAAAATTCTTCTTTTCCTTCTCCGCAGTCTTTGCGATATTCGCATCCTCCTTTGCGGATTTCACCCACTCGATACCGCCTACGATATCTCTGGCAGCAAGCAGCATACCTGCCACCACCAGCTCCTTGACACCGTTTGCGTTGGCACCGGGAGTATTGAATACCACGATACCTTTCTCTGCACATTTATCCAGGGGGATATTGTTGACACCGGCGCCGGCTCTGGCCACTGCCAAAAGGCTATCCGGAAGCTCCATCTCATGCATGGATGCGCTTCTTACCAAAACGCCCTCCGCCTCATTCACATTCTCTGTCAACTGATAATCAGCAGTCAGGTTGTTAAGACCTACCTTAGAGATAGGATTCAGACAATTGATCTTATACATCATGGTTCTCCTTCATTTCTTTGATTACTTCAGATTTTCTGCCTCAAACTTCTTCATGAACTCAACAAGCTTCTCAACGCCCTCGATAGGCATTGCATTGTAGATGCTTGCGCGCATGCCGCCTACGCTCCTGTGGCCCTTTAAGTTCTCGAAGCCGGCTTCCTTTGCTTCCTTGACAAATTTTGCATCCAGATCGGCATCGCCGGTTACGAAAGGAACGTTCATGAGAGAACGGTCTTGTTTGCGCACAGTTCCCTTGAACATCCTGCTCTCATCCAGGAAATCATACAGGATCTTTGCCTTCTTTTCATTGCGCTCTTTCATGGCCTCAAGACCGCCCTGCTTCTTGATCCACTTGAATACCTTGCCACAGATATAGATGCCGTAAGCAGGAGGTGTATTGTACAGGGAGTCATTGTCCGCATGGATCTTGTAGCGGAGCATGGTAGGTGTGCCGGGAAGCACATCCTCAGTGATCAGATCTTCTCTGATGATAACGATCACCACGCCTGCAGGTCCGATGTTCTTCTGAACACCACCGTAGATCACGCCGTACTTGGTTACATCCACAGGCTCTGACAAAAAGCAGCTGGATACGTCGGCAACCAGCGTTTTTCCCTTGGTATTGGGAAGCGTCTTGAACTTGGTGCCATAGATGGTATTGTTCTCACAGATATAAACATAGTCTGCATCTTCGCTGATGGGCAGGTCGGAACAGTCGGGAATATAAGAAAATGTCTCATCCTCGGAGGAGGCAATCTTGTTTGCTTTACCGTAAAGGCAGGCTTCCTGATAAGCTTTCTTAGCCCACTGGCCGGTCACGATGTAATCTGCCACCTTGTTTTTCATCAGATTCATGGGAATCATTGCAAACTGCTGGCTGGCACCGCCCTGTAAGAAGAGCACCTTATAATTGTCGGGAATGTTCATAAGCTCTCTCAAGTCAGCTTCTGCTTCCTTAATGATCGTGTCATAAGCCTTGGAACGATGGCTCATCTCCATCACGGACATACCGGTTCCCCTGTAATCAAGCATCTCATCTGCTGCTTCCTTTAGCACTTCCTCCGGAAGAACAGCCGGTCCGGCAGAAAAATTATAAACTCTTGCCATTTTTAAATCCTCCTCAAATAAGTTTGTAAATACAGAATTAAAAGCGATATGTATAGAATAATCTTTCCAGACACTTTAGTCAACTACATTGTTAAATTATTTTCAATTTGTCCGTCCGGCAAAGACGTTTTTATTAAAAATGTTTGTTATGCACCCTTTAAAAAAGTTCTCAACTAATAGAACATGACAACCGGCGTTCCAATCTCCACCATGTCATAGAGTTCGGCCATCTTGTCCGTGGGAGTGTTCACGCAGCCGTGGGAACCGTTCTTTTCATAAATGGAACCCCCAAATTCACTGCGCCAGCCTGCATCATGAATCCCGATATTACCCTTTACCGGCATCCAGTATTTGACCGGCGTTGCATAGCCCGGGCCCCTCAGGGTGCGGTTTTTCTGCTTGTTATATACGAAATTCACGCCTTCCGGTGTGCCCATCCGCCGTTTCATGTTTCCGGTGACCACATCCGTTTCCAGCATCAGTTCGCCGTCCTCATAATAGTACAGCTTCTGCTGTGTCATATCTACTTCTATGTAAGTGTCACCGATGTCGTTCCTGCCCCGGACTGTCGTTTCTTTCTCATAGGCAGGCTTATGATTCAGATCGATGCCTGTATGTACATCGGGCTTTAAGAGATTTTCCATCAGGTATGCCGATTCCGCTTCCTGATCCAGCTTCGTGCCGTAGGTGCCTCCCGCCACGGTGACGATTTCCCCTCTGGTACTCAAAAATTCCCGTTCCTTTTCATAAGTGTCATATCTGTCCGCCAAAGAAGCGATATAAGCTCTGACCGCCGCCTCCGAAAGCACCGGTTGTCCTTTCTCATCCAACAGGGGCATCCCCTTTTCGTCCACCGCCACAAAACAGGCAGCCTCTTTGGGCGATATGGCCAGCATGGCATCCCCCATATCATAGACAATGTCACAATCCTGGAAATTCTCCAACGCTTCCCACAAACGCTTCACGGTCTTTTGCTCCTCCGTGAGGGGAAGATCATAATAACAGTCCTCTTCTGCCAGATCCAAAGTATGTCCGCCCTGGTCCACAACCGTTTTCAGGGCCTCATAAGCCTTCTCGATATCCAGTCTGTCAGTGAGGCCGTCATACAACTGCCATCCCTTTTCCTCATCCCGAAAAAGCGCATACTCCTCCTGCCTAAACAGTTCCTGTCTCACAGGCTCCAAGCTGCGGAATGCCTCCCGCAGTTTTTCCTCGTCATAAGTCACGGCAGGGGAAAGTGCGTGATCCTTCTTACGGGCAAGATTGTTCATCCACAGGAGGGAATTCTGTTCCTTAAGATATGCATTTAAAGGCGGCAGATAATCCCCTTTATAATCCACGCACTTTAAATCGATGAAATAGCGGTTGCCGTCCTTGTCGACAATAAGGATATTCGGAGCTTCCATGCAAGATAAAAGCTCCGAATTCACCTCTTCCACGGACTTGCCGGTACAGTACACACCGTTGATCCATGTATTTACCCCAAACCCGTTCCCGTAATAAAGTGCTAACAGAAAATAACAGGCACACACCGCCAGAAACAGTATGCAGATTGTCAGTAATGCAGCTCTCTTTTTACTCATCGGCCTTCTTTTAAATCATCTCCGTCAAAGACTTCGCTGATAGGTGCTCCTGCAGGAACCATCGGGAATACCTTGTCATCTTCAGGGATCACGCACTCGATCAATACGGGTGCCTTCATGGCGATCGCTTTCTCAATGGCAGGTGCCACTTCTTCCCTGGTGGTCACACGGATGGCCGCACAGCCCAGTCCCTCTGCCACCTTGCAGAAATCCACCTTGTCATTTAAGACAGTCTGGGAATAACGCTTTCCGTAGAACAGGGTCTGCCACTGACGGACCATGCCCAGCACATGGTTGTTGATGACCACCTGGATGATGGGAATATTATACCGACTGGCTGTTGCCAGTTCATTCATGTTCATGCGGAAGCAGCCGTCGCCTGCAATATTGATGCAGATCTTGTCAGGCTGGCCCACCTGCGCTCCGATGCAGGCGCCAAGGCCGTAGCCCATAGTGCCCAAACCGCCGGAGGAAAGGAAGGTGCGGGGACTTGTGTACCTGTAATACTGTGCCGCCCACATCTGATGCTGTCCCACATCTGTGGTGATGATCGCCTCTCCGCCTGTGATGCGGTCGATCTCCTCCATCACATAAGGGCAGGACAACTGGCTGTTGTCATACTTCAAAGGATATTTTTCTTTCAGGTCGCGGATCAAAGACATCCACTCACTGTGGTCCTGCTTTTCCAATCTGGGATTTAAGTCGGACAAAATCTTCTTCAGATCCCCTACCAGCGAAGCATCCACACGGATATTTTTGTTGATCTCCGCTCTGTCCACATCAAACTGGATCACCTTTGCATTCTCAGCAAACTTCTTGGGATTGCCGGTGACACGGTCGGAAAATCTGGCGCCCAGCGCAATGAGCAGATCACACTGGCTCACACCAAGGTTGGAAGCTTTGGTTCCGTGCATACCAATCATTCCGGTATAACGGTCGCTCCTTCCGTTGAAAGCACCCTTACCCATAAGGGTATCACATACCGGTGCATCAATGAGCTCCGCAAGCTCTGCCACTTCCTTGGAAGCCCCGGAAATGATGGCGCCCCCGCCAAGATAGATATAGGGCTTCTTGGCCTGTCTGATATATGCTACCACCTTTTCCATATCGGCATCGGTATAAAAAGCGGTGCGCTCTTCCTCCGGGATCGCCATGGGCGTAAACTCACAGGTGGCCGCCGTCACATCCTTGGTGATGTCCACCAGCACAGGACCGGGCCGTCCGCTTCTTGCAATATGAAATGCCTTGCGCAAAGTGTCCGCAAGTTCTCCTACATTCTTTACGATATAACCGTGCTTGGTGATGGGCATGGTCACGCCTGCGATGTCAACCTCCTGAAAGCTGTCCTTTCCAAGCAGAGGCAGGGTCACGTTGGCAGTGATCGCCACCATGGGTACGGAATCCATATAGGCGGTAGCGATACCTGTCACCAGATTGGTGGCACCGGGGCCGCTGGTAGCCATGCAGACACCTACTTTTCCGGTAGCCCTTGCATAACCGTCCGCAGCATGGGCAGCCCCCTGCTCATGGGAGGTCAGCACATGTCTGATCTCCCCGCTGTGCTGATACAGGGCGTCATAGATATTGAGGATCGCACCTCCGGGATATCCGAATACGGTATCCACACCCTGTTCTTTCAAACACTCTACAACAATTTCAGAACCATTTAACAGCATTTATTCCATCCTCCGAATCTGTATTCTCCACTCTGTCCGATCCTAAGCATTCCTGCCCGGAACCTCAAGCACAGCGCCCCTGTTGCCGCTGGTAACCAGTTCCCTGTAACGGGACAGATAACCAGTGGTGATCTTGGGCTCTCTGGGTTGCCATTTTTCACGTCTCTTAGCCAGTTCCTCGTCAGAAACTGCAATGTCCAGCTTGTTCTCAGGAATATTGATGCGGATGATATCCCCCTCTTCCACCAGTGCGATAGGACCGCCTACTGCAGCTTCG
This sequence comes from Lachnospiraceae bacterium, assembly GCA_017621075.1. GTDB lineage: Bacteria > Bacillota > Clostridia > Lachnospirales > Lachnospiraceae > Acetatifactor. The sequence goes on from JAGATV010000020.1 coordinate 16,078, forward strand.
GGAGAAACGTGTCCGATGGACGCACCGCGGGATGCACCGGAGAAACGTCCGTCAGTGATCAGCGCAACGCTGGAACCCAGTCCCATACCTGCGATGGCAGAAGTGGGATTGAGCATCTCGCGCATGCCGGGACCTCCCTTCGGTCCTTCATAACGGATGACCACCACATCACCTGCCACGATCTTACCGCCCTTGATGGCTGCGATGGCATCCTCCTCACAGTCAAATACCCTTGCAGGGCCTTCATGCACCAGCATTTCAGGCACCACTGCGGAGCGTTTTACCACACCGCTGTCCGGAGCCAGATTGCCTCTCAGGATGGCGATTCCGCCGGTCTCAGAGTAAGGATTTTCCACAGGACGGATGACTTCGGGGTTCTTGTTGACACAATTTTTGATATTCTCACCAATGGTGGTGCCGTTTACTGTCATGCAGTCCAGATTCAGCAGATCTTTCTTGGTAAGCTCGTTCATAACGGCATAGACACCGCCGGCCTCGTTCAGATCCTCCATGTAGGTGGGACCTGCAGGTGCCAGATGGCACAGGTTGGGTGTCTTTGCGGAAAGTTCATTTGCCAGGTCAAGGTTCAAATCCACCCCTGCCTCTCTTGCGATGGCGGGAAGGTGCAGCATGGAATTGGTGGAACAGCCAAGGGCCATATCCACGATCAGGGCATTTTCAAAGGCTTTCTCCGTCATGATATCCCTGGGCTTGATATCCTTCTCTACCAGTTCCATGATCTTCATTCCGGCATGCTTTGCCAGACGGATGCGCTCAGAATAAACGGCGGGGATGGTGCCGTTGCCTCTAAGACCCATACCGATGGCCTCAGTCAGGCAGTTCATGGAATTGGCGGTATACATACCGGAGCAGGATCCGCAGGTAGGGCATACCTTCTCCTCAAACTCAGCCAGTTCTTCCATGGTCATGGTTCCTGCAGCCACACTTCCCACTGCCTCGAACATGGAGGAAAGGCTCCTCTTCTGTCCGTGTACATGGCCTGCCAGCATGGGACCGCCGGACACAAAAATAGTAGGGATGTTCACTCTGGCAGCAGCCATCAGAAGTCCGGGAACGTTCTTGTCACAGTTGGGGATGCACACCAGACCGTCAAAACCGTGTGCCATTGCCATGCATTCAGTGCTGTCTGCGATCAGGTCGCGGGTCACCAGGGAATACTTCATTCCCACATGGCCCATGGCAATTCCGTCACAAACTGCGATGGCAGGGAATACCACGGGCATACCGCCTGCCATTGCCACGCCCATCTTTACCGCTTCCACGATTTTATCCAGGTTCATGTGTCCGGGAACGATCTCGTTATAGGAACTGACGATACCGATCATAGGGCGTCTGCGCTCTTCCTCCGTATATCCCAATGCATTAAAAAGACTTCTGTGGGGCGCCTGGGCAGTTCCCGTCTTTACTGAATCACTTCTCATCCTATTTACCTCTCTTATTCTTTTCTATTCCTTATCCGGGGAATCCGGTTTTTAAGCTTCCGCTATCTGATTCGCTCTGCCAGCAGATCGCCCATCCTGCTGCAGCCCACCTTCTTACATCCTTCGGACATGATGTCGCCCGTGCGGTAGCCGTCCTTTAACACCTGCTTTACGGCGGCTTCAACGGCATCCGCCTCTTTGTCCAGATCAAAGCTGTATCTGAGCATCATTGCCGCGCTTAAGACCGTTGCAATGGGGTTGGCGATATCCATTCCCGCAATATCGGGTGCGGAGCCGTGGCTGGGTTCATACAGACCGAATTTGCTATCATTTAAGCTGGCGCTTGCAAGCATACCGATGGATCCGGTCACCATGCTGGCCTCGTCAGATAAGATATCACCGAACATATTCTCCGTGAGAATCACATCGAACTGTGCCGGGTTCTTTACCAACTGCATGGCACAGTTGTCTACCAGCATGTGTTCCAAGGTGACATCGGGATAATCCTTTGCCACTTCTTCCACCACCTGTCTCCACAGTCTGGAGGAATCCAACACATTGGCCTTGTCAACACTGGTGACCTTGCCTCTGCGCTTTCTTGCGATATCAAAGCCTTTGACGGCGATCCTGCGGATCTCATTCTCATCGTAAGTCAGGGTATCGATGGCTTTCTTCACGCCGTTTTCCTCAATGGTCTTACGCTCGCCGAAATAGAGGCCTCCGGTCAGTTCGCGCATGATCACCATATCGAAACCGGCCTTGCTGATCTCCTCCTTCAAAGGGCAGGCGCCCGCCAGTTCATCATACAGCACCGCAGGACGCAGATTGGCAAACAGGTTCAGCGCTTTTCTGATCGCCAGAAGTCCCGCCTCAGGGCGCTTCTCGGGAGGCAGCTTATACCAGGGAGAGGTGGTGGTGTCGCCGCCGATAGAGCCCATCAGCACCGCTGATGCCGCCTTTGCGGTTGCCACAGCCTCCTCGGTAAGAGGGACACCGTGGACATCTATGGAAGCTCCGCCCATCAGAATGTCCGTGAAGATCATCTTATGGCCATACACCTCTGCCACCTTTTCCAACACTTTCTTTGCTTCTGTTACAATCTCCGGGCCGATTCCGTCACCGGGGATACAGGTAATATGTAATTCCATTATTTCACATCCTCTTTTTTATAATTGGGTAGAAAAAACCACTGTTTTTATGATAACTGATAAAGCAGGAAATTTCAACATCTTATTATAATCAGTTTTTTGCAATCCTCTTTTTGTCCGGTGCCGGATATGCAAAACGGGCCGGCACCAGTCGGCGCCAGCCCGCTCTTATGACTTTTTTGTTCAGCCAATGCTCTTAGTTATCCCCGGCCTTTTCCACCTGGCTGATTGCAGATTTCTGCATGGGGATACGGCAGTTCTTGTTATTGCCGAATTCAACGATCACCGTGTCGTCTGTGATATCAATGACGATTCCGTAGAAACCGGAGGTGGTAAGCACACAGTCGCCTGTAGCCAGATCAGCCAGCATTGCAGCAACTCTCTTCTGCTCCTTTTTCTGTGGTCTCATAAAGAAGAACCACATTGCACCGATCAGCACCGCATAGATGATCACCATGGTCAAAAATCCCATTTCCTGCCCTGCCGCTGCAGCCTGTTCCTCTGTCAATAAAATTCCTAACATCCTGTCTTTCCTCCTGTAACTTATACGCAAGACTTGTACTCAAGTAAGTATGATACACAAAAACGCCTTTTCTAGCAAGTCTTTTTATGAATTTTTTACATTTCCTCCGGTGTTGCCATGCTCTGAAGCTTGGCTTTCTTGTATGCGCCAAAGCATCCGTGATCCAGCGCATCCCGGATCTCCTCCATCATGGTGTTGTAAAAATACAGATTGTGCAGCACGCACAGCCGCATTCCCAGCATCTCCTTCGCCTTCAGAAGGTGCCTGATGTAAGCCCTGGAATAACGCCTGCACGCCGGACAGCCACAGCCTTCCTCAATGGGGCGGTCATCCAGCTCGTACTTTGCGTTGAACAAATTGATCTTGCCGTGGTTGGTATACACATGGCCGTGCCTTCCGTTTCTGGAAGGATAGACGCAGTCAAAGAAGTCGATGCCTCTCTCCACACCCTCTAAGATATTGGCAGGAGTTCCCACCCCCATCAGATAAGTAGGCTTCTCCTTTGGCAGATATGGCACCACTTGCTCCAAGATGTGGTACATCTCCTCATGGCTCTCTCCCACAGCAAGCCCCCCTACCGCATAGCCGTCCAGATCCATTTCCGAGATGCGCTTTGCATGCTCAATGCGGATATCATCATAAACCGCCCCCTGATTGATACCGAACAGAAGCTGGTTTCGATTGACCGTATCCTCCAGCTCATTTAACTGATTCATCTTTGTCCGGCAGCGCGCAAGCCACCTGGTGGTACGTTCCACGGACGCCTGTACATATTTGCGGTCAGCCTTGCTGGGTGCACATTCGTCAAAGGCCATGGCGATGGTGGATCCTAAGTTGGACTGGATCTGCATACTCTCCTCCGGTCCCATGAAGATCTTGTGTCCGTCGATGTGGGAATGAAAATAAACGCCCTCTTCTTTGATCTTTCTTAAGCCTGCCAGGGAAAACACCTGGAATCCGCCGGAATCCGTGAGAATAGGTCTGTCCCAGGACATGAATCTGTGCAGGCCGCCCAACTGCCTGATGATCCCGTCTCCCGGCCGCACATGCAGATGATAGGTATTGGACAACTGTACCTGGGTCTTTATCTGCTCCAGATCTTCTGTGGAAACTGCTCCCTTGATGGCAGCCACCGTTCCTACATTCATAAATACAGGCGTCTGAATGACGCCGTGTACTGTGTGGAATTCGGCTCTCTTGGCCCTTCCCTCCTGTTTTAAGATATGATATTCAGCCTTCAAATCAAAGGTCCTCCCAAAATTCTTCCAGTGTAATGCCTTCCTGCGTGATCACCGTGGCTGCCTCCACACCCACATAGCGGAAATGCCAAGGTTCATACTCTATGCCGGTGATATATTCCTTGCCCTCCGGGTAACGCAGGATAAAGCCAAAACGGTAACTGTTCTCTGCCAGCCATTTCCCGGCGTCCGTATCTCCGAAGCCCTCATCCAGCGTCACATAATGATCACATACAATATCCAGTGCCAGACCGATCTGATGCTCACTGGCACCTGGCACGGTCACCACCTGGCTGGATAACTGGAAAGCTTCCATGTAAGACATTCCTCTGTCCATATAGCGCTTGATCTTACGGTTAAAAAGCATCTCCTGATACTCCATATCCCTGTAAGGAGAACAGATACTCAAATTGATGTCATCCTCTTTCGCCGCCTGCAGCATGGCAAACAGATCATCTAAAATCCTTGCGTCACACTGCATCTTTTTCCGGTTGTTCTGGATGGTGCCCAAAGGGAACGTATAATCCTCGGGAATGGAATGCTGCTTGTTGATCAGGATCAGTCTCCAGTCATCCTTGGAAAAGACAGCTTCATCGCTTTCGCCTTGCTGCGCCTGCTCTGCGTGCCCAAAATCCGGCACCGCCTGGCCGCCCTCTCCCTGATTGGACTGAAGGATCTCATCCGCCCCGTAAGTATCTGTCACCGTATATCCATGGGCCATGGGCCTGCTGTCCGGATCGTCCATCACATCCGAATCTTCCAGGATCTCCACCGTTGTCAGGTCCAATTCAGACTCTTTTGCCAAAGAGATATTTTCATCCTGTATTTCAAAATCCAGGTTATTGAGCCCGGTATGATCCCCGGAAATGAACACAGGAAAAGAAAAACTGCTGTAGACAGTGAACAGAAAAAAACTCATGACTGCCATGGCAAAGCGTTTCCGATTGCCACACAGATAGTCCCATAAGCGGAGAACGAACATGCAGACCGCCAGTACCGGGATCATCAAGAAACCCAATATTCTGTTTTTCCTTCCAACTTTCATCAGGCGGCGCCTGGTGCGCTCCTCTATCGTACTTTTCATCGGTATCCCTGTCTTTATGCTGTCGGTATCGTTTCTGGACATATCATAGCATACTTTTTTCCCCCATGCATCAATTTTCTCTAAAAAAGTTGCCATTTTAGATAGCATTCGCTATAATTTTGTTAGACCTAAGCAGATTTTGATGAAAAAAGCCCTCCTTGCGAGGGCAGAAACGAGGTAATCATGGCCGGTTCTACATTTGGCACAATTTTTAAGATAACTACCTGGGGAGAGTCCCATGGCAAAGCGCTCGGTGTGGTCATCGACGGCTGCCCTGCAGGGCTGTCTCTTAACGAAGAGGATATCCAGCTCTACTTAGACCGCCGCAAACCCGGCACCAGCAATATCTCCACTCCCCGCAAGGAGGAGGATCTGGTGGAGATATTGTCCGGTGTCTTTGAGGGAAAGACCACAGGGACGCCTATCTCCTTGATCGTAAGAAACACTTCCCAGATATCCAAGGATTACAGTGAAATCGCATCCTGCTACCGCCCCGGACATGCAGACTATACCTTTGATCAGAAATACGGGTTCCGCGACTACCGCGGCGGCGGACGTTCCTCCGGGCGGGAGACCATCGGCCGGGTGGCTGCAGGTGCCGTTGCCTGTAAGATCCTAAGTCAGCTTGGAATCACCGTGAGCGCTTATACCAAAAGCATCGGTCCCATAGAGATCGATCCTGCCCATTTTGATAAGGATGCCATCCTCACCACCAGGACGGCAATGCCGGACCGGGCCGCAGACGAAAAGGCCGTAGCATACCTGGAGGAAGCCAGAAAAAATTATGATTCCGCAGGCGGCGTCATGGAGTGCCTGGTACAGGGCATGCCTGCCGGGATCGGTGATCCCGTATTTGAAAAGCTGGATGCCAACCTTGCCAAGGCTGTCATGTCCATCGGTGCCGTAAAAGCTGTGGAGATCGGGGACGGTATCGCAGTCTCCCAGCGCTTTGGCAGTGAAAACAACGATCCCTTCTGTCCGGGCAACGGCCGGATCACCAAAATGACCAACCATGCAGGCGGCATTCTGGGCGGCATCAGCGACGGCAGCACCATTGTGATCCGCGCCCATGTCAAACCCACCCCCTCCATTTTCAAGCCCCAGCAGACCGTAAACACTTCCGGCGAGAAAACAGAGATCAAGATCAAGGGCCGCCACGACCCCATTATCGTGCCCCGTGCGGTAGTGGTTATGGAATGCATGACCGCTCTCACCATCTTAGATACCATGATGGTGAATATGTCCGCAAGGATGGATTACCTGACGGATTTCTACAAAAAATAATGTGTACTTTTGTGCTGATACAAAAAAGCTCCACCCGTTCATTCAGGGTGGAGCTTACTATTTTACCCTTCCAGCTTGTGGAAGATAATGCGGTTGGGTACATCCACTTTCACTGCAGGTCCGTTCATCACCAGAGTCCTGTTCTCAAGATCCACTTTGAAAAAGGTCATATCATTGGACTCATGGTTCAGGGATACCAGAAACTTATTATTGGGAAACAGATCTGCATCCTTGGGATACTCTCCGCTGATGGGAAGACGCAGATTCTGTGTCAGGGTCCCGTCCTCCTTGTTCACATTATAGATGATCACCGAATTGTCCCCTGCAATGGAACTCAGAAGATAATTGTAATCCTGGGAGAAGCTTAAGGCGCTTGCCGCATTGGTACTTCCTTTTTCCAGCTCGATCTCCTGCACGGTCTGTATCTTTTCAAAAAAGGGAAGTCCGCCTTTTTCCTCGTAAGAATAAACATCAATGCTGCACTTCTGCTCATGTACGATATAAATAAATCTTCCGTCCTGGGAGATCTTGATATGTCTGGGCGCCGATTCCATATCGCTTCTGATGATATCCGCCAGCGTCACTTTGCCTTTTTCCATATCCAGACGGTATACATTCACATGATCCATTCCCTGGTCTGCCACCAGCAGATATTTGTTGTCATGGGTCATGCGGGCACAGTTAATATGCGGGCGGAAGTTGCGCTCCGCAATGCTCCCCAATCCTTTATGGTAGATCTCATCGGTGATATCACCGATGGAACCGTCATAGTCTAAACGGAGCACAGTGAGCTTGCCGTCATGGTAGCCTGCCACGAACAGATACTGATCGGTAAAATCCGTGGACACATAACATCCTCGCATACCGTTGATGGGGGCAAAATTGATCAGCTCCAGGCCGCCGTCCTTTTCGATGGTATACGCTTCCACGCCAAAATCGGTGATGGAATACAGATATTTCCCGTTGTGGGAAATGGTCACATAAGAGGAATTGGTGATCTCCACCTTGTCCTTCTCATGGAATCTCCCCTTCTCCATATCTACGTCATATATCTTGATCCCGTGGCGGTCGCCCTGGGTGTAAGTGGATACATATGCCACATATTTATCCTTTGCCATTGCCTCATCCTCCTTGCGGTTTTCTGCCTGAAAATAATATAGCACAAAACACTTTAATTTAAAACACTTTTTCCAACACTTTTTTCGTTGACATTCCCTATAATAATGTTTATCATTGATATCAAATTGGCTAATTTTTCTCAGCGATGGCCCGGCCTGTTACAAAAGAGCATCGCAGAAGCGAGGAGGCAAATGAAAAACGCATTGGTGAACTTGGAAAACATCACAAAATCATTCGATGGACAGATGATTCTGGACGAACTGAATCTGTACATCAGGGAGAATGAGTTCCTGACTCTCCTGGGGCCCAGCGGCTGTGGTAAGACTACCACCCTGCGCATCCTGGGCGGTTTTGAGAAACCTGACAAGGGCCGCGTGGTCTTTGAAGGAAAGGACATCACCAATCTTCCGCCAAACAAGCGCAATCTGAATACCGTATTCCAGAAGTATGCCCTCTTCACCCACATGTCCATCGCCGAGAACATCGCTTTCGGCCTGAAGATCAAAAACAAGAGCAAGGCCTATATCGATGACAAGATCAAATATGCCCTGAAACTGGTAAATCTGGATGGCTTTGAAAACCGTATGCCCGATTCCTTAAGCGGCGGCCAGCAGCAGCGTATCGCCATCGCGCGTGCCATCGTGAACGAGCCCAAGCTGCTTCTTTTGGACGAACCGTTGGGTGCACTGGATCTGAAACTGCGTCAGGACATGCAGTATGAGCTGATCCGCCTGAAAAACGAGCTGGGCATCACCTTTATCTATGTAACCCACGATCAGGAGGAAGCCCTCACCATGTCCGACACCATCGTGGTCATGAACCAGGGATATATCCAGCAGATCGGCAGCCCGGAACGGATCTACAACGAGCCGGAGAATGCCTTTGTTGCCGACTTTATCGGTGACAGCAACATCATCGGTGCCACTATGGTAAGAGACCGTCTGGTAGAGATACTGGGGGCCCGTTTTGCCTGTGTAGACGAAGGTTTCGGCGAAAATAAGCCCGTGGACGTGGTGATCCGGCCCGAAGACGTGGAATTGGTTGCTCCTTCTGACGGAACCATCCAGGGTGTCGTCACCCATCTGATCTTCAAGGGTGTACACTATGAGATGGAGGTCACTGCCAACGGCTATGAATGGCTGGTACATTCCACCCGCATGCATGAAGTAGGCACTCCCGTAGGCATCAAGGTGGATCCTTTTAACATCCAGATCATGAACAAACCGGAATCCGAAGACGAGGAGGCAGTGGGGGTAAATGAATAAGAAATTACTTTCCGCTCCGTTCCTGTTCTGGTCCGCTTTGTTTATCATCATACCTCTCTGTATGGTATTTTACTACGGCTTTACGGATAAGGACGGCGCATTCACCTTAAGCAATATCATGGCTATTGCCACCCCGGAGCATTCCAAGGCTTTTTTTGAGGCGGTAAAGCTCTCCCTGTTAAGCACTGTGATCTGCTTCTTTCTGGCATATCCCCTTGCCATGATCCTTGCTAACCTTAAGGGAAAACGCAGCTCCCTGATCGCCCTGATCTTCATCCTTCCCATGTGGATGAATTTTCTGCTGCGCACCCTGGCATGGCAGACTCTTTTGGAAAAGACCGGCGTTATCAACAGCATCCTTGGTTTCCTTGGACTGCCTGCCCTAAATATCATAAACACTCCCGGCGCCATCGTTCTGGGTATGGTCTACAATTTCCTTCCCTTCATGGTGCTGCCTATTTATAATGTCCTGTGTAAGATCGATGTGAACGTGCTGAACGCCGCAAGAGATCTTGGCGCCAATGAGGCACAGGCCTTTTTGAAGGTCACCCTGCCCTTAAGCGTTCCCGGCATCATCAGCGGCATCACCATGGTGTTCGTACCTGCCCTGACTACCTTCGTCATCTCCACGATCTTAGGCGGCAGCAAGATCCTGCTTATCGGCAACGTCATTGAACAGGAATTCACCCAGACCGGCAACTGGCACCTGGGAAGCGGCCTTTCCATCGTGCTGATGATGTTCATCATCTTTAACATGGTCATCAGCGCCATCACGGACAAGGAAGGAGATACAAACGCATTATGATACGCAATATCACACGCAAGATATATATCTGCCTGATCTTCATTTTCCTGTATGCGCCCATCGTGACCCTGATGGTGCTTTCCTTCAATGCCAGCAAGACCCGTTCCAAATGGGGCGGATTTACCTTGAAATGGTACAAAAGCCTTTTTGAAAATGAAGCGATCATCCAGGCACTGATCAATACCCTGGCCATTGCGTTCCTCTCCGCTCTCATCGCCACGGTGATCGGCACCATAGCCTGCATCTCCATGCAGTCCATGAAAAAGAGGAACCGCACCATCCTGATGGGTGTGGTGAACATTCCCATGCTCAATGCGGAGATCGTGACCGGTATCTCCCTGATGCTTTTATTTATCAGCCTTGGTATCAAGTTTGGTTTCCTGACCGTATTGCTGGCACATATCACCTTCAACATTCCGTATGTGATATTGAGTGTCATGCCCCGTATGAAGCAGTTGAATCCCAGCACTTACGAGGCAGCCCTGGATCTGGGCGCCTCCCATCTCAAGGCATTTTTCAAGGTGGTGTTCCCGGACATCTTTCCCGGCATCCTGTCCGGGTTCGTAATGGCCTTTACCATGTCCTTGGATGATTTTATCATCACCCACTTTACCAAGGGCCCCGGCATCCACACCTTGTCCACCAAGATCTACACCGAGGTAAAGAAAGGGATCAAACCGGAAATGTATGCACTTTCCACGATCATTTTCGTTTCTGTCCTGGCACTTTTGATCCTGGTCAATTACACGCCAAAGAAAAAAGAAAAATAAACTATGAGGAGGTTTTTGAAGATGAAAAAATTAGTTGCTTTGTTACTTTGCGGTGTGCTTGCCGCCGCTTCCCTGACCGGCTGCGGTTCCTCCGAGTCCGGAGAGAACGGGGAAGTCTATGTGTATAACTGGGGAGAATATATCGATCCCGAAACCCTTACCATGTTTGAAGAAGAAACAGGAATCAAGGTGGTCTATGATGAATTTGATACCAACGAAGCCATGTATCCCAAAGTTGCCGCAGGCTCTTCCGCTTATGATGTGATCTGTCCTTCCGATTATATGATCGAAAAGATGATCGACAATGATCTGCTTCAGGAGCTGAACTTTGATAACATGCCCAATGCGAAGGCAAATATCGGTGCCCAGTATTATGAACAGTCCAAAGCTTTCGACCCCGAAAACAAATACTCTGTTCCCTACTGCTGGGGGACCGTGGGCATCCTCTACAACACCAACATGGTGAAAGAACCTGTCAATAGCTGGTCCATCCTCTGGGATGAAAAATATGCTGACAATATCCTGATGCAGTCCTCCGTCCGGGACGCCTTCATGGTTGCGCTGAAGCTGAAGGGATATTCCATGAACAGTGTGGATGCATCCGAGCTTACCGACGCAAAGGATGCGCTCATTGCGCAGAAGCCCCTGGTGCAGGCTTATGTGATCGACCAGGTCCGGGATAAGATGATCGGCGGCGAGGCGGCGATCGGTGTGATCTACTCCGGCGAAGCGATCTATACCCAGCGTGAGAACCCCGACCTGGAATACGTCATTCCCAAGGAAGGCACTAATGTATGGATCGACAGCTGGGTCATCCCCAAGAATGCGCCCAATAGGGAAAATGCAGAAAAGTTCATTGACTTTATGTGCCGTGGGGATATTGCCCTGATGAACTTCGAATATATCACCTATTCTACCCCCAACACCGCTGCACAGGCCTTGATCGAAGACGAGGATATCCGCAATTCCAAGATTGCCTTCCCCGATCTTTCCCAGTACAGCGGACTGGAAACCTTCTCCTATCTGGGGGAAGAAGGAGACGAACTCTACAACAGCTTATGGAAAGAAGTCATGTCAGAATAGGCGAAACGGACGGTTCCTTGCGGGACCGTCCGTTCTTTATCTGCTCTTTTATTTTTAATTCTGATCGTTTTCACATCCGCAGGTCTCACAACGGTTAAAACCGGGAAAATCCTGTCTGGGAGAAGTTCTTTTGGAATCATTATCGCAGCCGCAGTCCGGCCATGCTGCCGGCCTGGACCCCTGACGTCCACGGGAATCCTCTCTTTCTTCCTTACAATCTCTTCCCCTGCGGTCATCGTTTCTTCTCTGGTCGCACTTGTCATCACAGCCACATTTCCTGTCACAATGATTGCCGCCACAGAACAGCAACAGTAAAAGGATCCAACAACAATTCATATTGTCCACCCCTGTTTTCATGTTTACTGTATTCTATTCTGTCTCCGCCCATTGGTTGCAGGTCCAAATCATTTCCCCCTTACCAGCTCGCGCCTGATGCACCGGAAGGTCTCCTTCTCCCCTTTTTGGGCTAAAAGCCGCAACATGCGCTCCAGTTTCTCCCTGGTGGCATCATGGAGGGGGGCCTTGTCCGTCCCCCGGTAATAGTAATTCAAAGGATCTGCATCCGTATAGTCCTTGCCCCGGTATACCTTGCAGGCAGCGATACGGTCCATGATCATCTCAGCGATATAGCGGTCCGGCATGGGCACAGGCACAATGCTTCCCGCAGCCTTGGGATCACAACTGTAATCATTCCAATATTCATAATGGTGCTTATTGCGCCCCTTATGATGAAGCCAGGCGCTGGAATAGCCAATGTCTTCCCGCTCTGCATTGTTGGGGCTCCTGTCTCCCTGGAAATACCGGACGCCTACCCAGAATTCCGAAGGACTGTACTTGGACAGGTCATGCAAAAGCCCCTGGCGGTATAATCCCACCTGAAAGCAACCCTGTGCCACCAGATATTTATGATATGTGATCGTCTTAAAATGTTTCCAAATCCTGCCCATCTTTTTGCTTCTCTACCGTCTTGTTTTCGTATTGCCGCTTTCTGGCGGTGTTCCTGTCTTTCCTGCCCACGGTCTCATCCACAACGCTCTGAAACAGACATACAGACCTCGCCGGGATCTTTCTGACAGAATCCCCCTCCAAAGCTGCACCTTCCTCCGTGGAGATCACAGACTCCCACTTGAGCCCTCTGGGAAGATCCGGCAGCGCCAGCTCCTGGGGCTCCCAGTACATATTCATGGCCAGATAGAAGAAATCATCCTCCTGTCCGTCCGGCTTCTTTGCATATTTGCCGCAGACCATGATACCGGCATTGCGGTTGCATCCTTCCGTCTGTATTCTCCAGGCATTCTTCCCATGGTAGGACAGATCGGGATACCCACAGGAAAGAGAATCCATGAGCATCATCTTACGGGAAAGATGCAGGATGGGATGTGCTTTCCTTAGAGCGATCAGCATTTTCCAGAAATCGTACAGTTCCCGGTTCCTATCCAGATCCTTCCAGTCCAGCCAGGTGACTGCATTGTCCTGACAATAAGGATTGTTATTACCTTTTTGGGAATTGCCAAACTCATCCCCCATAAAGATCAGAGGCGTGGACTGACTGAGCAATAACAGTGACATGGCATTCTTGATCTGCTTCTTTCTAAGCGCCAGCACCTTCTTTTTGCGGCTGCCTCCCTCTTCCCCACAGTTCCAACTGTAATTGTAGGGGGTTCCGTCCCTGTTGTCCTCGCCGTTTGCTTCATTATGCTTACGGTCATATGACACCAGGTCCATCAGGGTCATTCCGTCATAATTGGTCATATAATGGATATAGCCTGTCCGCTGGGGATGACAACGCATCTGAAAAAGCACGTCCTTAAGCATATTTTCATCGCCCTTTAAATATTTCCGCATGACATAGCGGTAATCATCCCTGTAGCAGGCCAGATTCCTACATACAGGCTGCTCTCCCCCGGGATAAATGGCATCCTCATCAAAATAATCACACCAGAGCTTGGTATCCGCAAGCACCGGATCTGACGCAAGCATGGTAGTGGGAATATGTTCCCCCATGAGACGAAAGCCGTCCACATGGTAATTGATCACCCAGAAACACAAGATTTCCGGGATCTCCCTGACCTTCACATCATTGGGAAAATAAAACTGTAAAATCACTTCCATCCCCGCCGCATGGAACGCCTTCACCATTTCCTTGAATTCCCATGAGGCATCCTCCCCTGCTGCATAAGCAGCTTTTGGCGCAAAATAAAATCCTCTTTTATACCCCCAGTAATTCAGTTTCTTAGGGCAGATCCTGTCCATATCTGCCTCTGAAACCATCCCTCCGAGAAAAGCCTTCCTCCGTTCTTCTTCATCGGGAATTTCCAAGAACTCATAGACCGGCTGCAATTCCACGGTGGTGATTCCCGTCTCCTTCAGATAGGGAATCTTTTCTGTCATTCCGAGAAAAGTACCTCTGTGTGCCACCCGGGAGGATGCATGCCTGGTGAATCCTCTCACATGGGCGCAATAACAGATACAATCTTCATACGGGATATGGGGTCTTGCATCCCCCTCCCAGTCAAACTCCTCATTTGAAAATCCGGCTTTCATATCCTTAAGGGCCCGTTCCCTTCCATAGGAAGGACTGCCCGGAAAGCTTTCGGCGTGTTCATCCGGAATGATCCGGTCCCCTTCATAATACTGATAAGTAACCAAAGCCGGATCTATCCCTTCCACATATTTACAATATACCGTACCGATTCTTTCATCGGCAGAAAAAGCAATCTTACGAAGCCGGCGCCCTGTCTTTCTGTCATACAGAAGAATACCGCAGTCTTCCTTTGACGACACAAAGGAAAACCGGACCTTATCTCCCTCCCGGTGAGCCCCAAGCGGGTATGGTCTTATCTGCACTCCACATCCAGCCATCACAACCTCCGTCCTGCCATTACATGCAGAAATCATCAAATTTAACATATAAGTTTATTATAATGTATTGCAAGAAAAATCACAAGCGATTATACTGAAATCAAAAAGGAGATTTCAGCTATGGGTAATAACGCAGAAAATATGGATGAAGAAATGACAGTTGAACTGGAACTGGAAGACGGCACCATGGTCAACTGTGCCATTGTCACGATTCTTACGGTAGAAGCCAAAGATTACATTGTCCTGCTTCCTTTGAATGAGGACGGCACCAACGAGGACGGCGAGGTATGGTTCTACCGCTACAGCGAGAATCCCCAGGACCCCAACGAGGAACCTGAACTGGATTATATCGATGATGATGACGAATACGAAAAAGTTGCCGATGCCTTTGACGAGTATCTGGACAACTGCGAATTTGACGAGATCATTGATGAGGATTAGGGAAACGCAGCGGATTTAAGAATCTGGATGGCAGCCTGGGGCGTTCTTTCGTACCGGTAAGGTAGAAAAGTCCCAGGCTTTTCTTTGCTCTGGTCATCGCCACATAAAAAATCCTTCTCTCCTCCTTACACGTCTCCTCATCCGGCATCTTCCCGTACGGAAAGACCCCTTCGTTGCAGTCGGGTATCCACACCCGGTCAAATTCCAATCCCTTGGCCCCATGGACTGTCATCAGCCAGATCCGGCTCTGCTTTTCGGGTCCGGTCCGGGCCTTTCTATAATCCTCCATAGCTGTATGCCATTCTGCGATGGTATCATAATGCTTTGCCTCCCCGGTCAGCCACTCCAGGATCTCCTGCCATTCCTGCCGCTTTTCTTCCACACCCATGGACAATTCCATAAGATATTTCTCATAACCTGCCGCCTTCCTTATATACTGCACCTGCAGATACAGAGGATATTTTCCCATGGACCGCAGATCTCTCTTAAACTTCCGTAAGGCTTCCGCTTCCCCGCTTTGCTCTGTCAGTATCCGTTCCTCCCAGCCAAGACTCTCCCGGTCAAGTTTCCTGTCCGGCTTATTCAGGATTCGAAGCAATGCCTCCCTGTCCTGTTGTCCGCCTGCCAGTTTCAGATATGCCATGATATCCTGCACGATAAAATGGTCATAGATTCCCATTCCCTGCTCTTTCATCCTGTAGGGTACGCCAAGCCTGCTAAGGATGGCAGCAAAACCCTGCAGATAGGAATTGGTGCGAAACAGCACTGCACAGGTTTCTCCAGAGGCATCTTCCCGGGACAGTTTTGCAAGTTCTCCTGCCAAATATTCATATTGGGATTCCCTGTCCTCAAAGTCACGCAGCTCCACCGGCTGTCTGCCCGGGTTTTGTTTACTCCTGTCCCCGTCCTGCCCGGCTGCTGACAGCTTCTTTGCAAATCTGTCCTCATTTTCCGAAATAACCTGTAGGGAGGCATCCACGATCTTAGGGCAGCTTCTGTAATTGATGTTCAGGCAGAGTATTTCTGCCTTGCATTCTGTCAAAAATCGTTTCAGGCAGGCAGGATTGGAACCGCGGAAGCCGTATATGGACTGGTCGTCATCTCCGACGGCAAAAAGCTGACACCTTTCTTGGGCCAAAAGCCTGATGGTTTCATACTGAATGGGATTGATGTCCTGGAATTCATCCAGCAGGATATAGGAAAAACGCCTCTGCCATACCCGGCAAAGTTCCACATCCTTCCTAAGGAGCTCCCGGCACTTCCAGACCATGTCATCAAAATCAAACAGGCCTCTTTCTGTCTGCCACTGTTCATACCTTTGTATGATTTCCCCAAAATGCTCCCTGTATTCCACGGGAAGTTTCTTCTCTGCACCTGATCTGTCTTCGGTATTCTTATAAAAGCTGACGGCCGCAAGAAACAAGCCGGCATCTGCATCTTCCGGCAGGATCCCCCTGAGGGCCGACTTCATCATGTCCTTTTTTTGGGCTTCCGTTGCTATTTTTTGTGATGATAAACTGTGGGTTTCTCGTAAGATGTGATAAAAAACGGAATGAAAAGTTCCGAAATTGACGGGAT
The DNA here is from genome assembly GCA_017621075.1 of Lachnospiraceae bacterium. GTDB lineage: Bacteria > Bacillota > Clostridia > Lachnospirales > Lachnospiraceae > Acetatifactor. Next base: position 32,720 of record JAGATV010000020.1, read on the forward strand.
AACTGCGGTCTGACTGGCACTGAAAGCGCCTCTGCATGGAAAGCGCCGCATCTTTTGTGAAAGTAACTACCAGGATCTGTTCCGGCAAAACTTTTTTTACCTGCAACAGATAAAAGATCCTTTGGACGATGGTAAAGGTCTTGCCGGAGCCGGGGCCCGCCAGTACCAAAAGGGGCCCCTCTCCGTAAGTCACAGCCTTTTTCTGTGGTTCATTCAACGCAGAAAGCTCAAGCATTCTGTAACAGTTCAATTCCTTTCCGAATTCTCTTAAGGGATTCTTCCTTGCCAAGGATCTCCATGATCTCGGTAGCTCCGGCAGGTGTCATTTGCTTGCCGGATACGGCTGTCCTGATGGGCCACATGACGTAACCGTTCTTACAGCCTTTTTCTTCCACATATTTCAATAATGCCTGATACAGCCCGTCATTGCTGTAATCCTCCTGGGCTTCCAGGATGGGCAGTACTTCCTTAAGCACCTCAAGAGAGGTCTCTGCAGTTGTCTTCATTTTCTTGTGGGTATACATCTCCACATCATATTCCGGCAGCTCTTCAAAAAAGTCTACCTGACCTGCAATATCTGGGAATACCTCGATACGGGTTTTTACCATGGCTGCGATCTTTTTCAGATCGAAGTCCTTTGTCAGCGCCTGTTTCAGATAAGGCTCTGCCATCTCATAGAAGGTATCAAAATCCATGGCCTTTAAATACTCGCCGTTCATCCACCGCAGCTTCACGATATCGAACACTGCGGGAGACTTACTGATCCTGTGGTAATCAAATTTCTCGATCAGCTCATCCAGAGAGAAGATCTCCCGGTTATCCTCCGGGCTCCAGCCTAACAGAGCCACATAATTGACGATCGCCTCCGTGACAAAGCCCTGGTCGATCAGATCTTCAAAAGAAGCATGCCCGCTCCTCTTGGATAACTTCTTGTGGTTCTCATCGGTGATCAGCGGAAGGTGGATATAGACAGGCACCTGCCAGCCAAAGGCATCATACAGCCGCACATATTTAGGCGAGGAGGAAAGATACTCGTTTCCTCTCACCACATGTGTGATATTCATGGTGTGGTCATCCACTACGTTTGCAAAATTGTAGGTGGGATAACCGTCTGACTTGATCAGGATCATATCATCCAGCTCGGAATTGTTTACCGTAATATCCCCATAAAGCTCATCGTGGAAAGTGGTAGTCCCCTCGTCCGGAATATTCTGCCTGATGACAAAAGGCTTTCCGGCCGCCAGATTGGCTTCCACTTCCTCCTTGGAAAGAGACAGGCAGTGCTTGTCATACACTGTGATCTCCTTGCCGTCCACCACTTCGGATTTCAGGGTGGCAAGCCTCTCCTTATCGCAGAAGCAGTAATAAGCTTCCCCCTTCTCTACCAGTTCCTTTGCATACTTCATATAGATCCCTGTCTTCATGCGCTCGCTCTGCACATAAGGGCCATAGCCGCCGTCCTTGTCAGGGCCTTCATCGTGGACCAGTCCCGTCTTTTCCAGGGTGCGGTAAATGATTTCCGTTGCGCCCTCCACGAATCTCTCCTGATCCGTATCCTCGATACGCAGCATGAAATCTCCTCCCTCATGCTTTGCGATCAAAAACTCATATAAGGCAGAACGCAGGTTGCCCACATGCATCTTGCCTGTAGGGCTGGGTGCGTATCTGGTTCTGATCTTGGTCATTGTTTCCTCCCATCCGTATGTTCCCTTGGGAACACACCTGTTCTTTCACTGTCCCTTATTGTAACTTTTTTAGGGAAAATATGCAATCCATTTGTCCAAATTTCTGTTCAGCGCTCCGCAGAGGCAAAGCCGTTAAAGGAGGACTGCAGTTTCGCAAAGAAGGGTTCCCCTGTGCTCACGGAATGCAGGGTAAGCCGGTCATCTTTAAAAGCAAACTCCATCCGCACATTTCCCTGCTCCTCATCAATGACAAAACACTCTAAGAAGAAATGGCCCTTCTTCCACATTCCCCTGCACTCGCAGGTATAGCCGGTATTCAAGAACGGTTGTTGTTTCCAGGAATCCTCCTCAAAAGCCAGCGTGAAATCTCCTGCCGGAATGGTGATCTGTACAAGGCGTTCTTCCCAGTCAAAGGATACACGGCTCCAACCCATGGGATTGGGATAAAACCGGTAGGTCTGATTCTCCTTTGGCCTCTCCTCCGTATCCTTTGTCTTGGCTGTTTGTGCAAAGGCAAGAGGATTGTCCTCCCTGCGCTCTTTTAAGAAAGGATAGACGGTCTCATAAAAGCAGTCATACAAGATCTGCAGGCCCGCCGGACTTCCGATGGTATCCGCTATGGTAAGATAGCAGAAATCATATTTGGGGAAGCATACTGCCAGCTGTCCTCCCATGCCGAAGAACACATAGCCTTCCTCCCTGGTCATCCATATATAATAACCGTAACCAAATTGTTCATCCAGCTTCGGCTGCAGATCCGTAGGCACCAGGTTGGAAACGGCATCCCGCAAAAAACCGGAAGGCAAAAGTTCTCTGCCGTCCAGCACACCGTAATGGTTGCACAGATAAGCTACCCTGGCCACGTCTGTCATCGTACACATCAGACCGCTTCCTCCCTGGGAGACTCCCACGGGATCGGGAATGATGTAAGCCTCCTTGGAAAATCCAAGCTCATCCAGCATTTCTTTTCGCATATAATCCAACAGCTTCATACCTGTAAGCTTTTCCACCAGGGCTCCCAACACATGGGCAGCCGAGGTGTCATAAGAAAATACCGTACCCGGCACATGATCAGGCTTCACCCGGAAGAAAGACTCTGTCCAGTCATCTCCGTCATAGCGCTTATAAGTAGTACTTCCGTAGCAGGTACGCATGGTGAGCAGATCCCGGATGGTCATTTCCCCACACCAGGGATGGGCGCCGTCCCCGGGCAGCTTCTCCGGAAAATACTCACAGATCTTATCCTCCAGCGTGATCAGTCCGTTCTTTTCAAGAAGGCCTACCGCCAATGCCACAAAACTCTTGGTAATGGAATACATGCGGTGATTGTCATCCTTTTGATAAGGGCCGAAATAGCGCTCCTTCAATACCTTCCTGCCTCCAAGGAGCATATACCCGTGGATGCGGACACCTCTTTTTTGAAAAAGTTCCTCCATCTTGTCCACTGCGTCTTGGGGGATATTATATTCCTCTACCGTTCCTTTTTCCAATGTCAGCATATCATGCCTCCTCATCTTTCTCCGGCCTCTCACCGATCTCATACAGTTTCTTTTTTAAGAACATATTTCCGATGGTCTGCTGTGTCTTCTTGTCCTTATTCCGTTCCTCAGACTGGGCTATCCTGGTGCGGATATCCTGCATACGCTGATCCAGGGACGCACTGATTTCAGCACATTCCTCCAGTTCCTTCGCCAATAACTCTGCCTCTTCGTCCGGAATGTTCTTTTTGTAGCGCAATTTGTGTTCCAGGCTGGCCCAGAAATCCATGGCAATGGTGCGAAGCTGTACTTCCACCTTCATGAGCTGTTTCACATCCTGTAAGAAAATCGGGATCTCCACGATCAGGTGAAGGCTCCTGTATCCGCTGGGCTTTGGATTCCTGATATAATCTTTCTTTTCAATGAGACGGATATCATCCTGCTGTAACAGGCACTCCGCCAGCATATAGATGTCATCCTGGAAGGAACAGATCACCCGCACTCCCGCAATATCCCTTATATTTTCCTCCAGGGAAGAAAAAGTCAGGGGAATATTCTTATTCCGCACTTTTTTTACAATACTTTCAAAGGACTTCACCCTTGTCTTGATGCTTTCGATAGGATTGCGGTCATACTGCAGGGAAAACTGTTCGTTCAAGACCTTGAACTTAGTTTCCACCTCCATACAGGCACAGCGGTAATAAGCCATCATAGTATCATAAGGCCTCTTATTTTCCTGCATGAACTCCAAAAATTCATCGGACATAAAATTGTCCCTCACGAACTGTCTCTTTACCTGCTCTAACAATTTTTCTACGCCCAACGTAACTACCTCTTTCGTTTTTTATTCCCTGCCCGTTTTCGTGGGATCATCCAAAATTCCCACAAACAGAGGCACTTTTGTCTCATTTTCCACGATCATGTAAAGGAACGGTTCATCAAAGAACACATTGATGGGTTCCTCCGTTATCATCATCGCACAGTCATTCATGGCCACCATGGTCACAGCCGCAGCTTCCGTACCTTCCTCATCCACCCGGATCAGTGCTTTCTGTCTCACCATACCGATATACAGAGGATTGCCGCTTTTGGTGGTGCCGATCCCGGAAAAATCTGCCCGGTCCGGGTCAAAAGCCTGCACCAGCCCCATATCTGTCAAGTCTTCATTGAGGATCTTATCAAAAGTGATCTCAAACTTGGGCAGCCTAAGATTCACCATCCTGCTCTCACCATCATCCAGCATCCCTGCAATCTCTTCCATGGAAAGCTGCTCATACATCTTGCGGACACTGAAGCCCTCCGCAGGCTTTAGTGCCACAAAGGAATATGCCCCTCCCCTGTAGGGAAGCAAAACCCCTTCTGCAATGTCATTTTTCAGATATAGCTGCTGCTCCCCATATATCTGCATCATCTCTGTCTTTACCACATCCTGCTTCGAATTGGTAAACTCCATTTTCACGGTAGAATCGGCATCAAAAGGCTTCGCCCACTTTCCGTTAAAATAGACGGTATTCAAAAGCGCCAGCCTGGTGTCTGTACTGAACGGTTTTGCCAGGAACCGCTTTATCAGTCCATTGGTCTCTTCCTCGATCCAGCCGTTGATGGCATTCATGGTATCGTCTGTAGAAAGCTTCCTGTGAAATGCTTCCCCATGACAAACCTCTTTTACCTCTGTCATCCAGCCATCCGCCGGCGTCAGTTCTTCATCCACCCATGCGGAATTGGCGATGGCCACCTGCAACTCCTCGGAATCTGCGGGCAAACGCTCCATCAATTCCCCGGAATATTCCTGAAACTCTGCACCAAGCAGCCTGTCAAATTCCTGTCCGGTCTCCCCTTTTGCCCCAATGCCTGCCATTCCGAGGGCAAGGTAGGCTGATACGGGAGAAAGCACAGGATTTTCCTGCTCAAGACTATGGGCTAACAGCTCATAAGAAAACTCCTTAAGGGCCTCTTTGGGGACTTCTGTATCCGTCCCTTCCTTTTGTCCGCAGGCGCCAAAGCTTGCCGCCATCACTGCCGTCAGCACGCACGCTGTCAACTTTTTACCGATTTTCATTTGAAACATATTCTTTCCTCCCTTGTATGTCTTTCTGTTATACATAGAGACGAAAATATGGTTTATTGGTTCCGTCCTACAGGAAGAAACTTCCAATCTGGAATACCAGTGTGGACACCACCCATGCCAGCACCAGTTCAAAACCTAACACCTTTAAGGTAAAGGCCCAGGAACCGCTCTCCTTCTTTATGGTGGCTACAGTGGCCACACAGGGCACATACAAAAGACTGAACAACATCAGGCAGTAAGCATTTAAAGGTCCGAAATCCGGATTCACCGCATGTACGTTTGCCAGGATCGTTGCCATACCCGCTTCCGAATTGGCATTGGTCACCCCAAACAGCACCGCAAAGCTGGAAACCACCAGTTCCTTTGCAGAGATGCCGGACAACAGGGCGACACCAATCTGCCACATTCCCAAACCTGCCGGCCTAAGCACCGGCACCAAAAGCTGTCCGATCACCGCCCCAAAGCTGTCAGCCGGGTCCTCCACCATGCCTGTCACACCGAAATTCAGCACGAACCAGATCACAATAGATGCGATGAATATGGTAGTCCCTGCCTTGGATAAGTAATCCTTCAATTTGTTCCACACATAAATGCGGACGGTGCGTCCGTTGGGGCGCTTATACTCAGGGAGCTCGATCAGAAGGGAGTCATTGACCACACCTTTTTCCAGCCTGTTATACACAAGGGCTGCCATAATAGCCACCGCCATTCCGATGATATACATGGAAAATGCCGCCAGGGAGGCATATTTTTCAAAAAACAGTTCGGAGAACAGCACATAGATGGGAAGTCTCGCCGAACAGGACATAAAGGGTGTGACCATCATAGTCTTTCTGCGGTCCCGCTCTGTCTCCAGGGCCCTGGTTGCCATGACTGCCGGTACGGTACAGCCAAATCCCAGGATCATGGGCAGAAATGCCTTGCCCGACAACCCCACCTTTCCCATAACAGAGTCCATCACATAAGCCACCCGGGACATATAGCCGCTGTCCTCCAGTATGGCAAGAGCCAGAAACAGGATGCAGATATTGGGTATAAAGGTCAGGATGCCGCCCACTCCCGCAATGATGCCATCCACGATCAGGGATTTCAGCCAGCCGCTTACATGAATGGTCTCCAAAAGCAAAAGTGCACTGTCTGAAATAAAGGTGAGCGCTGCTTCAAACACACCCTTTAAGGCATCTCCCACCGTAAAGGTCAAAAGGAATACCACACATATAATCAGCAGAAAAATCGGAATTCCCCAGAATGGATGTGTGAGCACCCTGTCTATCTTATCCGTGAAAGCTGCTTTCCTGCTCTTATGGAACAGGGTTTCCTGCACGATATGTTCAATATATGCATATTTGCACTGTATGATTTCTTTTTCATAACTTCTGTCCACTACGTTCTCTGTGCGGATGGGGTGTTCCTCGCGGACCTCCTCATCATCCTCCAACAGCTTGATGGCATGCCAGCGCACGGAGGAATGAGTGGGATAATGGGCCTGCATCATCACCTCCAGCTTGGCGATCTTGTCTTCGATCTCCTCCGGATAATGCAATATGTATTCATCCATCCCCTCTTCATAGTGATGGATCACCGCATGCAGCAGGATATCCAGCCCTGTGCGCTTTGCTGCGGATACGGGTACTACAGGGATATTCCCCAGCATTTCCGGCAGTCTGTGAAGATCGATCTCCATGCCCCGCTCCTTTATGATATCCATCATATTTAAGGCCAGGACAACGGGTTTGCCCAATTCCAAAAGCTGTAAAGTCAGATACAGATTCCTCTCCAGGGAGGACGCATCCACGATGTTGATGATCACGTCGATATCATCATCCATGACGCACTTCCTGGTTACCTTTTCTTCTATGGTATAACAGGTCAGGGAATAAATGCCGGGCGTGTCGATCAGGGTGATGCCCATTCCCTCATAACTGGTTTCGCCCTCCACCTTCTCCACGGTGACGCCGGGCCAGTTGGCCACTTTCAGTTTTGCCCCGGTAAGGGCATTGAACAAGGTGGTCTTACCGCAGTTGGGATTGCCCACGCAGGCCACATTGATATGCTTCTTCTGTTCCGTCTTTCTTTGATCAGCCATTCTCTGTTTCCTCCGTTTCCCTGATGGTGATATTAGAGGAAATATGCCTTCCGAGCGCAAGCCTTGTACCTCTGACCTGTATGATCATGGCTCCCTTCTTCTTGCGGTTCAGGACTTTGACAAAAGTGCCGTCATTGAGCCCCAGGGCCTGTAATCGTCTGGTGATGGACGGTTCCACGAACAGTCCATCAATACAATAGGTAACATCTTTTTTTGCTTCACTTAATGTCATGACAGATGCCTCTTTTGCTCTTTTTGTCTTGTCTTACCAGCTCTTGATAAACGTATCGATATAGCGATCCAGACATTTTCGGATGACCTCGACGGCCTCCTTGCAGTTGCCTTTTTCATTCACCGCAGTGGTCTTGTTCTCCAGAGCCTTGTAGACCGTAAAGAAATGCTCCATCTCATCCACCACATGGGAGGGCAGTTCCGAGATGTCATGGTAACAGTTATAGTTGGGATCATTAAAGGGGACCGCTATGATCTTTTCATCATTCTTGCCGTTGTCCAGCATGGAAATGACGCCGATGGGATATGCTCTTACCAGAGTCATGGGCTGGATAGGCTCCGAGCACAACAGCAGCACATCCAGCGGGTCACCGTCATCGCCGTAGGTACGGGGAATAAAGCCGTAATTGGCAGGATAATGGGTGGACGTGTGCAGGATGCGGTCCAGGATCAAAAATCCCGTCTCCTTATCCAGTTCATATTTGTTTTTGCTTCCTTTTGCGATTTCAATGACACAGATAAAATCCGTGGGGGTTACCCGATGAGTACTGATGCTGTGCCAGATACTTCCGTTGATTTCTTTCATGATCTCCTCCAATTCCCGGATCACACCCGGATCTGTCCGCTGCCATGTATGGTATACTTATAGGATGTGAGTTCCTTAAGTCCCATAGGTCCTCTTGCATGGAGTTTCTGGGTGCTGATGCCGATCTCTGCACCAAATCCAAATTCAAAGCCGTCGGTAAATCTGGTGGAAGCATTCACATACACACAGGCGGCATCCACCTCGTATAAAAACTGTTCAGCCGTTTCTTTATTTTCGGTAACGATACATTCGGAGTGCCTGGTATTGTATCTGTTGATATGGGCAATGGCTTCCTCCACACTGTCCACCGTCTTTAAGGACAGGATATAGTCCAGATACTCCCTTCCGTAATCCTCCTCCACAGCCGGAACGCAATCCTCTTTCAGGATCTCACGGATTCTCTCGTCTCCCCGAAGTTCCACGCCTTTTCCCGTCTTCAGTGCCTTTGCAAGCATAGGAAGGAACTGCTCCCTGACGCTGCTATGTACCACCAGGGATTCACAGGCATTGCAGACACCGATACGCTGGGTCTTGGCATTGACGATGATCTTCACCGCCATGTCAAGGTCGGCGTCTTTGTCCACATACACATGGCAGTTGCCCGTTCCCGTCTCGATCACCGGAATGGTGCTGTTCTCCACCACACTGCGGATCAGTCCTGCTCCCCCTCTGGGGATCAGCACATCCACATACTCATTTAACTTCATGAACGCCGATGCCACCGCTCTGTCCGTATCCTCGATAAGCTGGACGGCATCCTGTGTCATCCCTGCTCTCAAAAGTGCTTCCTTAAGCACTCCGGCAATGGCGATGTTGGAATGGATGGCATCGCTACCTCCCTTCAGGATCACGGCGTTACCGGACTTAAAGCAAAGTCCGAAGGCGTCCACCGTCACATTGGGACGGGACTCGTAAATGATGCCGATCACTCCCAAAGGCACCCTGCGTTTCTCGATCAACAGGCCGTTTGGCCGTTCAAAGCGTTCCAACACTTCTCCAACACAGTCAGGAAGCGCTGCGATCTGCTCAAGGCCTTCGGCCATAGCCCGGATCCTCTTTTCATCCAGGCGCAGACGGTCGACCATGCCGGGATGCATCCCAATCTTTTGTCCCTTTTCGATATCTTTATCATTGGCTGCCAATATCTCTTCCTGCTTTTCTGCCAAAAGCCCGGCAGCAATGTTTAAGGCCCGGTTCTTTTCCTCAGAAGTTGCCTTCTGCAGCAAATATTTGGCAGCTACTGCCCGCTGCCCCATTTCCACTAGATTTGTCACGTTCTTCCTCCATTCCGCCTGTCTGCTTTCCCTGTCACACGCAGATCACCTGATAAGGCCTGATATCATGTTCTTCCACAGGCACCTGCTCTACCATCTGGCATCGGAATCCCACTGCGATACTGGCGAGCTGCAATGCTTCCTTATCCGCAAGAAATCTGTCATAAAAACCTCTGCCGTATCCCATACGGTTGCCGTAAGGGTCAAAGGCCACTCCCGGCATCAGCAACAGAGTATTCTTTTCGGGATAGGCATACCTTTCCGTATCTCCCTTCGGCTCCGGTATCCCTTTGTATCCGGGCAGGAGTTCCTCCAAAGAACCAATGCGGTAAAATACCAGCTCCTCCCCTTCCACTTTGGGCACAAATACTTTTTTCCCGCGCATCAGTGCTTCCGAAAGGATTCCACAGGTGTCGATCTCGCTTCCGTAGCTTACAAACCCAAGCAGGATATCCGCCCGGTAAAACCACTGATGCCCTGCTATCCGCTCCGTCAGAAGCAGCGCCGCCCGAACCCGTTCCTCCTCGGAAAGAGCCTCCCTGCGCCTGATAACTTCTCTTCGCAGCTCTTTTTTGGTAAAGTCATCCATCTCTTACCCTTCACTTTTCTTTTTCAGTTTCTCTATAGTACCGTCGGGTCTCTTGATGCTTACATGATCCAGCTGCACCTGCAGATTGGCCCTGACGCTTGCCACATATTCCTTGCGGAGAGCCGCCTGCTCCTCTTTTTCTGCTTCGGTCAGCCCTTCCTTTTGTGACTTATGATACAGCTCATTGATCCTTTTGATTCTCTCGTCCATGTTCATAAATCGTTTTCTCCTACTTCTTGTGGAGGCTATCCACAAATCCGGGCAGATCAAAGGAATCGTCCCTGTGGGCCACAAACAGCGTCCCCTCATTCTCCCCCGCAAGGATCCTGTTTAAAATACTGATATCCCTGCTGTTTGCAATGATCATATCCACATTGGAGCTGGTTGCGATCTTTGCTGCCACCAGTTTGGTATTCATACCTCCCGTTCCCACACTGCTTCCGGTACTTCCCTTCCCCATATCCAAAAGCTCCGGTGTCAGTTCATCCACCTGCTCTATGAACCGGGCATCAGGATTCTTTCTGGGATCGTCAGTGAAAAGACCGTCAATGTCGGAAAGCAGGATCAAAAGGTCCGCCTCCACCAGTGCCGCCACAATGGCAGACAGGGTATCATTATCCCCGATTTCGATCTCGTAGGTTGCCACCGTATCATTCTCATTCACTACCGGGATCACTCCCATATGTAACAATTGAGAGAATGTATTATGGGCATTGTAGCGGTTCAAATTGTCCACAATGGTATTCTTGGTCATGAGGATCTGTGCCGTCACCTGATTATACTCCGCAAATAGCTTCTGATATACCATCATAAGCCTTGCCTGCCCCACAGCGGAGCAAGCCTGCTTTACTGCCATTGCCTCCGCCTGGCTCTCTCCCCCAATCTCCTTTAAGCCCACAGCCTTCTTTCCGGCAGCGATGGCACCGGAGGTCACCAGTATCACTTCCTTGCCCTGATTGCGGATATCACACAGCTCCCTCACCAGCTTTTCCAGTCTCATATAATCCATATCTCCGGTTTCCGGATGCTGTAAGGAGGATGAGCCTATTTTTACGACAATCCTCTTTTTATCTCTGATTGCTTCTCTTAACTGTTTCAAAGGTATCCTGTCTCTGCGCTGCGCACGCATTTTCTCCCAAAACAATGGATCGGGCACGCATTTTTACCCGTCACATACAACTTTTTATTGTACTGTATTTTCTGTCAGCCGTCAAGATTTCCGCCCTCAAACAGATGTAGGGGTCTGTATCGGTCCATACACGGAAGCGATTGCCTCTGCCGCCCGGATGCCGTCCATGGCCGCCGAAGTGATGCCTCCTGCATATCCGGCACCTTCTCCGCAGGGATACAGGCCTCTGACCTTCGACTGGAAACTTTCGTCCCGCAGGATGCGCACCGGGGAGGAAGTCCTGCTCTCGATACCGGAAAGCACTGCGTCCGGGCGGTCAAAGCCCTTGATCTGATGTCCCAGGCATTCCATTCCCTCCACAAAAGCAAGATTACATTCCCTGGGAAGAATGCCGGTCAGATCCGCCCATTCATAAGCACCCTTGCACTGTGGGAAGATCTCCGCCGGGTCAGCCGGTGCTGTGCACTCCACCGGTTTGCCTGCATCCACTCCGGCCCTGAAATCCCCATAGCGCTGTACCGGGATCTTCCCCCCTGCCAGTTCATAAGCCCGTCTTTCCAATTCTCTCTGGAAGGCAATCCCGGCTAAAGGGCCCTCCTCCCCGTAATCCTTCGGCGTCACCGCCACAATAATGGCACTGTTGGCATTCTTTCCGTCCCGTCCGCTGTAGCTCATGCCGTTTACCGCAAGATGCCCCGGCTCCGAGGAAGCATTGACCACATACCCTCCCGGACACATACAGAAGGAATACACCCCCCGCCCCACAGAGGTTTGGGCTGTCACCTTGTAAGGTGCCGCTCCCAGCTCTCCGGGATCTTTGACACCATACTGGGTCAGATTGATCATTTCCTGTGGATGTTCTACCCGAAATCCCACCGCAAAGGCCTTGGCCTCCATGGGGATCTGCTTTTTGTGAAGCATAAAAAAGGTATCCCTGGCACTGTGACCGATAGCCAACACCAACTGACTGCAGTCGATGGTCTCCCGGCCGTTCACCACAACACCTGCCACGGCCCCCTTTTCTATCAGGAGATCCGTCACCCGGCTTTCAAAACAGATCTTTCCGCCCAGGCGGACGATCTCTTCCCGCATATTCTTTACCACCCGGGAAAGCACATCCGTGCCGATGTGGGGTCTTGCCTCATAAAGAATGCTCTCCTTGGCCCCAAAAGCCACAAAGGTCTCAAGGACCGCCCGATTTCTGCCGTCCCTGTCTTTGACCAGGGTATTGAGTTTTCCGTCGGAAAAAGTACCTGCTCCGCCCTCACCAAACTGCACATTGGAAGCAGGATCCAAAATCCCGTTCTTCCAGAAGGCTTCCACATCCCTCTGTCTGGACTCCACATCCCTCCCCCGCTCCAAAAGGATGGGTCTGTAACCGTGACGGGACAAAAAATACCCGCAAAAAAGACCTGCCGGCCCCATGCCCACGATCACAGGAGGATGTCCCAAAGATCCGGTCCCACTCCGGGGGAAACGGTATCGTACAGGAACCACTTTTTCTACCTGTCCCTTCCCATTCTTTTTCCGCGACGCTTCCCTTAGGACCTTATCTTCCCTTTTGACCTGTACATCCAGGGTATAGCTGTAACAGATCTCCGGCTTTTTTCTGGCATCCACAGACTGCCTGACCACCGTAAATGCTGTGATATCCTGTGCCGGGACACCAAGAAGATCCGCTGTCTTCCTTAGGAGCTGCTCCTTTGTATGTCCCACTCTTATCTTTAACTGATTGATCCGAATCATACCGATCTGTAATCCTCTCTGCCTCCCGCATATTTTCCTGCCAGGAATCCGCTGGTCCATGCCCACTGCAGGTTATAGCCTCCGCATTTTCCGTCCACATCCAGGATTTCTCCCGCAAAATACACCCCGGGAACCTTTTTGGATTCCATGCGTTCCGTGATCTCATCCAGTGGGACACCCCCCGCACATACCTGGGCATTTTCATAAGGGTTTGTGGATGTGACCGTCACCTTCCAGTCACCGCACAGAGAAAATACTTTTCTGACCGCTCTTTCATCCGCCTGCTCCATGGGCTGTGACGGATGCAGTCCCGCCAGTCTGCAAAACAACTGCATGATCTTTTTGTTGAGCATTCCCGTAAAGAATTCCTCCACAGTCCGGCCGCCCTGCAGCATCAGCCTGCTCTGATACAGTTGTTCAAGTGCGTTCTCGTCATAATCCGGCAGCAGATTGATATGTATTTCCACTTCCTTCTGTTCCTTCAGAAGATATGCCGCGATCCTGCTGAGCTGAAACACCGGAATGCCTGAAATGCCATATTCCGTAAGCTGCAATTCTCCCCGCTCTTTTGCCAGTATCCTGCCGGAGCTGTACAGTAAGATGTCTGCCTCTGCACGGACACCGGCCACAGCCTTAAAATACGTTTCCTTACATCGTAGCTGCACCAGTGCGGGAACCGTCTCCACCAGTCCGTGCCCCAGTTTTCCTGCAAGCCGGTAACCACTGCCGTCGGAGCCGGTAGCCGGTGCCGCCCTTCCGCCACAGGCAATGATCACATTGTCAAATACATATTCCCCGGAACCGTCCGTCACCACGAAACCACTGCCCTTAGCCTGTGCCGTGATCCCGGCTGCTTTATACCCGCAAACGACCTCTATTCCTGCTTCCTTCAGTTCCATGCGAAGCACATCCAGCACTGCGGATGCCTGCTCACAGGCAGGGTACAGATAGCCGTTCTTCTCCTTGATCATAAGCCCCAGACCCTTAAAAAAGGTGATCGCATCCTCCGTTCCAAATTCTTTCAGCCGGTCCATGATAAAGGGAATGCTGCCCCCATAATAGCAGTCTTCCCCCATCTTGCGGTTGCCCAGATTGCACTTTCCGTTTCCTGTTGCCAGTATCTTTTTCCCGACCCGGTCATTGCTCTCCAACAGAATAACCCTTGCCCCCTGTCTTGCCGCCGTGATGGCAGCCATCATTCCGGAGGCGCCTGCGCCGATGACTCCTACTGTCCGTCGTTTCATATATTGAATCCCTTCTTCGCATTATGAGGAGTAGCTCTCCAAAAATGCATATAATGCTTCCTCATCCTCGATCCATACCATCCGGATGATCTCCATCTGTATTTCCTCCGGCAGGGACTCCAAAAGAATGCCTGTATTGATATAGACTGTCTTTTGATCCTCCTTGTAGACCACTACCTCATTGTCCTTTACTGCCAGATAAAATCCTTCTCCCGGCTGCAGATATTCGTAATTCATCTGAACCACTACACGCTCCCTGGAAAAGGAAAGCACTTCCAGTCCGACAAATCCCCTTTCCTGCTCGCTTAAGGGCGGATAAGCCTGATAAGACTCCATGGCCACCAGAAACTGTTCCCTGTTCATGCCTACATATTTTCTGGGGAGTTTTCCAACGATCTCCACAACGGAATGATTGACAATGTCCGTCTCCTCCACCACATATTCCGTATCTACAGAAAGGGTCTGCGTATCTGCAGACACCTCCTGCGCCGCCTCCACCTCTTTGTCGGCAAAATCCCGTGGCTGTGTCTTTACCGTCTCCGGCTCCCGGATGCTTTCCTGCACCTCTTCCTGTGCCTTGTCCCCCACATTTCCCGGATAAAAGAAACGCACCGCCTCCACCCCTGCAAAGAAGCCTGTTCCCAACAGGGCAAGCGGCACGATCACATAGAAACTGATACCTTTTACAAATTTCATAATCCCTCACATCGCATGGTGTTATTCTATCTGCTATTCAGTATCAGCCGACTTTCCACTATTTATACCTGTTTACTCCCTTAAAAAAGATGCAACATCTGTCCCAGGACACGGACAGGACCGCTTCCCGGAATCAGTTTCAACTCCTGCTCCCGAAAGGTACGGAAAAACAGCAGGAGCACCCAGTAGACCGGGAAAGATACTACCAGGGATATAAACAGCGTGACGCCGCTGCCCAGATGCGGGGTAAAAACTTTTCCAAAAAACAGGCACAATAGCCCCACAAGGCAGGCACAGACTGCCGGAATGAGCAATCCCCTAAGCCAGTCCACTGCAATGCCGATATGCCTGTACAATAAGAGTCCAAACGCCACACAGGCCAATGCGCTGCCCACCAGTCCCGCATATACGAGAGAATATACTCCAAGCTTTCCGCTGTTTAAGAAAAGTGCCAGTGAAACCACATATAAAACATTCATGCCGCCCAATCCCGCCAACAGGAAATGCCACTTTCCCTCCAGCCACAGAAGTCTGGCAAAATAGTCGGAAACCCCTGCAAAGAACAGGACAAACGCACCACAGCCCAACATCCGGGATGCACTGGAAGCATACTGCTGGCTGAGGATCGCTGCCAGCTGTCCTCCCATAGCGGTCACAAACACTGAAAAATACAAGCCCAGGGCTACCACTCCATGAAGATTGCCCTGGAAAGCAATCCTGGCATATTTGTGTTCTTCTTTTTTTAGGAATGCATGCACCCTGGCGGAAGCCACCGCCATCAAAATGTCTATGATCAGTAAAAGCACCATGCAGGGGATCAGATAATTCCCGTAATATACGCCATACTGTGTCACATATAAGGATTTGTCGGCCATGCTCCTGTGCAAGAACAGCAGCCCTATCCATATCGGCAGATGCATAAATAACTGTATCAGAGTGGCGCTGAACATATTCCCATAGAGGATCTTTACGACTCTGCCAAAGGAATCCGTAGTGCGCATCCCCTCCTGTACATTTTTCCTGTTACTGCCATTGCCCCTGTAGATCACTAACAGGAATACGAGTACCAAAAGTTCTGACACGCCCAAGGCTATGAGGATTCCCATATCTGCGTACATTGCCACGAAGTCATCCTGCAAAAGCAGCGCACTGACCTTTTCCCCATATTCCTTCAAAAGCTTCAGGAACAGAAATCCCAATCCCAAAAAGAGTACCTGTCTGAGTACGGCAGTGGCTGCTGTGGGAAGTTCTGTTCCTTCCCCCTGAAAATATCCTAACAGAACACTGTTTATCATGCGCAGAAAGAATACCGGTGCCAGGATCAGCATCAGCACGGCACCGTGAGGCATACCGAAAGCCTCCTTCATCAACAGCGTACCGCCCGCTGCCAGGATCAGGCTGCCCAAAATCCCTGCCATTCCCTGGAATACCATGACATAACGGCGTACTCTGGAAACATTCCTGTACTGACCCTTGGCTTTCCTGCTCCGCAGCATCCGTCCCAATGCATCCGGCACATTCCGTCCCAGAAGGATCAGCAGGAAAGAAAAGATCTCATAAGCCGCCCCCAGATAAGCGATGCCGTTGTCTCCCACCATGCGGCTAAAGATCAAAATGGTCACAAGCCCCAGGATATGGGCTGCTCCCTGTATCTGTTGTCTCTTCACCTCAACCTGATTCATATCTTTCAAATACCTTTCATCAATCTCTGGTAATTCCCAACCCTGTAAGGATCGCTTCCTGTTTCTCTTCCATGATCTTTGCTTCTTTTGGTTCAACATGGTCATAACCGCACAGATGCAGCATACTATGGGCAGTCAAAAAGGCAAATTCCCGCTTTTCACCATGTCCGTAACAAAATGCCTGTTCCTTTACCTTATCCACCGAAATAATGATGTCCCCCAGGATCAGTTCGCCGGTCTCCGGGTCAAAATAATCCGCTTCCCTGGACTCATCTATGGCAAAATCCGCTTCCCTGTCAAAGTCCAGATTGGGAAAGGATAACACATCCGTCTCCCTGTCGATCCCTCTGTATTCCCTGTTAAACTGTCTGATTCCTTCATTATCTGTCAGAAGGACATTCAGTTGGATCTTATAGGGACAGCCTTCCTGCTCCAGTACCGCTTCCGCTACCTGCTTCACCACAGCCTCCACATCAAAGGCAAACTGTACCTCAGTTTCATTCTCAACGTAAAAAGTCATAATATAGCTTCTCCTCCTTAAAGATCTTCTGCATCAGCTTATATTCCTGCAGGGAAATCTCGCAGTTGTCAAAGGTTCCTTTGTCCGCAAAATGCCTGAATACGGCATCTATGATCTTATCGTGGTCCAGCATGCGGTTCCTCTCTTTTTCCAGAAGCTGCAGCATGGTGCCTACCACCATATCAGAGCAGAGAAGGACTGCTGTCTCTTTCTTTCTTACACCATTCTTTGCCTCTTTTCCCTTTACGGCAATATATTCTTCCAATATCCGTCGTGCTGATGGAGGAAACATCCCTTCCTCCATCAATTCAGGCTGCTGTACCGCTTTGATATGGTAATACCCGGCACATTTTAAAGCGTCACAGTCCAGGGAAAGCCGCCCGGCGATCCGCTCGCAGAAATATGCCGTGTGGATGCACTTCATATATTCTTCCCTGGCATTCTGTCTGTACTCTGCGAGAATGGGATTTTCCGTGTCATTCAGCTCCAGATATCTCTCCCTGTAACGATAGACTACCTGTCCCGAAAACAGCTTTATGATCCCCAAAAGAAGTACCGTGGATATTACGATGTTAGCTATGGGAATCAAAAACAGTTCCAGGGAAGGCCTCGCATTGGCTGTCAATATGATCCCGGCCGTCTCACAGGTAAAGAGACAGAGCATGGAGAGGGTCAGGGGAATCCCGATCTTCACGTCCTCTCCCAAAGGGCAGAACAGGCATACCGCCAAAACTCCGCTGACCAGATATAAAAAGAATACGCTTACGGCAGCTCCTGCTGTTATGGTAGAAATCATCAGCAGCATCACTGCCGATACCATACCCACAACAGGCGTACTGTAAAGAGCCAACAGCACGAACACAGGCACAAAGGGCCAGCCCTCCACCGGAAGGAATCCACAGGCAAAGCTCAATACCATAAATACCAGAAAACCCACATAAAACCTTCCGAAATGTCTGCTGTTTTCCTCCGGCATCCTGCCTGTTGTAAATTCCCTGCGAATACATACCCCCATTACTGCCAGTCCCAAAAGACCTGTCACCAGATGGCTCAGGATCTGCTCAAAAGGTTCCTTTCTGAGCATTCCGATCCCGTAAATTCCTCCCATGGTCAAAGCAAGGAACAAAAGCTCTATGAAGAACATGGTCCTCAATATTCTTTTATCGTCTGTTGTATCTATCTCTGCTCTTATATTTTTCTTTTGCTTCATAATCATCATAAGCCTTTACGATCTTTTGTACCAGGGGATGACGCACCACATCCCTGCTGGTCAGATTGCAGAATGCGATGCCGTCGATCTTGCCAAGCACCCTGGCAGCCACATCCAGACCCGATTTGGTCCCCGCAGGCAGATCCTTCTGAGAGGAATCACCTGTCACCACTACCTTGGAGCCAAAGCCGATCCTGGTGAGGAACATCTTCATCTGGGCCGGTGTGGTATTCTGGGCCTCATCCAGTATAATGTAGGCATTATCTAACGTCCGTCCTCTCATATACGCCAACGGTGCCACCTCGATCAGTCCCTTTTCCATATTTTTGGAAAAGCTTTCCGCACCCATGATCTGATACAGGGCATCATACAAAGGACGCAGATAAGGATCTACCTTGCTCTGGAGATCCCCCGGCAAAAATCCCAGCTTTTCTCCTGCTTCAATTGCCGGACGAGTCAGTATGATACGGCTGACCTCGTCATTTTTAAAGGCTGTGATAGCCATGGCCATGGCAAGATAAGTCTTTCCGGTTCCCGCCGGTCCCAGCCCGAACACGATCATATTATTGCGAATGGCATCCACATATATCTTCTGTCCCAAAGTCTTGGGCTTGATGGGTTTTCCGCTTACGGTATGACAGATACAGTCTGCATCGATCTGGCTCAAAACCTCTTCCTGTTCTTCTTTTCCCATTTCTATTGCGTAATCCACACTCTGCTCCTCTATTTCTCCGCCTCTATCTGAGAGCGCAGCAAGCTGTTTTAAGACTCTTGCCGCCTTCCCTGCATTTTCTTCCTCACCGGAAACCATCACGGTTCCGTTGCGGTTGATGACCGATACTTTGAAATCATCTTCCAGTTTTCTGATGTAGGCATCCTGCATTCCGAAGGTCTGCCGCATCTGTTCGGCAGACATATCTATCCCGATAGAAATCTCACTCATCCGATCCTGTTTCTCCCATATCCTTAGGCGGCCGGATATCCACGCTGACCCCGATAGGTTCCCTGACCTGAAAATTGCCCGTAATCACCCAGGTTCCGCCATTTGTATCTATTTTAACATTTTTTTCAATAATTTGTACCCCTTTTTCCTCTAAACTTATAAGAAATGTCATTATTTTTTCATTCAACAGGCTTTCTGCCTCATCCAGAGTATATTCATACTCCACATCCAGGTATTCCCGATGGGTCTTTCTGCCGATCCAGACAGGAATGGATAACATTTCAAAGAACTGCGGCCTGCTTTCCCGAACCACGGTATCGTACACCAGAAAAGGCCTTTCCTGGGGCAGTCTGATTTCCCTGTTCCCAAATCTGAGAAATCTCTGGGTCCTGGTCCTTCCGGTATACTCCTTCTGAATGTGGCTATAGGGAAGCCTTGCCGTATAGGTCCTTTCATGAAGGAGCATAATATCGGCATCCGCCCGGACATACTGGTATTCTTTTACGGTGGCATCGTCGTTGTAAACAGGAATACTTCCCTCTACCAAAACCGTTCCTTTCTCCACGCTCTCACCGATGGATACCTTTGGCACCCCGTTCCTTACTATCATGGACTCAATGGTTCCGTCATATTCTGCCACCAGATCACTTCCCCCGTCTTTTTTTTGTTCTTCTGTCAGGATAGGGGCATCATTCTCCTTGATCTCAATCCGCAGCCTTGTGCCTGACAGCCTTGCGGAGGTCCAGGTAACCTGTTTGAAGGTTCTGCGGATCTCTTTTTCCAAGGTCCCGATATCCAGATCTTCCTTGGGCATTCCTACATGTACTCCCGCTTCTTCCAGGAAGTCTTCAAAGATGTCCTCCGTGATCTGATAATTTCCGGTCAATTCAATGTCCCACACATAAAAAGAAGACCAGATCCAGAACCCCAGCGCCAAAAACAGTCCTGCGCAGAACATCTTTCTCCTTAATAATTGGGGCACCAAAAAAGGTAGTCCATACCTTTCCAATATGGCTACCCTTGTTCCCGTCTTTCTTGCGATGGGCCTCAGCTTGTAAAAACTCCTGAGGCTGATATTCATATCGTACACTCCATCCTCCCTGGTGATATTCCATAAAAGGATGTCCCTGTTGCTGCACAGGTTCATGAACCGTTCCGGGGAGAACCCCCTGACCCTGATACGCAGATATCCCCTGCAATATTGCAAAATCCCTATCATGCTTCCATCTCCTTTTACATGGTAAGGCTTTCTCCGTCACAGAAAACGAACGCTCTGGATACAGCCGCTGATCTTCATATCCTCATTTGTGTAATAGTCGATGGAAAGCCTGCTTCCTTCAAAGCATACCTGGCAGGTCTTACCCTGCAGCAGGATCACCTGCCCTGTATATTCCAGTATTCCTTTATAATTTTCTATCCAGGCCTCCCCGTTTCCGGTAAGTGTGACCCTGAGTGCTCCCATGCACACATCCTTGGGAAGCTGCAGGGAATCCACAAAAGCTTCTTTTCTGGGTGACTTCATTTTCCTTCTCATGATAATAATATATTATCACAAACCTGCAATCATTCCACGATTCCCTTGATGAGTCCCACCTTTTGTACCGGGGTATCACTGAAGGAATAGGCCTTTAGGAAACGTTCTTTTGCCGCCTCTGCCTTCTGCCTGTCATTGGCATGCAGGTAGGCAAGGGGTTCTCCGGCTTTTACAGGGTCCCCTGTCTTTTTTTTCAGGACAATTCCCACCGAAAGATCGATCCTGCTTTCCTTGGTCTCCCTTCCGCCTCCCAGGAGCAAAGAGCAGATACCGATCTCATCACACTCAATATGGCTCACATATCCGTCTATGGGAGCAGGGACAGGTTCCACAATGGCCGCCTTGGGAAGCAGCCCTGTATCATATACCGCTTTCGGATCGCCGCCCTGGGCTTCCACGAACCCGGCCAGTTTCTGCAGCGCACTTCCATCTGCAATGACCTTCTTAAGCTTTTCTCTGGCTTCCTCTTCCTGCCGTGCAGCTCCTCCTGCAAGCAGCATATAGCTGCCCAATGTCAGACAAAGCTCCAGAAAATCCTCCGGTCCGTTACCCTTCAGCGTCTCCACAGCTTCTTCTACCTCCAGGGCATTGCCCACCGCATAACCCAGGGGCTGATCCATGTCGGAAACCACAGCCGCCGTGTATCTTCCCGCATTCCTGCCGATCCTTACCATCTCCTCCGCCAGTGCAAAAGCATCCTTTTCTGCTTTCATAAAGGCACCGCTTCCGGTCTTTACATCCAGTATGATGGCATCTGCTCCTGCCGCCAGCTTCTTGCTCATGATGGAGCTGGCGATCAGAGACATATTATCCACAGTTGCCGTCACATCCCTGAGAGCATACAGCTTTTTGTCCGCAGGGGCCAGATCTTTTGTCTGTCCCATAATGGCAATTCCTATCTCATTCACATTGCGGATGAACTGCTCTTTCGTCAATGCCGTGGTAAATCCCGGGAAACTCTCCAGCTTATCGATGGTGCCTCCGGTATGCCCCAGGCCCCGCCCACTCATCTTGGCCACAGGGATGCCACAGGCTGCCACCATGGGAGTCAGCGCCAGGGAGGTCTTGTCCCCCACGCCTCCTGTGCTGTGCTTGTCCACCTTGATGCCACGGATAGCGGACAGATCCAACATTTCCCCGCTCTCAACCATGGCCATGGTGAGCGAAAGGGTCTCCCGCTCGGTCATTTTTCTGAAATAGATCGCCATCATCAGTGCAGATACCTGATAATCCGGTATCTGTCCCCTTGTGTAGCCTTCCACGAAGAAACGGATCTCCTCCTCTGACAATTCCTGTCCGTTGCGCTTTTTCATAATAATGTCGTACATTCTCATAAGATACACTCCTTTTCCCGTTCCTATGTACTTCGCTTCAGGGATTTAAGCAAAGCATAACATAATATCGTACACAAATCAATTGTCATCTTATCCCTTCCTGATGTAGAAATTTTCTGCCAAAAGCAGCCAGTTTGCCCGAAACCACTGCATGATCTGCCAGTAGCTTAAGCCCCGTAAACCGAATTCTTTTATCAGGTCAAATTTGGCCTGGAGGCTCCTGACATCCTCAAACCACACCTCATGGGCGATTCCCGCCACTTTATCCGTGTATGTAAAAAAGGGGCTTTGGGCAATCGCGTCAAAAGAAATTTCCACCCCCTGTTCTACCGCAATCCGCACCGCCTGGACATTGCCGATGGTGGTCGCCCTGGTCACACCTCGCTCATAAGGCAGCGGCCAGTCATAACCGTAATTGGGGATTCCCAGATTGATCTTTTCTGCCGGGATTTCTGTCAGAGCATACTCCACCACCCGCCGCACCTGATTTATGGGAGCCACCGCCATTGGCGGCCCGTAAGTGTATCCCCACTCATAAGTCATAAGAAGTACATGATCCGCTATTTCCCCCAAAGCCCTATAATCCTTGCCCTCGTATAAAAGCCCCTGTTGATCCGCAGAAGTCTTGGGAGCCAGTGCCACGGAAGTGGTATAGCCGTTTATGCCCATGGCTTCTGCCACCCTGCCCACAAAAGCGGTAAAGGCATCCCTGTCCGATGCCAGAATGTATTCAAAATCAATATCCACGCCCTGATATCCCTTTTCCTCCATCACAAGAAGCAGATTTCTGATCAGGTTTTCCCCGTAAGCGGCATTGTTCACCACAGAGCTGATCAAACGATTGTTAAACAGACCGTCAGGTCCAAAGGGAGTCAGAGTAAGGATCGGTCTTGCCCCAAAGGAAAATGCTTCCCTGATCATCCAGGTATCATCCCACAAAGGAGCTATCAGTTCACCCTCCGATGTAAATCCGTAAGAAAAGATCAGAAGCTCCGACAGATAGAGCAGCGTCTGTTCCAGCACCCAGCCGTTGATGAAAGGATAGGCATATCCCCCCACGGACACAGTCCTCTCCGGATTTTGCACGCCTGTACCAATGAAAAGAGCCTGCCCCACGGCAAGCTCATAAGGATACACTAATTGATTGTCAAAAATGATCCGGCTTACAGCCAATCCAAAGGCTTCTGCAATACCGTCCACATTGTCTCCCGGCTTTACAACATAAATCTCCATACACACATTCCCCGGCAAACCTTCTCATATCATAGTATGCAAAAACGCATTCCGGCATACCTGCCTCCACAGTTAAATGATCTGCTTGCAGATATCCTGCAGGCAGCATTTATCACAATAGGGCTTCGTCCTTGCAGTACATACCTCTCTGCCGTGATAAACCAGCCTGTGGCAGAAATCATTTCCCTCCTTAGGCGGAATGATCTTCCACAGTTCTTTTTCTACCTTGGCAGGCTCCTTGATCCCCTTTACCAGACCGATACGGTTCACCAGACGGATACAATGGGTATCTGTGACAATGGCAGGCTTTCCGAAGACATCACCCATGATCAGGTTGGCACTTTTCCTGCCCACACCGGGAAGTTTGAGAAGAGCCTCAAAATCATCCGGCACTTTGCCGCCGTACTGATCCCGAAGGACCTTCATGCAGGCGCTGATATCCCTGGCCTTACTGTTCCCCAGGCCACAGGGACGGACGATCTTTTCGATCTCCTCCACCGGTGCATCGGCCAAGGCATTCACGTCAGGATATTTCTCATAAAGTCCTTCCACCACCACATTGACCCTGGCATCGGTACACTGGGCTGCCAGACGCACGCTGACCAAAAGCTTCCACGCCTGATCATAATCCAGCGAACACGCTGCATCCGGATATTCTTTTTTCAGCCTGTCGATCACTTCTAATGCCAGTTGCTTTTTCGTCATAAAAAACTCCTTACCGGATTATCTGACACCTCTACTTATGGTAGGGTTCCTTGTTGATGATCCTAAATGCCCTGTAAATCTGCTCGCTTAAAATGACCCGCATCAACTGATGCGGAAAGGTCATATCCGAAAAGCTAAGGGCAAGATCCGAGCGGGCTCTTACAGATGCATGAAGTCCCAGAGAGCCACCGATCACAAAGACGATATTGCTGTGCCCTGTTACAGCCGCCTGCTCCATCCACTTTGCAAATTCCTCTGAAGTCTTGCGTTTTCCCTGGATCTCAAGAGTACATACATAAGCATCTTCCCTGATCTTGGAAAGGAGGCGTCTTGCCTCCTTTTCCTTGATCTGCTCTTCCTCTGCGGCACTTGCCTTGTCCGGAGTCATCTCATCCGCCACTTCCACGACCTCAAATTTACAGTATTTGCCGAGACGCTTTTCATATTCTCCCAGGGCATCCCGGTAAAATTTCTCCTTGATCCGGCCCACACATACAATCGTAATCCTCATAGATCATTCCGTCTCTTCCGAAAACACCATGTCATAGACCACTTCATCGATGAACTGGTCTAAGAATGCCTGATCCAGATTTACAAACTGGCGGTTCAGTCGTTCCTTTATGATCTCAGAACGCTTGAAATAAAGGATCTCCTCAGGATCTGCTTTTGCTCCCGAAAGTTCTGCATCCACGCTTTCCCCGGTCAGATTGTCCCTGCACCAAGCCGTGAGGGTATTCTTTAAAGAATTCTCCGATTCCGCTTTTGTGGCAAACTGCTTTGCATTCTTCAGGGAAACCACGCCCATCACCAGAAATACCAGAAACAGTGCGCTCATGACACCGTAAAACATATACTGATTTCCGATATCAAAAGGCAGAACACCTGCTATGCCAAGGGCCATGGCAAAAAGCCCGATCCCTCCGGCTCCCAACAGCACCCACGCGGAAGACCTGTTTTCCTCCGCACGGTCTGCGCTCTTGTGATATCTGCCGGAACCGGAAGCTGCCACACCCTGCGCCCTGTCAGGCTTCTTTTCCTCCGCCTGTTCCTTTGGCGCATCCAGGACAATACCGGGAGCCTGGGTCTGCTGTTCCTGCATGCGGCGCTTTGATTCCTCCTCCATGAAGATCTTGCTCATCATGACGGCCTTTTGCTGTTCTTCTTTCTTTACCATGAGCATGTACATATTTTCTCTGGCATTAAACATCATGGAGACATTCTGCAGTTTATTGTATTCCAGGTACTTCTTCAGGGAAGTCATTACCTCCTTTGTGCCTGCCAGTAACGGCACCATATCCGTAAGGGGTTCCTGATCCACCAGTTCACAGCCGCAGTCTGCACAGACGGTAAAACCTTCCCGATATTCATTTTTACATTTCGGACACCATGGCATAACATTCACCCTTTCCTAAAACTCATAGTCCATACATGCACGGTTGCAGGTAACACTCCTCACATAAGTCCCCGCTGCCACATGTTCCGGAGAAGTCTGATATCGCTGCAGGGCATCCACGGTCTCAAAAGTGGAGATCAGCGCCACATCGCGGTTGCTGGATTCCAATTCATTCGTGATCACCTTGATCTCTACCGTTCCGGGAACCTTTTCCTTAATGGGCTCCAAAAGCGCCTTCATCTTCTCTCCGGCTGCTTTCTTCTCCTCTTTGGACAAGGTGTCTGCAAAGTTCCACAAAACAATATGTTTTACCATAATATTCCTCCTTAGTGACGGCTCTATTTTCCGCTTAAGTACTCGTCGATCCCCTTTGCGGCAGCCTTGCCGGCACCCATTGCCAGGATGACCGTAGCAGCACCTGTCACGGCATCACCGCCGGCATAGACGCCCTCTTTGGTGGTCTTGCCGTTTGCTTCATCCGCAATGATACATTTCCACTTATTGGTCTCAAGCCCTTCTGTAGTGGAAGAGATCAGCGGATTGGGAGAGGTGCCAAGGGACATGATGACCATATCCAGCTCCATCACAAATTCGGAACCGGGGACCTCCACAGGACGCCTCCTGCCGGATTCATCGGGCTCACCCAGCTCCATTCTGATACATTTCATGCCGGTCACCCAGCCCTTTTCATCGGAAAGAATCTCCGTGGGATTGGTGAGCAGGTCAAAGATGATGCCCTCTTCCTTTGCATGGTGTACTTCTTCCACTCTGGCAGGGAGCTCTTCTTCGCTCCTGCGGTATACGATATGCACTTCTGCCCCAAGACGCAGGGCAGTCCTTGCAGCATCCATCGCCACATTTCCGCCGCCCACTACAGCGACCTTCTTACCGTGCATGATCGGTGTGTTGGAATGCTCGTCAAAAGATTTCATCAGATTGCTTCTGGTAAGATACTCATTGGCGGAAAATACACCGTTTGCATTCTCTCCGGGAATACCTATGAACTTGGGAAGTCCTGCGCCGGAACCGATGAATACGGCAGCAAATCCCTCTTCCTCCATCAGCTCATCAATGGTGACAGACTTGCCGATCACCACATTGGTCTCGATCTTGACACCCAAAGACTTTACATTTTCGATTTCCTTGGCAACCACTGCCTCCTTGGGAAGACGGAACTCAGGAATACCGTATACCAGCACACCGCCGGCCTCATGTAACGCTTCAAAGATCGTTACATCATATCCCATCTTTGCCAGATCTCCTGCACAGGTAAGGCCTGCAGGACCGGAACCGATCACAGCCACCTTCTTTCCTTTCTTCTCAGAAGCTCCGGAAGGCTTGATACCGTTCTGCCTTGCCCAGTCGGCAACAAAGCGCTCCAGCTTACCGATGGAAATAGGGTCACCTTTGAAACCACGGATACATTTTCCCTCACACTGGCTTTCCTGGGGACATACTCTTCCGCATACCGCAGGAAGGGCGCTTGACTCACTGATGATCCTGTAAGCCTCCTCTATATCCCCGTTCTTTACCTGCTCGATAAATCCGGGAATGTTGATGGAAACGGGGCATCCTTTGATACATTGCGCATTCTTACAGTTGATACATCTGGAAGCCTCTTCCATGGCTTCTTCCCTGTTATATCCCAAACATACTTCTTCAAAATTCTTAGCACGTTCCTTGGCATCCTGCTCTCTCACAGGCACTCTTTTCAATACGTCCATTTTGTCCTCCAATCCTGTTGACCCAATTATTCACAATTTCCGCATCCGCCGTGGTGGGTTTTGCCTTCTTCCAGAGCAAGCTGTGCACGCCCCTCAGCAGTCTTATAAATCTGCTGGCGCCTCATGGCCTCATCAAAATTCACCTGATGTCCGTCAAACTCCGGACCGTCCACACATGCGAATTTCACCTTGCCTCCTACGGTCACGCGACAGGCACCGCACATACCGGTACCGTCCACCATGATAGGGTTCAGGCTCACCACAGTGGGGAGATTCAGTTCCTTGGTGAGAAGACATACGAATTTCATCATGATCATGGGACCGATGGCAATACAAAGATCGTACTGATGCCCCTCTGCCACCAGATCCTTGATGACCTGGGTGACCATGCCGCTTCTTCCGTAAGAACCGTCATCCGTAGTCACATAAAGGTTTCCGGCAACCGCCTCCATCTCCTTTTCCAGGATCAGCAGATCCTTGGTCTTGCTTCCCACGATGACGTCTGCAGCCACACCATGCTCATGCAACCACTTTACCTGGGGATAGACAGGTGCAGCACCCACACCGCCTGCCACGAACAGTATCTTCTTCTGTTTCAGGGTCTGCCCGTCTTCCTTCACCAACTCCGATGCGCAGCCTAAAGGGCCCACAAAATCGTGGAAAGAGTCTCCCTCGTTCAGCTGTGCCATCATTCTTGTGCCTGCACCCACCGTCTGAAATACGATGGTAATCGTACCTCTTTCGCGGTCATAGTCGCATATCGTCAGTGGTATCCTCTCTCCTTCACTGTCCATGCGCACGATAACAAACTGTCCCGGTTCACAGGATTTTGCCACCCTTTTTGCCTCCACCTCCATCAGATAAATGTTGGCAGTGAGCTCTTGTTTTTTTAATATCTTGTACATAATCCACCTCTCTCTCCCATTCAGGGATGATTATTCTAATGTAATCAATGTATAGCCGCCATTGTCGGTCTGTAGTCTGTAAATCTTTCCCGTATAGGCATTTACCGCATAATAAATACCTGTACCGGTCAGATTTTTGTCTGCATCCTGCAAAATCTCCATGACCACATAAAAATCGTCCACACCATTGATATTTACAACATACTGATACTCATACAGATACCTGTCACCATTTTCGTCAAAATACCCGGCCTCATCAAAGATCCTGTCGATGGCGATACAATATTTCAGCACGATATCCACTGCCTGATCCGGCGTAATATCCGTGTCCAGGACCAGATTGTAGACCCGCTCCTCCACCTCGCTGACCATGCCGTTATTGATCCTCACGAACCGGAATACGGATTCCCCCAAGGGCATGGGGATCGGGCCGGTGTAAAGAGTGGACGCCTTCGTGGGATCTGTTCCGTCAGTGGTATAATACACCTCGTTATTGTCATCCGCCACCTCTATGTTCATGGGGAAACGGTAATCCCCGCTGGCAATGCCGATCTCCGGGGGCGGAAGTTCATCAATATCGATATGATATTCCTTTTTCACAATATTGCTGCGGACACCGTTCTCACTGATGTAGATGGCCTTGACCACATAATCGCCGCTCTCTAAAAGGATCGGTGCCGTATAGGCGTCACTGTTCTCGTCAGGATCGCTGCCATCCATGGTATAGTAGATCCTGCCGGTGCCGAAAGCCGACAGCTTAAGCGGCTGTATGCTGGTATAATAGCCTTCTATGACACTGAACTGCGGGTCCTTGGCCACATAGTTCTGATACTTCATGATAATGGCCTCATTGCCGCTGTCCAGCAAAAAATCACTGATCTCCTGATAATCTTCACGGCTCCGGTAAATGGCTATCAGTTTGCCGTAAGCACTCTCCACCTGTTCCCCGGAAGCATTTTCGTCATATACGATGGATCGCAGCAGGTACTCATATTCAATTTTATTATTCTTGAGAAAATAGATATCTGCCAATTCCACTTTCAGACTTACATTGTCCGGATCAAGTTCTATGGCACGCTCATAATATCGGACCGCTTTGTCATACAGCGCTTTCTCTGTACATTTCCTTGCCTTTGCCGCCTGATAATCCGGGGAATGATATAAGGCGGCCCCAAGGCCGGCAGCTGCAACCACTGTCAGCAGAAAGGCCGTGGCCAGGATACGTTTCCGCCTTTTGCCATTTTCCTTCCGGTCGGGCTTCTTTTGTTCTTCCCTGCCCTTCTGTGCAAAAGGTGCCGCGCTGTTACCGTCAGCCTCTGCCGTATCTTCCTTCTCCCAGATATCCTCTGTGATGTTCTTTATGGTCTGCTGTATATCCTGGTCCAATCGGGGTTCAAAATCAGGCACGATATGGATATCCTCTCCACAGGCAACGCAGTAAAGAGAACCTTCCTCCATCTCTGCCCCGCAATTCGGACACTTCATAGTTCATACCTTTCACTGCTTCTGTAAGGACACAGACTCTACACAGTTGTTCATCAACATTGCAATGGTCATGGGGCCTACGCCGCCGGGTACGGGAGTGATGGCGCTGCACTTAGGCGCAACGCTTTCATAATCCACATCTCCGCACAGCTTGTTCTCTGCATTCCTGTGAATGCCCACATCAATGACTACCGCACCTTCTTTGACATAATCCCCGGTGATCATCTTAGGCTTTCCTACTGCCACCACCAGGATATCCGCACGTCCGGCAACTTCCTTCAGATCCCTGGTCCTGCTGTGTGCCACCGTGACAGTCCCGTTTTCCCGAAGAAGGAGCAGCGCCATGGGCTTGCCCACGATATTACTCCTGCCGATGACCACACATTCCTTGCCTGCGATTTCAATCCCGGAGCGCTTCAAAAGCTGAATGATGCCTGCCGGTGTGCAGGATACAAAACCCGGCTTGCCGATACAGAGTGCTCCCACGTTCTGAGGATGGAAACCATCCACATCCTTATTGGGATCGATGGCATTTAAGATTTTTTCTTCTTCAATATGTGCAGGCAGGGGAAGCTGCACCAGGATGCCGTTTACGTCTGCTCTTCCATTCAGCTCTGCGATCAGGTCAAGCAGTTCTGCCTCCGTAATATCCTCCTCAAGCTCATAAGCCAGGGAACGTATCCCGATATAAGCACAGGCCTTCTTCTTGTTGCCCACATAAACGGTGGATGCAGGATCTTTTCCCACCTGAATCTCTGCCAGGGTCACTTCCGTACCCTCCGCTTTCAGCTTTGCGACTTTCTCCTTCAGCTCATCCTTGATCTGTGCGGATATTGCTTTTCCGTCAATTATCTGTGTCATGGCTTCCTCCTATTGTCTGTTTATAGTATGTTTAAAAAAGTCCGGTGATCACACCTTCATCATTTACATCAATATCATAGGCTGCAGGATGTTTCGGAAGTCCCGGCATGGTCATCACCGCACCGGTCAGCACCACCACGAACCCTGCTCCCGCAGATACATAAACTTCCCTTACATTCATCTCAAATCCCACAGGTCTTCCCAAAAGAGTGGGATCATCAGACAGCGAATACTGATTTTTGGCCATACATACCGGAAGGGTCCCAAATCCCATTTGTTCTAATTTCTCCAACTGCTTTAAGGCCGCCGGCGCAAAATTCACATAGCCGGCACCATAGATTTCCCTTGCCACAGTCTGTATCTTTTCCTTCAGGCTCATATCATCGGGATACAGGAGTGTAAATCTGCTCTCCTTCTTCTCCAAAGTCTCCATAACCTTTTCTGCCAGGGCAATGCCGCCTTCCCCGCCTTTTTCCCAGACTTCGGACAATGCGAACTCACAATTCCTGTCCTCACAGTATTTTTGCACAAAGGCGATCTCTGCCTCCGTATCTGTCGCAAAGGAATTCAGGGTGACCACTACCGGCACACCGTACTTCTGCAGGTTCTCGATATGCTTCTCCAAATTCACGATCCCCGCTTCCAGCGCTTCCAGATTCTCCTTTCCCAGATCTGCCTTTTTTACGCCGCCGTTGTACTTCAGGGCGCGTACGGTGGCCACAAGCACTGCCGCATCCGGCTTTAACCCTGCCATACGGCACTTGATATCAAAGAATTTCTCTGCGCCTAAGTCTGCGCCGAAACCAGCCTCCGTAATACAGTAATCCGCCATCTTCAGAGCCGCCTTTGTGGCCCTGACAGAATTGCAGCCGTGGGCGATATTGGCAAAAGGACCACCGTGTACCAGTGCCGGCGTATGCTCCAGGGTCTGGATCAGATTGGGCTTTAAGGCATCTTTCAAAAGTGCAGCCATAGCGCCCACCGCCTGAAGCTGTCCCGCTGTCACAGGTTCTCCTGCATAATTGTATGCCACGATGATCCGGGACAATCTCTCCTTCAGATCTTTCATATCGTCAGCCAGACAGAGGATGGCCATGATCTCACTGGCAACAGTGATCACAAAATGATCCTCCCTCACGAAACCGTCCGTCTTGGTCCCAAGGCCCACCACGATATTTCGCAGTGCCCTGTCGTTCATGTCCTCGCATCTCTTCCAGACGATCTGTCTGGTGTCGATCTGCAGTTCATTACCCTGCTGGATATGATTATCCAAAAGCGCCGCCAGCAGATTGTTCGCCGAGGTAATGGCATGGAAATCTCCCGTAAAATGCAGATTCAGATCCTCCATGGGCACCACCTGTGCATAACCGCCTCCCGCAGCACCTCCCTTGATGCCGAAGCAGGGGCCCAAAGAAGGTTCACGCAAGGCGATGATAGCTTTCTTGCCCAATTTTCCGAAGGCCTGCCCAAGTCCCACACTGGTGGTGGTTTTTCCCTCTCCTGCCGGGGTGGGATTGATGGCTGTTACCAGGATCAGTTTTCCATCGGGCCGATCCTTCAGCTTTTCCATATATTCATCCGAAATCTTTGCCTTATATCTTCCGTAGAGTTCCAGTTCCTCCGGTCCAATGCCAAGATCTGCCGCCACCTCCCCGATGGGCTTCATAACGGCCTCCTGGGCAATCTGAATATCAGACTTCATTTCATTTTCCTCCTGCTATTTCCTGCTGTATGTTCACATCCCGGCCTGACGGGATCATATTTCTTCCAACAGCTGTTCGAACTGTTCCATACTCATCAGGACCTTTCTTGGCTTGGTGCCTTCTTCCTCCCCTACCACTCCGTACTCACAGAGCTGATCCATGATGCGCGCCGCCCGGTTGAAACCGATCTTTAAGACTCTCTGGAGCATACCGATGGATGCCTTATCCTTATCGATGATGAACCGCCCTGCCTCCGCAAAATACTCATCCCTGCTATTGTCGCTGCCTCCGCCGCCGGAGGGTCCGCCGGAAGAACCGATACTCTGTATCTTCTCCTCCACATCCTCCGCATAGGTGTTCCCAAGCGTCTGATTTTTCAAGAAATCCACCACATCGGAGACTTCCTTATCCGACACGAAAGCTCCCTGGATACGGGCCGGCTTGGTGTAGCTCTGGGGATAAAAGAGCATATCTCCTTTCCCCAAAAGTTTCTCAGCGCCGTTCATGTCCAGAATGGTCCTGGAATCCACACCGCTGGAAACTGCAAAGGCTACACGGCTGGGCATATTGGCTTTGATCAGGCCTGTGATGACATCCACGCTGGGACGCTGGGTGGCTATGATCAGATGGATGCCTGCCGCTCTCGCCAACTGGGCCAGACGACATATAGATTCCTCCACTTCCCCGGGACATACCATCATCAGATCGGCAAGCTCATCTACGATAATGACGATCTGCGGCATCTTGGCCGGTGCAGACTCATCCCCGTTTTCCCGCAGGCTCTCCACCTTCTCGTTGTATCCCTTTAAGTCACGGACATTGAAATCCGCAAATCTGCGGTAACGTTCCTCCATCTCGGTCACTCCCCAGTGAAGGGCCGCAGATGCTTTCTTGGGGTCCGTCACCACCGGGATCAGCAGATGGGGAATCCCGTTATATACGCTTAATTCCACCACTTTGGGGTCCACCATGATGAGCTTTACATCATCGGGATGGGCCTTATATAAGATACTCATGATCAACGTATTGATGCATACGGATTTACCGGAGCCTGTCGCACCGGCGATCAGCATATGGGGCATCTTGGCAATATCCGCCACCACCACCTTGCCCGCAATATCCTTACCTACCGCAAAGGCGATATTGGAGGGGAATTCCTTAAATTCTTTGCTCTCCAGAAGATCCCGCAGGGCAACGGCCATATTCTCTTTGTTGGGAACCTCGATACCGATAGCCGCTTTTCCCGGAATGGGGGCCTCGATACGGATGTCGGTGGCCGCCAGGTTCAACTTGATATCATCAGAAAGTCCCACGATCTTGGAAACCTTCACACCCTGCTCCGGCTGGAGTTCATAGCGGGTGACGCTGGGACCCTGGCTGATATCGGTGATGGTCACCTTTACGCCAAAGGTATTCAGCGTCTGCTGCAGGCGCATGGCAGTCTCTTTCAGTTCCTTGGTGGAATCCCCGGCCACGCCCTTGCCCTTCTGCAGTCTGGACAACGGAGGGAACATATACTTTGCGGGTGCTTTCTTTTCCACATTCTGCTGTTCCTTATGTATCCGGACATCCCCTGCATCGGGAGAAGCACCCTCCCGCCCGGATGGGCTTATCTGTTCCGGAATGTCTTCTCTGTGGATACGGATCTCGCTCATGGCAGGATTTCCTGCAGCCGACAGCCTTTCCGCCTTTTGGGGCCTTGCCGAAGCAGCCACCGTCCCGGCAGCATTCTCCAAAACAGATCCTTGGGGCCTCTCCTCAACAGGGGCCTCATTTACATCCGCTTCCTCCAGGGTTACCTGATGGGCACTGCGGATCTTGATCTTCTCAAAATCGAAAGCCGGAGCAAAAGACTGTGCGCTTGCAGGCTCCTCTGTACCTTCTTCATATCTGATCTCATGGATATCGTCTGTATGGCGCTGTTCTTCCGGTTCCTTCAAGGAGGTGTCCGCCGTCACTCCAGTGACCTTCTTCTCCATGCGCAGGATCTTTTCATTCTCCTTTTCTTCCGCCCGAAGTCTGCGTTCTTCTTCCCTTTCCGCACGCAGTCTTTCCTGCTCTTTTCTGCGGGCCCGGGCATACTCCTTACGCTTTTGGGCATCCTCCCTGGTGCGCTCCCTGATCCTGGTGCCGCCACTCTTCACACTGCCGAGCAGAGAGCGCTCGGTCAAAAGGATACCGCTGATTACAGAACACAGGATCACCACCAGAACCGTGCCGATGGTCTCCAGATAATGATGCAGCAGATATGCAATACTTCCCGCCAGTACACCGCCGCCCTTTTTATTGCTGCTACAGATATCATAAAGCTCTTTGAGATCATACTTGTCCATGCTGACAGCGCTGCCTGCGATCAGATCACAGACCACTCCCAGCATCAAAAACAGGACCGTACCCGCCACCAGCTTTCTCACTGCCGTGGGATTGCCCTCATTTGCAAACCAGAATGCCACGGAAACAAACAGAAGCACCGGAGCAATATACGCCGTAAATCCGAACACACCAAAAAGGACCTTGCTGATCTCCCCGCCTACAGGTCCGATAATGCCGAAATTGCAGAAAAAGAGGATCAGCGCTGCAATGAACAATACGATCAGTCCGATCTCATGGAACATTGCGCTGTCCCGCTCAGCCTGATATGCATCTATCTGTTTCCTTGTGTTATCGCTCTTTGCTCTGTTGCCGGTCTTGCCGGTAGTCTTTCTGGAAGATGATGTTTTTCTGCCTGATGTAGCCGCCATCTTCATCATACCTCTCTGTCATTTCTTGAACATATTTATAAAAGTATACCATTTTTATGCTCACTTGTCACCATGAAAAGAATGTTTTTCTATCATTTCATGGAGTTTCCTGATGGCCTTGTCAATTCCTCCCACTTCGTCTATGATACCGTATTTTACAGCCTCTTCTCCCACCAGTATGGTTCCGACGTCCTTGGTCAGCATCCCGGTCTCCATCATCAGTTCCTCCAGACGGCCCTTATCGATACGGCAGTGATGACATACAAAGCCTGTGATCCGGTCCTGGATCGCCTTAAAATAGTCAAAAGTCTGGGGTGCACCGATGACCATGCCGTTCATACGGACCGGATGAATGACCATGGTTCCTGTAGGCACGATATAAGAATAGTCCGTACTGACCGCAATGGGCACACCGATGGAGTGGCTTCCCCCCAGCACCAGCGAGACCGTAGGCTTGCTCAAAGAAGAGATCATCTCCGCGATTGCCAACCCTGCTTCCACATCACCGCCCATGGTATTTAAAAGCACCAGAACTCCTTTGATCTCCCTGCTGTCCTCAATTGCTGCCAACTGTGGCAGGATATGCTCATACTTGGTGGTTTTGGAAGTGTTGGAAAGATTGTCGTGTCCTTCGATCTCCCCGATGATGGATAGAAGGTGGATCTCCTGCTGTTCTTCGTTGTCTTTCAGGGTCACCTGTCCCGTTTCCTCAATCCGTTTATCCCGATGTTCTTCTTTTTCCCATGTCTCATCTTTCTTGTGTGCCTCATCTTTTTCCTTGTTTTGGTCCATGTCTGCCCGCTCCTTCCTGTGAACTGTCATAAAAAGGACCCTGCCGAAAGTTTCGATAGGGTCCTACATAGTATTTCACGGATAAGCGTCTCTATACCTGAAAATTGCAAGAATCACTTGATATCATAATCATCGTCATCCGCCACTTCAATATCATAATCCAAAGCTTTGCGGACATGTTTTTTGGGAACCGGCAGAGGATTGTGCAAAAGTTTCACTTCCCTGGTCTCACCGTCCACATTCACGGTCACCACCTCGCCGCCTTTTTCGTTCTTTTCCGAAGCAGCCTGTACGTTCTGCTGCTCCTCATCTTCTTTGGGGCGCTCCTCTGTCACTTCCTGTAACTGCCGCCTTTTGACAAAGTTCTGGATGCCGATCCCGGCAAGTACTGTCAGGAACAGGTACAGCATCAGCCGACCATCCATTTCCGGAGTAGTCATTCCAAAACACCACAGCAGTGCGACTGCCAGAGACGCCAGGATGAACACTGCACCTTCGTCCGTCATACTGTTGCACCGGAAGCTGAAGATCCCAAGACTTAATACCCCCAAAAGGATCACGGTCTCCATCCCTGCACCTGTCACAGGGGCTGCCACTGCCAGAGAAGGAAGATCGGGCTCATAAAGTCCAAGCACCGCCATTACAATCCTGTCGATCGCTTTCCCACTGGCAAAGGAATCCACGATCAGGGATCCCAAAAGCCCTAAGGCCATTCCTGAAAGTCCCGAAAAAAACTGCTTTCCTTTTTGTGCTCCCCCTCCAGGCTTTCCCTCTTCCTCCAAAGGTTTCACCCAAAAGATACCTGCCAGGAAAAGGATCAGGGTCATTCCCAGGATATCCAGGTAGATCAAGATACCGCCCAATATCCCTACGATCAGCCATGCCTTACCTGCCTGTATGTGATTCATGAGAAGAAAGGACAGGAAACACAGCACCAACGCATACAGCAAAAGATAGAACATCCTGGGGGACAGGGTCAACGCCTCTGACTGCATGCCGGGGGACAGGGCCACAAAGGCAAGCATACTGCAGGCTGGAAGCACTCCCGCCAGTTTTCGCACCGCAAAATAGAGAAGCACCACTGCGAAAAGCTGTAGCAGGATCTGCAGCCAGTAAGCGGCGGTGAGCTTATTACCCACAAGGAAGAACAGCCCGTGCAAAAGCTCCAGATACAGGTACTCCATACCGTGTACCAGCCTGGGCAGCGTCTGCCCCTGGGCTATCTTTGCATAAGCAAAATAGGCACTGTCCTGGGCCGCATGCGCCAGTCCCATGATACGCAGGACCAGCCCGGCTGCCAGTAACAGCACCATTATGACACCTTCTGCCATCAGCATGATCCGGGCGGTTCTTTCGCTTCTTTCCCATTGCTTTATGCTGATCTTTTCATCAAACAGCCATGACAACACAAGTCCTGCCACAAACAAGACTGCGCTGATCACAAATCCGGTCATGGCCGGCAGACCTGCTCCTGCACAGAAACCGGCCAGGCTCACCACCAGTCCGATCCCGGTAAAAGCCGTGTATATGATCCATGGCAGATAACTAAAAGCACTCTTTTTCCAAATCATTCCAAAGTATCCTATTCTTCGTCGGAAAGAATTTTCTCGATATTATAACGAGGCCTCTGTTTCACTTCAATGTAGATCTTACCAATGTATTGGCCCACCAGACCGATTGCCAGAAGCTGTAATCCGCCCAAAAACCAGATTGAGAGGATCAAAGAAGTCCAGCCCGGAACCACATGCCCGGTGAAATACGAGATCAGCGCATAGATCCCTGCCACCACGGATGCAAAGATAATGAACAGGCCAAATCCCAGTATCAGACTGATCGGCTTTACGCTGAAGGAAGAAATCCCGTTAAAAGCCAGTGCCAGCATCTTCTTTAACGGATATTTGGACTCTCCTGCCACGCGCTCCAAGCGGTCATAATAGACCTTGTCCGTCTGATATCCGATCAGGGGCATCATTCCCCTTAAGAACAGATTGGTCTCCTTGTATTTGGAGAACTGTTCCACCGCACGCTTGGACATCAGGCGGAAATCCGCATGATTATAGATGGTCTTCACACCCATAAGCTCCATTACCTTATAGAATCCCTGCGCAGTAGTCCGCTTAAAGAAAGTATCTGTCTTGCGCTCCTTGCGCACGCCGTAAACAATATCATTGCCGGCATGGAACTTGTCTATCATCTCCTCGATGACATTCACATCATCCTGCAGATCCGCATCAATGGACACCGTTACATCGCTCATGTCCTTTGCCGTGATCAGCCCTGCCGTCAGTGCAAACTGATGCCCCACATTTGCGGCAAGCTTCACTCCCCGCACCTGCACGGGATACGCCTTATGTTCTTCCTCGATCAGCTCCCAGGTACGATCCTTGCTGCCGTCATTGACAAACAGGATAAAGCTGTCACCGGCGATCTTTCCTTTGCCTATCAGATCATTCAATACCCCTCTTAATGCCTCGGAAGCGATCTTCAATACTTCTTCTTCGTTATAGCATGGAACTACAATCGCAAGTTTATCCATAACAAACCTCACTTTACATTATTCATCCCAGTTGTGATATACCGCCTGCACATCATCATCGTCATCCAGAAGATCCAGTGTCCTCTGCAGATTTTTGATGGCAGTCTCATCGGTAAGCTCCACATAATTCTGAGGAATCATGGTAACCTCTGCGCTCAGCATGGGGATCTTTGCTTCTTCCAACGCCTTACATACTTCCTCAAAGCTGTCGGGATCGGTCAACACCTCAAAGCTGTCTTCTTCCTCGGCAAAATCTTCCGCTCCAGCATCCAGTGCGATCATCATCAGATCATCCGCATCCAAGTCACACTCTTCCCTGTCGATGATGATCTGTCCTTTCTTATCGAACATAAAAGATACACAGCCGGGCGTACCGATATTTCCCTGCCCCTTTGTGAAAGCACTCCTCACATTGGCAGCAGTACGGTTCTTATTGTCGGTCAGCGCATCCACGATGATGGCGATACCGTTGGGGCCGTACCCCTCATAAGTTACATATTCATAGTTTACATTGCCTACATCTCCTGCAGCCTTTTTGATGCCGCGGTCGATGGTCTCATTGGGCATGTTGTTGGCTTTTGCCTTTGCGATCACGGCGGCCAGCTTGAAATTGTTGGCAGGATCGGGACCGCCCTCCTTGACCGCAACGGCGATCTCACGTCCGATAATAGTAAAGATCTTGCCCTTTGCGGCATCATTCTTTTCCTTTTTATGCTTGATATTGGCAAATTTTGAATGTCCTGACATATTGTCTGCTCCTTTTGTACTGATATACTATTACTCTATCTGTTATACCATTATTTTGGCTTTTCTTCAAGGGCCGATTCGTTTTCTTCGTCCGCACCTTGCTTTTCTTCCTCCGTCTGCATGGCAAGCTTCCGCACCAGCACACTGGAGATCATCTTGTTTTCCACAGACAGGATCTTGAAATTATATCCGGCGCAGTCCACGTCAAAGTCTTCATCCGGCTCCGGTATCCTGTCCAGCTTGGAGATTAAAAATCCGTTCAGGGTCTCAAATTCCTCTGTATCAAAACGGATATGGAACCGTTCCTCCAGCTCTTCCAAAGGGGTCTTGCCGTCTATGACGTACCTGTCTGCGCCTTTTTCTTCGATATATTCCTTATCTTCATCATATTCGTCCTGGATATTACCTACGATTTCTTCCAGGATGTCCTCCATGGCGATCAGCCCGTCCGTCTGGCCATATTCGTCCACCACGATGACCATCTGGAGTTTTCTCTGGCGCATCTCCTTGAACAGTTCATCGATATTCTTGGTCCGGGGTACGAACACCGGCTCTCTCAAAAGTCCCGGAAGCTCCCGTATCGGAGCTGTGGGTCTGACAGCCTCTCTGTGGAACCGCAGAGCATCCTTTAAGTGAAGGATGCCCACGATATGGTCTATGTTCTCCTCGTAAACGGGGTATCTGCTGTTCTTGCCCGCCAGCATAAAGGCTATGGCATCCTGCAGTCCGGTATCGCCGTCAATGGCGGCGATGTTATTCCGATGGGTCATGATATCCTGTGCTTCTTTGTCGCCAAACTCAAAAATATTGGATATCATCTCTGCTTCACTCGCCTGGATCAGTCCCTGCTCATGCCCCTCATGAACCATATCGATGATCTCTTCTTCCGTCACATCGTTCTCGTTGTCGTTGCCCCTGACACCAAACAGATACAGGATAGCATTTACGGTAACCGTCACGATGCCTGTGAGAGGGCTCAGCAGTCTGGTGAAGAAAAACACAGGTGTAATGCAGGCATAAGCCCACTTTTCGGGTACTCTCGCGGCAACCCGCTTTGGCAGCAGCACTCCGAAAGTCAAAAGAACATACAGCAGAAGGATAAGCGTCACCGCAGTCCCCACCGCGGTAATGACCTCCAAGGGCACCTTTACAAGCTCCACATTTTTGCTGACCAAAAAATGCAGGCCACGGTTTATGGTCTTCATCCAGATTCCCAGATAGAATGCTCCCATGATCACATTGATCAGGGAAACCACAAGCTGTACAGTATTGACATAGCCTGCGGGATCATTGATGATATGAAGCAGCCGGATGGATTTTTTGTCTTTTTCCTCCTCCGCTTTTCTCTCAATTTCTTTTTCGTTCAGATTGGTAACGGCCGATCCAAAGCCGTAAAAGAATACGTCGATCAGGATCAACACCAGAAAAAAGATAATACTGGCAGTAGGCCCACTGTCATCCATGGTAAAAATTTTCCTCTCTTTTGCATATTTTCCATCCTGCGCCACAGCATGGAATGATTCATAAATATAACAAATATATCATTTTACCACATATTCGTCAAGAACTGCGCTCTATGTACCCAGTTCCAGGCTGATCATCAGTGCACGGTTCACCTTTCGCATGATCTCTCCGTCAAGATGGCAGACCTTGTCTTTCAGGCGCTTTTTGTCTATGGTCCTAAGTTGCTCTAAAAGGACCACGGAATCCTTATCCATGTCATAAAGTGCCGCATTCAGTTCAATATGGGTAGGCAGCTTCGCCTTATTCATCTTAGAGGTAATGGCTGCGCAGATCACAGTGGGGCTGTGCCTGTTGCCCACATCATTCTGGATGATGAGCACCGGACGGATGCCTCCCTGTTCCGAGCCCACCACCGGGCGCAGATCCGCGTAATATACATCTCCTCTTCTCATTTTTCCTCCATTCCGCTGTCTTCACAGCAGTTCAGCTCTTACCACAGAAAGTATTGCCGATTTATCAGGAGGTATTCAATTTCTATTTATAATCGTCGTAATAATCCTTCACATAAACAGGGCGGCCGTCTTTCACATATACCCTGGGAATCCGCTTATCCAGATCACACACCAACTCATAATTGAATCTGCCGGACAAATCTCCCAAAAATTCTGCGCTGATCTGTTCTTCCCCGTCAGTTCCAAGAAGGGTCACCCTGTCCCCTTCCGATGCCTCCGGAATATCCGTCACATCCACCATAAACTGATCCATGCACACACGTCCCAGGATGGGGGCTTTCTTGCCGCGGATCAGCACATAGCCTTTTCCGGAAAGAGATCTGGGATAACCGTCCGCATATCCCAAAGGCACAGTAGCCACCCGGGTGTCCTTGCCGGCAACAAAGGTGCCGCCGTAGCTGACACTCTGCCCGGGGTGTATGGTCTTTATGTATACAATATGACTGTACCAGGAAAGAGCCGGCTTTAACGGAAAGATCTCTCTGCTCACCTCATCGGAAGGGTACAGTCCATACAATATGATGCCGGCTCTCACAAGGTCCATATTGGCCTCCGGCATCTCCATGATCCCGGCACTGTTGGAACAGTGTTTCAACGGGATCTTAAGCCCCAGTCTGTCTTCTATCATGCCGATGAACGCACAAAATCTCGCGAACTGTTCCCTCGCATGGGTCTTATCTGCCTCATCCGCCTTTGCAAAATGGGTAAAGATACCTTCTATCTCGATATTCTTTTCTGCCATTAACCGTTCCACGAACTTAAGCCCTTCTTCATCGGGGGTGATGCCGATTCTTCCCATGCCGGTATCCACTTTGATATGTACCTTGATGGGCTTTCCTGCCCTTGCGGCAGCCAAGGCCAGCTCTTCAACAGAATCCCATCGAA
Organism: Lachnospiraceae bacterium; assembly: GCA_017621075.1. Lineage (GTDB taxonomy): Bacteria > Bacillota > Clostridia > Lachnospirales > Lachnospiraceae > Acetatifactor. Next base: position 74,441 of record JAGATV010000020.1, read on the forward strand.
ATACCGCAGCGCGGATCTCCTCCTCCGCCTGCATCTCATAACTGTAGGGGAATGTGTATCCCAATACCAAAAGAGGTTTCCTGATCCCTGCCATGCGCAGGATGTGAGCCTCCTCTGCGGTTGCCACTGCAAAGCCGTACATGAAATCAAGCGGCTCTAAGGTCTTTGCGATCGGTACGCTCCCATGACCGTAACCGTCTGTCTTGATGACTCCCACGATCCTGGTATCCGGTGCGATATGTGCCTTGATCTGACTCATATTCTCCAGGATGGCGTCCAGATCGATTTTGGCATAGCCTCTCTCGTAGGTGGGGATCTTCTTTTGCAGTTCTTCTATCTCTTCAGTCATAATATCCATCCTAATACTCTCCTTCTTTAAGACCACAGATCCGTTCCGCGATATCGCCCGCCATGCAGGCATACACTCCCAGATCCTGCGCCGCCCGGTCTCCGGCCTTTGCATGGGCATAGACTCCCACACAGGCAGCCCTGAAGGCATCCCACATCTTGATGCTCTGGGCCCAAATTCCCAGGATACAGCCTGCCAGCACATCGCCGCTTCCTGCGGTTGCCATCCCGCAGTTACCGCTCCTGCTTAGGAATACCGGCTTTCCTTCCCGGCACACAAAGGTGCAAAAATCCTTGGCCGCCACCACAGTTCCGGTCTCCTGGGCATATTCCATGGCATATCTGTTCAGATCCTGCTTTAACTGAAAGGCAGCATACCCTGTCAGTCTGGACAGTTCACCCACATGTGGCGTCAATATCACCTGTCTGCCTGCCCGGGTGCATCGACACAGCAGCTCTTTTAATGTTTCGTCCTTTGCCAGCAGATTCATTGCATCCGCATCCAAAAGCAGGGGTTTTAAGCCATCTTCCAGCACAGCTTTCAGTATTTTCACTGCGTCCCCGCCGCATCCCAGGCCAGGGCCGATCCCTGCCACATCTGCCCATTCCATAGCCTCTGGCAGTTCTTCGTAAGTCCCAAGCAAAGCTTCCGGTACCGCCACTTGCAGGATCTTTCGATTCTCCGGCACCGTAAGCACCTTTACCATGCCTGCCCCTGCCCGGTAGGCAGCCTTGGCCGCAAGCACCGCAGCCCCTGCCATGTTCTTACTTCCTGCGATCAGAAGCACCTTTCCGAAAGTGCCTTTATTGCCACCAGGATCCCTTTTGGGAAGGAGCTCTGACAAGGGTTCGTCATAGAGGAACATGCCGGGCTCCTGCCCATAAAAGTTCCTCTCCGAAATGCCTATAGGATCTAAGATCACCTTACCTGCACATCCCGGACCGGGAAGCACCGCCATCCCCCTTTTGATAAAGCCGAACGTCACCGTCACGTCCGCCTCAAAGGCACAGCCCAGAATCTTTCCTGTGTCCGCATGAAGCCCGCTGGGAATATCCACTGCGATCTTCCATGCCTTTTTGCTGTTACAGAATGCAATGGCGTCCGCATACTCCCCTTCGATCTCTCTGGTCAGTCCAATACCAAAAAGGGCATCCACGATAATAGTATATTCCTCTCTTCGTGGTTTGCCCCCAAATTCTACCGGATATCCGGTCAGGATGCGATTCTGTAGCAGCCACTGCCCGGTAGCTTTCTCGGGGTTGCCCACCATCCACACTTCCACATGGTAACCGTCTTCCGAAAGCATCCTGGCCAGTGCCAGACCGTCAGCGCCATTGTTTCCCATGCCCGCCAGGATCAGTACCTTTTGCTTTTCCCGGTCCCCGGGCTTTACGGCGTCATTGATCACCCCGGCCACCGCCCATGCTGCATGCTCCATGAGCACCATTGCCGGAATACCCGTCCTCTCTATGGTGTTTGCCTCATATTGTTTCATTTCCGCTGCTGTTACGGCATATTTCATTTTTTCTCTCATTCTGCCGCTTTAGCGGCTCTCCTCTTCGGAAGTATCTTTCTGCGCATTCTGTACATCCGCAGGCGGCTCCTTTGGCACATAAGTCATATCGAACATATCTACCACGTCAGCGCCGAAGATATCGTGCATATAAGCATAGATTTCCTGATTCTTCCGCTCCATCTCCTGCTTGCGGATCAACTGTTTCTTCAGATTGATCCTTACTTCCGTCACCCAGTCGGCAATGGCCCGGATATCCTCTGCATTGTCCTGCATGATATCATAACACCGTTCCATGGTAATTACCATAAGTTTCCGGTTACATTTTTCAATCTCACCCGGAAGCTCCATGATCTCGTCTTTGTAAGCGTCCAGCTTTTCATTGCATTCCTCCACCAGACATTTATGTTTCTCGATCTTTTTGTCCAGGGATTTCTCGCCTGTCTGGGCCGCCTCGTCCACCATGGCAACGATTTCATTCATCAGCTTCTTCTTTAGCTTTCTAAGTTCTTTTGTCTCCGTATTGATCTTGCCCTGGCGCTTCAACAGGGCATTCAGCTGTTCTTCCAAATCTTCGATTTCGTCTTTTCCTACTTCCCCCAGCAGACGATACCACTTGTTATCCAGGGTCAGTATGGGAACATTCTTGCCCAAAAGGGCTTTTTCAAACTGCTCTTTCTTTTTTCTGCCCTCGTCTTGCCCCATAGCTTAACGATCATTCTCCTTCATATAACGGTTGATATTATACGACAGTTTCATCAGGCTGTCAGACAGATGCACATTTTCTACCTGCACCCCTTTGGGAACATTTAAATCTACATGGGCGAAATTCCAGATAGCACGGATGCCGTTGTTCACCAGTTTGTCCACGATCTCCACCGCACTGGTCTTGGGAATGGTCAGCACTGCGATATCGATATTATTGTCTCTGACAAAGCTCTCCAGCTCCTCCATCCCCATGATCTTTACGCCCCTTACCTCCTGGCCGATCAGCTTTTTGTCCTGATCGAACATTCCGCGGAAAATAAAGCCTCTGCGCTCAAAATTCATGTAATTGCCCAGGGCTCGCCCCAGGTTCCCGGCACCGATAATGACAAAATTGTGCTTCTTGTCCAGCCCTAAGATCTTTCCGATCTCCTCATACAGATATTCTACATTATAACCATACCCCTGCTGTCCGAACCCGCCAAAATTGTTGAAATCCTGACGGATCTGGGATGCAGTCACCTTCATGAGTTCACTGAGTTCCTGTGAGGATATCCTCTCCACGCCTTCATCTCTGAGTTCTCCCAGATAACGGAAGTATCTGGGGAGCCGGCCGATCACGGCCTGTGAAATTTCTTTTTCTTCCAAGGGTATTACCTCCATTCTTACATTTTTATTATACCATGTGTTAAAAACTTGTCAATAAATTGACAGGAGAATTTGATAATTGTACAATATTTTACAATATTACTAAGAAAGGCTACCCCCATGATACTCTCCTGTCAAAACATCTCCAAATCATTTGTTGAAAATAAAGTCTTAGAACAGGTAAGTTTCCACATCGAAGACTATGAAAAAGCTGCCATTGTGGGCATCAACGGTGCCGGAAAAACCACCCTTTTACGCATTATCGTAGGAGAAATGCAGCCCGATGACGGTCTTGTGACCCTGGCAAAGGACAAGACCCTGGGCTATCTTGCCCAAAACAGCGCCGTGGATACTGCAAATACCATCTACGGCGAACTTCTGTCCGTAAAGCAGGAGCTGATCGACTTAGAACAGCGCATGCGCCAATGTGAACACGCCATGAAACAGGCAGAGGGCAATGCGCTGGAAGGTCTCATGAACCAGTATACCCAGCTTACCCATGCCTTTGAGACAGGCGGCGGTTATCTTTACAAAAGTGAGATCACCGGTGTGCTGAAGGGTCTTGGCTTTACGGAGGAGGAATTTGAAACCTCCGTTTCCACTCTCTCCGGGGGACAAAAGACCCGTGTGGCACTGGGCAGGCTCCTTTTACAAAAGCCAGACCTGATCATCTTGGACGAGCCTACCAACCATCTGGACATGAACTCCATCACCTGGCTGGAAAATTACCTTTTAAATTACAAAGGCGCCGTGCTCATCGTCTCCCATGACCGTTTTTTCCTGGACCGCATTGCCACCAAGATCATTGAGATCGACCAGACCAAGGCAACCTCTTTCCTTGGCAATTATTCTGATTATGCGGCCAAAAAGGAGGTTCTCAGAAAGGCGGCCTGGAATGCCTATCTGAACCAGCAGCGTGAGATCCGGCATCAGGAGGAAGTCATTGAAAAATTGAAATCCTTCAACCGGGAAAAATCCATCAAGCGTGCGGAAAGCCGGGAAAAGATGTTAAATAAGATCGATCTGATTGAAAAGCCTACAGAAGTACAGTCAGATATGAAATTGAAACTCACTCCTTATATGCAAAGCGGCAATGACGTGCTCACGGTGGAAAACCTAAGTAAATGCTATGGGGACAGACAGCTGTTCCGGCAGGTTAGCTTTGAGATCAAGCGTGGGGAACATGTGGCCGTCATCGGCGACAACGGCACCGGAAAAACCACCCTGTTAAAGATCTTAAACGGCATCATCCCCGCCGACAGCGGCTCCTTTCGGCTCGGCACCAACGGGGAGATCGGTTATTATGACCAGGAACATCATGTCCTTCACAACGACAAGACTTTGTTCGACGAGATTTCCGACGATTATCCATATCTGAATCATACAGAGATCCGAAACACCCTCGCCGCTTTCCTCTTTACCGGGGATGATGTGTTCAAACGCATCCGGGACTTAAGCGGCGGTGAGAGGGGACGTATGTCCCTGGCAAAGCTGATGCTGGGCAACGCCAACTTTCTGATCCTGGATGAGCCCACCAAC
>JAGATV010000021.1 GCA_017621075.1 Lachnospiraceae bacterium
CATATTTTTGCTTGGTGCCAATGTTGGCACCAACACTCGCCAGAGGCTCACGGCCTTCTGCAATCAGCCACGAAAGCTGTCTGGGAGAAACGCCCAACAGTTTTCCGGCCACTGCCAGCGGTACATGATTGGGATATTTCTGCCGCAGGTTCTTTGCTGTTTTCTGATCCATTTACAGTTCCTCCTTTCTCTGTCTGCCAAAGTTCAAAGGCCTTCCGATTATCCGGTTCTTTATAAAATCGTATGGCAGCCTCCAAAAATGTGGCACACAGTATTTTTTGTTCCAGCTTGGGGATTTGCGATACAATGATTTTTGCACATTCCTCCTTTCGTCAACCAAAGGGTGACTTTCTGGATAAAAGAAGAACGCCATCCGGCTGATAGAAGCAGTATATCTGTTTTAATCGTCTTTGTCAATCATTCGGTTATTATTTCTGCGAATTGAACAATACTATATTGACAATGGTGATTTCTTGTGTTTTAATAAGATCACAGGAGGAAAAAATTATGGAACAGAAAAAGAATAACATCATAGAAGAGTGCAAAAGCGCAGATGAAATTGAGATTCCAACGATGAACTTTGGTCTGCGGCTGCGGCAGATCCGAAAGGAACTGGGAGAGACACAGGATGAGTTTGCGGCCCGGATCGGCACCTCCAAGCAGGTACTCAGCCGTTATGAAAGCGGACAGAGAACTCCCAAAATCTCTCTGGTAGAAAAATATGCCCAGTCCCTGCAGGTGTCGGTGGACTACCTTATGGGACAGGGCGATCAGGAAGGTGCCTTTGACAGCATCTGCATCCAGAACGGACAACCTTTTTATAAGATCTTCATTGAGGTTACCACGGAGATGGGATTGGGAATCTCTGATATTGTCCGCATTACCGGTCTGACAGACCGGCAGGTGCGGACGATCATTCTGCGCCGGATGAAAGAAGCACCGTTACCTGTTGCTCTGCAGCTTTCCAGGACATTGGATGTACCCCTGGAAGTATGGACTGGAAATGAAGTCTACAAGAAAGGGGCAATTTCAGTGGAAGGCCGGGAGGTGGCCATGGCCTATGACAAAGCGGCGCGCAAGGATAAGAACATGGTGCGCATGGCGTTGGATCTGCCGCCTCTGACGGAGGAACGTCTATGAATGCTGTTGTCTATGCCAGGTATTCCAGCCACAGGCAGGGAGAGCAGTCCATAGAAGGGCAGTTGGCAGAGGCAAAGCGATACGCAGAAAGTCATGGCTTGACCATAATCCACGAATACTGTGACCGGGCACAAAGCGGCAGAACGGACAACCGGGAGCAGTTTCAGCTCATGCTCTCCGATGCGGCCAAAGGCGTATTCAACCATCTGATCGTCTGGAAGACAGACCGTATTGGCCGGAACAAAGAGGAGATCGCCCTCAATAAGTACCATCTGAAAAAGAATGGTGTAAAGATCCACTACATTGCTGAAGCCATCCCCGATACGCCGGAGGGAATTATTCTGGAAGCGGTCATAGAGGGCATGGCAGCTTACTATTCTGAGCAGCTATCCCAAAATGTCCGTAGAGGAATGCGCGCCAGTGCGGAAAAGGCACAGTTTACCGGTGGCGCTTATCCCTTGGGATACAAAGTTGATGAAAACAAGAAATATGTTATCGATCCACAGTATGCCCCCACTGTACGACTGATTTTCAATTTGTATGCTGAGGGCA
>JAGATV010000022.1 GCA_017621075.1 Lachnospiraceae bacterium
AAGCTGCGTGTACAGATGAGAATCGAGATCGCTAAGCTGCATCAGAGATTAGGCACCACCATCATCTACGTTACCCATGACCAGACTGAGGCTATGACCCTTGGTACCAGAATCGTAGTTATGAAGGATGGCGTTATCCAGCAGGTTGATACTCCTCAGAATCTGTATGAGAAGCCTCAGAACCTGTTCGTAGCAGGATTCATGGGATCTCCTCAGATGAACTTCTTAGATGCTACCGTCAGAGTAGAAGGCGATGTAGCAAACCTGGAGATTGCCGGACGCAAGATTCCTCTTCCTCCTGCAAAATCCAAGAAGGTGATCGATGGCGGTTATGACGGAAAGGTTGTTACCTTCGGTATCCGTCCTGAGGATGTATATGATTCCGAAATGTTCATCGAGTCCTCTCCTCAGAGCGTATTCGAGTCTACTGTTAAGGTTTACGAGCTGCTGGGTGCAGAAGTATACTTATACTTCGATCTGGACGAGTTCCCTCTTACTGCAAGAGTAGATTCCCGTACCAATGCAAGACCCGGCGATCACATCAAGTTTGCTCTTGATGTTGAGAAGATCCATGTATTTGACAAAGAGACTGAGCAGATCATCACAAACTAGTGTCTTTTTGGTAAGTGCAAAATCATATTTTTGATAAGTAAGGGAGTGCTGGTGACAGCACTCCCTTTTCTTGTGCCCTGTGTATGATATTTTTATAAAAAATCCGGCTTTCAACTTGCGGGTGGGTTTAAAATAGGCTATGATGAATGAAATGGAGGGCAAAAGCATGATTTCCAGTCAGATTATTCAGACCAGCCTTGATGAGCTGAAAGCGATTACAAAAGTGGATTTAGGAGTTTATGACCTTTCCGGAGCTGTGGTGGCAACCACCATGGAACAGAGCGATATCTCCCCGGAGTTGATCAGTGGGTTTGCGGATTCTCCGGCAGACAGCCAAGTGATCGGCATGCATCATCTTCTCAAGATCCTGGATGAGGGGGACCTTTTGTATGTGCTGGTAGCCAGAGGCGTGACCGAGGATGTATATATGGTGGGCAAGGTTGCCGTGTGCCAGCTAAAGAATCTGGTGATCGCATACAAGGAGCGGTTCGACAGGAATAATTTCTTCCAGAATCTGTTGTTGGATAATATGCTGTTGGTGGATATCTACAACAGGGCCAAGAAGCTTCATATTGAGACCACTCTGCCCAGATCGGTATTTCTGATCGAGACCAAGCTGGAGAAGGATAGTATCGTGCAGGAGGTGTTAAAGGGGATGTTCTCTGCCCAGGCCGGGGATTATGTCACGGCGGTGGATGAAAGCAGTGTGATCCTGGTAAAGTCTCTGGCGGAGGATCAGTCTGCGGAGAATCTGCGGTCCGTAGCAGACACCATTGTGGCGATCCTGAATACCGAGGCGATGATCAAGGTGCGGGTGGCTTACGGCACGGTAGTACAGGAGCTTAAGGATGTCTCCAAATCCTACAAAGAAGCCAAGATGGCCCTGGATGTGGGGAAGATCTTCTATGCGGAGAAGAGTGTGGTGGCATATAGTACGCTGGGCATCGGACGGCTGATCTATCAGCTTCCCGTGAATCTGTGCAGGATTTTCGTGGAAGAGATCTTTGGCGATCATGTTCCCACAGATCTGGATGAAGAGACCCTTACTACCCTGAACAAATTTTTTGAAAACAATCTCAATGTGTCGGAGACTTCCAGACAGCTTTTTGTGCATCGGAATACCTTAGTGTACCGCATTGAAAAGATTCAGAAGAATACCGGGCTCGACCTGCGCAGCTTTGATGATGCGCTGACCTTCAAGATTGCCTTGATGGTAGTCAATTATATGAAATATCTGGACAGCCTGGAATATTAAAGACAACCCCCCGAATATACTGTTTCATAGATGAAATAGGAATTTGGGGGATTTTTTATGGATTTTGACAGAAAAATAAAGTATTTGGATCATATCGTAGACGGGGAAAGAGTACGGGGGGCAGGATTTGTCCGGGCTGAAGTCAGAGACCGTTCCTGCCATATCATCATCCAGGTCAGAGGATTGCACGGCACAGATCATTTTGAAAAACCGGTGCTGTTAGTGTACGGGGAAAAGGAGTGTGAACTTTGCCGGATACAGATTTCGGAGGGAAAGGGCTCCACAGGGGAGCTTGCTCTGGACAGCAGATATCTGGGAACAGACAGGATCTCCTACCATGAGATAGATGAGATCAGGATACCCATTGCCGCAGGTCGGGAGCTTAAGTGCAGGTGGAAAGAGAAAGACACTCCTTCGGGGACTGAGCGGAGGGTGCAGGAAGCACCCGAATTGCAGGCGGCAGACAACTTAGAGGATGTCACGGGGGAAACGCCGGGCAGGGATTTTGAATCGGAGGCTGTGGTGTCGTCTGCCCCGGAACCGGAACTGCCTGCCAAGGCGCCCTGCTTTCCCCTGGAGGATAAGTGGAGCCAGCTTTCGGAAATCTATCCCCATGTTTATCCCTTTGAGGATGAACGGGAATATCTGGCGCTTGGGCCATCCGACTTTGTGATTTTTCCCTCTGCTTACTACAGGTTGGTAAATAACAGCTTTCTTTTGCATGGGTATCACAATTATGAGCACCTTTTGCTGGGAAGAACGGAAAAGAAGGGGCAGGTCCGCTACTATGTGGGAGTGCCGGGAAATTATTATGAGAAAGAAAAGCAGGTTGCTGTCATGTTCGGATTTGAGAGCTTTGAATGCAGGAGCGAACCCGCCGGGCAGGGAGATTACGGGTATTATATGATGCGGGTAGAGCTCTAGATGCCTTCTAAGTCAAATTCCGGAATAAAGCTTTCGTCGGCGGTTTCCCCTTCCTGTACGAAGCCTTTCCCGATACCGATCTGTTCGGCAAAAGCAAGGATGCGCTCATATTCTTCGGCAGTGACACGCCTGGAAAGCTCCGGAATATGGGCAGCCCGGGGCATGGGAGTATATTGGTTCATAATGCTGACATATATGTCATTTCCATAAGTCTCATGCAGATAGCGCAGGACTTTTTTAGAGTCTTTGGTATTGCCGGGCAGTACCAGATGGCGCACGATCATCCCGCGTTTCATGAGTCCGGTGGATTCGTCAAGCACCGGGGGCCCTGTCTGCCGGAACATTTCCGCCAGAGCAGCGGAGGCTTTCTCAAAATAGTCCGGGGCGTTAGAGCAGCGAAGACTAAGCGCGGGGGAACAGTATTTGAGATCCGGAAGGTAAATGTCCACAAGGCCCTTAAGCATTTTCAGGGAAGATACTTCCTCATAACCGGAGGTATTGTATACCACCGGAATGTTAAGTCCCTGTTTTTTGGCATGGACAAGACTTTCTACAACCTGCGGAAGGAAATGGGTGGCAGTTACCAGATTGATGTTGTGGGCTCCCTTTTCCTGCAATTCCAAAAAGATTTCGGACAGTCTGCCGGGCGGCAGCACGGCACCTGCTTTCCCCCGGGCGATATGATCATTCTGACAGAACACGCACCTTAAGTTACATCCTGAAAAAAACACTGTGCCGGAGCCGTTCCTGCCAGAGATACAGGGTTCTTCCCAAAAGTGCAGGGCGGCCCTGGCGGCCACGACTTCGCTGCCCTGCCCACAATAGCCCAGTTGGCCTTCCAGACGGTTCACATGGCATTTTCTGGGACACAATACACAATCTTCCAGCATACTTCTCATCTCCGGATTTACGTTTGGTAATGTCAATTCCTATCACAAATTGAAAACCGCACACTGCCGGGCCTTACCTATGACTCCACCCAGCGCCCTTGCGGCACATGAAAGGTTCTACTTAGTGCTGCTTTGTTCCCAACCTGACACGGTTCGTAGATTCTCATTGCGCAAGACCGAGTTTCATCGTCACAGATAAGGGAAATCCCGGACAATGTACGGCCTTATAAGTTTATCGGGTTTCCGGATTTTTGTCAACAGTTAAAGTCAAAGTCGGCAAAAAAAGCCGAAATAAGGGTTGATTTTAATGGGATGATGTGATAAACTATACTCCGACGCAAAGAGGCGGTATACAATAATACAGGCGCTTTGCGTTATTTAGTCAAACAAGGAGGAAACTATTATGAAAAAGACCAAAGCTTTGGTTGCTCTTGTGTTGGCTTCCGCAATGGTATTCGGTCTTGTAGGATGCGGCGATAACGCTTCTGCTCCTGCAAACAATAATACCGCTGCAGCTTCCAACACATCAGCCGGTACAGAAGCAACTGCTGCTTCTGACCTGAACGTAATGCTTGAGACTCCTGTGGAATCACTGGACCCTCAGCAGGCAACAGACGGTACTTCTTTTGAAGTCATTGCAAACTACACTGACGGACTTATGCAGATGGATGCAGACGGTAAGGCTGTAAATGCTATCTGTGACCATTATGAGCTCTCCGAAGACGGACTGACCTATACCTTCTATCTTCGTGACGATGCCAACTGGAGCAACGGCACTCCCGTTACCGCAGCAGACTTCGTGTTTGCTTGGCAGAGAGCTGTAGATCCCGCTGTAGCTTCCGAGTATTCTTACATGATGAGCGATATCGGACAGATCAAGAATGCAGCAGAGATCATTGCAGGTGAGAAGGACAAGAGCGAACTTGGCGCAACTGCCATTGACGAGAAGACCTTACAGGTTGAACTGAATGTTCCCGTAAGCTACTTCCTGTCCTTATTGTACTTCCCTACCTACTATCCTGTAAATGAAGAGTTCTTCAATTCTTGTGGTGATACCTTCGGAACCAGTCCTGAGACTGTTCTTTCCAACGGTGCATTTGTTCTGGATTCTTATGAGCCCGCAGCAACTGCTTTCCACCTGACCAAGAACGAGAATTACTATGATGCAGACAGAGTAAAGCTTTCCGGACTGAATTATCAGGTTATCCAGGATTCCCAGCAGGCACTGATGAGCTATCAGACAGGCGCCCTGGATACCACTCTGGTAAACGGCGAGCAGGTTGACCAGGTTAAGGATGATCCTGAGTTCATGGCGATCGGTGCAGGTTATCTGTGGTATGTGAGCCCTAACATCGCAGGAGTTCCTGAACTTGCAAACCAGAATATCCGTATGGCTATGACCATGGCTATCAATCGTGATGCTATCTGTGAGGATGTGTTAAAGGATGGTTCCGCACCTACCTACACTGCAGTTCCTCCTCAGTTCGCAACCGGTCCTGACGGATCTGATTTCTCCGCAGACCAGACCAAGTTCTCCGATGTATGTGCTTATGATGCTGCAAAGGCTGCTGAATATTGGTCCACCGGTTTGAGCGAGCTTGGTATTACCGAGATCACTTTGGACATGATAGTAGATGCAGACGATGCACCTCAGAAGGTTGCACAGGTTCTGAAGGAGCAGTGGGAGACCACTCTTCCCGGACTGACCGTAAACCTTGTTGTGGAGCCCAAGAAGCAGAGAGTAGAAGATATGCAGAACGGTGACTTTGAGGTAGCTCTTACCCGTTGGGGACCTGACTATGCAGATCCTATGACCTATCTTGGAATGTGGATCACCAACAACTCCAACAACTATGGTTTCTGGAGCAATGCTGAGTATGACGCAATCATCGCTGAGTGTACTACCGGTGCTCTTTGCACAGATGCAGAAGGTCGTTGGACCAGACTGTATGATGCAGAAAAGCTCGTAATGGATGAGGCAGTTATCTTCCCTCTCTATACACAGTGCAATGCAGAGATGTTGTCTTCCAAGGTTACCGGCATGCAGTTCCACCCTGTAGCACTTAACCGTGTATACAAGGATGCTGTAAAAGCAGAGTAATGATCAAGTTGGACTGAAGTAAATTGTTTGCAGCCGCACTAAGGGCAACTTTGGTGCGGCTGTATCATTAAAAAGCGAGGAGACAAAAGGTGAAGAAATATATATTCAAACGAATACTGACATCCGTCTTTACACTTTTGGCGATTCTGCTGGTTTTATTTGTACTGATGCAGCTCATGCCGGGCTCGCCGTTTAACGATGAAAAGTTGAATGAAGACCAGGTTCAGGCGCTTTATGCGAAATATGGATTGGACCAGCCGATTGTCGTACAATTCTTTAAATATGTGGGTAATATGCTGCAGGGCGACCTGGGTGTGAGCTACAAGATCTCCAAGAACACCCCCATCTCACAGCTGATCCAGACCAGACTTCCCATTTCTATCAGGATCGGAGGCTGTGCGGTAGCCATCGGTGCGCTGGCGGGGCTTTTGTTGGGGCTGGTTGCGGCGCTAAAGCATGATACTATCATAGATTCCCTGGCCACCGTCATTTCGGTCATCGGCGTATCGGTGCCGTCATATGTGTTTGCATTGGCTCTAAGCTATACCTTTGGTTTTAAGTTAGGCTGGTTCCCCATGCTGTTCTCGCAAAAGGATATCTTTGGTTCCAGCATACTCCCAAGCGTATCTCTTTCCATGTTCACCATGGCATCTATAGCAAGATTTACCAGAAGCGAGATGCTGGAGGTGTTGGGAAGCGATTATATGCTGCTTGCGGAGAGTAAGGGAATTTCCGGGCCTGCATTGATCTTCAGACATGCGCTCCGAAATGCCCTGATCCCTATTATTACCGTTTTGGCTCCCCTGATCGTGGACCTGATGACAGGTTCTTTGGTGGTGGAGAAGATCTTTGCCATTCCCGGTGTGGGAAGCCTTTTAGTAAATGCGATCCAGTCAAATGACTACAATGTGGTAATTTCGTTAAGCTTTATTTATTCTGCAATGTACATCGGTATCATGCTGGTGGTAGATATCCTGTACGGTATCATCGACCCCAGGATCCGGCTTGCAAAGAAGGGAGACTGATAGGATGAGCAAAAGTAAGACTGCAAACCCCATGGAAGCAGTGGCAGCTTATACTCCGGTCGACGATGATTTCAAGTTAAAGGATAATGCCAGTGCCATTGCGATTGATGAAAACTATGCCGCACAGAGCTTTTGGAAGGATGTATTCATCCGTTATTTCAGAAAAGCCAGTGCTGTGATCGGATTGTTCCTGATCGTGCTGATCACGGTCATGGCCGTTATCGGTCCTGACATGAATGAGTATACCTATTCCGGTCAGAATCTTGACCAGAAGAATTTTGCACCCAGGATCAAAGTGTTGGAAAAATTCGGTATTTTTAACGGTGATGAGAAAATGAATACCACCACCGGTACAAAGACCATTAACTATTATAAAGAATTCGGTCTGGATGATGTGGAATATTGGTTCGGAAGCGACAAATTCGGACGTGATATCTGGACCCGTACCTGGTCAGGCGCCAGAGTATCTTTGATCATTGCAGTAGCGGCTGCCGTCATTGATATGGTAATCGGTATGAGCTATGGTCTGATCTCCGGATATTTTGGCGGCAAGACAGATATGATCATGCAGCGAATCCTGGAGATCGCCAACGGTATCCCCAGGCTGGTGATCGTAACGCTGTTACTGTTGATCCTGGAACCGGGTATGCTTACCATTATTTTTGCGTTGATGTTGACAGAGTGGGTGGGCATGAGCCGTATCGCCCGCGCAGAGATGCTGAAGTTAAAAGAGCAGGAATTTGTCCTGGCATCCAGGACCTTGGGCGCAGGCCACTTCTTTATCATTTTCAAGGAAGTGCTGCCCAATATCATCGGACCCATCATTACCCAGGTAATGTTCTCCATTCCTACGGCAATCTTTACGGAGGCTTTCTTAAGTTTCGTAGGTCTGGGCATCCCGGTTCCCCAGTGTTCCCTGGGGTCCCTGATCTCAGAAGGCTTCAACAGCTTTACCACCCATCCTTATCAGATCGTGCCGCCTATCGTGGTAATGGCACTTTTGATGCTCAGCTTCAACCTGGTGGCTGACGGACTGCGTGAAGCGCTTGACCCCAAGATGAAAGAAATGTAAGCGAAAGGAGTAAGAAAGATGTCAGAAGAAAAAGAAAAGATCCTTCAGGTCAGAGACCTTGATATCACCTTTCGCACTACAGCAGGACCCGTCCATGCGATCAGAGGTGTGAATATCGACTTATACAAGGGAGAGACCGTGGCTATCGTAGGGGAGTCCGGCTCCGGCAAATCCGTCACCATGAAGGCGGCAATGGGCATCCTTGCATCCAATGCCACTGTGACAGGCGGAAGCATCGAGTTTTCCTATCACCATGCAGACGGTTCGCCTGAGACCGTAGATATTTTGAAAAAGGATAAGAAGTGGATTCGTAAGCATATCAACGGCAAGCGTATCGCTATGGTATTCCAGGACCCTATGACCAGTCTGGACCCTACCATGACCATCGGCAAACAGATCATGGAGGGCATGATCTGGCACTTTAAGACCCCCAAGAAGGAAGCCTGGGACAAGGCGGTTTCCCTCTTAAAGGAGGTTGGCATCGAGGATGCGGAGAAGAGAATGAAAAACTATCCGCACCAGCTTTCCGGCGGTATGCGCCAGCGTGTAGTCATTGCGATCGCACTGGCATGCAATCCGGATCTTTTGATCTGCGACGAGCCTACCACTGCTTTGGATGTGACCATCCAGGCCAAGATCATTGAACTGATCCGCAGGGTACAGAAGGAGAGAGGTATCTCTGTTATCTATATCACCCATGATCTTGGGGTGGTTGCCAAGGTGGCTGACTATGTAAATGTTATGTATGCCGGAAAGATCGTGGAAAAGGGAACCATCAATGAGATCTTTTACGATCCCCGCCATCCGTATACCTGGGGCCTGCTTTCCGCAATGCCCGATCTGGACACGGATGATGAGCGGCTTTACACCATTCCCGGCTCCCCTCCGAATCTGCTGCATGAAAAGGTCGGAGATGCATTTTCACCCCGTAACCGCTATGCACTGGAGGTGGATGACAAGGTAGATCCGCCGATGTTTAAGGTGACAGATACTCACTATGCGGCGACCTGGCTGTTGGATGAAAGGGCACCCAAGGTGGAGATGCCGGAGGAGCTTCGTGCAAGGCTTGATCGTATGAAGAAGGAGGCTGAGAACTATGGCAGTGGATTATAATGCAGCACCTATTCTTACGGTGGAAGGTCTGAAACAGTACTTTAAAGTAAGCAGCAGTTACACAGTGAAAGCTGTGGAAAATGTATCTTTCAAGATTTATCCCGGTGAGACCTACGGGTTGGTAGGAGAATCCGGTTCCGGTAAGTCCACCATTGGAAGAAGCGTGATCCGGCTGTACGATCCCACTGCCGGCAAGATCGTGTTTAACGGCGTGGACATCAGCGGAAAGTTAAGCAAGGAGAAGAACAATGCCCTTAGGACCCAGATGCAGATGATCTTCCAGGACCCTATGGCATCTTTAAATCCCAGAAAGAAGATCGGCGATATCATCGGGGAAGGGCTGGATATCCATCATGCTTACAAGAACAATGCAGAGCGTGAGGAGAAGATCAAGGCGATCCTTGAGAAGGTAGGGCTTGCTCCGGAGCATGCCACCCGTTATCCCCACCAGTTCTCCGGCGGACAGAGGCAGCGTGTGGGCATTGCCCGGGCGTTGATCATGAATCCCAGGCTTATCATTGCGGATGAGTGTATTTCCGCACTGGATGTGTCCATTCAGGCACAGGTAGTAAACCTGATGAAGGATATCCAGGAGGAGACCGGTACAGCGTACTTGTTCATCGCCCATGATCTGTCCATGGTAAAATATATCTCTGACCGTATTGGAGTATTGCATCTTGGACACCTGTTGGAGACCGGCACTACGGAGGAGATCTTTGCCAATCCCATCCATCCGTATACCAGGAGTCTGCTTTCTGCGATTCCGGCGCCCAACCCTGTGGTAGAAAAGAACCGTATCGCGCTGGCTTATGACTACAAGACTTCCGGCATCGACTACAACAAGGGCACGGAACATCTGGTAGCAGGCACACATTTCGTGAAATGTACGGACGAAGAATTTGACAAGTGGACGAAATAACCTGATCAAAGTTTTCAATATGTTTTACAAGGAACAAAAGGATTTCGGAAGGGAGCCTTGCCAACGGGCAAGGTTTTCCTTCCGATTTTTTGCTGCAGGAAATTTGAAAAAATGGTGTTGACATAGAAGAATACTTATGCTATTATACAAAAAAGCAAAAAGGGGAACAGTGTTCCGAATATAGGAACGAATGTAGGATATGGATGATAACTATTTACAGACAGTTGAGAAGGCATTAACTGTATTAAAGTATGTGGCAGAAGCTGACAGACCTATAGGAGTCACAGAGGTCAGTAGGGCATTGAACTACAGTAAAACTGCTTCCTTTCGTTTTTTGGAAACCTTGGAGCATCAGCGTTTTTTATTCAAGAGGCCGGACGGAAGTTATGAGATTGGCCCACAGGCTGCTTATGTCGGGCGCAGATTCAAAGCCAATGATGTTGTGAAGGAAGCACTTCTTCCAATTATGTCAAAGTTGCGGGACCGCTTCAATCTGGGTGTGCAGTTATGTACTCTTTCGCAAAACAAAGTAGTTGTTGTGGAGTATTTACACAGCAGCTCCGTCATTCAGATCAAATCTGAAGTAGGGACCAGCCTATCTTTGAACACTTCTGCGGCTGGGAAGTTGATCCTGTCAAAAATGCCGGATGGTGAGGCAATAGATTTTATCAGCACCATGCAGTTTGAAAGATGCACGGAATATTCTATCTGTGACCCGGATGCTTTTCGAAAGGAAATCAGAGATGTAAGGATGGTAGGATATGCCACGGCTAAACAAGAGTGGGCTCCGCATACATTTGCGATTGCAGTACCACCGCCTTATGAGGGAATGGAGGGATTTGCCATTGTTCTTTTGGCCCCTATCGCATCCATTGATTCCACGCCGGATGGCATCAGGGATCTGTACCGTAAAATAGAAGAAACAATGCAAACATTTTAAAGTAGACAAAGACGTCATTCTAAAAGGATGACGTTTTTTTATTGAGGAGGAAAAAAGATGACAAGAGAAGAAATGGTAGAAATTTCAAAAACAAAACCGGCGTATCCGTTTCAAGTGGATGAAACTCTGACTTATTATTCTCCACAGGAAAATATAGATGCGTTACAGAATCCGGAAGTGGTTGCGTTCCAGGAGGAATTGCTCTCTACTTACGAGCCAGAGCTTCCTAAGGGAAAGGTAACACTTCTGATTCTTCCCTGCGCAAAGCACAAGCCGTATCCCATCAGCGCAGAGCACCTTTGTGTTAATAAGATGTTGTTAGAAGACGGGTACAGACCTATAGGGAAAGGAGATTATCCTTCGGAATTGGTGAAATCCCTTCCACAAGGATATCCGGAAGAAGTATTGAATAATTCTCTTTTAAAAAAGGGTAGTCATTACATTCACAGGATGGTGGTTTCAGAGCCTATGGGCGTAGTTCCTTACGAGTATGTGTACTACTACGGAGGAAAGCAGTCTGTGTCGGCACGCTACGATGATCCGGGACTCTTTGAACACAGAGGAACTGCTGCTTCTCCCTGGAGAGATGATTGTACCGCTGTTCTGGTAAACGGAAAATACAAGTGGGGGGTCAATGAGAAGAAAGCTTATGCGCAGGTGCATAACAGTTTGTCCAAGATCATTTATGAGGAGCTCTCCAGAATTGCTGATCGTTATGACCAAATTGTTGCTTATGTTGCACCGAAGATGACCCATCGCAGTTTTCTTACCAGCAGGGAAGAAAAGAAAGAATCGGGGCTTCGGCAGAATGTGCTGGCAGGCAATGAAAGGTTGAAACTGATCGGAGCCAATGATTATAAAAAAGGTTTGGTAAGGCTTGTACCAACTATGAAAGAATTGGAAGAGATCAGGGAAAAAACAGGAAAATCTGTCGCCGTGCCATTAGGACTTCCGGAATCCCTGGAAATCTTAAAGAACATTGTTAGTTAAAATTTTTAACTATAAAAACATGCAGGAGGAGAAAAATTATGAGAAAAAGAAGTAAACTAGTCAGCTTATTGGTAACAGGTATGTTAACAGTCGCTCTGTTATGCGGATGCGGTAACAGCTCCACCAAAGACGAAAGTGCCCAAAAGGCTTCTGAGGAAAGCCTCAAGGTGGCACTGGTATTGTCCGGTTCTGCAGATGATCAGTCTTTTAACCAGAATGCGTATGAGGGATTGATGAAGATTGAAAAAGAATTGGGATGTGAGGTAGCATATTCTGAAAATACGGCAACTGCCGATGAGGAAAAGACGCTCCGTGCTTATGGAGATGCGGGATATGATGTGATCATCGGACATGGCGGGGAATACAGCGATATCATCCAAAAGGTAGCCCCGGATTATCCGGACAGTCTCTTTATCATTCATACAGGAACCGTATATGGAGACAATTATGCGTCTTTAAAGGCAAGCACCTATGAGAATGCCTATCTGGCAGGTGTGTTGTCAGCCTTTATGACCAAGAGCAACAAGATCGGTTGTGTGGCAGGATTTGATTTCCCTGATATCGTAAAAGAGATGAATAGTTTTTCCCTGGGAGCTCAGTCCGTCAATCCCAATCTGTCTGCCGATCCTATCTACTTAGGTTCCTTTGACGATGTGAGTCTGGGAAGTGAAGCGGCAGCAGCTCTGATCAATTCAGGGGTGGATTTTATCTATGAAAATGCAGACGCTGCAGGCGTAGGTATCATCAACGGCTGCAAGGACAGCGGAACTTATGCGGTGGCTAACGGTGCAGGCAAAGTAGATCTGGCCCCCGAATCAGTTATCGCATATACAAAGGTGGATTACGGGCGAATGGATTATCTTGCGATCCAGGCTATTAAAGAGGGGACCTTCAAGTGTGATGTCCATGTGTACGGCCTTGAAACAGAGGTTATCGACCTATGCATGGTGGGAGAGGGTATCAGCGAGGAAGCCAAGGAAGCTGTGGCAAAGGCAAAAGAAGATATCATCGCAGGAAAGATAACATTTGAGGAATGATCTATCTGAAGGGACAAGTATATGAAACTGTTAGAGCTAAAGGACATTTCCAAACAGTATGGAACAATGTATGCAAATGACAAGATAAGCCTTCAAATGGAAAAAGGTGAAATACGGGCACTGCTTGGTGAAAATGGTGCCGGTAAGACCACTTTGGTCAAGATGATCTGCGGACTGTCTAAGCCCACGGAGGGAGAAATCTTCTGGAAAGGGAAGAAAGTAGATTTTCATAATCCCTCAGAGGCCAGAAAATGCGGGATTTCCATGGTGCATCAGCACTTCATGCTGGCAGATGAATTGACGGTATTGGAAAATATCACCTTGGGCATCTCCCATATCGGAGCGGTTCCGGATTACAGGAAGATCAAAGAAAAAGTGACAAGACTAATGGATTCAGTGGGACTTTCCGTCCCACTGAACCTAAAAGTAGGAGACCTATCCATCGGATTTAAACAGAGAGCCGAAATTGTCAGAGCCTTATATAACGGAACGGAATTATTGATCCTGGATGAGCCCACTGCGGTTTTGACGCCACAGGAGATAAAAAATCTTCTGGAGGTATTGCGGACATTGAAGGAGCAGGGCTGTTCCATTATCCTGATCAGCCACAAACTGAATGAGATCATGGAAATATGTGACAGTGTATCCATTTTGCGTGATGGGCGGCTGATCCAGACCCTTGCCATCTCATCTACTGATACCAATGAACTTGCCCGATTGATGGTTGGGCGTGAAGTCAACATGAAATTGGAAAAGGCGGTGGCTGAAAAGGGAAAGCGGTTGTTAAAAATAGAAAACCTGACTGTGAAAGATGACTTTGGAACCCGAAAGGTAAAAAAGTTGAATCTTGAGATCGCAGAGGGCGAGATCGTAGGAGTGGCCGGCGTGGAAGGTAACGGACAGAAGGAATTGGCAGACTGCCTGTTCGGTGTTCGTAAACCTGAGGAAGGACATGTCTACTTTGAAGAGGAGGACATTACTTTCTATTCGGCCAGACAACGCAGGAACATCGGTATCGGACGGGTCCCGGAGGACCGTCAGAAGACAGGGCTGATCATGGGATTTTCCGTAAACGAGAATCTGAACAGTGAATCCTATATGCAGCGGCCCTATTCCAAAGGAGGCATGCTGAATCCCGGGAAGATGATGGAATTTTCCCATGAAATGATTAAAAGATTCGGAATCAAGGTTATGGATGCAAGAGAGGCGGTGGATGCCTTGTCCGGAGGAAACCAGCAGAAGGTGATCCTTGCAAGGGAGTTGTGCTTCTCCCCCAAGCTGCTGATCATTGTCAATCCTACCAGAGGGATGGATGTAGGAGCATCAGAGTACATTTACCAGAAGATTTTTGAACTAAAAAAACAAGGCAGTGCTGTTTTGTTGATATCGACGGAGTTGGATGAGATCCTGACATTAAGCGACAGGGTGGAGGTCATCTTTGACGGCAACATGATTGGCAGCACGGAAGCGACGGGTGATCAAATATGGGAAATAGGAAGATTGATGGCAGGAATAAAACCGGAAGCGAAAGAGTGATAGCGATATTTATTATTGTTGCAGCAATATTGACAGCGCTCCTTTTAGGCTCTGTATTTATTGCAATATCCGGGGAAAATCCTATTAAGATCTATATCCAGCTTGTAAAGGGGGCGTATGGAAGCAATGTCCTGCGTGGAATCACTATATCCAAAATGGCAACGTTGCTGCTGGTGGGACTGGGCGTAGGCATCGCCTTCAAATGCAATCTTGTGAATATAGGAGGGGACGGGCAACTGCTCATGGGGGCATTGGGGAGTGCGCTGGCAGCTTTATATTTGGACAATATACCAACCATGCTCCATATCCTCCTGTGTTTTCTGATGGGGTTCCTCTTCGGGGCGGTATGGGGAATGATAGCAGGTTTGCTGAAAGCTTATAAAGGTATGAGTGAAATGATCACAACGATCATGCTAAATTATATTGCGACCTGGTTTGTGAGTTTTCTGGTAAACGGGGTGCTGAAGGATACAGAAAGCAATTACCCGTATCCTTGGACACCTGAAGTGCCGGACCGTTTAAAGCTGGCATCATTGTTTGGAACAAGAGTGAACATCGGAATTCTTATCGCATTGGCTATTGCGGTGGCGATCTTCTGGTATCTGCGCTATACTGCTTCGGGTTATGAGCTGAGAGCCAGCGGAAAAAATGCGGAGGCTGCTTCCTTTGTGGGAATTAATGTGAATCGATCCGTGGTAAAAGCAATGGCTCTTAGCGGAGGCCTTGCAGGTATGGCGGGAACCGTAGAATTGTTGGGCTCCCAGTTCAGGGTTAGTGATACCTTTGCAAACGGCTACGGTTTTGACGGAGTTGCAGTGGCATTTTTGGCAAACTCCAATCCCATAGGAACGATTTTTTCCTCCTTTTTCTTTTCCTCCCTGCAATGTGGTGCGGAGAATGTGGCACGTATCACCAATGTATCAAGCTCCGTATCCGGAATTATCCAGGGACTTATCATCCTCCTGATACTGATAGGAACCTCAAAGAAACTAAACAGGGTGATGAAAGGCGTATTAGAAAGGAGGAAAAAACAGCATGAGTGAATTGTTGGCACAAAGCATCCTTTCGGTGGCATTCTGGCACTCGGCCATCCGCTTGTCCGTGACTACGGGAACGGCAGCACTTGGTGAAGTATATGCGGAGAAATCAGGAACGGTAAATATCGGCCTGGAAGGCATGGTGTTAACGGGGGCTTTCTTCGGAGCCGTGGGCTCTTACTATACCAACTCTCCATGGGGCGGACTTTTGCTGGCAGCAGTTTCGGGAATTGTCATGGCACTGATCCATTCTTTGGTGACTGTATTTCTGTCTGCCAATCAGGTGGTTGCAGGAACTGCGATCAACATTCTAGCTGCCGGCATCACTACATTCCTAAACGGAATCTTATTAAAGCATGTAAGCAATATCCCTACTTTTTCCAACTTCGCCATTCCGGGGTTGAGCAGGATTCCTTTCGTGGGAGAGATTTTTTTTGATCAGAACATATTTGTCTATTTGCTGTATGTCATGATCTTTGTTACCTGGTTCCTGATGAAGAAAACCAGACTGGGGCTGTACCTTCGGACTGTGGGGGAAAACCCAAAAGCTGCGGACAGTCAGGGGATATCGGTAATTCGGACCAAACTGACAGGAATGATGATCTGTGGTGTATTGGCTGCAATCGGCGGTTCCTTCATGCCACTTTTCCAATTGGGACTGTTTTCACAAAATATGAGTGGCGGACGTGGCTTTATTGCGTTGGCAGTTGTCATTGTGGGTGGTTGGAAACCAAGCCTCAGTGTGTTGACTGCTCTTTTGTTTGGCATGGTGGAGGCATTTACCTACACTTTTCAGACCTGTTATCCGGAGGTGCCTTATCAGATGGTCATGATGCTTCCATACATCATCACTATCGTGGTATATGTATTTATGACAGGAAAGGCAAAGGCACCTGCCGCATTGGCGATTCCATACGAAAAAGAATAAGAGAGAATGATCTTTATGGGTGATAATATCAAAATGATGGAGAATGTGTCGGAAAAGAAGGCACTTTTGGCCTTTGGTCTCCCGACTGTAGTGGGAATGCTCTCTACAGGAATCTACAATCTTATAGATGGATTATATGTCGCAAGGCTCAGCACGGAGGCTATGGATGCGGTTTCCATCATGTATCCTATTGTGACTCTCATATCGGGACTGGGACTGCTGATCGGAAACGGAGCTGCGGTATACATATCGGAACTCTTGGGCAAGAAGAAGCGGCAAGAGGCGGAAACCGTACTTGCCACTGCACTGTTTACCAGTCTGCTTTTGGGGATCGCATTACAGTTGTTCCATCCGTTTTTAAAAAACATCTTGTCGTTGATAGGTGCGACGGAGGAAATTCTTCCTTATGCGCTTCCTTATGCCAGAGTTGTGTTCCTTGGGTTCATATTTCAACTATTGAGTGTATGCATGATGAATCTGGTGAGGGCAGAAGGACAGGTGTATCTCAGTACCTTTTCAATGCTGATCGGGGCAGGGGTCAGTATTGTGGCAGATCCCATTGCTATCTTTACTTTAAAGGGGGGCATTATAGGAGCAGCATGCGTCAATGCGCTTTCACAGTTTGTCTCCTTCTTGGTGCTGGCTTGCTTCTATCTGGGTAAGAGAAGTGCGTTGAGGATATCTTTCAGAAAGATTTCTTATCGGGCGGAATTTGTGAAGCCCGTGCTGTCGGTCGGGATTCCGGTTTTCTGTGTGAACTTGTTCCAATGCCTTTCCAGCGGGATTGCCAATATACTGGCAAAGCCCTTTGGCGTCAATGGGTTGGCGGCACTGGCCATAGCTAATAGGATGTTGAATCTTTCCGTGCTGGGAATTACCGGTTTTGCCAGGGGCTATCAGAATCTGGCTTCCTATAATTTTGGCGCAGGCAGGGGCGGAAGGCTGCGGGAGATCACCAAGCTTGCTATTGGTTGGACTACAGGAATCTGTGGATGTGTGGCTGTTTGTCAGATGATCTTTGCCGGAAGCATTGCAGGAGCTTTTTCGACGGAGCAGGAGGTCATTGCCTTGGGAAGAAAAGCACTTTTCTGCGGCAGCATTCTGTTGGTCACTTATGGCTTTCAATCGGTAGGCAGCGTGTATCTGCTCTGTATACACAGGCCGAAGGCAGGGCTGGTGTTCAGCATTGCAAGACAGGGGATCTTTTATATTCCTTTGATTCTGTTATTGTCAGTGGTGTTTGGGCTTAACGGGATCTTTTATACACAGCCGCTGGCCGATTTTTGTACCACCATCGCATTGATCTTATATCTTAAGCATATTCAAAAGGAGCAGGAAAGTTGAGCAGGTTACAGGCATTCAGAGGAAATTACATAGATACACCGGAGTATGGGATCTTGGAAAAATTTTCCGGCTATCTTATTGCGGAGGACGGAGTAATCCGGGATAGGAGGACAGAGCTGCCTGACGGGTGGAACGGTGAAATGACGGACTTTGGAGATGCTGTTGTCATTCCTTCCTTTTGTGACGTGCACCTCCATGCCGGGCAATATGAGAATATTGGGATCGGTTATGATCATCAGTTGTTGGAATGGCTTGAGAAATATACTTATCCTACAGAAAAGAAGTTTTACGACCTGGAATATTCCAAAAGTATTTACAAAAGGCTGCTCCGGGAGCTTTGGGAGGTAGGCACACTGCATTTTATCAGTATGTGCACGGCCTCTACAGACTCTACAGCCCTGTTTATGGATCTGATCGCAGAGAGTGGGCTTGAGGCTTATGTGGGCAAGCGGAATACG
Source organism: Lachnospiraceae bacterium (assembly GCA_017621075.1). Classification (GTDB taxonomy): domain Bacteria; phylum Bacillota; class Clostridia; order Lachnospirales; family Lachnospiraceae; genus Acetatifactor. The sequence goes on from JAGATV010000022.1 coordinate 18,182, forward strand.
GATTATCAGATCACTACTACCGATAACGAAGATACAGAAACTTCCTATTTGGGCACCTTGCAGCTTTTACAGGAAAAGGGGGAACAGTATGAAAATGTGCGCTACATTCTCAGCCCATCCTTTGTTCCCGGCTGTACGGAGGAAATGTTGGGACGCCTTGGGCGTCTTGCGGAAAAAACGATGACTCCGGTGCAGTCCCATCTGGACGAAACCCTTAGTGAGATCCAACTGGTAAAAGATCGATTCCCGGAAATTTCTTCTTATGCGGCTGTGTATGAGAAGTATCATATCATAGGAAAGAGCAGGACCATCATGGCTCATTGCAATTATATCGGGGATGACGAAATAAGACTGTTGAAGAAACATCATGTTATGGTTGCGCATTGTCCATGTTCAAATCTTGATCTGGGCAGTGGGATCATGCCTTTGCGGAAACTGAAGGATGCCGGACTGGAGATCGGTTTGGGAAGTGATATTTCGGGCGGGCATACATTGAACCTTGCAACCGTCATGAAGACCGCTGTGGAGGTTTCAAAGCTACGCTATCTTGCCAACCCACAAGAATCTCCGGCTACCATTCCGGAAGCATTATATTTGGCGACAAAAGGCGGTGGAGCATTTTGGGGCAATACCGGAAGTTTTGAGAAGGGCTATTCTTTTGATGCTCTGGTAATATGCGATGAGGATACCGGAAGGTTAAACCTGCAAGAGAGGTTGGAAAAATTCATATATGCCGGCGACTATAGACAGATTAAGGCCAGATACCTAAAAGGTGTCAGATTGGACAGGCCTTGTTTTAGCGAGTAGAGAAAAGGAGAAGAAGATGCAGGAACATTATGTGATTACCATTGCAAGAGAATTTGGCAGCGGAGGAAAAGAAATCGGCGTGAAGGCAGGAGAACTTCTGGGAATCCCCTGCTATGAAAAGGAAATCATGACAAAGGCATCTGAGTACAGCGGACTAAAGGAGGAATTATTTGAGAATGTGGATGAGAGGCTACGGGGAAATATTCTGGCAAAAAAGCTTCTCAGAGTGCCCAAGGAGTATGTGGTGGAACCCGTAGGTAAGACTTTTACCTCTGACGATAATCTTTTCCATATTCAGGCGGAGATCATAGAGGAACTTTACAAGACAGAATCCTGTATCATTGTGGGAAAATGCGCAGATTCTGTGTTGATAAGGAGGTGGAATACTATCAGCGTTTTTATAGGCGCACCCTTTAGGGATTGTGTACATTCCATTATGGAACGAATGAAGGTGCCAGAGGCCAAGGCGCAAAAGCTGGTGAAAGAAACCAATAAATATAGGGCAGACTATTACAAATACTACACACGGGGAAAAGACTGGAAGGACCCTATGAATTATTCTCTGTATTTGAACAGTGCCAAAGTGGGAAGAGATATGTGTGCACAGATTATTGCCGATTATGCGAGAGCAAAATTTAAAGATCTTATTTAATTTCTGCTTTCATTTTGAAGTAAAATGTGATATATTAAAAAATAGGAATTATTACTATTTTACCACAGAGTGAAAGAAGGGATCAGGATTATGAACAAAAACGCATTTCGTCAGTTGTCTTATGGAGTTTATGTGGTAAGTACCTGGGATAAGGGAAGAGCCACGGGCTGTACCGCCAACAGTGCCATGCAGATCACATCGGAACCTGCAACCATTGCGGTGAGTATCAATCACGATAATTACACCAATCAATGCATCCGGGAAAACGGGAAATTTGCTATTTCCATTTTGGGGGAGCATTCCGATCCGGGTATCATCGGAACCTTCGGTTTCAAGAGCGGCAGGGATAACAATAAATTCGATGAAGTAGAGCAGGCCGTGAAGGGTTATATGCCTGTGGTGGCAGATGCCTGCGCCTATATCGTATGCGAAGTGATCGATAAGATGGAAACCTCTACCCACACAGTCTTTCTGGGCAAAGTAGTGGATGCGGATATCCTGAAGGAAGACGCGGCCATGACCTATGCTTATTACCACAATGTCATCAAGGGAAAGAGCCCTAAGACGGCGCCTACCTACATTGCTGAGGAAACACCGGCTCCTTCTACAGACGGCCCCAAGGAGACAAAGAAAGAGTATGTCTGCGGAATCTGCGGCTATGTTTATGACGGGGAGATTCCTTTTGAGGAGCTTCCGGATGACTATGTGTGCCCGATCTGTAAGCAGCCAAAGTCGGTATTCAAAGAGAAATAAGATTCAAAGTGAATAATAAGAGTGATCAAATAAAAGTTGCAGAGCAAAGCTCTGTCTCAAGGCAATTCTGACGGAATTTCCAATAGAAAACAATAATAAGGGTGTATCTTTGCCGGTCATGATTGGAGAATCCGTCAGATATTCATTATGCAATGTCGCTTGATCCCTATCATAACTTTAGTGCTGTATTTTGAGATAAAGCCATGGGATGGGCCCAGGGATCTGAAAGATATGATGGATATGAAGGGCTATCCGGGGGCGCTAAAGGAAATGATACTGGATGGACAAAAATACGGAGAACAAATAGGACAGCAGAGAGTCAATGCTTTGAACATGCTTTTGGTGGAAAAGGGTCGCATACAGGATATGATACAATCTGCCGGTGACAGGGCCTTTCAGGAGGAACTGTTTGCAGAATTCGGATTGTAGGAAAGAGATTCTGCCTTACGGCGGGCTTCCTTCTCCAGCTTATTCCGCTCTCTTAATCCTGTGAAGAACACTTTCAGGATATCGCTGCACTCCCGCTCTAAAATGCCGCGGGTAACCTGGACCTGATGATTGAACTGTGGCATTTCCAGGATGTTTAAGATGGAACCGCCGCAGCCGGCTTTGGGATTCATGCAGCCCATGACTACTTCGGGAATCCGTGCCTGTACGATGGCGCCGGCACACATCTGGCAGGGCTCCAGGGTCACATACAGGGTACAACCCTCCAGGCGCCAGTCGCCAATTTTTTTACTGGCCTTGTTGATGGCGGTGATTTCTGCATGGGCCAGGGTGTTTTTGTCGGTGTTGCGGCGGTTATAGCCTCTGCCGATGATCCTGCCTTCATATACGATGACACAGCCGATAGGCACTTCCCCCAGGGCAAGTGCCTTTTTTGCCTGTTTCAAGGCTTCTTTCATGTATTTTTCCTGTACGCTGGTAAAGGCGGGCATAGCAATCTCCTGTTCGTGGTATCCGGGCAAAAAATATCCCGGAACATATTATTGTATTTAGTATAAAAAAGAATAAAGTATGTGTCAAGAAATGTCCGGCTTGCGAAATCCTTCATCTTATGTTATCCTAAGAAACGTAAAAATCGGACAGCTTTGTATTAGCAGGAAGAAAAAAAGGAAATGATGATAGAAAAGGCGTCCTGTGCGGGAGTATGTTCTGCCCGGGACACAGTGACAGGAGGTAAACATGAATCTGGAACAGGAGTTGAATGAGATCACCGGCAGGATGTGTGGTAAAAATATTGCTGCATGTACCAATGCCCAGCTTTATAACGGCGTGTTGCAGCTTGTAAAGAAAAAGATGGCTGCGGTACCTGCAATTACCGGTGACAAGAAGGTATATTATATTTCCATGGAATTTCTGATCGGGAAGCTGCTTTCCAACAATCTGATCAATCTGGGCCTCTATGAGGAACTGAGCAGTGTGCTGGAGGAAAACGGCAAGCATCTTTCGGATATTGAGGAGGAAGAGCCGGAGCCTTCCCTGGGTAACGGCGGTCTGGGCAGGCTGGCAGCCTGTTTCCTGGACTCCATTGCCACGCTGGGGCTTCCCGGAGACGGCATCGGACTGAATTATCACTTTGGTCTGTTCAGGCAGGTATTTGAGGAGAGGCTTCAGAAAGCGGAGAAAAACAGTTGGATCGAGGATTATTCCTGGTTGAACAAAACAGGCACTTCCTTTGAGGTGGCCTTTGGTGATAAGAAGGTGACCTCCGTCCTTTATGACATTGATGTTGTTGGTTACCAGAATGGTGTGAATAAATTGCATCTGTTTGATATCCGGTCTGTGGATGAGAGCCTGGTAAAGGAAGACATTACCTTTGATAAGACGGCAGTAGATAAGAATCTGACCCTGTTCTTATATCCCGATGATTCCGATGAGGCAGGCAATCTCCTGCGTATCTATCAGGAATACTTCATGGTGAGCAATGCGGCGCAGTTGATCCTTAAGGAGCAGAAGGAGAAGGGAAATGATCTGCATGCGCTGAATGAACATGTGGCCATTCAGATCAATGATACCCATCCCACCATGTTCATTCCTGAGTTGATCCGCATCCTGACAGAACAGGAAGGGTTTTCCATGGAGGAAGCGATCCAAGTGGTCAGCAGGACCTGTGCATATACCAACCATACGATTTTGGCAGAGGCACTGGAAAAATGGCCCCTTGCTTATATTGAGAAGGTGGTTCCCCAGTTGGTGCCCATTATCAGGGAACTAAATGACAGGGTGGCGGTAAAGTACAAGGACCCCAAGGTACAGATCATCGACAAGGACAAGAAAGTACACATGGCCCACATTGATATCCATTACGGTTACAGCGTCAATGGTGTGGCGGCTATCCATACGGATATCTTAAAGGAGAGTGAGCTGAATCATTTCTATAAGCTCTATCCTGAGAAGTTTAATAACAAGACTAACGGCATTACCTTCCGCAGATGGCTGCTGTCCTGTAATCGGGAATTGTCGGCATTCCTCGACCAGACCATCGGTGAGGGCTACAAGAAGGATGCAGCAGAACTGGAAAAGCTTCTTGAAAAGAAGGAAGATCAGGCAGTACTGGACCGGATTTATGAGATCAAACAGGAAAAGAAGAGAGAACTGGTTTCCTACATCCGGGAAAAAGAAGGTATTACACTGGACCCCGGTTCTATCTTTGATATTCAGGTCAAGCGTCTCCACGAATATAAGAGACAGCAGATGAATGCTCTTTATATCATTCACAAATATCTGGAGATCAAGGGTGGCAGGAAGCCCTCCGCACCTATTACCTTTATCTTCGGCGCCAAGGCGGCCCCCGCTTATGTGATCGCCCAGGACATCATCCACCTGATCCTGGTACTTTCCCAGATTGTGAACAATGATCCCGAGGTCAGTCCCTATATGAAAGTGGTAATGGTGGAAAACTATAATGTCAGCTATGCCGAAAAGCTGATTCCGGCCTGTGACATTTCCGAGCAGATTTCCTTGGCGTCCAAGGAAGCATCCGGCACCGGAAATATGAAGTTCATGTTAAACGGTGCAGTTACCCTGGGGACCAGCGACGGCGCCAATGTGGAGATCCATCAGTTGGTAGGGGATGACAATATTTATATGTTCGGTGAAAAGAGTGATGCCGTCATTGCCCATTATGCCAAGGCGGATTATGTATCAAAGGATTACTATGAAAAGAGTCCGGTCATCAGGGAGGCAGTAGATTTCATTATCGGCAGGCAGGCATTGGCGGTAGGCCATAAGGAGAATCTGGAGCGTCTGCACAAGGAGCTACTGAATAAAGACTGGTTCATGACCCTGTTGGATCTTGAGGATTATATCCGGGTGAAGGATCAGGCCTTTGCAGACTATGAGGATAAGCAGAAGTGGAAGAAGATGATGTTAGTCAATATCGCCAAGGCAGGTTTCTTCTCCTCCGACCGTACCATTGCGGAATATAACAGAGATATCTGGAAACTGTAAGCAGAAAACAAAACAGGGATCTTTGAAAAAGACAGCTTCTACTTTGGAAGCTGTCTTTTTTATCCGTTTTCGGCAGGGAGAAAGAGAAAAGGAAATAGTTTTTGTGCTTTATGCACAAAAACAGGAATGCGTAATCTGCCATTATATACAAAGTTACAAACAAAAGTGTGAAAGCAGTTGCAAACACAAAGGGAATGTGATAGCATCAAGGCATAGAAACGGAAACGTTACCAATAACGATACCGAAAACGATACCGGACAGATTTTCTGTTTAGTATGCGGATAATGGGGCAACCTATTGAAAAGGTTAGGATAGTTGGTAACACCAATCAGAAAAGGAGAGATGCATTATGAAAAAGAAATTTGCGAGCGTATTGTTATGTGCAGCAATGGCAGTATCTTTGCTGACAGGCTGCGGCAGCACAGGCGAAACGCAGAAACCGGCAGAAAGCAAGCCGGCTGCTGAAGCTTCCAAGGATAATAATGGTGGAGCAGATGCAACAGGTTCCGTATACTATCTGAACTTTAAGCCGGAAGTAACCGCTGTTTGGGAAAGCCTGGCTGCAAAGTATACTGAGGAGACAGGAGTGCCTGTTAAGGTGGTTACCGCTGCACAGGGTACTTATGAACAGACTCTGATGTCTGAGATCGCCAATGCAGAAGCACCTACCCTGTTCCAGATCAACGGACCTATCGGTTATCAGAACTGGAAAGATTATTGCGCAGACTTAAAGGATACTGATCTTTACAGCTGGCTTTTAGACAAGAGCCTGGCAATCACCGGAGAGGATGGCGGAGTATACGGTATCCCTTATGTGGTAGAGGGCTATGGCATCATTTACAACGATGCGATCATGCAAAAATATTTCGCACTGGATGGCGCCAAGGCAGCTTCCATGGATGAGATCAACAATTTCGAGACCCTGAAGGCAGTGGTAGAAGATATGCAGGCAAAGAAAGATCAGCTTGGCATTGAGGGCGTATTCGCTTCTACCTCTTTAAAGACAGGCGATGACTGGAGATGGCAGACTCATCTTGCAAACATTCCTGTATACTATGAGTATAAGGATAAGAACATTACCGATACAGATGCACTGGAGTTCAAGTATGCAGAGAACTACAAGAATATTTTTGATCTGTACATCAACAATTCCTGCACAGCACCCGGGCTTCTGGGAAGCAAGGCTGTAGACGATTCCATGGCAGAGTTCGCACTGGGCAAGGTTGCAATGGTGCAGAACGGCAACTGGGCATGGGGGCAGATCTCCGGCGTGGACGGCAATACTGTTAAGGCAGAGGATGTTAAGTTCCTTCCCATCTACACAGGTGTAAAGGGCGAGGAAAGCCAGGGATTGTGTACCGGTACGGAGAACTTCTTCAGCATCAACAGCCAGGCATCTCCTGAAGACCAGGCAGCATCCATCGCATTCGTAGAATGGGTGTTCAGCTCTGACACCGGTAAGGCAGCAGTAACCAATGACCTTGGATTTATCGCTCCTTTCAATACCTTTGCAGACGATGAGAAGCCCAGTGATCCTCTGGCACAGGAAGTACTTCGTTACATGAGCGACAGCTCCAAGACTTCCGTAGCATGGAACTTCACTTCTTTCCCCAGCCAGCAGTTCAAGGATGACTTCGGTGCAGCTTTATTGGAATACGCTGCAGGAAGCATGAGCTGGGATGATGTAAAGGCACTGGTTGTAGAAAGATGGGCAGCAGAAAAGGCAGCCATCGCTCAGTAAACTTACGATCCACAACTGTATAAAAGCAGTTACCAAAAGCTGAATCAGGGGCAGTGGCAGAGTCACTGCCCCGATTGTTCCCAAAGTAATCAAAAATAGGAGAAGACTTATGCAAAAGACATTGAAACGTTATTTCCCAATCTTTGTAGTACCTACGTTAATTGCATTTTCGTTTGCATTTATCATCCCTTTTGTTATGGGCGTTTATTTGTCCTTTTGCAAATTCAAGACGATAACAAATGCCCAGTTTATCGGATTTGACAACTATATTAAGATATTTGCAGACAAGGATTTTTTGAATTCCTTTTTGTTTACCTTGAAATTTTCAGTGGTTTCCATTGTTACCATAAATGTTTTTGCTTTTATGCTGGCACTTGCCCTGACAAAGAAGATCAAGGGAACCAATCTTTTCCGTACCGTATTTTTCATGCCCAACCTGATCGGTGGGATCATCCTGGGTTATATCTGGCAGCAGATGATCAATGCGGTCCTGTTAAGATATGAGACTACGCTGATCGCAAATGCCACTTACGGTTTTTGGGGTCTGGTCATTCTGATGAACTGGCAGATGATCGGTTATATGATGATCATTTACATTGCCGGTCTGCAGAATGTGCCCACAGACCTGATAGAGGCAGCCCAGATCGACGGGGCTACCGGATGGCAGATCCTGACCAGGGTCAAGATCCCCATGGTCATGCCCTCCATTACGATCTGTTTGTTCCTCACGGTTTCCAACAGTTTCAAGCTCTTTGACCAGAACCTGGCACTGACGGCCGGAGCACCCAGTAAGAAGACAGCCATGATGGCACTGGATATTTACAATACCTTCTACGGAAGGACCGGCTTTGAGGGAGTCGGCCAGGCAAAAGCAGTGCTGTTCTTCATCATTGCGGCTGCCATTGCATTGACGCAGCTGGCAGTTACCAGAAGAAAGGAGGTTGAGCAGTAATGAAAAAGAAGAAATTGTCAAACGCCATTCTCTTTTGTGTATTGTGCGTATTAGTAGTGATCTTCCTCACTCCCATCTTTTTCGTGGTGTTAAACTCCTTTAAGGGAAAGCTGTTCATCAGCAATGATCCCTTCGCTTTTCCCACAAAGGAAACTTTTGCCGGTCTGTCCAATTATATCAATGGCATCGAGAAGACCAATTTCTTTGCTTCCTTTGGATGGTCTGCTTTCATCACGGTATTTTCCGTGCTGGCGATCCTGCTGTTCACTTCCATGACGGCATATTACCTGACCAGGGTGAAAACAAAGATCACTTCGGTGCTTTACTATCTGTTTGTATTTTCAATGATCGTGCCTTTCCAGATGGTCATGTTCACCATGTCAAAGCTGGCCAATATGACACATCTGAACAACCCTGTGGGTATGGTGATCCTGTACCTGGGCTTTGGTGCCGGACTTTCCATTTTTATGTTCTGCGGCTTTATCAAGTCGGTTCCGCTGGATATTGAGGAAGCGGCCATGATCGACGGCTGCAATCCGTTGCAGACCTTTTTTAAGGTGGTGCTCCCTATCTTAAAGCCGACTGCCATTACCGTGGCAATCTTAAATGCCATGTGGATCTGGAACGATTATCTGCTTCCTTATCTGGTGATCGGTCTCAGCACTCCCTATAAGACGATTCCGGTGTCCGTGCAGTACCTGGTAGGTTCCTACGGCGCAAAGGATATGGGTGCTATGATGGCGCTGCTTGTGTTATCCATTATCCCTATCATCATTTTTTATCTGACCTGTCAGAAATATATCATTGAGGGTGTTGTGGCAGGTGCGGTAAAAGGTTAGGAAAGAGGAAGTATTATGAGAGAAAGTGGGATCTTACTGCCGATTGCAAGCCTTCCTTCCCCTTACGGCATCGGCTGCTTTTCCAAAGAGGCATATCAATTCATAGACCGTTTACAGGAAGCCGGACAGTCCTACTGGCAGATCCTGCCACTAGGTCCTACCGGATATGGGGATTCCCCCTATCAGTCTTTTTCTGCTTTTGCGGGCAATCCCTACTTTATCGATCCGGAGGATCTGATCGCAAGAGGTTTCCTAACCAGAGAAGACTGCAAAGCTTATGACTTCGGTACGGATGAACGAGCTGTGGATTACGAGAAGATCTATAAAGGGCGGTTCAAACTTTTGCGGACTGCTTATGAAAACAGCAATATCGCTCAGGATCCGGACTTTCGGCAGTTTGTGGAAAAAAATGCCTACTGGCTGGATGACTATGCACTCTATATGGCGGTAAAGGACAGCTTTCGGGGGATCTGCTGGGAGGCTTGGGAGGACGGGATCAAGCTGCGCCGCCCGGAGGCTATGGAAGCGTACCGCAACCGCTACAGCAAGGAGATCGAGTGCTATCAGTTTCAACAGTACCTGTTTGAGATACAGTGGAAAAAGCTAAAAGGTTATGCCAATGAAAAGGGCATCAAGATCATCGGGGATATTCCCATCTATGTTGCCTTTGACAGTTCGGATACCTGGGCCAATCCGGAGCTTTTCCGGCTCGACGAAGACTGTAATCCTACAGTGGTAGCCGGCTGTCCGCCGGATGCTTTTGCCGCAGAGGGACAGCTTTGGGGCAATCCCATCTATCGTTGGGATTATCACAAGGAAACAGGATATGAATGGTGGATGAAACGTCTGGCGGCCTGCTATGAGAGATATGATGTGGTCCGCATCGACCATTTCAGAGGATTTGATGAATATTATTCCATTCCTTACGGGGAGACCACGGCAAAGAACGGCGTTTGGGAAAAAGGTCCCGGTTATGACATTTTCCGGGTGATGAAAGAAAAACTGGGAGAAAAGGAAATTATTGCAGAAGACCTTGGCTTTTTGACGGAATCTGTGATAGAATTAGTCAGAAGAACCGGATATCCCGGAATGAAGATACTGCAGTTTGCTTTTGATTCCCGTGAGGAAAGCGATTATCTGCCGCATAATTATACACAGAATTGTGTGGTCTATACCGGTACCCATGACAATGATACGGTGATGGGCTGGTATCGCACCCTGAAGGATGAGGACAGGAGATTATGCGATGCATACCTGAATATTGCCGGTCACGGTAAGGAGGATTTCCATTGGGAGTTCATCCGCTGTGCCATGGCAAGCGTGGCAAAGCTGGCAGTCATTCCTATTCAGGATTATCTGGGACTGGGATCGGAAGCCCGGATCAATGTTCCTTCCACCTTGGGCAATAACTGGAAGTGGAGGATGGGAAACGGGGACTTTACGAAAGAACTTGCCGAGCAGATAAAAGGAATGACAAAATTGTATGGAAGAAATAACGATCAAGGACATTGCTAAAATATGCGGTGTCGGAATCAGTACGGTTTCCCGCGCCATCAACAATCATCCGGACATCAACCCGGAGACGAAGGAGATGATCATGCGGGTCATTCAGGAAAATAACTACATTCCCAACAACAGTGCCCGCAATCTGAAACGTCAGGATGCCAAAGCCATTGCGGTATTGGTAAAGGGCATTGACAACTCTTTCTTCAGCGCCATGATCAGAGTATTAGAACAGGAGATCAAAGAGAAAAAGTACACCATGGTGCTGCGCCATGTAGACTTTGCGGAGGATGAAGTGGATGTAGCTCTGAAACTGGTGAAGGAAAAGCGACTCCGCGGAATTATTTTCCTGGGCGGCTATCTGCTGCACAGTGAGGAGAAGCTGGCGCAGTTGCATGTTCCTTTTATCCTGTGCACCATTGGCACAGGGCCTGTGGGATACAGCCGGAATACTTATTCTTCCGTGGCAGTGGACGACGCCAGGGAGAGCTACAAGATGGTGGATTACCTGTGCAAGAGCGGTCACAGGGATATTGCCATTATATGTGCGTGCGAGACGGATGCCTCCATTGGTATGCTGCGTCTTCAGGGGTACAAGAAGGCCTTGCAGGATAACGGCATTCCGGTGAAGGAGGAGCTGATCCTTCCCATGAAACCGGATCTGGAGGACTATTCCCTGGAAAATGGCTATGAGGTCACCAAAGAATTCCTGGCAAAAGGAACCCCCTGTACAGCGATTTATGCCATTTCAGACATTCTGGCCATCGGTGCCGGGAAAGCACTTTCGGATGCCGGATACCGGGTGCCGGAGGATATTTCGCTGGCAGGGTTTGACGGCGTGGAGATCGGGAAGTATGTCATTCCTGCCCTGACCACCATAAAGCAGCCTGTGGACAGCATGGCGAGGGAGACCGCAAGGATACTCTTTGAAATCATTTCCGGCAGGGAGCAGCATCAGCACCGGATTTTTGAAGGAGAGCTGACCATCCGGGAATCCACAAGGAATCTATAGTGAGAACATAGTATCAAAAGAAGGAAAGACATTGCAAAATGAGGCGGTCCGTAAGGGCTTCCCTTATCCGGCGATGCCTTTTTTGCTTGAAAAATCACCGAAATATGTTACTATAGAAATACTAAATATATAATAGGAAGAAGTGAAATGAAACAGATCAGTCTCAGAAAGAAATTATTTGGCGACAAAGCTTTCTATCTCATGGTGCTGTCAGTGGCAGTACCCATTATGATACAGAACGGCATAACCAATTTTGTAGGCCTTTTGGACAATATCATGGTAGGCCGTATCGGCACGGAGCAGATGTCCGGCATTGCCATTGTGAATCAGTTGCTGTTAGTATATAATCTGGCCATTTTCGGAGCCATTTCCGGGGCCGGTATCTTTGGAGCACAGTTTTACGGCTGTAAGGATCATGCGGGAGTGAGACATACCTTTCGATTCAAAGTCTATATCTGTGCCGCACTCACGGTAATCGGCATTCTGATCTTTCTTTTGGGCGGCGACAGCCTGATACAGATGTATCTTCACGGGGAGGAAAATGCCCAGGCGCTGGAGCAGGCATTGTACTATGGCAAGGAGTATCTGACAGTGATGCTCATAGGACTCCTTCCTTTTGGCGTGGAACAGATCTATACCAGTACTCTCAGGGAATGCGGGGAGACCATGATACCCATGAAAGCCGGTATCGTGGCGGTGTTGGTCAACCTGTGCCTGAATTATCTGTTGATCTTTGGTAAGTTTGGATTCCCCGAGCTTGGAGTGGTGGGTGCTGCCGTTGCCACGGTGATCTCCCGGTATGTCCAGGCGCTGATCGTAATGGTGTGGACCCATACTCATGGGGACAAGATGCCGTTTGTGACAGGGGTCTACCGCTCATGGTCCATTCCGGCAAGTCTGGTGAGTAAGATTCTGGTGAAGGGTACACCCCTCATGGTCAATGAGGTGCTGTGGTCAGCAGGAATGGCCGGGATGATGCAGTGTTATTCCGTACGGGGCCTGGATGCAGTGGCGGCTTTGAATATTTCCACCACCATTTCCAACTTATTTAATGTGGTGTTCCTTGCCATGGGAAGTGCCATTTCCATTATCGTAGGACAGCTTTTGGGGGCTGGCAGAATGGAGGAGGCCAAGGATACGGACCGGAAACTGATCGTGTTCAGTGTGTTGTCCTGTATGGTGATCGGGGGAGCCTTGATCTGTATGGCGCCGCTGTTTCCCATGCTGTACAATACATCCCACAGGGTACGGGAGCTGGCCACATGGTTCTTGCGGATCGCAGCCGCCTGCATGCCGTTGGCAGCATTCATGCATGCCACCTATTTTACCCTGCGTTCCGGGGGAAAGACCATTGTGACTTTTTTGCTCGACAGTGTGTTTCTGTGGTGTGTCAGCATTCCCTTTGCATATTTGCTCAGCAGATATACCGATATGCATGTGATCCCGTTGTATCTGTGCTGCCAGCTTGTGGATATCATCAAATGTATCATAGGATATATTCTGGTGAAAAAAGGGGTCTGGCTGCATAATATCGTAAGTTAGTTGCAGGGGAGGATCGGATGATCAGGAGAAAATTTATCAGTACGCGGTTGTTGAAAAACGGAATGAAGATTGACCAGGCGATCGTGGACGGCACCGGCCGGGCATTGATCGCCAAAGGGGCATTTCTGGATGATTTCCAGATTGAGTATCTTCAGGATAAAGGCGTGAACGGAGTCTATATCCAGGAGGGGGAAGCAGACCCGGAGGACCTGGAAGAAAAGATCCAGATTCCACAGTATACCAAGGAAGTCATTGCGAAGAACCGTGTGGAAGACCGTGCCAAGGTAAAATTGTCGGAGAGTGTCCGCAAGCGGGTGGGAGAAGGAATCCAGTATTTGTATAACAATACGGAGGACAGCGGTTTTGAGGAATCTACCCGGAATATTGCCAATGAGCTGATGAATGCCATTTTTGAAAACGATGCGGTGGCGGTGGATATCGGCATGCTGAAGGTCAGTGATGAATACACCTTCAAGCACAGTGTGGATGTGGCTACCATGGCCATGGTCATCGGAAAGAAGTGCGGTCTGAATGAAGGGGAACTGCGAGAACTGGGAATTGCGGGGCTGCTCCATGATGTGGGGAAGTCCAAGATCCCCAACGAAGTGTTAAATAAGCCCGGAAAGCTCACGGATGAGGAATTTGCCCTGATGAAGCAGCATTCCCTGTTCGGATTCCAGATCCTGAAGGAAAAACATACTTTTTCGGATGCCATCATGCGCGGGGTCCTGCAGCACCATGAGAAGATCAACGGCAAAGGTTATCCTTTGGGAGTGGGGGAGGAGAAGATCCATCGTTTCGCAAAGATCATCTCCGTGGCGGATGTGTATGACGCCCTTGTGACGGAGCGCCCATATAAAAGTGCTTTTTCCAAACGGGATGCAGTGGAGATGATCATGGCCATGACCATGGAACTGGACTTAGATGTCATGAAAAGTTTTTTGGAGAGTGTCATTCTCTACCCGGTAGACAGTATCGTGGAACTGTCCAACGGGGAGAGGGCCAAGGTGGTGGAGAACAGCACCCAGTATGTCCTGCGCCCCAAGGTGGTGGGCATCAGGTCCGGAAAGGTATATGATCTGGCCGGGGACCTTAGCTGCGCCAGCATCATCATTTTGTAAAGCAACACAAACGGTAAAAGGTATCGTTATGCCCCATGGCTTAGCCATGGGGCATTATTTTACATATTTAATATTTTGAAATACCCCCTTGACATATGATTCCAGTATGATATACTTTGAAAGTCAAATAATATCAAAATAAAATAATTTAAGTTTTAAATAAATTGATTATCAAACAAAAAATATATATTTTGAAGGAGAACAGATGATAGGAGTAATCACAGGCACAGGTTCCTGGCTGCCGGAGCAGATCGTGGATAACGATGATCTTGCGAGGATCATGGACACCAATGACGAATGGATCAGGGAGAGGACAGGGATAGTAAAACGCCGTATCATAAAAGAGGAATCCACGGTAAGTATGGCGACAGGGGCGGCCCTCAGGGCCCTTGAGGATGCCGGAGTGGCAGCGGAAGAACTGGATATGCTCCTGGTATCCACAGTGTCTTCCGATGTGCTCTTGCCCTCCACTGCATGTGAGGTTCAAAAAAACATTGGTGCGACAAATGCCGTGTGCTTTGACATCAATGCGGCCTGCACGGGATTTTTGTTTGCCCTGAATACTGCCCAGGCCTATTTCCATGCCGGACTGGTAAAAAAGGTGTTGTTAATTGGGGCAGAGAGCCTTTCCACCCTGGTGGACTGGAGTGACAGAGGCACGGCTATCCTGTTTGGCGACGGAGCCGGAGCAGCAGTGCTGGAGGCTGCAGAAGGAGAACTTTTACCGATGGTGATGCATTCCGACGGCGCAAGGGGAGAGGCACTTACCTGCAAGAGTCCTTTTGCGGTCAGAAAGAGTCCCCTGACAGTGGCAAACATGATGAAGGCAGTGGAAAAAGAGGACTATGTGGGCATGAACGGCCAGGAGGTGTTCCGTTTTGCGGTAAAGCGGGTGCCGGAATGTGTGGAGGAGCTTTTGGACAAATGCGGAAAGACCACGGAGGATGTCGACTACTTCATTCTTCACCAGGCAAATCGCCGCATTGTGGAAAGTATTGCCAAGCGACTTAAGACCGATATCTCAAAATTTCCCATGAATCTGATGGAATATGGAAATACTTCCTCGGCCAGCATCCCGATCCTGCTGGATGGACTGAACCGGAAAGGAACCCTGAAAAGGGGTATGAAGCTGGTGATCGCAGGCTTTGGCGCCGGGCTTTCCTGGGGAGCCGCCTATATGGAATGGTGATAACCGGCATGGAGACATGACCGGATACACATAGATCAAGGATCAAAAATCAAACAAAACAAAGAAAAAGGAGATTCAAAATGTTAGAGAAAATTCAGGAAATGATCGCAGAAGGTTTAGGTGTTGAGAAGGAGCAGGTAGTGGAGACCGCATCCTTTAAGGATGATCTGGCAGCAGATTCTTTGGATCTGTTTGAACTGGCTATGTCCTTGGAAGAGGAGTTCGGAGTAGAGATCCCTTCTGAGGAACTGGAGAAGATGGTAACTGTTGGCGACGTGATCAAGTACATCGAAGCTCATCAGTAAGAAATGCGCCGATGTAAAATGCATGAAAGGACGAGTCAGACTATGAAGACAGAAATCACCGAATTGTTAGGAATCGAATATCCCATTATACAGGGAGGCATGGCATGGGTCGCTGAATATCATCTTGCATCGGCGGTATCGGAAGCAGGCGGTCTGGGCATCATCGGTGCAGGTGGCGCCCCGGCAGCCTGGGTGCGGGAACAGATAAAAGAGGCCAAGAAGCTTACAAGTAAGCCTTTTGGCGTGAATCTGATGTTAATGAACCCGGAGGCAGAAGAGATTGCCAAAGTCATCGTGGAGGAAGGCGTGAAGGTAGTGACTACCGGCGCCGGAAGCCCGGAAAAATATATGAAGATGTGGAAGGAAGCCGGAGTGAAGGTCATTCCTGTAGTGGCTTCCGTGGCACTGGCAAAGCGCATGGAGCGCTGTGGCGCAGATGCTGTGGTGGCAGAGGGCATGGAGTCCGGCGGACACATCGGTGAGACCACTACCATGGCGCTGGTGCCTCAGGTGGTGGATGCAGTGGAGATCCCTGTCATCGCAGCGGGCGGTATCGGAGACGGCAGAGGTGTTGCTGCAGCATTTATGCTGGGTGCGAGGGCAGTCCAGATGGGAACCCGTTTCGTGGTGGCAAAGGAATCCATCGTACATGAAAATTATAAGAATTATGTCATCAAGGCAAAAGATATCGATACCCGTGTGACAGGCAGAAGCACAGGGCATCCGGTGCGTGTGATCCGGAACAAGCAGACCAAGGAGTACCTGCGTCTGGAAGCGGAGGGGGCAACTTTAGAAGAACTGGAGAAGCTGACTCTGGGAGGCTTAAGAAGAGCTGTTGTGGAAGGTGATATGGAAACCGGAAGCATCATGGCAGGTCAGATCGCAGGTCTGGTAAAGGAAGAAAAAACCTGTAAGGAAATTGTCATGGAATTGGTCAAGCAGGCTGAAAGCCTGATGAAAGGAACGGTAATCAATGGGTAAGATCGCATTTATTTATCCCGGTCAGGGCGCCCAGAAATGCGGCATGGGAAAAGATTTTTATGAGAACTGTCCCAGAGCCAAGGCTCTTTATGACAGGGCAGGGGAAATCCTGAATCTGGATATGAAGGAACTTTGTTTTGAAGAAAATGAAAGGTTGGACATTACGGAATATACGCAGGCGGCTTTGGTTACTACCTGCCTTGCCATGACGGATGTGGTGCGAAGCAAAGGTCTTGAGCCGGATGTGACGGCAGGCTTAAGCCTTGGAGAATACTGCGCCATCGCTGTGGCCGGCGGTATGTCCGAACTGGATGCCATCCGCACGGTAAGAAAGCGCGGCATCCTGATGCAGGAGGCAGTCCCTGTGGGAGTGGGCGCCATGGCGGCAGTGCTTGGCATGACGGCAGAGGAGATCGAAGCGGTAGTAGATCCTTTGGAAGGCGTGTCCATTGCCAACTATAACTGTCCGGGCCAGCTGGTCATCACCGGATATGTCCAGGCGGTGGAAACGGCATCCGGGCTTTTGAAAGAAGCGGGAGCCAAAAGGGTAGTGCCTCTTAAGGTAAGTGGTCCTTTCCACTCTGTTCTCCTGACAGAAGCAGGACAGAAGCTGGGGGAGGAACTGAAAACGGTGCAGTGGAGTTCTTTAAGGATTCCTTATGTGACAAATGTGACTGCGGAGGCGATCATTGATATCCGCAAGACAAAAGAGTTTTTGGAAAAACAGGTTGCAGGAAGCGTTCGCTGGGAGCAGAGTATGCGCAATATGCTGGCGGACGGTGTGGACACCTTTGTGGAGATCGGGCCCGGCAGAACGCTGGCGGGCTTCCTTAAAAAGATAGATAAAGAAGCAGTTGTATATAACATTGAGAAGCTGGAAGATGTGGATACGGTGGTAGAGGCAATCTGCGGAAAGGAAGCATTATGTTGCAGGGAAAAGTAGCAGTCATTACAGGCGCTTCCCGTGGAATCGGCCGGGCGATCGCATTGGCCATGGCAGAAAATGGTGCCACGGTCATCATCAATTACAACGGTTCTGCCCAGAGAGCGGAAGCGGTACAGCAGGAAATCTTAGAAAAGGGCGGCAAAGCTTTTGTCTATCAGTGCAATGTCTCGGATTATGCCGCTACGGAGCAGTTCATCCAGGATGTGATCGGGGAACATGGACGGATCGATATTCTGGTGAACAATGCCGGGATTACCCGTGACGGACTTCTGATGCGGATGTCGGAGGAAGATTTTGATGCAGTGCTGGACACGAATTTGAAGGGCACTTTCCATACCATTCGGTTTGTTGCCAGGCAGATGCTGAAGCAAAAAGGCGGTCGGATCATCAATCTGTCTTCCGTATCGGGTATTACAGGAAATGCAGGACAGGCCAATTATTCTGCTTCCAAGGCAGGCGTGATCGGACTGACCAAGGCGGTGGCAAGAGAGCTGGCAAGCAGGCATATCACAGTCAATGCCATTGCTCCCGGCTTTATAGAAACCGAGATGACAGATGTGCTGGGAGAAGCAGTGAAGGCGGAGGCTGTAAAGCAGATTCCCTTGGGGGCCTTCGGCAAGCCGGAGGATATTGCCAATGCTGCGGTTTTCCTGGCATCCGATCAGGCGGCATATATTACCGGACAGGTAATCCGGGTAGACGGCGGCATGGCCATGTAAGTTTGACAGCGGTCTGCAAAGCAGGACGGACCGAGGATAGGAGATCGTATGAAGAGAAGAGTTGTGGTAACAGGTATGGGAGCAGTGACCCCCATCGGAAATAATGTAGAAGATTTCTGGGCCGGCATCAGAGAGGGAAAGGTGGGTATTGGACCCATCACCAAGTTTGATACCACAGATTACAAGGTAAAGATCGCTGCCCAGGTCAAGGATTTCGTGGCAAAGGATCTGATGGATTTCAAGGCTGCCAAGCGCATGGAAGCTTTTTCCCAGTATGCGGTGGCGGCTGCCAAGGAGGCATTTGCCCAGTCCGGGCTCGACATGGAAAAGGAAGATCCTTACCGGGTAGGCGTCATTGTCGGTTCCGGTATCGGCGGTCTGGATTGCATGGAAAGAGAACACAGCAAGATCCTGGAGAAAGGTCCTTCCCGTGTAAACCCGCTGACAGTTCCTTTGATGATCTGCAATATGGCAGCAGGAAATGTGGCAATCCAGTTGGGCTGCAAGGGCAAGTGTACCAATGTAGTTACCGCCTGTGCCACCGGAACCCATTCTATCGGTGACGGATTCCGCGCCATTTTGTGCGGTGATGCGGATGTGATCCTGGCAGGAGGAGCGGAAAGCTCAATCACACCTGTGGGAGTTGCCGGATTTACCGCACTTACCGCTCTGACAGAAAGCACCGATCCTCTGCGTGCATCCATTCCTTTTGATAAGGACAGAAGCGGCTTTGTCATCGGAGAAGGTGCAGGAGTGGTAGTGCTGGAGGAACTGGAGCATGCCAGGAAAAGGGGAGCCAAGATCCTGGCAGAAGTAGTGGGTTACGGCGCTACCTGTGACGCTTATCACATCACTTCCCCTGCAGAGGATGGAAGCGGTGCGGCAAAGGCCATGAGCCTTGCTATGGAAGAGGCAGGCATCGAGCCTTCTGAAGTGGACTATATCAATGCACACGGAACCAGCACCCATCACAATGATCTGTTTGAGACCAGGGCCATCAAGCTGGCCTTCGGAGAGGCAGCAAAAAAGGTAAAGATCAATTCCACAAAATCTATGATCGGACATCTTTTGGGAGCGGCAGGCGGTGTGGAATTCATTGTCTGCGTCAAGAGCATTCTGGACGGCTTCATCCATCAGACGGTAGGAACCCGGGAGGCAGATCCGGAATGTGATCTGAATTATATGATCGGTGCGCCTGCCAAGCAGGAAGTCAGGTATGCCCTGACCAATTCCCTGGGCTTTGGCGGACATAATGCAACCCTTTTGGTAAAGAAGTATGAGGAATAAAGGAGCAGAGTATGGATTTTAATCAGGTTTTGGAATTGATAAAGACAGTATCGGATTCAGAACTGACTGCTTTCCAGTATGAGGAAGGCAACCAGAAGATCCTTATGCACACCGGCAATGTGGTATTTAACACCACGATGCCGGATATGAGCGGCATATCTGCAAGCAGCGTCCAGACTGCCGGTGAGGCCGGTACGGCAGGAAAGGCATCCGTTGCAGGCGTGACAGAGACCGGTATGGCAGATGCGGATGAGAAGGCAGGACATGGGACTGCTGCCGGCAATCTGGTGAAATCTCCCCTGGTGGGCAGGTTCTATGTGGCACCCTCCGAGGATGCAGAGCCTTTCGTCAAGGTGGGAGACCGGGTGAAGAAGGGACAGGTGTTAGCCATTGTGGAAGCTATGAAACTGATGAATGAGATCGAGTGTGAATATGACGGCATAGTGGCGGAAGTGCTGGTATCGGACAGCGAAGCCGTGGAGTATGGCCAGCCTCTGTTCCGCATCGCGTAAAAAGGAGTTCTTATATGAAACTTGGGATCAAGGAAATAGAAGCAATCATTCCCCACAGGCACCCATTTCTGCTCATCGATTATATCGAGGATTATGAGCCCGGTGTCAGTGCAGTGGGATATAAGTGTGTAACCTTCCGGGAAGATTTCTTTAAAGGACATTTTCCCGAAGAACCTGTCATGCCCGGTGTCCTGACGGTGGAGGCATTGGCCCAGGTGGGCGCAGTAGCCATCCTCAGCAAGGAGGAGAACAAGGGAAAGATCGCTTATTTCGGCGGTATCAACAAATGCAGGTTTAAAGGAAAGATCGTGCCCGGAGATAAGGTGCGTCTGGAGACAAAGATCATTAAGCAGAAAGGCCCCATGGGCATCGGTGAGGCTGTTGCCAGTGTGGACGGCAAGGTGGTAGTCAGTGCGGAGCTGACCTTTGTGGTTGGAGCATAAACAGGAGCAGACAGTAAATTATGGAACGAACAATACATAAAGTCCTGATTGCAAACAGAGGAGAAATTGCTGTGAGGATCATCCGTGCCTGCAGGGAAATGGGCATTGAGACCGTTGCGGTATATTCGGAAGCGGACAGGGAAGCCCTGCATACACAACTGGCGGACGAGGCGATCTGTATCGGTCCGGCAGAAGCTGCTGAGAGCTATCTGGATATGGAACGTATCATCAGCGCCACGGTAGTGTCCGGCGCAGACGCCATCCATCCGGGGTTTGGTTTCCTGTCGGAAAATGCAAGATTTGCGGAGCTGTGTGAGCAGTGCAATATCATCTTTATCGGCCCCTCATCCCGGGTCATTCGCAAGATGGGCAACAAGGCGGAAGCCAGGGCTACCATGATCCGGGCGGGCGTGCCTGTGATTCCCGGCAGTAAGGAACTGATCCGGGAGGAAGCGGAAGGAAGGGAACTGGCCGACAGGATCGGCTATCCTGTCATTATCAAGGCGGCTCTCGGCGGAGGCGGAAAGGGCATGCGCGTGGCAGCAGGCCCCGAAGAATTTGAAAAAGCCTTTTTTACTGCCAAAAAAGAGGCAAAGATGGCTTTTGGGGATGACTCTGTTTATCTGGAGCATTTTGTGGAGAACCCCAGGCACATTGAATTTCAGATCCTGGCAGATTCTTACGGTAATGTGATCCATTTGGGGGAGCGTGACTGTTCCATTCAGAGGAATCATCAGAAGATGATCGAGGAATCTCCGTCAGTGGCACTGTCAGAAGAGCTGAGGGCCAGGATGGGGGAAGCGGCAGTGCGGGCAGCCAAGGCGGCACAGTATGAGAGCGCCGGCACCATAGAATTTCTTTTGGAGAAGAACGGCAATTTCTATTTTATGGAGATGAATACCCGCATCCAGGTAGAGCATCCGGTGACAGAGTGGGTGACGGGCATCGATCTGATCAAGGCCCAGATCCGTATTGCATCCGGTGAGGCGCTTTCTTTAAAACAGGAGGATGTGGTCATCAAAGGCCATGCCATAGAGTGCCGCATCAATGCTGAGAACCCGGAAAAGAATTTCATGCCTTCCCCGGGAACGGTTACAGACATGTATCTGCCGGGCGGCAAGGGCGTGAGGGTGGATTCTGCCATTTACAGCGGTTATACCATTCCTCCCTATTATGATTCCATGATCGCCAAGCTGATCGTCTATGCCGGAAACCGGAAAGAGGCCATCATGAAGATGCGAAGCGCACTGGGTGAAGTCATCATAGAAGGCATCCACACCAACGTGGACTATCTGTATGAGATCGTAAATCATCCGGACTATATTGATGGGAACATTGACATTTCATTTATCGAGAATTTATAAGAGGCTGAAGTATGAATCTTTCTAACATGTTCAAGAAGACGAAAGATAATTATATTCCTTTAAAGAGCGGCGATGTCAGGACAAAGGAGAAGCAGGAGGACGGACAGGGACCCAATGTACCGGAAGGACTGGCCCGCAAATGCAATAAATGTGGCAGGGCCATTCTGACGGATGACGTGGTGAACGGCCATTATATCTGCCCGAAGTGTGGCGGCTATTTCCGTATGCCTGCCGGGGTCAGGATCAGAATGATCGTTGACGAGGGCACCTTTGAAGAGTGGGATACCGGAATGAATACCCGCAATCCTTTGCAATACAAAGGATATGAGGAAAAAATCGAAGCTCTCAGGGAAAAGACGGGACTGGATGAGGCAGTGGTCACCGGCAGGGGGAAAATTGACGGTCATGGGGCAGTCATCGCTGTCATGGACGGACGTTTCCTCATGGCCAGCATGGGGGAAGTAGTGGGAGAAAAGATCACCCGTGCCGTGGAGCGCGCTACCGTGGAAAAGCTCCCCATCATCATCTTTACCTGTTCCGGCGGGGCCAGGATGCAGGAGGGGATCACATCTCTGATGCAGATGGCCAAGACCAGTGCGGCCTTGAAGCGGCATAGCGATGCAGGGCTTTTATATATCACGGTATTGACGGACCCTACTACAGGCGGTGTCACCGCAAGCTTTGCCATGCTGGGAGATATCATCCTGGCGGAGCCCAAGGCTTTGGTGGGGTTTGCAGGGCCCAGGGTCATCGAGCAGACGATTGGACAGAAGCTCCCCAAGGGTTTCCAGAGATCGGAGTTTTTGTTGGAACACGGGTTTGTGGACGCTATTGTGGAACGCAGGGAAATGAAGGAAACATTGTCCCTTTGCCTCTCCTTGCATGAACAGGGGCAGGCTAAAGGACAGCAGGCGTCCGGAAGTGGGTCTGATGCGGACAGGAAAACAAAGGCAGTGGGACTGATCTCTGATGTGATGTCTGCATGGGACCGTGTCATGCTTTCCAGAAAAAAGGACAGACCTGTGGGAGAAGACTATATCAAAGCCTTGTTCACGGACTTTGTGGAATTTCACGGGGACCGTTATTTTGCCGACGATGCTGCCATTATCGGCGGAGTTGCCGTTTTTGAGGGAACACCGGTGACAGTGATCGCCCAGGCAAAGGGCAAGAACACCAAAGAAAATATCAGAAGGAATTTTGGCATGCCTTCCCCGGAAGGTTACCGCAAAGCGTTGCGTCTGATGAAACAGGCAGAGAAATTCCACCGTCCCATCATCTGCTTTGTGGATACACCCGGCGCATTCTGCGGACTGGAGGCAGAGGAGCGGGGACAGGGAGAAGCCATTGCCCGGAACCTTTACGAGATGTCTGCGATCAGAACCCCCATTCTTTCCATGGTGATCGGAGAGGGCGGCAGCGGCGGAGCGCTGGCCATGGCGGTGGCTGACGAAGTGTGGATGCTGGAAAATTCCGTGTATTCCATCCTCTCACCGGAAGGCTATGCGGCGATCCTTTGGAAGGACAGCAGCAGGGCCAGGGAAGCGGCACAGATCATGAAGATGACGGCAGCAGATTTAAAAGAACTGGGTGTGATAGAACATGTCTTTGAGGAGCCGGAGCATTTTACGGAAGAAACATTCCCGGAGGTGGCAGAAAAGATCTGCGGCAGGCTGAGAGCGTTCCTGGATCGATACGGCAGCTTTTCCCCGGAGGAACTGGCACAGTCCAGATATGACAGATTCCGCAGAATGTAGCAGAAAGGTTAGGGAACGGATATGAAATATCAACCCTTAAAAATCGGAGAATTGGTGGCAGACATTCCCATTGTACAAGGTGGAATGGGCGTGGGCATCAGCCTGGGAACTTTGGCGGGAACCGTGGCAGCAGAAGGCGGTGTAGGCATCATCTCCTCTGCGCAGATCGGTTTTAAAGAACCGGATTTTGAGAAAGATCCCAAAGAGGCGAATCTGCGCACCATGGAAAAGGAATATTTGAAAGCGAAAGAGATCCGCAGGCAGGCGGCAGCAAGATACGCCGGACAAGAGAATCCCACGTCCCGCCGGGGCATCCTTGGCTTTAATATCATGGTAGCTCTGCGCAATTATGAAGAATATGTGCGCAAGGCAGCGGCGATCGGGGCAGAACTGATTATTTCAGGAGCGGGGCTTCCCACGGAGCTACCCCTTTATGTGGAAGGCACTTCCACCAAGATCGCACCCATTGTATCTTCCGACAAATCTGCCAAGGTTATTCTAAAATACTGGGATCGGAAGTACGGGCGGACTGCGGATATGGTGGTGATCGAAGGCCCCAAAGCCGGAGGCCATCTGGGATTTTCCAAAGAACAACTGGAAGAGTATGCCCATGAGGCAGAAAATGCGCAGAATCCTTACGACAGGGAGATCCTGGCAATCTGTGGCACCGTGAAACAGTATGAGGAAAAATACGGGTGCCGGATACCTGTAGTGGTGGCCGGAGGCATCGATGATGCTACGGAAATGCAGCGAGTCATGGCTCTTGGAGTACAGGGGGTACAGGTTGCCACCCGTTTCGTTACCACAAAAGAGTGTGATGCGGATATCCGCTATAAGATGACTTATATCAATGCAGGAAAAGAAGATATCAGGATCGTGAAAAGTCCTGTGGGAATGCCGGGACGGGCCATCATGAATCCCTTTATGGAAAAAGTCATGTCAGGGGAGAGGATAGCACCCGGGATGTCTGCACAAATGTAATCCTGCCGAAATCCCCTATTGCATTACGGAGGCATTGATCCATGCCGCCAGGGGAGAAGTGGATCAGGCACTTCTTTTCTGCGGAGCAAATGCTTACAAGGCAGAAAAGATAGAAACTGTGAAGGAAGTCATTGATTCTTTGGTGGAATCTTGTGTATAATATAAGAAGTAGTATCAAAGACGAGGAGAAAGGTTCCATGGATGCAAACAGGACAGTGAGTGATATACTGGTAAATCTATTCCAACAGATCTGGAAGCTGGAGGAGAAAGCTCTGATAACAGAGGAATATAAAGATATTTCCGTAAATGATATGCATATCATTGAGGCGGTGGGATTGGACGGCGGCAACAATATGTCCACCATTGCCAGAAAGCTGGATATCACTGTGGGTTCCCTGACTACGTCCATGAACAGTCTGGTCTTGAAAAATTATGTGACAAGAGAGCGCAGCGAGACGGACAGGCGGGTGGTGAATATCTGCCTCACCGAAAAGGGAAAGCGCGCTTACCGTCATCACGAACAGTTTCACGAGGAAATGGCCAAAGCAGCGCTGCAGAGCCTGTCGGATGCACAGATACCGCCTGTGATCCAGACTCTGCAGCATCTGTCAGAGTTTTTCCGAAGCTATGACGAGTGAGTGACATCGTTGGCACTGGGCTTTCCGGCAAGGGCATCCATGGCATTTAGCAGGGTGGTGTCTGCGATGGCCGACAGTGCTTCCCGGGTAAAGAACCCCTGGTGGGAAGTGATCACAACATGGGGAAAGGACAGGAGCCGTGCGGTGGTAGAGTGCTCCAGGATCTCATCGGAGCGGTCCTCAAAGACATTCCGGGTTTCTTCCTCATAGACGTCAAGCCCGACTCCGCTAAATTTTGGCAGGCGGATGCCTTCGATCAGATCCTCGGTATTGACCAGGGCGCCCCGTGAGGTGTTCACCAGGATGACGCCGTCTTTCATTTTTTTGATGGTATCGATGTTGATGATATGATAAGTGGAATCTGTCAAAGGGCAGTGCAGGGAAATGAGATCGCTTTCTGCTAAAAGCTGTTCCAAAGAGACATATTCCACATTGTTTTTTAAAGAAGGATTCTCATACACATCGTAAGCAATGACCTTCATGCCGAAACCATGGCAGATACGGCACATGGCGGCACCGATCTTTCCGGTGCCGATGATCCCGGCAGTTTTTCCGTAGAAATTAAAACCCATCAGACCGTTTAAACTGAAATCGTTTTCCCTGACTTTGTTGTAGGCTTTGTGAATGCGGCGGTTGCTGGCCAGGGCAAGAGCCATGGCATGTTCGGCCACTGCCTCAGGGGAATATCCCGGCACGCGCATGATGCGAATGTCATATTCCGCAGCCGCTTTTAAATCTACATTATTGTAGCCGGCACAGCGCATCAGCACCAGTCGGATGCCCTGACGGTGCAGGATCGTAAGGACGGGGGCGCTGACGTCGGAGCTGACGAAGGCGCAGACGGCATCAAAGCCCTGTGCCAGGGATGCGGTGCGGATATCCAGGTCCGAGCGGGTGAACTCGATCTCGATGCCGTGGAAATTCGCAAGCGCTTCCCGGAAAAATTTTTCGTCGTAAGATTTGGTGTCATAGAACAGGATTTTCATGGTATTTTCCTTTCTGCAATGAAATGATGGAGTGAAAGGCTCCATAATGATTAGTGTATCAATTTCAAGAGAAATCATACAGGAAGAGAGAGCAATAAATGAGCCCGCCACCCAATTTTCATTGAGCGGTGGGCTTGATTTATAAAGTAAGCCGGTCTGGGGATCAACCCATGGTGATCACTACATCGTAGTTGGTCTTGCCCTTCTCATAAGGAATGACATGGCCATCTACTGTCTTGCCGTCCACGGTCATGGAAGCGACACCCTTTTCCGCATTGTTTGGGTTCTTCACGGTAATGTGGTAAGTACCTTCCCGGAACTTTCTGGTGAGGGTAAAGTCACCGAAGCCCTTGGGCACGCAGGGATCAACGGACAGTCCCTTGTGGGTGGGATATACACCCAGGATGTACTGGGAGATATTTACAAAGGTCCATGCAGCGGTGCCGGTCAGCCAGCTGTTCTTGGCTTCGCCGTGGAACTTGGCATCCTTTCCGGCGATCATCTGGGAATAGACATAAGGCTCGGTGCGGTGGATCTCACTGATCTCCTCCACGTAAGCGGGGCAGGTCTTCTTGTAGATTTCAAAAGCTCTGTCACCTCTGCCGATCACAGTTTCCGCAATGGAGACCCAAGGGTTATTGTGGCAGAAGATGCCGGCATTTTCCTTGTATCCCGGAGGATAGGAGGAAACCTCGCCGAGCTCTAAGTGGTACTCGGTGTATGCAGGCTGCAGGATCATAACGCCGTACTTGGTATCCAGGCGTTCTTTCACGGAATCCAGCGCTTTTTCTGCCAGGCCTTCCTTTACGCCAACACCGGCCAGTACGCAGAAGCCCTGGGGCTCAATGTAGATCTGGCCTTCCTTGCACTCTTTGGAACCCACCTTATGGCTGTAAGCGTCATAAGCGCGGACGAACCACTCGCCGTCCCAGCCATCCTTTAAGATGGCATCGTACATGATCTTAACTTCGCTGCGGGCGCGGGCCGCCTCGGCCTCGTCGCCTAAAAGCTCACAGAGCTGTGCATATTCTTCGCCGTATTTTACGAACATGCCTGCGATGAATACGGACTCGGCTACGGGACCTTCACTGGGACCAAAGGTCTGGAAGGATTCGCCGGGATGCTCTGAGAAGCAGTTCAAGTTCAGACAGTCATTCCAGTCAGCGCGTCCGATCAAAGGCAGGTTATGGGGTCCTTTATGGGTTACGATGTAGTCAAAAGATCTCTTCAAATGATTCATAAGAGGAGTGGCTACGCTCATATCATTGTCAAAAGGAACAAGTTCCGTCAGGATGGAGGTGTCTCCGGTTTCACGCACATAAGCGCTGGTTCCTGCAATGAGCCACAAAGGATCGTCATTGAAGCCGCTTCCGATGTCGGAGTTGCCCTTTTTGGTGAGAGGCTGATATTGGTGATAAGCGCTGCCGTCCTGGAATTGGGTGGAAGCGATATCAATGATACGTTCTCTTGCGCGGTCAGGAATCAGGTGTACGAAGCCCAAAAGATCCTGACAGGAATCACGGAAGCCCATGCCGCGGCCGATGCCGGATTCATAATAGGAAGCGGAACGTGACATATTGAAGGTTACCATGCACTGATACTGGTTCCAGGTATTTACCATGCGGTTTACCTTGTCATCGGAAGAAGATACGGTGTATTTAGACAGCAGATCGCTCCAGTAAGCCTTAAGTTCAGCAAAAGCAGCATCCACGCCTTCCTCCGTATTATACTTTGCCAGCATCTCAAAGGCGCGTTTCTTGTTGATGACTCCGTAGGATTCCCATTTCTCTTCCTGGGGATTTTCGATATAGCCCAGCACAAAGATAAAGGTCTTGCTCTCGCCGGGAGCCAGGGAGACATTTAACTGATGGGAAGCGATGGGGGACCATCCGCTGGCCATGGAATTCGTGCAGGCTCCGTTCTCGACAGCCTCCGGATCATCGGCTCCTCTGTAGGCGCCTAAGAAGGCATCTCTGCTGGTGTCGAAGCCGGCGATATCTGCATTTACGGAATAGATCGCATAGTGATTGCGGCGCTCTCTGTACTCAGTCTTGTGGAAGATGGTGGAACCGGATACCTCCACTTCTCCGGTGCTTAAGTTGCGCTGGAAGTTTTTCATATCGTCATCAGCGTTCCAGAGGCACCACTCTACATAAGAGAAAACAGAGAAATCTTTTGCCTTGTCGGATTGATTGGTGAGCGTCAGCTTGGAGATCTCGCAATTATCGTTGGTGGGAACGAAAGTCAGCACGGAGGCCTTAAGTCCGTTCTTTTCGGAGGTAAAGCGGCTGTAGCCGATACCGTGGCGGCACTCGTAGGAATCGAGAGCTGTCTTTACAGGCTGCCAGCCGGGATTCCATACACAGTCTCCATCCTTAATATAGAGGTACTTTCCGTTTATGTCTGCGGGCACGTTATTATAGCGGTAGCGGGTAATGCGCAGAAGCTTTGCATCCTTATAAAAGGAATAACCGCCGCAGGTGTTGGAGATAAGACTGAAGAATTCATTGGTCCCCAGGTAATTGATCCAGGGGAGAGGGGTTTTGGGGGTTGTGATGACATATTCCTGATTGGCATCATCAAAAAAACCGAATTTCATAACTGTTCTCCTTCATTTTAATATATTTTTGTTGCTTTCAGAATACTATGAATTGTGGGAACAGAAAACGATTAAGTAACTCAAATCTTGACTAAAATTATACAAAAAGCGGTGAAAAATTGCAATAGCAATGTGTGAAAAACATTTTGTGCAGACAAAACTGTTAAAAATCACTATAACAGGTGCCTAAAAGCCTGTTAAAATAATAACATTATGGATGATTTTCACAAAAATACACAAAAAAGGCAAAAAAAGTATTGCAAAATTATGTATCTTGTTATATAGTTAAGTTACGAAAACGATTAAGTAAAAGCAAATCCACCAATACATACCTACAAGAAACTGATCGGGAGAACGGCGATGGCATCACTGAAGGACATATCCAAGCTCTGCGGAGTTTCAGTGGCAACAGTAAGCAAAGCGCTGAACGATCACAAGGACATTGGAGAAGATACAAAACAGTATATTAAGAAAGTGGCCAAAGAGATCGGATACTCTCCCAATCTTTCCGCAAGGGCGCTTAAGACGAATAAGACACAGGGAATCGGAGTGCTGTTTGTCGACGATGCCATGAGCGGGCTGACACATGACTACTTCTCAAGAGTGCTGGACAGTTTCAAGCGGACGGCGGAGAAGGGCGGTTATGATATTACTTTTATCAATAGCTGCAAGAACAGGAAGGGGCGGATGTCCTACCTGGAGCACAGCAGGTATCGGGGATTAGACGGAGTGGTCCTGGCCTGTATCGATTTTAATGATCCGGAAGTAATGGAGCTGGTGCAGAGCGATATTCCGGTGGTGACGATCGATTATCTGTTCAACGACAGGATTGCAGTCATGTCGGACAATGTGACGGGCATCAGAGATCTGCTGGAATACATATATGGAAGAGGCCACCGCAGGATCGCTTATATCCACGGTGCGGAATCAGCGGTAACCAGATCCAGACTGTCCAGCTTTTACAGGACGGCAGAGAGACTGGGGCTGGAGATCCCGGATGAATATATCCGTGAAGCAGCATACAGAGACACGATCACCACTTACCAGGTGACCAATGAACTTTTAAATCTGCAAAACCCGCCTACCTGTATCATTTACCCGGATGATTTTGCCGCATTTGGCGGCATCAATGCCATCAGGGAGCGGGGGTTGAGAATACCGGAGGACGTTTCGGTGGCAGGCTATGATGGAATCAGCGCCGCAAGGAATCTGGAGCCGAAACTCACCACAGTCCAGCAGGACGCAGAGCAGATCGGCTGTGTGGCGGCGAGAGAACTGATCAGCCTCATTGAAAGACCCAAGACCACTATTGTGGAACAGGTCATCATTCCGGGACACATCATTGAGGGTAAATCCGTAGCTGATGTGAACAAACAGAATAAATAGGCATTTATGCCGCAAAACTCAAAATGCGGCATGGATATAAATGCAACACCAAAAACTAATTCATTTAGGGAGGAAACAAGAATGAAGAAGAAAGTACTTAGTGCTTTGCTCGTAACCGCTATGGTTGCAAGTATGTTAGTCGGCTGTGGCGACAAGGCTGCATCCGGCAAGGCTACCGATGGTGGTAAGGTTCTTAACGTTTACTGCTGGAATGATGAGTTCCAGAGACGTGTAAAAGACCACTATCCGGATTACCAGGAAGTAGATGCTACCACCGGTAAGATCGGCGATGTTACCGTAAAGTGGAACATCACTGCTGACCAGGACAATGCTTACCAGAACAATCTGGATGCTGCCCTGTTAAAGCAGAAGGATGCTGCAGCTGATGACAAGATCGATATCTTCCTGATCGAGGCTGACTATGCATTAAAGTATGTTGATACTGATTATGCCCTGTCTGTTAAGGATCTGGGTATTACCGATGAAAATCTTGCCAACCAGTATCAGTACACCAAGGATATCGTTACCGATTCCAAGGGCGTATTAAAGGGTGTATCATGGCAGGGTTGCCCCGGCGTCCTGATCTACAACCGTGACATCGCTAAGGATGTATTCGGAACCGACGATCCCGCAGAAGTTCAGAAGAAAGTAGCTGACTGGGATACCTTCAAGGCTACCGCTGCTGAACTGCAGGCAAAAGGTTACTATGCAATGTCTTCTGTAAACGACAGCTATCGTGTATACTCCAACAACGTATCTACCAAGTGGGTTGTTGACAACAAGATCGTTATCGACGAGAACCTGATGAAGTGGGTTGAGGACTCCAAGGCAATGGTAGACGCAGGTCAGACCAACACTTATGAGCTGTGGGGCGATGACTGGAGCAAGGGCTTCTATCCTGAAGGAAAGGTATTCTGCTACTTTGGACCCGCTTGGTTCGTAGATTTCTCCATGGCTGCTGACAAGGATGGCAGTATTGCTAATGCAGGCGGCTGGGCAGCAACCGAAGGACCTCAGGGCTTCTTCTGGGGCGGTACCTGGGTATGCGCAGCAAGCGGCACTGACAACGCAGCTCTGGTTAAGGACATCATGCTGAAGCTGACCACTGATGAAGCAATCATGACCGATATCGTTAAGGCTGACAATGACTTCGTAAACAACAAGCCTGCAATGAATGCTATGGCTGCTGATACCAGCTATTCCAGCAAGGTACTGGGCGGACAGAATCCTTTGGCTATGTACTGCGCAGGTGCTGAGAAGATCGACTTAAGCAACCTTTCCAAGTACGACCAGGCATGTAACGAAGAGTTCCAGCATGCTATGAAGAACTACTTCGACGGCAACGCAACTTTGGATCAGGCTCTTGATCTGTTCTACAAGGCAGTTGAGGAGAAGCATCCTGAGTTGAGCCACTAATTTCATTAGATGGTAATTGTAAATAGTTTATAAGAGCCATGCCTGCCTGAGCAGTCAGGCAGGCATGGTTTTCTTTCAAAAAGACTTACAGGACTGGCCGCAGATTTTTATGCGGGGAATGATTTGCGTCGAGGCCTGTAAGAACAGGCGAGAGATAGTAAACGGAGGGTCATATATGAAGAGTGCAAAGCCAAAGCGTGGAAAGGTCGTCAGCTATAATAAGTGGGGTTACATATTTTTGATTCCCTTTGTTGTTGTCTATCTGGTGTTCCAGCTGATTCCTATGGTAACCACCATATACAACAGCTTTTTTGAGAATTATCGTTCGGGACTGATACAGGTAGGTCCTACATTCATAGGTTTGGATAACTTTATCAAGATCTTTTCCAATGCGGATATCTGGATCTATGCCAAGAACACTTTGATCATGTGGGTATTGGGATTCGTTCCCCAGATCATCGTGTCTCTGCTTCTGGGCTCCTGGTTTTCCAATCCCAGCCTTCGCCTGAAGGGACAGAGATTTTTCAAGACTGTGATCTATCTGCCCAACCTGATCATGGCATCAGCATTTGCAATGCTGTTCTTTACCCTGTTCTCTGACGGCGGCCCTATCAACTCCATATTGATCCAGATGGGTATCCTGGATACTCCTTTCAGTTTCCTTTCCAATGTGTGGAGTACCAGAATCCTGGTTGCTTTCATGAACTTCATCATGTGGTTCGGAAATACTACCATTCTCCTGATGGCAGGTATGATGGGTATCGATACCGCCCTGTTTGAAGCGGCTGAGGTGGACGGTGCCACTTCCACCCAGGTATTCTTCAAGATCACCTTGCCGCTGTTAAGGCCGATCTTGGTCTATGTTATGATCACTTCTCTGATCGGTGGTCTGCAGATGTTCGATGTACCTCAGATTCTGACCAATGGTACCGGAGATCCGGTAAGATCTTCCATGACGCTGATCATGTACCTGAACAAACATTTGTACAGCAAGAACTTCGGTATGGCCGGTGCATTGTCCGTGATCCTGTTTATCATTACCGGCGCCTTAAGCTTGTTGGTGTACAATTTCTCAAATAAGAAAGAAAAGTAGGAGGTGAAGGACATGAAAACAGCAGAAAATCATACAATCAATAAAGGCCTGAATATTCATGCAAGACGTGCAATCGCATACATCGTGTTAGTGTTGGTGTCCTTCCTGTGTCTGTTCTGGTTTTATGTATTGTTCATTAACGCTACCAGATCTCACGGAGAACTTACCCGGGGATTTACCCCTATACCCAGTACGCATTTTGGAGATAACTGGGAAAGCCTGATGACAGGTACCCTTCCGGTGTGGAACGGCCTGATCAACAGCCTGATCGTTGCCGGCTTCAGTGCGCTGTTGTGTACTTACTTTTCTACCATGACCGCTTATGCGATTCATGCTTATGATTTTAAGTTAAAGAAATTCATGTTTACTTTTATCCTGGCGGTAATGACCATCCCTACCCAGGTGACGGCACTCGGTTTCGTGCAGTTGGTATCCAACATGAAACTGGAAGATACCTTCGTTCCCTTGATCGTACCCGCCATTGCAGCTCCGGTGACCTTCTTCTATATGAAGCAGTATATGGAGAGCGCTCTGCCCCTGTCACTGGTGGAGACGGCGCGAATCGACGGCTCCGGTGAATTCCACACCTTCAATGCCATCGTTCTGCCGCTGATGAAGCCAGCCATTGCAGTACAGGCAATCTTCACCTTTGTACAGAGCTGGAACAATTACTTCACTCCTGCACTGATCCTGCATGAGGATAAAGTAAAGACCCTGCCCATCCTGATCGCACAGCTGCGTTCCGCAGACTGGCTGAAATTTGATATGGGTCAGGTGTACATGATGATCGCTTTCTCCATCTTCCCGGTTATCCTGGTATATCTGTTCCTGTCCAAGTTCATCGTACAGGGTGTTGCACTGGGAAGCGTAAAGGGCTGATGCCCCGGTTGTCCCTGATAAACAGAAATCCTGCCTACTTGAAAAAGTGGGCAGGATTTCTTTAACTGTATGATATCTGTTTTGGATTTAAAATCCTTTATTTCAGTACCAGCTCGTTCCATCTGGTGGAGGATACCAGTGCGATATAGGTCCTTCCGGTGTTCAGGGTAATCTCAGTGCCGTTGCTGTCATAAAATTTGGTGGGATCCACGGCATCGTTCTTTTCCCAGGTAACAGGGATGGCCTTTCCGCCGGTGATGTAGTAACCGCTTCCGGTCTGGTTGAGGATGTTGAATTTCATGTAGCCGTTTGCATCGAGCTCTGTAACGTCTGCACGCTGAAGGATGACATTTGTGAAGGCAAGCTGTTTGTCGTCATTTTCGGGGTCGATATGAGCTCGTCCGTATTCATAGTAAAGATAGGTGCCGCTGCCTTCATCGTATTTGAGCTCTGAGGAGTTGTGGGGAAAAGGAAGATCTACCAGAGTACAATCTTTCACATTGTAGACAGAGGAAAGATCTACGGGAGCGGTTTCGTCTGCAAATTGCCAGTGCTGCCCCTGATAATAAGAATTGTATTCTGTGGAGTAGCCTGCGGATTTCATTCGGGAGGCAATCTCTCCGGTGGTGACATACTCTGTAAATTCACGGGCCTTTCCGTTGTTGATGCGGGCAAAGCCGCCGCTTAAGTTATTGACCCAGGGATTGGTCAGATACTCATTGATGTAGAAAGGACCGCCATCGTGAACCAGAACGGCATTGTATTCCGGTGCGATCATAAAGTTGGTGGGACGGACGCTTCGAATGCTTCCGAAACGGGTGATGCTTCCCCAGTCTTTTACGATCGCCATGAGCCGGGTGACTTCGCCGTTGGCTGTGCTGTTCATCATCTCATAGACGATATCTGCCTGTGTCAGTCCGTAATGATCCAATGCGGTCACTTCGTTGTCTACCATAACGGCTACGGGCCGCTGGGACTTTAGGGCGTTGCCGATCCATTCGTTGGTCAGCTCGCTGCGGTACATGTTGTCATGGTTTTCCACAACAGGTTTGGCGGACTTTTCCGACTGGGACTCTTTAGCTGTCTCAGAAGTTGCGGACTCAGAGGCAGAGGTTTCGGAAACAGATGTCTCGGATGAAGCTGCCGGTTCTGTTTGGAGTGAGGTCTTGTCTGACTGAGAGGCAGATTCCTCGGTTACAATGGGGGAGGCAATTTCTTTTGTGTCCTGGCAGCCGGTCAGCACGCAGGCGGCCAGTACCGTGGACAAAAGAAGTGCGAATGCTTTTTTCGTCATTTGGTATAAATCCTTTCTTTCGTTTATGGTTTATAAAAAACAGTATACCCCTTTTTGGCAGGATTAGAAAGGGAAAAGTTGAATTTGATGCTGAAAATGATCTGTAAAGTATGGTAAAATAAATACAAGGGGGTACGACGTATGGAAATGATGAAAAACCTTTTGACCTATCTGGAAGGATGGAACGGATTATCGGTGGCTGTGCGATTGATCCTCGCAGCTCTCATGGGCGGAATCATCGGTATGGAGCGCGGCGCCACAAAACATGCGGCAGGGCTTAGGACATTTACCCTGGTGTGTCTGGGAGCTGCATTGGCACAGATCGTGGATCTGCACTGTGTGCTGTTGTACGGGACCGGCGATCCGGTGCGCCTGGCACAGGGGGGGATCAGTGGTATCGGCTTTTTGGGAGTAGGTACTATTATTGTAACCGGAAAGAGTCACATCAAGGGGCTGACTACAGCGGCAACCCTGTGGACAACGGCCGTGCTGGGTATTTCCATAGGTGCGGGATATATTTATGCGTCCCTGCTTACTTTTGCGCTGGTCATGATCGTGATCAAAGCAATGGCCGGGGTCAGCCACAAACATATACAGTATCACCGGCTGATGAGGATCGAAGTGGAAGTTAGCGCCAATGAGGGAGCCAGGGGAGTGACCGCCTATTTGCGGGAGCATGGGTATCATATCACCGATATGGAGAGAAAACAGTGCGATGACCATATCCTGCTTGGCCTGGATATTGATCTGGGCGGAAAAAGAGACCACAATCAGATCATAGAAGAGATCAATCGGTTAGATGCAGTGGATTTTGCCACGGAGATTTTTTAAACAGTATGCATAATAAAAAGCACCGGGCAGCCTCGGTGCTTTTCAGCGGAGAGCATGGGATTCGAACCCACGGTGCCTTGCGGCACACGGCTTTTCGAGAGCCGCACCTTAAACCACTCGGACAACTCTCCACGTTATCAGACTTATTTATTTTAAAGGAAAATCTCCGTTAATGCAACTAAAAGTTGTGCCGGGAGGAAAATTAGGATATAATATACCCGAAAGAGTGAACAAAACGCAGCGGCATCAGGCAAGGCTGCGGAGAGATAGGATGACGGCTGCCCGGCGGGGCGGCGGAATGGAGGCGCAGATGAAAAGAATCGGTATGCTGACCAGCGGTGGGGACTGTCAGGCGCTGAACGCAGCGATGCGGGGGGTGGTAAAGACATTGTATCATAGCGGGGAGCCTGTGGAGATATATGGTTTTTTGGATGGCTATAAAGGTTTGATCTATGGGAATTTTCAAATGCTTACCGGGAAGGATTTTTCGGGCATCCTGACAAAGGGCGGCACGATCCTTGGCACCTCCAGAACTCCTTTCAAGACCATACAGGATCCGGATGAAAATGGTCTTAATAAGGTCGAGGCCATGAAGCAGAATTATCATAAATTAAAACTGGACTGTCTGGTGATCCTGGGTGGCAACGGCACTCACAAGACAGCCAATCTTCTGCGGAAGGAAGGACTGAATATAGTTACCCTTCCCAAGACCATTGACAATGACCTGTGGGGAACGGATATGACTTTCGGTTTCCAGAGCGCAGTGGACATTGCCACCAATGCAATCGACTGCATCCACACTACGGCTGCGTCCCATGGCCGTGTGTTCATTGTGGAGGTCATGGGCCACAAGGTGGGCTGGCTGACGTTGAATGCGGGTATGGCAGGCGGCGCTGACATCATCCTGGTCCCTGAGATCCCTTATGATATTGATAAAGTGATTGAGAAGATAGAGGAGCGTGACAGAAAAGGCAGTCGTTTTACCATCATTGCGGTAGCGGAGGGCGCCATTTCCAAGCAGGATGCACAGCTCTCCAAAAAAGAATATAAAGAGAAGATGAAAAATTATCAGTATCCTTCCGTGTCTTATGAGGTGGCTGCCGCTATTCAGGAGCGGACAGGCCGGGAGGTACGTGTTACGGTTCCCGGACATATGCAGCGCGGTGGAAGCCCCTGCCCGTATGACCGTGTGTTTGCAAGCCGTCTCGGCTCTGAGGCGGGAAGGCTTATCTTGAACGGAGAATATGGGTTTATGGTGGGTTACAAGAATCGTGAGATCGTAAAAGTGCCCCTGGAGGAGGTGGCAGGCAAATTAAAGTGCCTGGACCCGGCATCTTCCATGGTACAGGAAGCAAAGCTTTTAGGCATTAGTTTTGGCGATTAAGGTGGAGGCCGTGCTTTGCAGAAAACAGAATTGAGGAAAAATTATGTCATATACGGCACTTTATAGAAAGTTCCGACCGGATACTTTTGCGGATGTAAAAGGCCAGGATCATATCGTGACTACCTTGAAGAACCAATTAAAGGCAGGCAGGATCGGCCATGCATATCTGTTCACGGGCACCAGAGGCACCGGCAAGACTACGGTGGCAAAGATCTTTGCCAAGACAGTGAACTGTGAGCATCCCACAGAGGAAGGCCCCTGCGGGGAATGCCGGATCTGTAAGGCTATTGCGTCGGGAGCCAGCATGAACGTGATCGAGATTGATGCTGCTTCCAACAACGGCGTGGATAATATCCGCGAGATCGTGGAGGAAGTTTCTTATTCCCCTGCGGAAGGGAAATATAAGGTTTATATTATAGATGAGGTTCATATGCTTTCCATAGGGGCGTTCAATGCGCTTTTAAAGACGCTGGAGGAGCCCCCCTCTTATGTTATTTTTATCCTGGCTACCACGGAGGTGCACAAGCTGCCCATCACGATCCTTTCCCGGTGTCAGCGGTATGATTTTAAGCGCATCTCCATCGACACCATTACCGATAGGATGAAGGAATTGATGGACACGGAGCAGGTGAAGGTGGAGGACAAGGCTTTGCGTTATATTGCCAAGACGGCAGATGGCTCTTTGAGAGATGCCCTGAGCCTTTTGGATCAATGTATTGCCTTCAACCTGGGAGAGGAACTGACATATAATAAGACGTTAGATGTGCTGGGGGCCGTGGACACTCAGGTATTCAGCAGGCTGCTGCGGTGCGTGCTGGACCGGAATGTCATCGGCTGTGTGGAGCTTTTGGAGGAAATCGTCATGCAGGGCCGCGAACTGGTACAGTTCGTTACGGATTTTACCTGGTATCTGCGCAACCTGATGCTGGTACAGTCCTCGGAAAACCTGGAGGATGTCATCGATATGTCCACGGACAATCTGGCCCGCCTGAAAGAGGAAGCATCCATGGCGGATATGGATCAGATCATTCGGTATATCAGGATCTTTTCGGAATTGTCCGGGCAGATCCGATATGCGTCGCAGAAACGTATTCTGGTGGAGATTGCGTTGATCAAGCTGTGCCGGCCGGATATGGAGACCAGTCAGGATGCTGTGCTGGACCGCATCCGGCAGGTGGAACAAAAGGTAGAAAACGGCGTGGTGATGAGCCCGGAAAGCATGCAGGGCATGATGGCGGCAGGAATGACGGCTTCCGGTATGAGTAGCGCTTCGGGCGCCGTGAGCAGACCCAAGCCACAGTTGCCTAAGGCGGTGCCGGAGGATGTGAAAGCCATTGTGACAAAGTGGCCCTCCATTGTGGGCAATGCAGACCAGCCAATGAAGACGTATTTAAAGTCTGCAAGGCTGAGCCTGGGAGGAGATAACCGCCTGATGGTGGTATTTGAAGATGGCGGTGCTTCGGATTATTTTACCAAACATGACTACAACAGAGAGCAACTGGAATTACTGCTGTCGGATTTCTCTGGCAAGGAGATAGAAGTTGGTATACAGACCGTGCGGGACAGCAGGGAGTTTGAAGAAGGTTATGTGGATCTTTCAAAAGTGATCAACATGGAAATTGAAGAGGAGGATGAATAGAATGGCAAAAAGAGGTGGATTTCCGGGAGGCGCAATGCCCGGCAACATGAACAATCTGATGAAACAGGCGCAGCGTATGCAACGCCATATAGAGGAAGGGCAGAAGGAACTTGAGGTAAAAGAGTTCACGGCCAGCGCCGGGGGCGGTGCGGTAGAAGTGTCCGTGAACGGCAAGAAAGAGCTGATAAACATCAGGCTGGCCGAGGAGATCGTGGATCCCGAAGATATTGAGACTCTGCAGGATGCTATCGTGGCTGCTGTCAATGAGGCCATGCGGCAGGCTGATGAAGCAAGCGCAGAACTGATGGGCAGGATGACCGGTGGATTTGGAGGAGGCTTCCCCTTCTGATGGAGCTTTACAGTGGACATATCAATAAGTTAATAGAAGAATTGGCGGAGCTTCCCGGCATCGGCAATAAATCTGCTCAAAGACTGGCCTTTCATATCATCAATATGCCAAAGGACAAAGTAGAGCGCCTTGCCCATGTCATGATGGAGGCCAAGTCCAACGTGCGTTACTGCAAGGAATGCTATACCCTGACGGACAAGGAGATCTGCCCTGTCTGCGCCAATGAACGGCGCAATCACAGGCAGATCATGGTGGTGGAAAACGTAAGAGATCTGGCTGCATATGAGAAGACCGGAAAGTACGAGGGCGTGTACCATGTGCTTCATGGTGCCATCTCTCCCATGCTGGGCATCGGCCCCGGCGACATCAAGCTGAAAGAACTGATCGAGCGCCTGGAGGGGGATGTGGAGGAAGTTATCATCGCTACCAATTCCAGCCTTGAGGGAGAGACTACGGCAATGTATATCAGCAAGCTGATCAAACCCACAGGGATCAGGGTAACCAGGATCGCCAGCGGCGTACCCGTGGGCGGAGATCTGGAGTATATCGATGAAGTGACACTTCTGCGCGCTTTGGAGGGCAGAGTGGAAATATAATGTGGTTTTGGAGGGAGAGTATCAGATGGCAGTAGAAAAGAGCATATTCGGAAAGAGCCCTGCAGGGCAGGATATCACATTGTACACCCTGTGCAACAGCAAGGGGATGAAAGCGGCAGTGACGGATCTGGGAGCCATCCTGGTGAAACTGTTAGTGCCCGGTACAGACGGACAGGTGAAAGATGTGGTTCTTGGTTTTGACAAGGCGGCGGATTATTACAAAAATCCCAGCTTTTTTGGCGCGGTGATCGGCCCCAGCGCCAACAGGATCGGGGGAGCTTGCTTTGAGATAGACGGTGTGACTTACAAGCTGGATGTCAACGACGGGGTCAACAATTTACATAGTCACATGGAACTTGGCTATCATAAACAGATATGGGATGCCAAAGTAAACGACAATAGTGTCACATTTTTTCTGGAAGATCCTGCTACCATGGGATTTCCGGGGAACAAAAAGGTGCAGATTACATATACCCTGACAGAAGAGAATGAGCTGATCCTGCACTATCACGGAGCCAGTGACAGGAAAACGGTGTTCAATCCTACTAACCATTCCTATTTTAATCTGAAGGGAGCGGGTGATGGCAGTATCGAGGACCATAAGCTGTGGCTGGGAGCTTCTTCTTATACACCAGTGGTGGCAGGCGCCATTCCTACGGGAGAGATTGCGCCGGTAGCAGGCACGCCTATGGATTTCACCGTTTCCAAGGTGGTAGGCAGGGATATCGGAGCAGATTTTGAACAGCTGAAGCTGACCGGCGGCTATGATCACAACTGGGTCATTGACGGTTGGGATGAATCCTTGAAGCACATTGCCACAGTGGAGGCTCCTGATGGCAGCAGGACCATGAAGGTGTTTACGACTCTGCCCGGTGTGCAGTTTTATGCAGGCAATTTCATTGAGGAACAGACCGGCAAGAATGGCGCAGTGTATGCGGCCAGAAGCGGTCTCTGTTTAGAGACCCAGTATTATCCTGACAGTATCCACCAGGATCATTTTCCCTCCTGCGTTTTTGGCGGGCAAGAGGGTGCGGCTGATGCCAGAGAGTACGATTCTGTGACGATCTATCAGTTTGCATAAAGATCCGGAGAAAGAATCGTGGAAGGATACAAGGCTTCTTTTGCGAAACAAGTCGAACAGTTTTGTGATTATCGCGACAAAGAATGATAAAATACCTCGCATACCGATGCTATATTTTATAGAAACGGTATGGGAGGTGTTTTTATATGGAATTGCCAAAAAATATTACACAAATCGGGGAAGTGAATCCTTTTTGCAAGGTATATGTGGAAGATTATGTCATTTCCTATTTAAAACAGTTGAACCGGGTAGCGGTTAACAAGGATATGGCAGCCGCCGTGTACGGACAGCGCAGGGAGGAAGGGGAAGTCTCTTATCTGTTTGTGTATGGCGCATGTAAGGTGGATTTTTTGCAAAGAGAGACCAGACATCTCTCCCAGGCACAGAAACAGGAGATGGAAAAGCTGAGGAAGAGATATTTTCCGGACCAGGAGTTTTTGGGATACCGTCTGTTGAATGGAGAAATGATAGAAGGTTTCCATATTTATGAACAGGATATATGCAGATACATAGAAGGCTATGCACAATTTTATGAAAAGAATGAGAGCATGCTGGCCTATATGCTGGATACCAGAGAGCAGGAGACTCCACCGGAGATAGTGGATCGTGAGAAGTATGAAGCGGTAAAGAGAAAACAGGAGGTCCGCAGGCAGGAGGAGGGAAGGCAGGCAACTTTTTCAGAAAGCATCAGCGAACCGGAGCGAAAAGCACTGGCAGAAGCCTGGCGCAGGGGCAGGACAAGCCCCTCGGGAGAAACTGCAGGACTTGGAAAAATGAAACTGGCAGCAGCCGGCGTATTTGTGCTCTTGTGCGTATTGGGGATCGCCAGTTTAGAGGAAGGAGCAAAACTCGGAGAACTGCAGACGGCAGCCAGGGAGGTGGTGAAGGATGTCGCGGAACAAAAGATTCCGGATGCCGTGGCAGTGAACGGACAGGGAGAAAATGGACAGACACAGAACAGTACCTTGATTGCGGAGGAAAAGTTGACAGAGGCCCTGCAGAAAGAAAATCAGACACTTGAAATGACACCGGCACCGGAAGAGATGCCTGCACCGGAAGAAACGCCTGCACCGGAAGCAACACCCATACCGGAGACAACGCCGATACCGGAGACAATCCCTGCACCGGAAGAGACGCCTGCACCGGAACCTGCGCCGGTATCCTATACCATACGGAGCGGAGATACTTTGAGCGCTATCTGTCTGAAAAGTTACGGCACCGATGCCAGGCTGCAGGAGATCTGTGAACTGAATGAAATTGCTGATCCGGACGATATTAAGGTGGGAGAAAAAATTTTATTACCTCAGTAAGCATAGAGTGTGGTATACTATACTTTGCAATGTAAGGACGAAAGACGGAAGACGTAAAGAGGACATTTCATGGCAGATATCAAGAATTATCTGAAAGAAAGAGAAAAAAGAGAGCAGAATCAGAATCATTATAAGGAAAAGATCAGAAAGCACAAGCTGACCGCATTGTACAGAGTATTGCTGGTGCTGGCGGCGTTTGCCGCAGTGGTGGTCCTGATCATGGTACAGTACAA
This sequence comes from Lachnospiraceae bacterium, assembly GCA_017621075.1. GTDB lineage: Bacteria > Bacillota > Clostridia > Lachnospirales > Lachnospiraceae > Acetatifactor. Next base: position 60,753 of record JAGATV010000022.1, read on the forward strand.
ACGCCATATCTATACGGGGTATGATATCGTGTCCTCCGTGGCCAGGGATACTTCTTCGGATGCCACGGATATGCGATTGAAGAATGCCATACTTACTTATAGTAAAGATGGAGCGCACTGTATCACCCAGGATGGCACTGTGGTCTGGAATCAGACTTACGAGATCCAGGATATTAAAGTGGCATCCAATCAGGATGTGGTGGCAATCGGCAATTATAACGGAAGAGACATTTATGTGAGCAATGCCCAGAAACAATTAGGGACCATCACCACCACCATGCCCATCCGGGATATTACCGTGTCTGCTTCCGGATATGTGACGGCAGTTCTGGCGGATACAAATGTGACATGGGTCAATACATACAGTCCTGACGGACAGCTGGTGTACAGCGGACAGACCCACATGCACAACAGCGGATATCCCGGGGCGATCAGCCTTTCGCCCAACGGAGAACTTTTGGGAGTGGGCTATGTGTATGTGGATGCCGGAATCTTAAAAACAAACATATCTTTTTATAATTTCGGCCCTGTAGGTGCCAACCAGAGTGATTATCTGGTGAGCGGCTATACATATACCGATCTGCTGGTGCCGGAAATCCGGTTTATGAATAATGACACAGCTTTTGCAGTGGGAGACAGCCGTCTGATGATTTATAAGGGAGCGCAGAAACCGGTGCTTGAGGCTGAGTATTTGTATGACCAGGAGATCCAGTCGGTATTTTCCAATGAGAATTATGTGGGATTGGTATTTTTGTCTGACGAGACAGAAAACCGCTATAAAATGGATGTGTACAACACGGCTGCAGAAAAGGTGGGGACGTATCGGTTCAATATAGATTATTCGGACATCTTTTTCGGAAAGGACAACTTTGTCGTATACAATGAAACGGAATGCGTGATCAAGACCTTTGACGATATGGAAAAGTATAACGGATATTTTTCCAAGTCGGTGAATATTATGATCCCAACGACAACTGCTTATAAATATGTGCTGGTAACGGACAATTCCATCGACGTGATACAGTTGAAATAAGCGGTGTAAAGGAGGTACAAATGAATCTGTTATTGATTATTGCAGCAGTGGTATTGATCGCCAATATCATAGAAGGAAGCAGGAATGGGCTGGTGCGCCAGCTCATAGGTTTTGTATCGGTGATCATCATGGGGGTGGTGGCCGCACTGATCCTGAATGGGTTGGAAAGTTATACTGCCGGGCGGACTCTGAGCTTGATCCTTTCTATTGTCCTGCTGTGCGCCATCGGACTGGTGCGCCATCTTCTGAGTGTGGTCTTTGTTCCGGCGAAACTGATTTCCAGGCTTCCTATTGTGAGCTGGCTGGATAAGCTTTTGGGCATTTTGTTTGGAATTTTGGAAACGGTTTTGATTCTCTGGATCATATACACTTTTGTCATGATGACGGATATGGGAATGATAGGGGAGCAGATTGTGGAATACACCCGCCAGAGTCGGGTCCTTACATGGCTATATCAACACAATTACCTGGCATATCTGATAGAAACTTATGTTTTAGAATTTCCGCTTGCAGCCACTTTGGCAGAATAGTTCAAAAATTCGCAAAACACAATTGACAAATAAAATCCCAGGGACTATAATAAAAATCCACCGCCAAAAACAAAACTTGTGCGGAGAAAAAGTTTGAAAAAACTTTGAAAAAACTTTAAAAAAGTTGTTGACAGAAGGAGACGGCTGTGGTATTCTAAATAAGCTGTCGCCGATGCAGACGACACAGTGTACCTTGACAAATAAACAGTAATGCAACCCTGAAAATTCCAGAGAAGAGCATGGGAGACCATGCAGGGGATCGAAAAGATCCCGTCTG
>JAGATV010000023.1 GCA_017621075.1 Lachnospiraceae bacterium
AAGCTGCGGACAGAGATAGCTCACATCCCCGTGATTGTTCTTGCCCTGGATATACTTGGGAATAAAATCCATGGGGCCGGGACGATACAGGGAAATCCCCGCGATGATGTCCTCTAAATTCTGGGGGCGCAGTTCCTTCATGAAGCTTTTCATACCCCCGCTTTCCAGCTGGAAGATGCCGTCAGTCCTGCCGGTGCCGATGGAAGCTAACACTTTGGGGTCATTGTAGTCGATCTGATCCACATCGATATGTTCGCCCGTGGTCTGCTCCACAAATTTCACGGCATCATGGATCACCGTCAGGGTGCGCAGTCCCAGGAAATCCATTTTCAAAAGTCCCAGTTCCTCCAGTGTGGTCATGGTAAACTGTGTGGTAATGGAGCCGTCGGAACCCCTGGACAGAGGCACGAACTCATCCGCTGACTTCTGACAGATCACCACCCCGGCCGCATGCATGGAGGTATGTCTGGGCAGACCCTCCAGCCGCTTGCACATATCAATGAGATAGGTGACCTTCTCATCCTCTTTATAGAGCTTCCTTAACTCCGGATTCATTTCCAGGGCCCGCTCCAAGGTGATATTCAATTCATTGGGCACCATCTTGGCAATGGAGTCCACAAAAGCATAGGGCAGATCCATCACGCGGCCCACATCCCGGATGACACCCTTGGCCGCCAGCGTGCCGAAGGTAACGATCTGTACTACCTTGTCGGCACCGTATTTACGGCCCACATAATCAATAACCTCCTGCCTGCGCTCAAAGCAGAAGTCAATATCGATATCGGGCATGGACACACGCTCCGGATTTAAGAAGCGCTCAAACAGCAGGCTGTACCTGATGGGATCGATATTGGTGATCTTCAGACAGTAGGAGACGATGCTTCCCGCCGCAGAGCCACGTCCGGGGCCCACGGGGATGCCGTTATTTTTGGCATAATTGATAAAATCCCACACGATCAGGAAATAGTCCACATAGCCCATCTTCCGGATGACACCCAGCTCATAGTCCAGACGCTGTCTCAGGGTCTGTCCGGTCTCCCCGGCAGGCTGGTTTTCATCCCCGTACCGCTCTGCCAGTCCTTCATCACAGAGCTTATTTAAATAGGTCCAGGAGTCATACCCCTCCGGCACCTCATATTTGGGCAGCTTGGTGACGCCGAATTCAATCTCCACATTACAGCGGTCGGCGATGCGCTGGGTGTTCTCCACAGCCTCCCAGGCATAAGGGAACAGCCCCTTCATCTCCTCCTCGCTCTTTACATAGTACTGACCGCCCTCATAGCGCATACGGTCTGTATCAGACAGCTTTTTGCCCGTCTGGAGGCACAGCAGGATATCGTGGGAATCCGCATCCTCCGCATAAGTGTAGTGTACGTCGTTGGTGGCTACAAGCGGGATGTCCAGCTCCTTGCTCATCTTCATCAGTTCCATGTTCACCAGGCGCTGCTCCGGGATGCCGTGGTCCTGCAATTCCAAAAAATAATTGCCCTTGCCAAAGCAGGTTTCATACTTCCGGGCAGCTTTTCTGGCCTCGTCCGGAAGACCCTTTACGATGTACCTTTGAACCTCACCTGCCAGGCAGGCGGAAAGGGCGATGATGCCCTCGTGGAACTGGTTTAAGACCTCCATATCCACACGGGGTTTATAATAATATCCCTCCGTAAAGCCACGGCTTACGATCTTCATCAGATTGGCGTAGCCCGTATTGTTCTCAGCTAACAGCACCAGGTGATAATACCTGTCCTCACCTCCGGTCAGCTCCTTGTCAAAACGGGAGTTTGGCGCCACATAGACCTCACAGCCCAGGATGGGTTTGATGCCCGCTTCCCTGGCCGCCTTGTAGAAGTCGATGACACCGTACATGACACCGTGGTCCGTAATGGCAGCACTGTCCATGCCCAGCTCCTTCACACGGGACACATATTCTTTTATTTTGTTGGAACCGTCCAGAAGAGAATATTCCGTGTGGACATGAAGATGTGCAAATGCCATTTTGTTTCTCCTTATCTGTCTGAAATCATAAGTTTATCATACCACAAATAGCAGTTAGGTGTTATAATAAAAATACTTTTATGGAAAGGATCTGTTACAAATGATACTTTGGCGCCGCCTCCGAAATACCGCTTCCCTGCTGCTTATGATGAACCTTCCCATCCTTTACCGCCTGATGACCCTGCTGCTCACGGCTGACGGGAACATTTCCCTGTCCCTTCCCGCTCATTCCCTCCTGGCATTCTCGTCAGTGCTCATCACCGTTTTTTATCTTTTCACGGAAGTGATGCCCAGCCACGAAAAAGGGCTTCCCTTCCGACTCCAGCTCTTGTCAGGAGGCTATGAGCTGATCCTTTCCTCCATCTACGCCCTGATCCTGCAGATTGCCGGCTATCTTGTATGGTTTTCCCTAAATAAGCCTTTGGACCTGACCGACCGTTCTTTGCTGTACCGGCTGATCTTCCATATGGCCATTGCCTGGTTCTTCCTGCTGATCCACTACTTAAACGGCTTCTGGCGCACCTGCTTTACCTCCTCCCAGTTAGGAGTGGGGCTCCGCCTTCTGATGTTCTTTTTCTGGTGGATCTTCCCGGTGAATCTCATCCTGTTCTTCCGCTGGTGCAGCGTGGTGCGCAGGGAATTATACTTTGAACGGAACCAGTACCTGTTAGACACCGCCCGGGTGGAAAACGCCGTCTGCAAGACCCGCTATCCCGTGGTGATGGTGCACGGCATCTTTTTCAGAGACTGGCAGTTTTTAAATTATTGGGGCCGTATTCCCCGCACTTTAAAGAAAAATGGCGCCCATATCTACTATGGGGGCCAACAATCCTCACGTTCTGTGGCAGACAGCGCTGCCGAGCTCAAATCTGAGATCCTCCGCATCCTGCAGGAGACCGGGGCGCCCAAGGTCAATATCATCGCCCACTCCAAGGGCGGTCTGGATTCCAGATACGCCATCAGCAGACTGGGCATGGCAGACTATGTAGCTTCCCTGACCACCATAAACACCCCACACAGAGGCTGTCTGTTCGTAGACCATGTCTTAAAAGCCTTCCCCGTCTGGATGGTCCGCTTCGTTGCCGGGCGCTACAATGCCATCTTCAGAAAGCTTGGGGATGACGCACCTGATTTTCTGGCAGGTGTACAGGATCTTACTGCGTCCGCCTGTGCCCGTTTCAACGAAACCGTACCGGACAGCCCCAAGGTATATTATCAAAGCTCCATGTCTAAGATGCGCTCTGTGAGAAGCGCCGGTTTTCCTTTAAATCTGGGCTACCTGCTAAACAAAAAATATGAGGGTGCCAATGACGGTCTTGTCAGCACCGCCTCCGCCAAGTGGGGGCATTTTCTGGGACTGCTCACAGCAGGCAAAAAAGGCATCTCCCACGGCGATATGATCGATCTAAGCCACAAGAACATCAAAGGCTTTGACGTGGCTGAATTTTATGTGCAGATCCTCATCGGCCTGAAAGAAAAAGGCTTCTGAAGCTCTCTGACCTAATATCTCTGATAAACCGCCATATCCTTGTCCCTGGCGATCTCGGCATATCCCGCTTCCCTGCACATCGCGTCGATTTCCCCGCCTGCAGGGAGGGCGATATAGCGGCTCTTTAAGCTGTCAAAGTGTTCCAGTACATAATCTCTCATACAACAGCTGATCCCCATGCCTTCTGGCAGGGCATACAGAAGCTGCCACCTGGTATTGACAAGACCCTCCGGGGTCTCATCATTGAACACCCAGATCACCACATTGTCAAAATTGGGAACGGCCGTTTCCGTCAGGGTGATCCCTTCTTCAAACGCCTCTTCCCACTGTGCGAGCCGGCTTTCCTCCGCCTCTGTGACAAAGGGCACCTGATAGTCATAAGGGTCTGCTGCCTGATAGGTGTAAAGATAGGCAAAGACCGCCCCCAGAAGCACCGCTTTTTTGTAGAATCCGGTCTTCATCAGGCTCACCACAAAGATGCCCACCGCTATAAAAGTCAGAAGGTGTTTGCTGCCCTCGGTGAGCTTGTACATAAGGAGCAGTGCAAACAGCATCCCCACAAAACAAAATGCAAGGTGCGCTTCTATCACCAGATACTTTTCTCTCTTTCCTTTTTTACAGCTTACAAAATCCGCAACCGTCTGCCACAGGAGTACTCCCATCATCACCAGATAGCCTCCAAAGAAAGCACCGGAAGCCAGACCTGTGCGAAAGCCCTGTATGGTTGCCGCCAAAAAGCCCTTGCCCATCCAATACAACGTGGAAAAGAAGTTTTTCACGCCTCCCACAAATCCCTGTTCAAAGAAGGCCGTGATCCAGTCTGTAAAGAATAAAGGTGCAAAATATTCCGCCCCAAAGTAATGCTTGATCAGGGCATAGCAGACCAAAACGGCTCCCACCACCAGGGTGGAACCCACGATGCCCTGCCATTTATTCCTCCGGATCCAGAACCAGACGGGAAGCAACAAAAACAGCAGCATATAAGGGCGCATCAGAGTCAAAAGCCCTGCGATCACGAACATCCAGACCAACCCCACTGCGCTCTCCTTTTCCTGATAACGCACCGCAATCCCATAAAATACGATCAACATGGCAAAGCAGATCACTTCCGGCATGCCGGAAAGCATATAACGGACGAACAGCGTGTACAGGCAAAACAGCAGGGTCAATATGCCGATCTGCTTCCAGGTGGGACGCACCAGCCACACAAACAGAAACATTGCTACCGTCATAAGAACGATATTGCAGACAATGGGGGATAACAGATTCCACCCGAACAAAAGCCCCCACAGGATCCATGGGAACACAAGTACCGGACTCCATGCCGCAAAAGACAGTTTCAGGGCATGGCTCTCGTTAAAACCGTAATACCCCTGGGGGTAGCCAAACTTCACAATACCCTCCACCTGCTTGAAATAGAACAGCTCATCATTCCATTCAGAAGCCGGAAGATATACCTCTCCGATGCTCCTTCCCTGCACAGCGCAGGATATGAGGCAGCACAAAAAGGGCAGGAGCGCCATCAGGGACGCCTTGCCCAAAAGCTGCAATCTGTTTTCCTGTTTCCACCATGCCACAAATCTGTTCATCCGTCTGAAACCTCTCCGCTCTTACTCTTCAATATTGATACGCTCCCGGATCACATACTGGGGCGAATTGTTCATGCTGATATAAATACGTCCGATGTACTCTCCGATCAGACCCAGCATCAGCATGATCATACCGCCGAAAAATACGATGGCGGACATGGTGGAGCTGAAGCCCAAGGGCACAGCGGGGTTCACCAGCTTTTTCACGATCGTGTAGATCCCGTACAGGAATCCCACAACAGCAGCCAGCGCTCCTATGACGGTGGCGATCCTTAAGGGTTTGATGGAAAATGCCGTAAACCCGTTGAACCACAATCCCAAAAGCTTTTTCAGCGTGTAGCCGGAGGTCCCCTCCTCTCTCTCCCTGTGGTTTACCACCACATTGGTGATGTTCTTGGTGGTGCGCAGCACCAGCCCGATCACATAAGGGTAGGAATTCTCATAGCGGATCATGTCATCCACCACAAATCTCTGCACCGCAAAATAGCTGGAAATATACAGTTCCGCAGGCTTATCCAGCATCACTCTGGTCATAAGCTCATTGACCTTGCTTCCCAGATTGCGGAATGCCGAGTGCTGCTTGTGCTCATATCTTGCATAGACGGCATCATAGCCCTCCTCCAGCTTTTCAAGCAGCTTATCCACCTCATCTGCGGGGGTCTGCCCGTCATCATCCAGACATACCACATAATCTCCCTCAGACTGGCGAAGTCCTGCCATCAGTGCCGCATGCTGCCCGAAATTCCGGGCGAAACTCAACCCCTTGATGTTGCTCCTGTCCTGACACAGTCTGCGGATGGTGCCCAGGGTATTATCCGGCGAGCAGTCGTTCACCAGAACGATCTCATATTCATACTGTGACAGCTCCTTCATCTTGCTGTCGATCTCTGCCACCACATGGGGGAGGGTATGCTCCGAACGGTAACAGGGAATCACAAAACTCACTTTTTTCATGGTGTGTCCTTTTCTTTCTTAACTCTGTCTCACAGCGACGGATTGACTGCCGCCATCCATACCACATCGCGGTACGCTTCCCCGATGCGGACATCTTCTTTTAAATAGCCTTCTCTTTGAAAACCGGCCTTCTCATAACTGCGGATGGCCTGTTCATTCCCGGCCAGCGCCCGCAGATAAATGCGGTGCAGCTTCTCTGTTTCAAAACAGTAGCGCAGCATGAGCTTTGCCGCTGCCGTGCCGACTCCCCGGCCCCTGGCAGAAGCCTCGCCGATAAAGATGCCATACTCCGCTTTGTTGTGGTGTCTGTCGATGTCCCGGATATACACGCTTCCCAGAGGCATGTCCGTGTCCAGGTCGCAGATCACCATCTGCACTACCTGACCGGTCTCCACCTTGGTCCGTATCCAGTTCTCATGGCTTTCTTTTGTAAAAAGTTCCTGGTAGATGAAGTTCTTCCTCACCGCATCGCTGTTTCGCCACTTTACGATATTGTCCGTGTCATCATAAGTCATCAGCCGCAGATAGATGCCGGCCTGTTCATCTTTGTCGATCAATTCACTCACCTCGTCATCCTAAAATCCGGCCAGTTCCTTTCCCTGCAGGGCATACAAAAGAAAATTGATGCCGCATGCCAGGTGATACAGAAAGACTGCCCACTCAGCCAATACAAATACTACTTTCCAGGATCTTCTCCACCGGACCGTATTCTTGATCATCAAGAGCAGTGTCATCAAAAATACCACGAACATGCCGTGCATATAACCCCAGGAAAAATTGGCATGGAGCATCCTAAAACCCTTTTCATACAGACATAAGAACATGACCGTAGCCACCAGATAGTTGAACCAGGCAAAACGGTAATATCCGTTGGACTTCAACTCTTTTATGTTTAACACCAGGACCCCGATGGGAAGTGCCATTCCCATGACGATGCTTAAGGGGATATTGCTGGAATAATTGGACCACACCCTGGCAAAAGCAAAGCCGATGCCCGTTTCCTCCCCCATCACATTGGTGCCGCTAAACACGCCGCCAAACTGATACAGAAGTACCAGGACCGTGGGGAGCATGGCCACGCACAGGTAAAACAAGTCAAAGAAGTCCCTGCCCCTGCTGCGGATCAGCTGTATCAGCATGATCACAGCCATGGCAGGCATGACCACCATGGTGTAGCTGGGCTTGGTCAGCGTGGTGAGAAAAAGGCTCACCGCAAAAGGCAGGCTTTCCTTCCAGGGAAAAGCTTTTGCCTCAGAGATCTTTGCAACCGGATTGCCCTGTTGATAACGCGCTCCCAGAAGAGCCAAAATACGACAGGCCTCAAAAAAGCAGATCACCGCAAAGGGCCTGGTCGCCAGATACGTTGCGTTCCAGATCGGATTGGGGGTATAGATACCCATACAGCGATAGGCATAGTCAAATCCAAAGAACGCCGTATTCTTGGGAGAATACAGGTTGCCCAGAAGGAACAGGGCAAAGGTAAAAAATGTCACGGTCAGATCTGCCCACTTCATGCCCGCACACTCCGGCCAGTCTCTCAGCCTGCAGCCCATATAATGCTTTGTCACGATCACTGCCACTCCATTGAGCAGTGCCGTCACCACCGCCACTGCCGCAGGTGCTCCCAAAAAGACCGCAAGCACCCTTGACAGCACAAACATCAGGGGATAGGGGAACTCATAATTTCCCTTGATTCCCGCCACATGGTTTACATAATCCGGCATATCCGATACAAAATCCGGCACCTGGTAGCACTGCATCAAAAACAGATACAGCATGATGCCCGTGTAGATCACAAGCAGCACCGGAAATAAGATTTTGTCTAACTTCTTACTCTTCATCAGGCTCCCTTATACGCATTGCACAATGCGATCACTCTCTCGATCTCCTCTTCCGTCATCTCGGGGAACAGGGGCAGGGTCACGCAATGTGACGCCAGATATTCTGCATTGGGACAGTCGCCCTCTTTGTAACCCAGATCTGCGTATGCCTTCTGCAGATGGCAGGGCACGGGGTAGTGCATATTGCACTCCACATCGGCATCCGCCATATATTTTACAAAATCCTCATGATCCGGCACCGTGATGACGAACAGGTGATATACCGGGGTAGTATTCTCCGGATGCCGCTGCATGGTGATCAAGGGATTTTTGATCTCCCGTAAATACCTTTCACCAATCTCCTGCCTGCGTGCGGTCCACCCGGGCAGATATTTCAGGCTCACGGAAAGCACTGCCCCCTGGATTCCCTCCAGACGGTAATTATAACCGATCTCATCATGGTAATATCTCACGTCGCAGCCCTGATTCTTTAAGCGGGTGATATGTTTGTAATATGCCTCCTTATCACAGGTGACGCTTCCGCCCTCGCCGAAAGCATACAGGTTCTTGCCGGGATAGAAGCTGAAACATGCAAGTTCTCCCAGCGTGCCCACATTCCTGCCCTCAAACTTTGCGCCATGTGCCTGGGCGCAATCTTCCACCACGAAAAGGTTATGTCTGTCGGCGATCTCCTTGACTGCCCCGAAATCAAAGGGCTGTCCGTAAAGATGCACGCCAATGATGCCCTTGGTCCTGTCCGTGATCTTCTTCTCCACAGAAGCAGGGTCCAGTTCCCAGGTATCCGCAGTGCAGTCAGCAAAAACGGGAGTCGCCCCGGTATAGCTGACGCCCCAGGCGGTAGCGATATAAGTATTGGCAGGAACGATGACCTCGTCACCGGGCCCTACCCCCAGTGCCAGCATGGCACAATGAAGTGCAGAGGTGCCGTTGTTGACACCGCAGGCATACTTGCTTCCCACATATGCAGCAAACTCCCTGTCAAAAGCATCCGCATATTTTCCGCCGGAGAAAGCCGTCTGCGTGCAAACCTTTGCAATGGCCTCCTGGTACTCTGCTTTGTGGGCTTCATAATCACGGGTTAAATCAATTCTCTTAATATGACCTGACATCTCCATTCTCCTTCTTTCCCATTCAGATATTCTTCTTGATGTAAAATTCTTTGTAAAGTCTGGCGATCTGCACCAGATAATTGCATATCGTCTTGAATACCTTTACGGTAGTATTATAATCCTCCTGCCATTCCACGGGATAATCCAGCACCCGCACGCCGCGCTTTTCCGCACGGAGCAGAAACTCGATCATATAGAACCAGCCGTTGTCATCACTGCAGCCTTCTATCAGGGAAAGTGCCTGTTCTCTGCGCACGAAAGTAAATCCGCATATTGCATCGGTGGATTTCATGCCCAGGAAGAGCTTCAAAAGGATTAGTAAGCCTTGGGAAGTGATCTTGCGATACCACTTACGCCCCCTGGTATCCGACTGCTTTGCGAAACGGCTTCCATTGATGTACTCCACCTCTTTCTGCGTCTCAAACAGATGGATGGCTTCCCCCAGGTGCTTGATATTGGTGGAGAGATCGATATCCATATAACCTACCACATCACCATGGCTTAACTCCACGCCACGCCGGAAGGCTGCGCCCACACCCCGGATATTGATGCGCTCATACTGTACCTTTTCGTATTTCTTGCAGAGAGAAGCGGCGATCTGTGGGGTCTCGTCCTCAGAACCGTTATCCACGATGATGATCTCGTAGTCCTCAAAAGCAATCTTCTGAAGATACTCCACCGTCCGGGTGATACCGCTCTCAAGCCGCAGTCTTTCATTTAATACCGGAAAAATAATCGTAAACATCATTTTGTCAGTTTTTCCACTCCTTCTACTACATAGCGTTGACGCTTAAAGCTCATATTCAGGATGACAGACAGATACTTGAAGATCAGTGTCAGCATCACGGACAGCATGAAGAATCCGAAGGACATCAGTGCCATGATGGACAGCCAGCCTTCCACCGGACGCACTTCACTGAAAATGGAATATATGATATATCCGCCCATGACCACCAGTGCTCCAAGCAGCACAAAACTCACCAGCATGGAAAATTTCTCCAGCACATCCGTAAAGATGATGATCGTGTCAAAAGCCAGCGTGCTTCTGTTACCCCTCTCCTCCTTATTCAGTCCCTTGCGGGCTGTGGCCTTGTTGTCATACACAATGGTATCAGACTTTAATCCACAGTTCATGTACATGGCTTTCCGATAGGGGATATAGACATTCATCTGGTTGACCCGGTTGATGGCCCTGCGGGAAATCACACGGAATCTCTCCTGTCTTAACTTGCAGGCATAACGGTTTCCCCAGTTGTAAATGAAATAGAACAACTTGGAGGAAAGAGACACCCCATGCTCCGGTGCGGCCGCCACCACATCATAGCCCTCCAGGGATCTGCGGTATACCTGCATGATCAGCTCCGGGTCAAAGTCCAACTGACATTTGTCAAATTCAAAGAGGAAATCTCCCACAGCCATATCTCTTCCTGCGTTCATGGCCGTCTCCACACCCTGATAATAACTTAAGTGGATCATGCTGACCACTAACGGTTCCTCCAGTTCCTCCAAAAAATCGTGGATCTGTTCCAGGGTATCATCCACACATGCGTCATTGACACACACAACCTCAAATTTTTCAAAATGATCCTGCATCACAGTGCAGATGCCTTTTAAGAAATCCTTGACGCTGCTGCCCTCATTGTGCAGGTAAACCACACAGGATACAAAATTTTTTTCTTTGCTCAGTGCCATACTCCTCTATCCATGCCTTTCTATGGTTTTCTCCATTCAAAATCCGATCAATCCAAAAATTCGTCCAGATCATATACCGTGTTGATCTTGCCCGACAAGACGCTGATAAAAGTGGGCGAGGTTGAGAGCGCCTTGATCACAGTGGGTCTGGAATCATCAATCTCCGAAGCTTTTAAAATGGGCTTCATGGAGAACAGGGATTTCTCATATGTGAATTCGTATTCGTCCTTTACATACTTCCTTGCCAGGGTGGACATATACTCCCAGGCGCTCTTTGGCTTCTTCTCACAGAAATCACAGTTGCCCAGCCAGCCGTCATGACAGATTCCCGATTCACAACAGGCAAACGTCGGCGTCCTGTCATAACTGGTCTTATGGGGAGTGAAGGTCACGGAAGTCAGGGAATGATACCCTGTCTTGCCAAAGGGCATGATGGAGAAAAAGGGACCGTCCATCACCGTAAGGCCGATATCCTTTAATTTCTCATTCACATGACACAGGATGATCTCACAGAGCTCGTATTTCAACCCAAAATCCTCTGTGGGAACCCCTTCTACTTTGCTGAGGACCTGGTTTACGGAAGCATAGGTGGCATTCAGCACAAAAGGCGCCCGAAACCGTTCTTCCCTGCCTTCATGCAGCGCCGTGATCTCATATACATCGCTCTGCTTCTCGATCCGGGTGATCTTGCGTTCATACAGAATGTTCACACCGCTGTACCGGGCCAGCTCCTCCACCAGATAATCCCGCAGGATATGGGCATCATAGGTATACTCTTTGGTCAGGAAAGCACCGTCGCAGATACCCTCTTTAAAATATTGGGCCACAGGCAGCTCCATGCAGGGAATCCCCGCATCCTTACAGAATTTCTTAAATTCCCTGGCGTCCGTCCACGAAAAATGGGTGGAAGTGGCATACACCTGTTGAAATTCGGAATGAATGCAGAAATCATAATCTTCCACAAAACGTTTGAAATAGCCGGCTGATTTCATGGCCGTTGCCAGGGAACGGGGATAATGGTATCCCATGTGGACCCTGGCCTGATTGATATAGGTAGCCCTGGTAAAAGGCGCCGCCTCGATCTCCAGCACCGTGACCTGCTGCCCTTTCCTGGCACAGTACAGCGCAGAATAAAGTCCGTAAAGGCCTGCGCCTATAATCAGTTTATCTATCATAATCTGCTTTTATCCTTTCACAGAATCTTTCTCATCACACTCTTTTTGAACCAAACCGCTCTGTCCCGGACTCAGTAACACCGCAAAAGGAAGAACGATCATTAACGGGTAAAGATATCGCAGCTGCACCGTGGGACCCAAAAACAGGGTAATGTAATATCCCAGTACCGGGGACAGGGGCAACAGCATCCGGTATCTTTTCTGCAGGATCAGGATGCATGCCAGCAGAAGATACAGCCACAGGTAGCTGCCCGGCACAAACATATATTTCAGCACGGGGATGTCCAGATAAGCATTCCGGTCCGCCCAGTCCTCCAGTTTTTCATGGAGCAGCTCCCACTTGGAATCCTTATAGATGCCTCTGGGATTCAATTCTGCATCCACCCAGCGGGTCTGCACATAGCCCAGGCCCTTGTCCACTCCGTTTTCATTGATAACTGCATGGGTAGTGTCCCCCGGGAAAAGATAGCCTGCATTCACCGCCAGCACCGCATTAATATAATCACCGGGATACTCTGCCAGCAGATTCAGATAAGTGGTCACGAATTCTTCCGTGCGGTATCTGGGTACATAGGTGTTGGTATGCCGTTTGACCGGATCGGAAATATCCGGACGGTATTCCCGGTAGCTTTCATCCAGCAGGAAATCATTGATCAGGGCCTTGTCCTGCTCCTCCATGGTAGCATCATCCTCAGGGAGGACTCCGATCCCGCCGTGATACAGCATACAGCGCGCCATCTGCTGGATAGGCATACTCAGCATCTCTCTCCTGTCACCCTGCTCTGCGTTCGTCACCCTGAACAATGCTGTCAGCAGAAGGTTGCCTGCCAGAAACGCAACCATGGCATTGAGGAACATTCTGCCCCAAAGCCGCCTGCACTGTTTTCCCTTCCAAAGGGCCAGAAACAAAAAGAATAACAGTACCATCATAGCATACTTTCCGTTGTTCCGAAAGAGGATCATCCCCAGGGTGCCGATAAAGAAGCTGATATCCAAACCGGTGATCTTCCGGGGATTTCCGCCTTCCCGCAGTATTCCATAAAACGAAAGCACCTGCAACAGGAAAAAAGCGCTGAATACGGTATCTTTGATAACACTGATGCTCATATACCAGTGAAAGGGAAACAGCATGGCATAAAGCAGAAGCAGCACCCGGAACACCCTTCTGACCCGGAATCTGTTAAGCAGGGAAATTCCATAAGCCAGGGCCCCTGCCAGAAAGAGCATCTGCAATGCCGCATACAGAGCAATTCCCGTATTCACATCCCCAAAAAGCCGTTCCCCTGCTTCCATGGCCCCTGCCACCAGCAAAGTATGGGCTATGGGGTGATGGTCATTATACGCTCCGTCTACAATCTGGCCCGTCTGTACATTGGTATCGTAAGCACAGATTGCAGGATAATATGCCAGATAACAGGGAACCCAGCAAAGTACGATCAGCGCCAGGGCGATCCAAAAGACCCTTCCCTGCCCTAAAAATACCTGCCCGCACTCCTGCTTCCTCTCCCTGGCAGACAGCCGACAGCTCACAAAACACAGAATACACCCAAGCAGTATCCCTGCCACCAGGCTCACTGCCAGCAATTCCAACAGATAACTGCCGTTCCAGACGATATTTCCGCAGGCAGCCAGATCAGCCTCAGCCTTACAGAACAAAACGAACAGAAAGCCCAAAAGACTATAAAGGGGATATCCCTTTTTTGCGCAAAGCAATCCCTCTCTGTTCATCTCTTCTCCTTATGTTCCCCGTATACCCGGTTCAGGCGGTACTCGAAATCCCGCTTGTCCTTGGCTGCCATGACCTCCAGGATCATTCCCGCAAAGAAGGACTGTATCCCCGCCAGCACCATGAAACCACATACGATCAGTGTGGGAAATCTGGGCACCAGTCCGGTCTTTAAGTAAACATCCACGATGGGGATCATGAACACTGCTGCAACCAGCACCAAAAGTACGCACAATGCCCCGAAGAAACGCAGAGGCTTGTAATTTTTGTAGAGCTGCAGCATCTTGCGGATCACGCGCATACCGTCGCTGTAGGTATTCAGCTTGGATACGCTTCCCTCCGGGCGGTCGCGGTATTCCACCACCACATTTTCCACCTGCATATTGTAGTTCACAGCATGAATGGTCATCTCTGTCTCAA
Source organism: Lachnospiraceae bacterium (assembly GCA_017621075.1). Classification (GTDB taxonomy): domain Bacteria; phylum Bacillota; class Clostridia; order Lachnospirales; family Lachnospiraceae; genus Acetatifactor. The sequence goes on from JAGATV010000023.1 coordinate 13,988, forward strand.
TTTCAAAGCCCTTTGAAAAAACAGGGAAGGTCTTTACAAACTCATAGCTGAAAGCCCGGTAGCCGGTCATGATATCCTTGATATCGGACCGAAACAGACTGTTGATGCCAAAGCGCATGAGGCTGTTGCCAAAATTGTGAAAAGGACGCTTATTCTCTGTAAAATAGGTAGAGGAAAGCCTGTCCCCCACTACCATGTCGGCGTTGTGGCCAAGCACCTTATCCACCATCTCCCTGGCACAATCCAGGGGGTAAGTGTCATCACCGTCGATCATCAGGTAGCATTCCGCATCGATCTCACGGAACATCCTGCGGATGACATTTCCTTTGCCCTGCTTATATTCCCTGCGGATGACAGCACCTGCTGCCCGGGCAAGCTTCGCCGTGTCATCGGTGGAGTTGTTGTCATACACATAGACTACCGCCTCCGGCAGTGCTTCCTTCACATCACTTACCACCTTGGCAATCGTCTGCGCTTCGTTATAACAGGGGATCAGTACTGCTATCTTGTCCATCTTGTCCACTCCGTGAAAATCCTTTCTCCGTTTAACAGCCATATTTCTGTTTATTATTTCTATTTTAACACGATTGCTCTTTATCATCTACTATTTTTATCAGAGAAATTGTGATATACTATAAAAAAATAGGGAGGCTCTCCTTTATGAGACTATTTTTTTCAAAATTATATACATTATTCCATTATGTTATCCGGGGTCTTTCCCTGATCTTCACCGGGCTTCTCCTGCTTGGCGGTCTCCTGTGCACCTGTTACTGTGTGGACATGACTTCCCAGAAGGTGCTGACCCGATGGGACAATCCCCTGATGAGTTTTCTGGGGATCGGGCTCTTCTTCCTTCTGTTTACACTATTGCAGCGCTTCGTGTGCCAAAACCCCGGCAGGAGACTTCCCATCCTTTTGGCGGGTGTGATGATCTGGTGTGCCTTTTGGGGCCTTTTGCTGATCCTGTTTAGCAAGACCGTTCCGGCAGCAGACGCCTGGTCTGTCTACTCTATTGCAGAAGCTCTTGCCAGAGGTGACACCTCCGTGATCCATCCCACAGACTCCTATCTGTCCTATTATCCCCAGCAGGTGGGGCTGACAGCATTTTTTGAGCTTCTGATCCGGATATGGTATCTGTTTCCGGTGGATCTGCAGGCCTATCATTTCATCAAATGTGTCTATGTGGTATTGGCTTTAGTCATTATCCTGTTTCAGTACCGCACGGTGCGCCTCCTTTGGAAACAGCCGGAAGTACACTGTGCCTATCTGCTCCTGATGGGCTGCAATCTGCCCTTTATCATGTACACGTCCTTTGTCTATGGGGAAATTCCGTCCTTTGCGGCGCTGAGTACGGGAATCTACTATCTGATGAAATTTTTAAGATCCCCGTCCCCTGCTTTGGGCGGGCATCCCTCAAGGAGCAGTCTGGGATCCGGCGCACTGAGCCTGGTTTTGTTTTCTCTGTCCGTATCCCTCCGGAAAAATTCCCTGATCGTCATAATTGCCGTGGTACTGGTGGCAGTGTTCCAGTGGATGAAGGAAAGGAAATCCTTATTTCTCCTGTATGCCCTGTTATGCGCACTTCTGAGTGCCCTGATCCTGCCTGTCACCCAGAGTTTTTATGAGCATCGCGCCCACAACACGTTAAGTTCCGGTGTAACTGCCATGTCCTATTTTGCCATGGGCATGCAGGAAGCCTCCAGAGGCCCCGGCTGGTACAACGGCTTCAACTTCGATACCTACCAGGCATCCGGCATGGATACGGAAACCGCCAATGCCATCAGCCGGGAAGCCATTTCCCAACGCCTGGAGTATTTTGCAAGCCATCCCGACTACGCTTTTGATTTTTATCTGCACAAATACCTGACCCAGTGGATGGATGGCACTTACGCCTCCAGACAGGCCACCCTCGCCACCTTCGGCGGCAGACGGGAGGTATTTGACAGTCTGTATACCGGAACACTGGGCAGCTGGTATATTGAATACGGCAATCTTTATCAGAATATGCTCTATCTGGGCGCCTTTCTGTTCTGCCTTTTACACGGCTTTCTGTACCGGAAACGGCAGGATGACTCCCCGGAGGGACTTCCCCTGTATCTGGGGCTCATCGCCGTGTTCGGCGGTTTCCTGTTCCATATCATGTGGGAGGCCAATTCCCGCTATATCTTTTTGTACAGCCTCTTACTGCTTCCCTATGCCGCATGGGGGCTGGGACGGCTTCCCGATCTGATGCGCAGGCCAGGATCCGGGGCGGCCCACCGCCCTCCCAAAAGCCCTCTGCGTCTCCTGCTTAGGGCCCTTTCCCTTGCAGTGGCCTGCCTCTGCCTGATCCTCATCTTTGGCTATCTTCGGACTGCCCATTACCATTCCGATCAGTCCAGAGAGGAGGATATCCTGGCTTTGCAATCCCAGGATTACAATGGACTGCTTTTGTCCATGTATGCCCCCGAACGCTTTGATCCTAAGGATTTTGCATACTTCCGGGGCATCCCCACCCTGAGAGCAGAACACCGTTTTGAAACCTTGACCGATATGGGAGACTATCTGCGGACAGCCTTGGACAGCGGTCAGGAGATTACAAGTGTCTACCTGGGACTGGATCCCACCATCATCGGGGAGCAGTACGGCTTCCATGCCTCCCTCTATCATCGGGAATATAAAAAACAGCTTCTTGACCTGATCAGTGCCAATCCCCAGATCAGCTTTGAGATCCTGCTTCCTTACTACTCTCTGGACTATTGGCAGGGTCTTTCCGGGGACAGACAGGAGGCTTACCTGACCTGCTATCAAAATTTTGTGAATATCTTTGCCGGGCAGCCCAATCTGACCATCTATTTCTTAGGTTATGAAGAGTGGCTCATTGCCAATCCCGGCAATTATGATGCCTACAACTCCTGCAATCCTTCCGTGACCTCCAATCTGCTGGCACTGACCTTCAAGGATACTTATTATGAACTGACTCCCGCCAACATGGAGGAGCGCCTGACTGCACTGAAATCCCTGATTGCAGGCGATTCTTCCGATTCCGCCGACCTTTCTGCCCCTCCGGCTCTCTATGATTTTTCGGAATATGAATTTGTCTTTTTCGGGGACAGCGTCATCGGCAACTTTACGGACAGTCTCTCAGTTCCCGGTGTGGTAGAAGGCTGCGGCAATGCCCGCACTTACAACCTGGCACAGGGTGGAACCAGTGCTGCCATGGCAGAGGACCCCTCTTCCCAGAGCCTGAACACCATCGTGGATGCCTTTCTTCAAAAAGACCCCTCCGCCCTGGACCCGGACAGCCAGCCCTTCCTGGGGCTTACGGAATATGCGGCCGACCATGACTCTGACAGCAGGACCCGACTGTGCTTTGTGATCAATTACGGTCTCAATGACTATTTCCTGGGCTATCCTGTCACTTCAAAAGACCCTCAGGATGTTTACACCTACAAGGGCAGCATCTTCACTGCCGTAAACAAGTTAAAAACCGCTTACCCGGACAGCACCATCCTTTTGTTGTCCCCCAATTTCTGCAGCTACCATGGAAACGGCACAACGCCCCAAAGCGACCGGGGCGGAATCCTCACCGATTATGTCACTGCCGTGGAGGAACTTTCGGAAGAGCTTCAGACAGGCTATGTGGACAGCTACCACGACTTGGGCATCCATGCAGGAAACTATGCCGCCTATCTCTCAGACGGCTGCCATCCCAATGAGTTGGGCAGATTCCGGATGGGACAGTTGATCCTGAAAACCTTTGACGATCTGATCGCAGAGTAAAACCACCATTACACCACCAAAAAAGATGTCTATTCCGGCAGGGCACAACTCCCGCAGGACCAGACATCTTTTCTATACACATTTCCTTTAATAATACATATTTCCCCTAAAGATCCCCCAGAAGTAGTACAGGCCGCAGCCTAAGTGACACAGATACGCCGCCCATTGGAGCGCCAGAAGCAGCCCCGCCTTTTGGGATTTCTTCCGAGACTCTTTCCAGTCCTTACGCTCCCCCTGCACCTTCAGGTAAACGGCAGTATCCCGGAGCAGCAGGATCACGGCTCCCACAAAGCTAAAGAAGATACCGTACATATATCCCCAGGAAAAGTTGAAGTCCGGCGCTCTGAATCCTTTTTCGTACAGGAAAAAGGCCATGGCAAAGCTCATGGCATACACCTGCCAGGAAAAGCGGTACAGCGTATCGGTCTTCATTTCTTTCAGATGTAACACCAGCACCAAAAGCGGAAATCCCACAGCCAAACATACCGCTAGGGGAAGATTGTCACAATACAGCCCCCATATCCTGCCAAAACAGAAGCCGATGCCGCCTTCTGCGCCCTCCTTAGGGACGAATACTCCCTGATACTGGTAAAGCAGATCTGCAAAGGTGGGAAGAAAGCACAGGCCCAGCTTGAGAGTGGGCAGGAAATTGCGGAACCCGGACCGGAGCAGCCGATACAGCATGATCAGTCCCGCCGTTCCCACCAGCACGATGGTAAAGCTGGGTTTGGTCATGGTAGCAAGCAGCAAAAACAGGGCAAACAGCACATAATCCTTTAAGGCAACGCCCCCGGCAGCGCTTTCCTTGCCCACATAACCCTGCTCATAGCATGGAAGCAGCTTCACATACTGGAAGAAGGCCATGATCGCAAAGGGTCGGGCCGCCATATAAGTAGCATTGTGAAAAGGATTGCTGGTAAAAACGCCCAGATAGTTATACTTGATGCCCGGCAGATAGATCCCCTTTGGCGGAAACAGCATGGAAATAAAAAACAAGGATACACTAACCAGACTGACAAGGACCCCGGCCAGCCACTTTCTCCCCGGCAGAGCATCCCTAAGATCGCCCAGTACATAGTGATCCAGACAGAGCTTCATGCATACCATGCCCAGACTGTTAAGCAGCATGGTGGCAAGGGCTACGGAGAATTCCGGCCCTGCAAAGAGATGGATCATGGCACTGAACTTAAAGAAGACAGGGTAAGGAAAGCTGTAACCGCTGTCCAGCCCCTGCATTTCCAGAATATATGCCTTCATGTCAGAATGGTAATGCTCTGTGCTTCCTATCGTCTGCCAGTGGAATAAGAGCAGGGTGAGAACAGATACCGTCAACAGAAGCACCACAAAAAATCCCTGGTCTATCCACTTTTCTTTCCGACTCTGCCCCATAACCACATTGCCCTCCTGTATCACCAGGGCCGGGATGTCCGACCTTGATTCTTTCTTTCATACATTAGTAGTTTACCAAAGGTCGCCATTCCTTGCAATGTGCATTTAAGATTCTTTTTTGATTAGTTTGAACACGGCAGTGTCCGCATAAGCCAGAGGATCATTGTGGGCAAAGAATACAATGCCGGAAATAGGAGCCGTGATGGTCTCTATCTCTTCCCCTTCGTAAGGGTCCGTGACCACTGCCATGACCTGGCCCTTTTCCACTTCATCTCCCACTTTCACGCAGCTTTCAAAGATGCCGGCACTCCTGGTGCGCACCGCTGTCATGTCCCGGTCCTCCACCACCATGGAAATATAACCGTCATGCCCCTGATATTCCACGATATCCTGCTTTGCCAGGAAATTCAGGATACAGCGGACTGCCATTCTTGCGCTTTCCTTATCCACCTCTGTGGTAGAAGTGGTATAGATGCTGAAGGCGTGCGTTTCCCAGATCTGCCAGTTATAATTCAGGGTAGTGGTATCATAAGGTCTGGTATTCCTGAGTACTACATAAGGCATGCCAAACTGTTTTGCCAGCTCTACATCCTCAAATCCCGTCTTCATCATCCTGATGTGGGGTGTAAACTTGCCCGGCATATAAAAGGACGCAAACTGCATGCCGAATCTGTAATCCTTGATGACTTCAAAGACTCCTGCGGCGATCCGCTGGGTCGTCTCCCCCAGACGATAGCCCGGAAACATCCTGTTGATATCCGTATTGTCCGTAGACCAGAACCGTTTCTTGATATTCATGGAATAGGGATTGATAGAGGGGATCACCAGGATCTTATGACCCTTTTTTATCTTCCCTTCCTCTTCCATCTTTTTCAGTCTTTTGATCAGTTGGGAACAGGTATAAAGCTGCTGGATCTCATTTCCTCTGATGCTGCCAACGATACAGACTGATTTTTTGCCTTTTCCGAATTCATAGCCCGTTACCCGGAAATGATCCCGGTACAGGGAGTTGATCTGATAGATAATCTTTTTCTTCATGGTCCACAGAACCTTTCTATTCCGTTATACTTCCGTAACATCTCTTGCCTGCATGGCTTCCCTGCGCAGAAGCCTTCCGATCAGGGAGCCTTCATCCACAATGGGATATTCCCGGATGGTAAAGAGGATGCCGTCCACCGGAGACAACACCTCATCCAGCACCCTGCCCCGCAAAGGATCGATAATGTGCCCGATCAGGTCCCCCTTCTTCAACATCTCCCAGTGCTTTACGTCCGGAACGAATACCCCTGAAGTGCTTGCATTGAGATAGCTCACATCATCAGGGTCCTCAGAGACAATAGGCACTCTGGGGGTAATGGTCTCTCCCTGCCAGATACCCAGCTTTGCCATCATACAAAATATGCCGTCCACCAGTTGGCTGCAATAGCTCTTGGTAATGCGCATACCCACACCCATCTCCACCACCAGCGTCGGCACATTCTTTGTATTCAGACTGTGGGCGAAGGTGGATTCCAGCACTGTGCTGGCCCCATGTACCCACACAAAATCCACATTGGCTTCCATGGCCAGGGGCACCAGCCTTTCCTTGTGCAGTTCATTGATGCGGATCTGGGGGATCTCTGTCAGATAGATATTGCTGGCATGGATATCAATACACAGATCCGAGCCCTGCACATCCTTTACGATCCGGGCCGCCAGATATTCCGTCATATCCCCCTCACTGTTTCCGGGGAAGAGCCGGTTCATATCCAGGTCAAAACCCGGTATGCCTCTAGTGATGGAATCTATTCCCAGTGGATTCATGGCAGGATAAATATCCACGATACCCGTAAGCTTGTCCTTCTGTTCTGCAATACGTCTGCTCAGTTCAAAGCATACATACTGTCCCTCCAGTTCGTCCCCGTGGATCCCGGTAACGATACTGATACGCTTTTTCTTTCCCTCCGTCTTTTTGTCCGGCATGATACGGTGCTTTTTGATCTCCAACACCTCATCCACCGGCAGTGCTACGGATGCTATTGCCTTTATCATGATTGTATGCCTCCACACGATATGTCTCTCTTACACAGGCGTGACGATGACGTTCACGGTCTGCCTTTGGCTTCCCCCGCCGCAGATGACGCCACGGTTGATCATACAGTCTGCCGCATGCCTGCCCACCCCCAACTTGATATGGGCATCTGTCACCAGCATGTCATTGGTCGGGTCCAGTGCATACCATCTCCCCTGACAAAGCACCTCCACCCAGGCATGGCTGTAACCTTCTCCCACCAGCATTCCTGCCACATATCTTGCCGGGATGCCCGCCATATGGCACAATGCGATCAGGATATGGGCATAGTCTTGACAGACACCCTTTCCAAGCTGCCATGCTTCCTCAGCCGTGGTAGTCACATCCGTCACATCCTTCCCATAAGAAAAGTCTCTGTACAGACGGTGCATCAGTTCCACGCTTTTCTCATAGTCAGACATCTCTTCCGAAAGCCTCAGCGACGCAAAATAGGCTTTCAGTCCTTCCCCCGGCAGATTCAGCCCATAAGGGTGCCTGTACACCGGCAGGATGCCTTCTCTGTCCATTGTTTCGGAATCTGCCGATCCCACCGTCACCAGTCCCGTAGCCCGGAACAAAAAACGGTCATGGACGCTTGACACCTTTCCGTAGACGAACCGGTTTCCAAAGGAATCCGTCCCTTTGCATGGCCCGTCTGCCTCTTCCACAGGGAAAATTTCTTCTGTCATGGTATGTTCTCCCCGGCAGGACCGGATCACGATCTGCGCTTTCTCCATACACTGCCTTGCCGTGTGTGGTGGAATACATTTGATGGTATAATGGCATTCCTCCACCGGTTCTGTATAAGCTATCTCCATGGAATAATCAAATCGCAGCCTTCTCACTTTACACCCAAGCTCCTTTATTACAAGATGGATTCTATTTCACTCACAATCTTATAATAATTGATTCCCGGCTCATCCACAAGCTGTTGCAGTACATTTACTTTTTCTTTCCGATACTCCATGCCGCTGCGCTCAATGCGGGGGATCAGACGGTGGATCTCTCTGGCCAGTTCCTTCCTCTCAATACCCAGTCTTGCATACAGATCGATACGCTCGATCCTTTTACCGGTCTTGATGATGTTCCGGACCTGTTCGGAATCGATACTGTCATCCACGATCCCCCAAAAGGCCAGTATATTGTCCATGACATGCTGCATCTCGATCAAGGGAGCTTTGCTGATACCCGCCTTATTCATTTCATAAATGGCCAGCTGGATATAGGACAGGGATTCGGAGCCGATCTCCTCCCTGAGTACAATGGCATTGTCATAAGCCCGGTTCAGGTTGCTCACAATAGAGTCCGGGTTGTTTTCATCAAAGGGATACTTCCTTTGGAAATCTTCCTTGGATTCATAGATATCGGGGATGTCTATCATCCGGCAGAACTCTAGGTAGCTGTCCGTGATCTCGTCTATCATGGTGTCAAAACTGTTGGAATACAGGCTCAGGGTGGTATATACCCGCTCAGAGTACCGGCCCAGCCATAATAATCTGTTTGTCTGTTCTACTGAGATAATACCCATGTGTCTTTAAAGCCTCCTCCCTGGGATGAGTTTACGATAAAGGAATCCGGATTCCTGGAAAATCTGGTCAGTCCGCTCTTCCACACAAGCGGTTCCTCTGCCATGAGCACAAAAGCCCGCAGATCCGCTTTTCTGGGAACCATTTCGCTTCCCTCTAAAATGTCGATATCCAAAAATCAATGACCTCCTGGGCGATGAACCTTCTGGGCTCCCGCTTCAGAAGTGCGATAAAGTTTTCCTTCTGTTCTTTGGTCATGCTGCTTCCGAACACCACGCCGTAGCCGCCTGCCTCTGCCACATCCTTCAGCACCAGCGTATCAAAATGCTCCAGCACATACCGCATATCCTCCTCATAGAACGGAAGGTATGTAGGCGCATTCTGCAGGATCGGCTCCTCGCCAAGATAATACCGGATCATCTTGGGGACAAAATAATAGATGCCCTTGTCATCCGCGATACCGTTGCCGGGTGCGTTCAGAAGCGCCACGTTGCCCTTTCGGTACACATCATAAATATGGGGGATGCCGATGACGGATTCCGGATTAAAATTCATGGGGTCCAGATATTCGTCGGAAATCCTGCGGTACACAGCCCCGACCCTCTCCAGCCTGCCGTCGTAAGTCACATAGTACAGCTTATCATCCTTCACCACCAGCTCCGAACCGTTTACCAGGTGGGCACCTGTCTGCTCTGCCAGATAGGAATGTTCAAAATAAGCCGCATTGTATCTGCCCGGTGTGAGGATGACCGTATGTCCTCCCACATTCACATGATTCATGGCACGGCGCAGCAATTTTGCATAATTGCGGTTGTCCTCCAGCTTGATATTCCGAAAAGTAAGGGGGCTGCTCCTGCGGCAGAGTTCCCTTGCGATCATGGGATAGGAAGCTCCCGACGGCACCCTGAGATTGTCCTCCAGCACATACCAGCTTTTGTCCTTGCTCTGTACCAGATCAATACCGGAAATATGGGAATAGATATCCTTTGGGGGTGTCACTCTCTCGCACTCTGCCAGATAGCCGCTGGAGGCAAAAATAAAATCCTCCGGCACCACACCGTCCTTCACGATCTTCTTGTCACTGTAGATATCCTTCAAAAACAGATTGAGCGCCACGACCCTCTGCTTCAATCCCCGTTCCAGATAATCAAATTCCTGTTTTTCTATTACCCTGGGAATGGCATCAAAGGGAAAAAGCTGCTCCTTGAACGTATTGTTCTTGTAGATACCGAATTTTACCCCATAGCGGGCAAGAAGCTCATTTACGGTATCTGTGTGCTCCAGCAGATCCAAATCATACATAATGTCATTCCTCCTTTTCCGGATTGCAAAAAGGGCGTTCTACTCTCGTAGAACGCCCTTGTACTAATCCATTTTTTCTTTTGATTGTATACAATAATACAACTTTCCTCTTTGATTGTCAATCACCGAACCAAATTATTATTCTGCCTTCGTCATACTTCCTGAAGTGCTCTCCTGGCTGCCGCTTCCCGTCTGGCCAGTTCCCTGTCATGCTCTGCCATGATCCTCACTAACTGCGCATATCCGGTCTTCTGAGGGTTCCATCCCAGAACCGTCTTGGCTTTGGTGGGGTCACCCAGCAGATTATCCACATCCGTGGGGCGCAGCCATGCGGCATTAACACAGACAAGCAGCTTTCCGGTGGCTTTGTCATAGCCCTTTTCCTCCGCACCGGTTCCTTCCCATCTGATCCCGATACCGTTAGCGGCAAAGGCCCTCTCCGTAAAATCCCTTACCGTGTGCTGCTCTCCGGTGGCAATGACAAAATCCTCCGGCGTATCATGCTGCAGCATCAGCCACATGCATTCCACATAATCCCGTGCATAGCCCCAGTCCCGCAATGAATCCAGATTGCCCAGCTCCAGATGATCCTGGAGTCCTTCTGCGATGCGGCCTGCCGCCAGTGTGATCTTTCTGGTGACGAAATTTTCTCCCCGGCGCTCGGACTCATGGTTGAACAGAATGCCATTGACTGCAAACATTCCGTACGCTTCCCTGTATTCCTTCACGATCCAGAAGCCGTACTGCTTTGCCACCGCATAAGGGCTATAAGGATGGAACGGTGTGGTCTCCTTCTGAGGGATTTCCTCCACCTTACCGTACAATTCAGAAGTGGAAGCCTGATAGATCCTGGTCTTCTCCTTCAGCCCCAGGATACGCACCGCTTCCAACACCCGAAGCACCCCCAAAGCATCCACATCCCCGGAATACTCCGGCACATCAAAAGAGACCTGTACATGGGACTGGGCCGCCAGATTGTAGATCTCATCCGGCTGCACCTTTCCGATAATATTCATCAAAGACGAAGAATCCGTCAGATCCCCGTCATGTAAAGTGATGGCGTTCTTTGCGATCAGATGATCGATCCGTGCCGTATTGGAAATGGAGGCACGCCTGGTAATGCCGTGTACCTCATATCCCTTCTCCAGCAAAAGTTCTGCCAGATAAGAACCATCCTGTCCTGTAATTCCGGTAATCAATGCCTTTTTCATAGATTTATTCTTCCTTTCCCGCTCTTATCTCACCTTCTGCTGTTCTTCAACAGCTCACCTTCAAAAGCTGGGCCCGGCCCGTCAGCGCAAGGGGCACCGAATCTGCCGGAATAAAGATACAGTCCCCTTTTCCAAAACAGATATCCGCAGCCTCTTCTCCCGGCTCTTTGCTTCCGTCTTTGTCCGTTTCCTGCAGTCTTCCGCTGCCCTCCAAGCACAAAAGTACCTGAAAAGAATTGCTGCCCGTCTGAAAGGGCACCTTACTATGATTCCCCACAGACTTTGTATTCATCAATAATCTTTCCACCTGGAAATACCTGCATCTGCACAGAAGCTCCATGGCACAGCCCGGCTGATACCGCAACACTCTCATGGGCTGTCTTGGCTCCGCACTTCCTTTGAGGTTCACTACCTCCAAAGCTTTCTCCACATGAAGTTTTCTGGGATTACCGTTCTTGTCCACACGATCGTAGTCATACATCCTGTAAGTCAGATTGGAATTTTCCTGTATTTCCGCCACCAGCACACCGGCACCGATGGCATGGACTGTTCCCGCTTCAATATAGAATACATCATCCTTACAGACCCTGACCTTCTGCAGATATTTTTCCACCGTACCGCTTTCCAGGCTTTCCCGCAAGGTTTCCTTCGTCATATCATGCCGGAAGCCATAAACCAGACCGGCATCCGGTGCGGCATCCAGCACATACCACATTTCCGTTTTGCCCAGGGCACCGTTTTCCCGCTCCCTTGCATACTTGTCATCCGGGTGCACCTGCACCGACAGATCCTTGCCCGCATCAATGAGCTTGATCAGAATGGGCAGTTCTCCCTTGATCCCGGGATGAGTCCCCAACACTTCCGGATGCTCCTTTACAACCTCCGACAACGTCCTTCCCCGGAACTCTCCGTCTGCTATGATGCTGGGTCCTTCCGGGTGGGTGGAACACTCCCAGGTCTCCGCCAAAGGCTCCATGGGAAGTTTCTTCCCAAACTCCTCTTTCAGGCGGTTCCCGCCCCACAGATAATCCTTGCCGGCGGGCCTAAGCAAAAACGGTTTAGTCCTCCAACCGGAATTTCTGTTTGTCATGCACACTGATCTCCTTACCCAACTGCACCTCCATTACCTTAAGCTCTGTGTCTGCGATAATGGTGTGCTTACAGCCTGCCTGCATGGTGATCACATCCCCGGCTTTCACCGGCTGCTCCATACCGTCCACAATGGTGCGTCCCTGGCCGGAAATGATCGTCCAGACCTCGTCCCGCCTTGCATGGCTGTGATAATTCATGCTGTGTCCCGGATGGAGCGTCACCTTGATGGTCATGCTCTCATCCTCGATATCCAGTACCCGGAAGCTTCCCCAGGATTTATCCGCAAACATCACCTGGCCTTCCAGCTTGTCCACAAAGGGCTTGATATAGCTGGACTGCTCCTTGTCAGACACCAGGATGCCCTCCGCGCTTGCAGACACCACTATGTCTTTTAAGCCCATGCAGAGCACCGGCACATCCAGTTCATTGATGACATTCACATTTTTACAGGTGTCATTCAGGGTGACATCACCCACACAGGCATCTTCCATAGCCTCCGCCAAAGTGTTCCAGGTGCCGATATCCTTCCATTCTCCCCCAAAACGCAGGACCTTGATATCGGTTTCCTTCTCCACCACCGCATAGTCAAAGCTGATCTTCGTCAGGGTATCATATTTGGCATACAAATCGTCATAGTCGGTAAAATCAATGAGCTCATGAGCCTTTTCCAACACATATTTTAGCTGATAGGCAAAGACACCGCCGTTCCACAAAGCCCCCTGACGGATATAAGCTTTCGCAGTCTCCACATCCGGCTTTTCCTTAAAGGTGCGCACCGGGCTGACCGCATCCTTCGTCTCGGGAATGATGTAGCCATACTTTTCACTGGGATAAGTGGGCTCGATACCCATAAGCGCCAGCCTGGCCTCCCCTGCTGCCGCCAGCTTTCCCAACTTCTCCACCGTCTCAAAGTATTCCTGTTCCACATAAGGGTCCACCGGACAAACTACCACCGGCTCCTCCGCAGGCACACCGCACACATCATGAAGATATGCCGTGGCCAGTGCAATGGCCGGAAAAGTATCCCTTCTACAGGGCTCCACACAGATCCCCACATCTTCGCCCAACTGATTGTGCAGGGAGGATACCTGGGACTTGGAGGTGGCGATGGTCACCGCTGCTTGTGCATCCACTGACCGGATCTGACGGTAAACCCTCTGCACCATGGATTCGTATTCGCCGTCTTCTTTTTTGAATATTTTGATGAACTGTTTGGAACGGATGTCATTGGAAAGAGGCCAGAGCCTCTTTCCGCTTCCACCCGATAAAAGAATGATATTCATAACAATTTCCGATATCCTTTACGATTTTCGATAATAATCCACAATCTTCTTCACCGCATGGATCACATCCTCTGCTTCCGCATCTGTCAGGGAATAGTACAGCGGAATGCTCATCACTTCATCGTAGTACTTCTCCGCATTGGGACAGATTCCCTTCTGATATCCCAGCTTCTCATAATAAGAATGATAATATACCGGCATATAATGAACCTGAGGACAGGTATTCTCCGCATACAATGCATCAAAGAACTGCCGTCTGTCACAGGTTAAGAGTTCCAAATTCAGCCGCAAGATATACAGATGTCTGGTGGTGTCGGATTCCGGTATTTCCTTTTGTACTATGATCTCCGGCATATCGGCAAACGCCTCGTCATACTTCTTTACCAGCTCTTTTCTGCGGGCAGAAAACTTGGGCAGCTTATTTAGCTGGCTGAGCAGAAGCGCCGCCTGAAAATCTGTCATACGATAATTGTATCCCAGCTCCACCTGCTCATTGTACCACTTGGCATCGGTGGGATGCACCATCTCCTCCGGATTGCGGGTGATGCCGTGGGTACGCAGGCGCATGAGCCTGTGGTAAAGCCCTTCATCGTTGGTGGTGATGGCTCCGCCTTCCCTACCGGTAACCGTCTTTACCGGATGAAAACTGAAGCAGGTCATGTCCGCAATGCTTCCCACAGGCTTTCCCTTATACTTGGTTCCGATGGCATGAGCCGCATCTTCTATCAGCATCAGACCATGTTCCTTACAGATTGCTTCCAATGCATCATGGTCCACCGACTGACCGGTAAAATCCACTGCAACGATCCCCTTGGTCCTGGGTGTGATCAGTTTCCTGACAGAGGCAGGATCAATGTTATAGGTCTCCGGATCAATATCGGCAAACACCGGTTTTGCTCCACAATAGAGCACACAGTTGGAGGATGCCGCAAAGGTAATAGAACTGACAATGACCTCGTCGCCCTCTGTAAACCCGGCTGCCATGGCTGCAAGGTGTAATGCGGCCGTGCCATTAGACACCACTACAGCATACCTGGCACCTGTGACCTCGCAGAGTTTCTTCTCCAGCGCCGTCACTTTGGGGCCACAGGTAATGAGATCGCTGGTCAGAGTCTCCACCACTGCATTCACATCATCCTGATCTATAAATTGTCTTCCGTAAAAGATCTGTTTTTCCCGAACCGGTTTACCACCGAAGATTGCTAACTGCTCCATTTGGCTTCCTCCTTGAGAACATGCTAGATAGATTATAGCACGGTTGGGGAAAAAAGAGAAGATGCTCTTTTTCTGTCTCTATTCCATTCTGCTCAGATACTATCCCCGGCTCCTTCTATTTCCTCTGACATTTCCAGGACCTCGTCTGTCACTTCATCCCTGGATATATTTTCTGCTTCGTAATTCTGTTTTTCAAAATCCTTTGTATGTTTCTTTCTAAAATCCCGATATTCCTTACTCTTTCTGTATTGAAGAAACAGCGGCCAGGTTTCTATATCTAATGCCCTTATTTCATTGTTCAGATAAATCTCCAATAATTCATTGACCGCAGAATGCTCGTTCAAAAGGCAGGCCTTTGCCACTTTAAACTTTCCTTCCATAACGCTTACATCATGCTGACTAATTTGCTCTTTTATTGTCTCCAGTCCATCTGCATTCTTTATGGATATCCAATAGTTTACCTGCCAGATCTCCTTGTCGGCAGTGGGAATATCATCTGATTTTTCAGCCAACAAATTCTTATAAACAAATTTGCTGATCTCCCACTCCCGATCAACCATGTGTTGGAAAGCACTTTCCTGCAAAACATTATAAATCTCCAAATTATCAGAACTGATCCTGGACATATTGAGAATAGTTCCGTAAATCATAATGTATACCAGATCAAAGGCTTTGATCAAATACGCCTTGTCAACAGTAAGTACATCTCCCACCTTTAGATTTTCACGCTTTTTCTTATCTACGTTGTTGATATATATGGTATTTACAATCCCATTATTGTGTACAATGATATTTCTTCGATAATATATTTCTTTAAAGTCCTCAAAAATCTCCCGGAGATTTTTGAAATCTACCTTATGCTTATCTGACAGGATCTTATACCAGTCAGAAACAGGTCTCCTCATGATTTCATCTATTTCCCTGACAAGCAAAATTTCTTTTACTGCCTCAATTTTGGAATCCATCTCCAAAATTTCGGTATATGATAAAGTTTTGTCTTTCAGATACGCATTCGGATACGATGTAATCACATACTCAAAAACGCCCATAATAAGTTCTTCATATTTAATCAACAGCATCATCAATGTACTTTGATTCAAAATCTCTTCCCGCACACTTAGCTTCTGATACTCCTTGGCCGCCTTTGTCGGATTCATTTCCCATTTGTTGGTTTTAAAGAATTCCTCGTTCAACTTATAAGATGCCGAAAACGTTTTTTCGCTCTCACCGATTTCAATATCGGACACCAGCCTCCGAGCCACTTCCTTCACTTTCTCACCGTTTTCACCTTCCAACAATTCTTCATGATGTGAAGCCATCGCAAACAGATAGCGTTCAACTACCATTCCCGGAACATACTTCTTAATTTCCTTTTCTACACTCTTTGTAATCTTATCAACCTGGGATAAGTAGTAATCCTTTAACGATTCTATGTTTATTGTTGCGTTTTGTAATAATGATAGTAAATTCATAACATTCCCGCCTCTATTCTCTATTGTGTGCAAAGACACTACCTTTACCTTTCCAAATCAACCGTTCCTTTTCCCCAAACTAATTCACGATCAAATCCTCCAACACCTCTGCAATCTGCTTCTCAATCAAATCAAACATTTCTGCCTTTTTAGCACTGACACACCGGATAATGTCATTTTGTATTACCTCCTCCTTCTGTGATGTTTTTCCCGACAGATATCTGAATTCTTTATGTTTTTCTTCCAACAGAGCACCATTCAGAAAGTTTTCCACTTCTCCTTCTTCCATCCTCCATAATTTTGCAATATCATTTATTGCATAATCCTTTCCAACTGTGACAATAAATCTTTCCGGCCACGCCTCGCCTGGAAGATAACATATCCTCTTACCAATCCACCGCTCATAGTCAGGTCCCACCCTTCCTTCAAGATGATTTTTTACCTGCTTTTTGGCAATCGCATCATTCACTTGTTTATCCCCATCCAAAAAAGCCATACAATTATGTCTACCCTCACGGTAACAGGCACTTAACTGTCTGAGTACAGCCTGATCCGATCCAATGGGAATGATATTTACTCTTTCCCTCATCTGTTGGGACAAGGTTCCCAAAACCACAGCTTTCCCCACCTCATCTTCTGTAAAGATAATCAGCTCTTTCTCTTTGCCGCCGGATAATTTTCCAAGCGCATAAGCCGAAGAAATTCCCTTGCTGATCTCAGTTTTCTGTTGATCGGATTCCACATAATATCTTGCTTCTGGAGGAAGCGAATCCAATATAGCCGCCGAATGCGTCGAACAGATCACCTGACAATGCAATTCAAGACATATTTTTTTCAATTCTTCAACAAGGCGACGCTGCGCTTCTTCATGCAGTCCCAGCTCTATCTCATCAATTACAAGAAGGGTGTTCTTGCCTGCCGAAAACAATTCAATAAGCAATGTAAAAATAGCATTTTCACCGGCCCCCATGTTAAATCCCGAATAGTGTGCACTATTTCTATCTACCACAAAAAGTCTTCTTCTATCAACCGTTCTTAAGTCCAACGACTCATACTTGCGATTCAAGACACGGCTGGCAATTTCCAATATCTTCTGTTGGGTCTGTTCGTCTAACTTTACAGATTCAAATTTTCCGGAATAGGTTCTCTCCGTCTTTCGCTCTCCCGGCGGTACTATTCTTTGAATTCCGGAAAAGATTACATTTCTATTTGCTCTCTTTTGATACTTATTCCACTTCCCACCTTGCTTTTTATAACGTCGCTGCTGCCCGATTCCGTCAAATTCCTGCCCTTTACTTCCCCTCCAGTGATTCACACTTTTATACCAGATTTCCACTCCTTCAATTTTATTTTCATCCGACGTCTGAATAAAGAAATCACTAAAGGTATAGTAAGTCTTATTTCGATCATACGGGAGATATCCGCTTTCAGAATTATGGTAGGCACAACAAGCCATTGCCAGCAATGTTGATTTACCGGAACCATTTTTGCCTGCAATAGCCGAAATAGGATAACTCATTTCCATGTAACAGCGTTTTAATCCCCGCATCATCCCCTTACTCAACTGCATACTAACCAGACTTTTGGCAGCAATATCTTTCGTAAACCACTTAAAATTGTCCTTGTCCAACTGTGAGTAACTATATCCCATTTCTTTTCCTCCTATTGTCTATTTCACACGCAAAAACACCACTGAAGGCCATAGACTTCCAGTGGTGTCACCATATTTCAATATATATCTTCCGACCCTTCCACACACTGACTGTCCCCAATAGTTTCTAGTCAAAGTGTAGCATATCTTGTCGAAAAACACAACCATTCTTATCTATGGCGGCTGAAGCAGACAGTGTTACTTTATCGTCTTAACTAAGGGTACTTTTTCTTCTTCCCTCATGGCTTGTCCCCAGGCCA
Source organism: Lachnospiraceae bacterium (assembly GCA_017621075.1). Classification (GTDB taxonomy): domain Bacteria; phylum Bacillota; class Clostridia; order Lachnospirales; family Lachnospiraceae; genus Acetatifactor. The sequence continues at coordinate 32,201 of JAGATV010000023.1, forward strand.
GGAACAGCATGGTAATGCTTAAACTTCCCACGCCCCAGGCACATTCAAAGAGACCGAATAACGCAGGCACCAGGATATATAACAGCGCCGCCATATCCGCAACAGAAGCATTTTTACGTCCCCGCTTCCAGCAGACGGCACCGCTCCATATCACCATGATCCCGAAAAGCGCCATGACCGGAATGCCAAAATCTGTACCATACTGCAGATAAATATTATGTGCGTGGCCGATCCAGTACTCAGGGAATAGCTGGAATCCCTGTTCTTCATAAGGATGCCCCCGCCAGTTCAGATGTGTGATATAGTATTGATAGATGGTTTTGCGAATCATCAGGGAATCATTTCTATAGATATCCTCATCCAATACGGCTGCTTTGATCCTTGGGTCGTCCGGATCGATTGTAACTTCTGCATAAGGAATTTTTACAGCCTCCTGCCCGACTTCTTCCACAGTCTGTACTATTGCTTCCTCAACTTCTTCTGCCGCCTGTACATACCTGATTTCCGTTCCGATTCCTGCATATTGCATCATATTGTCAATGCTTTCCACGATCCGGCCCAGTGCTCCTTCCAGCAGTTCATCCAGATCTACATACTTTTCCGAATCCCAGGCATCCCAGGAATGCACCTTCTCATCAGCCCACTCTCCCCAGAACCAAACCGGATGATGAAATACCGGCGGGAGATATCTGGCAGTCCCAAAGCAGATTGGAAACATAAGCAAAGCACACAACACCAAGAGCAGACCGTTCCTCACAAGCTGCTTTTTTTGTCTCACCACATTCAAAGATCCCAAAAATACCAAGCCCATGACAAAAGCTGTGATCCAGGCAATTCTCCCAATCGTCATAAAAAGAAAAGCCAATACAGCTCCAGCCAACAACCAGTACAGGATGCGCATCCATTTAGCCACATTCTGCTTTGTAACATACAAAATCTTGGAAAATACTGCCGCCAGCACTCCCAGATAATAAAGAGCGTTAAGATTAGAATTATTGTGTATCCCGATATATCTTATAACATCATAAGGCCGAAATACGAAGCAGTATGCTTGAAACAGGATAAAACTCAAGATGATCCCGTTTTGGCATCCTTGCAGCAGGTCTTCCTGTTCTTCTTTGGAAAATCCCGTCAGATAAAGGCAGCCAAACATGACGGCATAACAGAAAGGCCAGAGATAATCACTTCTGGACACTGTCATAAGAATCATCATGACAGCCCATATCACCAAAAGTTTCCTGTTTAGGCATGGATACTGCTTTTCTAACATGACATGTATGACCGTGTGGATGATAATGTAGCCCCACAACATCACATTCACCAGGATAACAATCCATTCGTTCAGAAAAGGGCGATTTCCCATTCCCCAGACAAATCCGGCAATGCAGCCGACCAGTCCCAGTATTGTCCAGACAAGGTACGGAAGCTTTCGCTTGCCGAACTCCTCCCACTTATAATGGGAAAAAATCATAACGGCCACAACAATGCCTGTTGCCGCCTTGAAACTTTCAATGATCCCATCCAGGCCGGAACCGGTCTTCGTTCGCTGGTCGATAATGCAAAAAAACAGAAAACATAAGGAGTACAATATTCTCTTTCTGCTCTTTATTTTTAACTGCATATAGCTCTCCGCCTTAATCTGTATCATACATTGCTATTCTACTATGATTCCGCCAAGCACCTTGATATTCTGTCTCTGCAACAGCTCCGCTTCCCTGCTGATTTCCTCATAGAAAGTAGATTTTGCCTTTTCTACCAGAATCGCACCTTCTGCCGCCTCCAGATCATCCATGGTCTCCGCATTATAAAGCACATTATTTAATATCTTGACGGTAATTCCTTCCGGCTTCAGAAGCTCCTGTATCTGCTCACAAACGAAAAGTGCCTGTTGGGTCAGATCACAGCCAATACAACAGACTGTGTGCACTCCGTTTTTGCGGCTGATCATCTTCAGATCCACAGCCGCCAGATCAATAGCCTCCTGCGTGGAAAACATCCTTCTCTTTCCGTTTCGCAACTTTAAGATCCAACGGTCTATAAATTGAAATACTTTCTTACGTCCGCTGTCTGCAGGAATCTTCCCCAGCTCAGGTATGCCAAACAAGAGTTTCAGATCATCGGTATACCGAACCTTATTATTAAATAAATACATCAGGAAAATGATCAGCGCATACAAAAATACTGCCAAAGCTGCTCCCACAACTACAGACTTGGTACTGATGGCGGGCACGGCATTACTCCCTGCCACCGTATTCTCTGCTTCCTCTTCCTGTTTTCCGCCGGACTGAGCCCCCGCTGTATTCTTATCCCCATTTTCCTGGGCTTTTCCACCATTAACCATGCTATTGTAATATTGCTCTTCATCATCCGTAAAATTCACTTTTGCGTTGGCAATGGTACTTTCCAGAGAAAGCAGATCGCTCACAGTACTTCTCTGTCTGTCAAGCACATAAGAATCCGCTATCCTGGAAAAAGACTGACTTACCAGGATAATTTCATGCTCTCCCAGGGTTTCCTGCAGTTCTTCCTGTCTGCTTGCAACATATTCTACAATACTCTGGGCTATAGCCTTGCACTCTTTCTCATCACTATGCATCACATACAAGCGCACAGTATCCTGCCCCATCTCAGAACCATAAGAGGTCCTTTCTAATGACACCAATTCGCTCAGAGCCACCGAAGAAATATTACCCAATTGCTCCGAAACCCAGTTTCTCATACCGCCACTGACGATATCGTCCTCATATACCTTCTCAATGTTGTAGGTTCTTTCCAAATCATCCGATTTGATCAAAAAAGTCAATTCTGACCTGGGTGCATCGCCGGCATCCATCTGCATCAGGACAGACTCCTCCATATATGCACTCTTCTCCCGATAAATCTGCTCATATGCTACAACCATATTGATATTTGCTATTTGTGTCTCTTTGAGTTTCTCTTCTTCCTGTTTCAGGACCTCCTCTGCCGCATTTTCAGCAGCTTCCTTTTGGGTCTGGAGGCTCCTGTAGGATCTGGCATAGCTGACGCCTCCCATGAAAATACTGCCAATCAGCATTACAGCCACAGCCACCCGCCAGTGTATGAGCATCTCTATCAGCAAATCGGTCAGTCCAATTTTTCTTTCTGCCATTAAAATTTCCTCCATACCATCTTGTTTACAATACCTGTATAGCTCTGGATGATCTTTACTACCTTGGTGCTGACATTCTCATCCACATAATTGGGTACATCTACGCCCAAATCACCTTCTGCATTCATCCTGACTGCCATGTCCACCGCCTGCAATACCTGCTCCGTAGTGATGCTGCCCAGAATAAAATTGCCCTTGTCAATGGCTTCCGGCCTCTCTGTGGAGGTACGGATGCATACTGCGGGGAACGGATGACCCTTTGTGTTGAAATAAGAAGCCTCCTCCGGCAGAGTACCGCTGTCCGACACTACGCAGAATGCATTCATCTGTAAATGGTTGTAGTCCGAAAAGCCAAAAGGCTGCAGACTCCTTACCAAAGGATGAAACTTGAAATTTCTCTGCTCGATAAATTTTTTGCTTCTGGGATGAGTGCTGTAGATAATGGGCAGCTGATAGTTTTCCGCCATACTGTTCACAGCTTCCATCAGGGCAAAGAAATTCTTCTCCTGATCGATATTTTCTTCCCTGTGGGCAGACAGAAGGATATACTTTCCCTTTTCCAGTCCCAGCGTCTCCAAAACCCTGCTTGCTTCAATCTTCTCCATATTGGCAGACAATACCTCTGCCATGGGGGAACCGGTCACATAAGTCCTCTCCTTAGCTGTCCCCTCTGCATTCAGGTATCTTCTGGCATGCTCACTGTAGCACAGGTTCACGTCCGCAATATGATCTACGATGCGGCGGTTGGTCTCCTCCGGAAGATTCTCATCAAAGCAGCGGTTGCCGGCCTCCATGTGGAAAATCGGTATCTTCAACCTCTTGGCAGAAATTGCTGCCAGTGCGGAATTGGTATCTCCCAGCACCAGAAAAGCATCGGGCCTGACTTCTGTCATCAGTTTATAACTCTTGGCAATGATATTACCGATGGTCTCTCCCAGATCGCCGCCTACTGCATCCAGATAATAATCCGGCTGCCTTAAACCCAGATCCTCAAAAAAGATCTGGTTCAAAGTATAGTCATAATTCTGTCCGGTATGTACCAGTACCTGATCAAAATACTTGTCACACTTCTTAATGACTTCCGACAATCTGATGATCTCCGGTCTGGTGCCGATCACAGTCATCAACTTTAATCTGCTCATTGCATTTACCTCTGCCTTCCTCTGCATTTATTGTCACTCAACTTCTTCATAAATGGTGTCCGGTCTGCCCGGATTGAAGCATTCATTGCACCACATCAAAGTTACCAGGTCTGTATCTCCCTCATTGATGATAGTATGTGTGTATCCTGTGGGAATATCCACGACCTCCAGCTTGTCCCCGCTGACATGATATTCTACGATCTCATCAGAACCGTGCTTTCTGAAACGGATCAGTCCCTTGCCGCTGACTACCACAAACTTCTCATTCTTGGTATGATGCCAATGGTTGCCCTTGGTAATTCCCGGCTTGGAAATATTGATGGAAACCTGTCCTCTGTCAACACTTTTCAGAATTTCCGTAAAGCTGCCTCTCTCATCCTCGTGCATGATCAGAGGATAGGAAAACTGATCTTTGGGCAAATAGCTCAAATAAGTGCTGTACAGTTTCTTTTCAATGCTGTTCTCCGTCATGTCGGGAATCATCAGATTCTTTCTGCTCTCTTTGAAACTGTATAAAAGATTTACGATCTCACCCAAAGTAATCTCATGCTCCGTCGGAACATAGCAATAGCCATCCGCATTGATATGAGGATGGCGGTCCAATGCCTGAAGCAGTTCCTCCACAACATCATCAATATATACCAGATGCATCACCGTACTCCTGTCGTTGACCTGAATAGGCAGATCATGGGCTATATTATAACAGAAGGTAGCCACAGCGCTATTGTAATTGGGTCTGCACCACTTTCCAAACACATTGGGAAAGCGGTAGATATAGACGGGGGCCCCCGTCTCCTGTCCGTAAGAAAACATCATATCTTCCCCGGCCTTCTTGCTCTTTCCATAAGGATTTTCAAGAGCCGCCTGAATGGAGGAGGAATTCATAATGGGACAGGTATTGCCATGCTTTTTCAAAGTCTCCACCAGGGTAGTTGCAAACCCAAAGTTTCCCTCCATGAACTCTTCTACATGTTCCGGGCGGTTCACACCTGCCAGATTATATACAAAATCACACTCCCGGCAATACTCCTCCAACTTTTCCATGGGAGTATCCACCTCAAAGGGAAGTACTTCCACCCCTTCCCTTCTGTTCAATTCTGTTATCAGATTCTTACCAATAAAGCCACCGGCTCCCGTTACCAGAACTTTCATTATCTTTTCTCCCACTTAGCGATTTCATCTCTGATATAGGACAGAGTCAGCAGTTTCTCCTTCACCTGCTCCACGCTCATAAGCTCTGTATTATTGGAGTTGAATTCGGACAGCTTCGCCCTTTCCAGATTACCGTCTGTAAAATACTTATCATAATTCAGGCTGCGCTTGTCCGCAGGCACACGATAAAAATTACCCATATCGATGGCATGGGCACATTCCTCGTTGGTCAGCAATGTCTCATACATCTTCTCACCGTGGCGGATGCCGATGACCTTGATCTCATTATCCGCATGGAATAATTCCTTTACTGCCTGGGCCAGTACACCAATGGTGCAGGCCGGTGCCTTCTGTACCATGATATCTCCGCTCTCTGCGTTTTGGAAGGCATATACTACCAGCTCTACCGCTTCCTCCAGGCTCATGACAAATCTGGTCATGGAAGGCTCTGTTACAGTCAAGGGTTTGCCTTCTTTGATCTGGCTGATGAACAGCGGGATAACAGAACCTCTGGAGCAGAGCACATTCCCGTACCTGGTACAGCAGATACTGGTCTCCTCCGGAGAAATCGTGCGAGCCTTTGCCACGATGACCTTCTCCATCATTGCCTTGGAGGTGCCCATGGCGTTTACGGGATATGCCGCTTTGTCGGTGGACAGGCAGATCACCTTCCTGACGCCTGCATCAATGGCAGCCTGCAACACATTCTCAGTGCCCAGCACATTGGTCTTTACCGCCTCAATGGGGAAAAATTCACAGGAAGGGACCTGCTTTAAGGCTGCTGCGTGGAAAATGAAATCCACACCGTGCATAGCCTTTGCGATACTCTGGGGATCACGCACATCGCCGATGTAAAATTTCAGTTTGTTGCTGTACTCAGGATATTCACGCTGATAAAAATGGCGCATATCATCCTGCTTCAGCTCATCACGTGAGAAGATACGGATCTCTCCGATGTCGGTTGCTAAAAATCTGTTGAGTACTGCATTGCCGAAGGAACCGGTGCCTCCGGTGATAAGTAATGTTTTCCCAGTGAACATAATTTACCTCTTTCTATTATTTGGCATTCTTTCCGATCATTTTCTTTTATGTTGCCCAATTATTCACTAAATAAGCATACCGCAAACCGTATTGTTTTTCAAGAGCGATTCTTTCCCTTGCCCAAAGCCACCGCACATTTATTCAAACGTCTCACAAGTTTTGATAAAGAACCAATAGACATCTGCGATCTGCCAATAACCACTCTCATCAGGATGTACATTCCCGTTAGCGGATATCCTGTCAACTGTCATTTCATTCCTCGCATTCACCGTTTCAGTCTCTATCCCCATATTGTGTTTTGTATCAAGATTTGTGTTGATAGGTATCAGATAAATTCCCGCTTCTTCCTGTTGCCCGAATTCTTTTATCAGAGCGCTGCACCATAAGAAGTATTTCCTTCTGTATTGCCATAGATTATGAGCTGTGCCATACGCTTTTCCAAATGCGTTCTGATCATCTCCGGGCGGTATGGTGACTGCTATACCTATCTTTATGGAAGGATCAAACTCGTGGATGCTATCTGTCATTTCTGTCAGCCAGCCCAACATCTCTTCTATCTTTTTATCTTTAAGTTCCTCTTCCGAAACATCGAACAGATCATTGATTCCCAGATTGATGAATACATAATCAACACTCTCATATCCCTGCTCATCCATATAAAAGCGAAAATCAAAATGATTGCTCTCGGTATTCCAAAACAAATTTATCTCGTTATCCCGCTCTGATCCTTTGCCGTAATCCTCAAGCTTCCAACCGCTGATTCCTTCGTGATAAATTCCTTTACTTCCCTTGGTTCCCAACAAAGAGATATCCATTACATCTCCTTCAAAATTTTGAACCAGTTTTTCCATACACATTCCATTGGCAGTTGTGCTGTCACCAATGACAAGGACACTCCTTGTTTCATCTCTTCCTGCCTCTCTGTCGGCCACCATCAAAAATGAAGTCGCACTAGCCTTTTCCACTCCATCCCGGTATGCTTTTATGGTGATCTCATATATTCCATGTTCCGGCGGAACGATTCTCAAACGATCCTCTAATTGTTCCCCCACATAACTGGTAACAGCAAAATCATAATCCCGGACATCATCATTGAGGATATTTTGAAAATAGATATTATATTCCTCACCTACCATTCCATACAGTTTGGATGGCAAGCTAAGCTCCACTTTTTCTTCACGGAAGAAAAAAGTCAGAAAAAGCAATACCCCCCCCGAATATTACAGACAATATTGCAAGAACGCAGCTTTTGTATGTATTTTTCACCCTTTTGTCTCCTTCCGTTTAGTCCCTGAATATGGTACCCTTACTGTTTGTCTATTAACATCCAACAGGCACCGCAGGGTGTGAGCTTCGTCAACACTTTTTTTCTGCACAGCCATATATACTTGTCCGTCTCGATATTACAATACTCCTTAATATTCAGTCCCATTCCTTCCAGTTTCTTATGTAGGCTTGCGGAAGAATACTGGTACACCGTATCAAAATGTATGATTCTAAAAAACAACTGCATCAAGGGGTAAACCAGCCTTTCAACCCATTCAAACCAAGGTGCGACTGTAGATTCCACGATCATTAACTGCCCACCCTGCTTTAAGACGCGCATACATTCATTTATCCCTTGCGCCACATTGCCTTCCGTCTTTTTAAAAGACTTTCCAGCGAGATGATGTATTACTGTCTGGACGATCACAGCGTCAAAGGTATTATCCTCAAATTGCTCCAGCTTCAACATGTTTCCTTCACAGAACTTGACATTTTTATATTTTGCGTATCTTTTGACCGCCTTTCTACTGACTGACAGATCAGCACATATCAATTCTCCCAGATTTGCAAAATCATAATTTATGACTCCGCCGTTTCCGATATCAAGGACTTTGCTGCCGCCCTTCAGTTTGCTCAACCCATCATTTAACAGCTTGCCCGCATTTTTATAAAACTGTGGCTGAATAGCCACGATTTCATCTGCATAATCATCCACAAAGCTTTCAAAGTAATTTTCTGTATTCATTTTATCTCTCCCCGCACTATACAAATCAAGCTTACACCCCACGGAAACGCTTTATTCTTTAGGATTCTCTTCTTTTCTGACGAAAATATTCTATATAACAGATCATTAAACCAATTGTCTTGAAAGCCAACTTCAATTTTACTGGCACTGTTGTCTAATCCCAAAATATTTTCCACTTTTCTGATCAGCCAGACTGCGGGAAACGACCAAAAATTATAATAACTGCAATATTCCACAGTAAATCCGCTTTCTTCCAGCTTGGCCATTAGTTCCTTTTTGGTATATCTTCTTTTGTGCATGCAATTTTTATCATGAGCAGACCACAGACTCATCAGGGCAGGAACCGTTACGATGCATATCCCGCCTTTCTTTAAACTGCAACAGACGTTTTTCATGGCCTTTACATCATCATCAATATGTTCAAAAACATCCAATGCTACTCCAAAATCATATTTCTCACTGCAAAAGAAATCTTGCAAATCAGCCTGTGCCAGATTTGCCTGGGGAAATTCCAACTTGCAATAATCCAACGCTTCCATAGAATAATCGATTCCCTGCACACTGCCATAAGCAGATAGTTTACGCAGCATCAATCCACAGCCACATCCAAAATCAATGATTCTATTTGTGCTACTCTTCTTAAGCCCATACTTCTCCAGTACACTGATCACGATTTCATATTTGGCCTTAAAGTACCAATGATAAGACTCTTTATGATACATTGAATCATACATTTCTTTTTCCATTGTTGTATTTCCCTTCTATCTCCGGCTTCTATTTTCTTTCATATACGATAATCCGAAAGTCCGGTATGTTTTCCTCCGTATCAGCCCGGAAATAGTTTTTATTGACAAAATCATTGAAGTGATACCCTTCTTTTTCAATGCTCAGCATTTCATCCCGACCCGTGTCAATATATATTATCTTGTCAGGAATCTTCTCCACGATCTCAAAATATTCCACCATCATCGCATCATCATTAAATCCATAAGAATAGAGCGTGATATCCCATGTCGACGGGGCGCAGAAACTGGCATCCGTCATCAGGTAAGCCATCGGAACAACTTCCATAAACAGAACCGATTCCTCTTGTTTCACATTCTCCTTTATGTAACGCTCTAATGCAACCAGAGACTGTCCTCTTTGCTCTGTTGTATAGGTTCCTTTATAAACACCCTCCGAAATTCTATACTTCATATTGTGGAAATCGTTTTCATCTGTTTCTCTGTAGAAAAATTGAAAATTAAAGAGAATACCCACTATCACGCACAAACACGCCATTCCTACAGTGAAACAGGCACTAAAATCAAATGCCTTGGCGACGCTATACTTGCGCTTTAGGTCTTTTGTGATCTCTGCACAGTATGGTATAGCAAATAACCCCATTGGAAATATGACATAAAACCTATTTGAAATACCGCCATATACCGTAAGGGCCATTACCACTAATGTCACGATTTCCGGTATCGCCACCATATCAAAAGCCCTGTTCAGGGCTTTGCTGTCTCTGCAGGAAAACCGACATAGTAGAACGCCTACCAGCAATACCACGGTACTGTTGGTAATCATCCACAATCCCCGCATATTCCAGATTGTATATACAAGACCGCTGAGCATGCCAATGACCGTGCCTGCTTTTACCAGATCTGATATACAGACGCTTCCCCTATGGATTTTTAACAATCTCAAAAAGCCGTCGAAAACCGCAGCGGCAATGATACCTGCTAAATAAAAACCTATAGCATACCTTCCCCATCCCACAATGGTATCCATGATCAGGCTCATGGGAGCACTGCCCAATGCAAAATAGGGATTATCAAAAAGCATGACCTCCAAGCTATGTATCAATCCGCCTATCGAACCTGCTTTCGCTATCAAATAACAGCTAAGGATGGCAGCCGTGATCAGACCGCCCGACACATACCTGATGATATCCCGCTTCCAGCTTTTGGGCAGATAGCATCTGATAAGAACCAGAAAAACGATACAGTTCACAGCCTGGGCCGGACTACAGAATGTAACCAATGCCATGAGGATGCCGCACACGCAGGCGATATTGCTTCCTTGGCCCCCATCATACTGACCGGCCCGGTAAATCAGCAGTATACTTGTGATCAAAAGGAAGGAAATCGGAATGCTGGTATAAGAAAATGCAGGGATAAAGCTATAAAAGAACAGAAGCAACGGCACTGTGCTTAAGACCGTTAAAAGCATCTCTCCCTTCTTTCCCAAAAGATAACTGATCCAGACACATATCCCTAATCTATAGATCCAAAAAGCTATCCGCATATATAGAAAGACACCTTCCATATTCGGCACAAACCATTGATATAGCTTTACGAGAGGAGCATACAGCAAAGTCGCCCCGGGCGCCTGGGTCCAATTATCCACGAAAGGAGTCGCTCCCTGGTTTACCAACATTGCTTCCGCCGTATAAAATGCCTCATCTGAAATTTCCGTTCCCAGAAAAATCCGTACAAAGGAAAAGATAACCGCTGCAAAGACAAGTAAAAAAGTAATTATCACGGCAGGTAAATATTTAGGTTGCTTCATTTAGCTATCCTTTCCGTATATGTCCCTGGTGTATACCTTATCCTTCACTTTCTCCAATTTATCATCCATCCTGTTGGCAATAATGACATCGGCGGCTGCCACAAATTCCTCAAAATCATGCACCACCTGTACTCCGCTGAAGACATCTTCCTTCAATGTAGGCTCATAAATTATGACTTCCACACCCTGATTCTGAATATTGCGCATAACTCCCTGAATGGAGGATGCTCTGAAATTATCGGAATTTGCTTTCATGGTAAGCCGGTATATACCGATCACCACATCCTGTTTTTGAGGGAAGCCCGCTTTTTTCAAGACCCGGTCTGCGATAAATGCTTTCCTGGTCTGATTGGAATTTACTACTGCCTTAATGACATCGTTGGGCACATCCTGAAAATTCGCCAGCAACTGTTTGGTGTCCTTGGGCAGACAATATCCGCCGTATCCGAAAGAAGGATTGTTATAATAATTGCCGATCCTGGGATCAAGGCTCATTCCTTCTATGATCTGTCTTGCATTCAGTCCCTTTGTCTCCGCATAGGTATCCAGCTCGTTGAAAAAGGACACTCTCATTGCCAGATAAGTATTGGCAAAAAGCTTGATCGCCTCTGCCTCTGTCAGGTCCGTAAACAGGATGGGCATATCCTTCCTGATAGCCCCCTGTGCCAGGAGTCCCGCAAATGTTTTTGCCTTTTGTGCCAGAGCCTCGTCCTCCTGGGGAAAACCAACCACGATCCTGCTGGGATACAGATTATCATACAGCGCTTTTCCTTCCCGCAGGAACTCAGGTGAGAAGATCAGATTTTTGCACTGATACTTTTCACGCATCAGCTTTGTAAAGCCCACAGGAATGGTTGACTTGATCACGATGATCGCCCGGTCATTTACTTCCATGACTTTTTTGATCACCTGCTTTACAGAGGATGTATCAAAATAATTTGTCTTCTCGTCATAATTGGTAGGCGTGGAAACAATGACAAAATCAGCTTCCCTGTATGCAGCTTCACCATCCAGGGTAGCTGTCAGATTCAGGTCCTTCTCTTTCAGATATTCCTGGATTTCCTTATCTTCTATAGGAGACTGCTTCCTGTTGATCATATCAACCTTTTCGGGCATGATGTCTACCGCATACACTTTATTATGCTGTGCCAGCAGGATGGCATTGGACAATCCCACATATCCTGTTCCTGCAATGGCAATGGTATATTGCTGCTTTTCCATATTCTCTGTTTCCTCCAACTCTTTCCGTATTGTCGTTCTGATAACAGCCCCTATTCAAACATGCCTTTCATGTCCACGCTGGCAAAATCTGACAAAGGAAGTTTTACCGGTACCCCTTCCTTCTGGCTCTTATAGATTGCCAGTACCATCTCCAGGGCATTCCTTCCCGCTTTGGCATCAATATAAGGTGCTCTGTCATTCTGGATGGCATCTATCACATCTGCATACAGGCTGGTATGTCCGTTGCCGTACACATTGGAGGTAGCTTCCTTCAAGCCTTCCTTGCCCGCATCGCCCGCATCCTCATCGGCAAATTTCCACACATCGATATTGTTGGTGGATGTTCCGCCAAGCTTTACGGTCCCCTTCTCTCCAAACAGGTACAGGGTCTCCTCCAGGTTTTCAGGATATACATTCGTGGTGCCTTCTATGGTGGCAACCGTTCCGTTTTTAAAGCGGACCACCGCTACTCCTATGTCCTCCGCCTCCAGATAGTCATGGAAACGCTGTCTCGTCTGTCCGTATACCTCTTCCACTTCGTCTCCCATCAGCCATCTGATCAGATCTATTCCGTGAATGCACTGATTCATCAAAGCTCCGCCGTCAGAAGCCCAAAGACCTCTCCAGGGTGCCTGGTCATAATAGCCTTTATTCCGGTTCCAACGAACATGGATGCTGCCGTGGGACATCCTTCCAAAACGTCCTGCATCAATAGCCTGTTTCACTTCCTGAACAGCAATATTAAATCGATTCTGGTGGCATGCAGATACCTTTACATGCTTTTCCTCTGCAAGCTTTACGATGGCATCCGCATCCTCCATGCTCATGGCAATGGGTTTCTCTATGATACAGTTGACACCTTTTTCAATACAATAGAGTGCAATCTGGGCATGCACGCCGCTCTCTGTAGCGATGGCCACCAGTTCCGGCTCACATTCCTCCACCATCTGTTTATAATCTGTATAACGGCGGATACTTTCCTCTTTCTCCAGACCATGCTTTGCCAGCAGTTGTTCCATCTTTTCAGGAACAATATCACACACTGCCGTCAGCTCCAAGCCGTTATTTACAACTGCCTTGATGTGATTTGTTGCGATCCTTCCGCAACCGATTAATGCATATCTCATTTCCCATCCTCCATTCAGTGGCTTCTATTTCATTTCTATCTGTTCCGCAGGGTAACTCTCCCGGCATACGGCGCAGACATATTGATCCTGCTGCCTTGTCAGCTTTTCCCCGCATTTGCATACATATCCGGCAATTCTTGCAGGATTGCCCATTACAAGAGCGTGTGGAGGCACATCCTTGGTAATCACGGCCCCCGCACCGATAAGTGCATACTCTCCGATCGTATGACCGCAGACGATCGTAGCATTGGCACCGATGCTTGCCCCTTTCTTTACTATGGTAGGGCGGAATTCACTTTTTCTTTCAATAAAACTTCTGGGATTGATCACATTGGTAAATACCACATTGGGGCCTACAAAAACGTCCTCCTCCAGCTCCACACCGCTGTATAAGGATACGTTGTTCTTGACTTTGACACCGTTGCCGATTTTCACTCCTTTTTCAACGAACACATAAGCGCCGATATTACAGTGTTCACCGATCTGTGCCCCTTCCATGATACAGCAAAACTGCCAGATACGGCTTCCTGCTCCGATGCGGGCATCCTTGTGTACATATGCACTTTCGTGAAGAAAATAATCCATGCTGTCCCATCCCTCCATGTTATATTCTAAAAACTTACTTCCCGGAAAACTGATTGACAGCCCGGATCACGGAAGTGATTTCTTCCTCGGTCAGCTCCGGGAACATCGGGATCGCAGCAGAGTGCTCCGCCACATATTCCGCATGGGGCAGGTCCCCCTTTTTATAACCCAGCTCTTCAAATACACGCTGTAAGTGAAGAGGGATCGGGAAATAGACTCCCGTAGCGATTCCGCATTCCTCCATATAATTCCGAAAACGATCTCTTTCCTCTAAAGTCACCACATACACATAAAAAATATGTTCTGCTCCCTCAGCCACCTTCGGATGCTTCACGCAGGGATTGGTGATCTCTGTACGGTATCTGTCGGCAATCTTTCTTCTCTTTTCGTTCCAGCCGTCCAGACACGGTAATTTTGCTCTCAGGATGGCAGCCTGCAATTCGTCAAGACGGGAATTGTAGCCAACCACATAATTAAAATATTTAGGCTGATTGTTGCCAAAGTCTTCTGCCTCCCGGCTGTCATCCGGATGCAGTGCATTGTAGGTATACAACCCGTCCAGACCGCTTCCGTGCACTCTGTAAGCCCTGCACTTCTTCGCCAGATCTTCACTGTCCGTCAGGATAATACCTCCATCTCCTGCCGCTCCCAGATTCTTGGTGGGGAAAAAGGAAACACACGCAATGTCCCCCCAGGAGCCGGCTTTCTTCCCCCGGTATACGGAGCCTGCCGCCTGGGCCACATCCTCGACCACAAATAGGCCATGCTTCCTGGCAATTTCACAGATCTTTACCATATCCGCACATTGACCGTATAACTGAACGGGAATAACCGCCTTGGTGCGATCCGTGATCTTAGCTTCGATTGCATCCGCATCAATGACATAGGTATCGTCCGTACAATCTACAAAAACAGGCTTCGCCCCCACATTTGCAATGGCCTCTGCAGTGGCATAGAAAGTAAGCGCACAGGTAATGACCTCATCCCCGGGTCCTATTCCCAGAGCACGCAGTGCGATCACCAGGGCATCCGTACCGTTTCCTACCCCCACAGCATGCTTGACGCCTATATATTGCGCAAACTCTTTTTCAAATTCCTTAACATTTTGTCCGCTGATATAATTGCCCGATTCCAAAACCTCCAGGACTGCCTTGTTGATTTCATCCTTCCGGCTCTCATACTGCCTGGATACATTCATCAATGGTATCTTTCTTCCTTCCATGCTTCTCTCTCCTTATCTTTTTAACTTAATATGGCATCCGGATGATTTCCCTTCTGGTATAACTCCGAATTAAGCAACAGCATCATCAGTATCATCACCACCCAGCCCCCTGTCAGCAGGGTAGTCTGCAATGCGTTGTCGTTCAAGGTGATGCAGATATAACTGAACATTGCTATCTTATATGCAATGGGGATGCGCGTACTCACCCGGTCTGTAACGCAGATCAGCACTCCTACCAACACACCGCACAAAACCATTCCGAACTCTCCCATCTGGGCATAAGCATCTCCGATCAGTCCCGTATTGCTGTTGGAGATCAGACGGCCGCCGGAGGAAAAATCGGAAATAACGTAGCCGATGGCCTTATCAAAAGGATATTCCAGTGAAAACAGCTTGCCGATAATTCCCTCAGAAAAAAGCAGCTTATCACGTTCCCTGAAAAAATCAAAATATTGAAACTTGATCTTGGCCGGTTCCACGAACATTCTCATGACGCCCTGCCATGCGATCACCCAGAATACTTTCAGCCGTGCGCCGATCCCATATAAGAACGTAACCGCCGCCAGCGCACCAAAAGAAAGACTATACATGATTCTGGTCTTTTTAAACCATTTAGAAAGCCCGTATAATGCTACAAACAGCACTATGGAAAGCAAAAATGCTTTGTGACCGAACGTAAAATAAAAGACCGCCTGAATCACTACGCATGCCGCACATCTTAAGTACTTTTTGTACATCAGGAAGTAGGCCATAAAAAACGGAGTCAGCGCCTTGGCACTCCATTGCAAAAGATACTCTTCCAGGATATTTAACCCTGTGCCCTCTTCCCTGATCTCATATGCATCGGTAAAGGACAGGGCTCTTAAGTCGATCCCGCCGCCTTTGAAGCACAGCCAGAGTGCTGCGACAACATAGCCCACAAAGATCACCTGCAAAATCACAGCAGCCGTATTCCGGTTAATCTTCTCCTCAAAAACCCAGCCTCTCCCGGGTCTGTTCGCCAGCAAAAAAATGATCAACACCATACAAAAGGTGCAGAGCGCATACCAATGGCTTTTATTGTTGGTCCAATAAAAGATCATATAGGGCACCACGCTGGTAATGGTAAAAAACTGGCAGATCAGCGCAGATAACTTATTATCGTCTTCCGGAATCACCAGAACGATCACAGCGCAGTACAAATAGGACAGAATACAGGCGTTCCAGTTTGGCGTGTAATAAAACTGCAGATTGTCCCATGTAACGACAATACAATAAATATATGCCAGCTCCATCAATATTTTAAAGGCAAAGACTCCCAATAAATTGCCTAACTTGCTTTTTATCTTGCTAATTTCCATAGGCACATCCTTATTTTTTTGTTTTATGTCCTACTAGCCTTCCAGTCTGGCCGCCAAAGCACTATAATCCAAAACCTCTCTTGCCAGTTTAAAGGATGCCCGGCTCATCCGTTCGATCATGGTGGGGTCTGCTAACAGTTCATTGACTGCCTCATAAATATCATCGGCATTTTTCACCCACATTACATTGTCCCTGCACAATTTCAGATGGCTCTTGTGAGGATAGATCATAACAGGCACTCCGCAGCAAACCGCATTCTGCATGGTTGCGGACTGACCGCCGGGCTGCACATAGACATCACAGGCATACAGATAATGTCTCAAATCATCGGCATTCAGCCAGCCCAGCCATTTTACCTTGGGGTTGTCATTGATGTAATCCCACAACTGCTGATTCTCAGGCGGAATGCTTCCGGCGATCAACAGAACCACATTCTCTGACTGCACCCGGTTCAGGCCTTCGATCAGAACATCCGTCTCCTTGCGCTTGTCCAATTTTCCGGAATGCATTAGCACAAGTGTCGATTCGTCAATGCCAAGCTGTTTGCGGATATCAGCCCGCCACTTCTTTTTCTCTTGTTCCTCTACGATCTCTCCGCCCAAAGGATAATATTCCGTAATCTCTTCGGGAACCTTATACTCCTGCATGATAAAATCTTTTACTTCCTCCGTAATATACAGTACTTTGTCCATATACGGGAGGCACTTCCGAATGATATGTCTATAGAGGCCCTCATGCAGCAGTACTTTGGATATCACATTTTGTGCACAGGTATGATAATCTTCATGACTGTCCACATATAATTTCACATCAGGATGGTTTTTCACATATTTCACCACAGTAAATAATTCCCACGCTGCCATTCCATGGAACAAAATGACGTCTGGTGCGAACTCACAGATCAATTCATATACCCCTTTATAGGAACGGAATTTACGCATAACGGCCGCCGGAAGGAATTTCCTGTAAGGCACCCTGATGATCTTTATCCCGTCCTCCGTCTGATATGTTGACGGTTGCAGATATTTAAAGTGTCCACCATCATCAAAGGTTTCCGTGGAGGCAATGATCTCCACTTCATTGCCGTGTACAAAGTTGAAGTGCGGCAATAAATTTTCCTGATAACTGTAACCGTCGATGTAAAAGCAAGATAAACAACAGTGCAAAATCTTCATATTTCTCTCTTATGTGACTATGATCACATTGCCCTTTCTATAAAATCCTGATCTTTTCACAGCATTCACTGTTCCTGATATTCCTGCATTGCTTTTTCCAGGAAAGCTTCCACATCATTAAACAGCGGACCGTATTGAAACAGTTTCTCGTCCTCCCAATCCCACCATTTCAGTTTCTGCAGCTTCAAAATCTGATCTTCCTCAAACCGCATACGGATGATTTTGGCCGGAACTCCGGCCACAATGGCATAGTCGGGAACATCCTTGGTCACCACGCTGCCCATACCGATGACAGCGCCATCTCCAATCTTCACGCCGGACTTAATAAAAACGCCCTCCCCGATCCAGACGTCATTGCCTATGACAATCTCCTGTGTTATTTCGTAGGGATGCTTGGCATATTTCATTTTAATGCTGTCTTTTCTCTCCAAAAAAGCAGGGGAGGTAGAAACCCACTCCATAGGGTGGCTGGGCAATCCGATGGATACCCGGTTGGCTATGGAGCAAAAAGCACCGATCTTGCAGCTGAGGATCGTGCAGTCATATCCGCAAAAAGAGTGCCTTCCCATATGCACCCCCACAATACTGCTTCCCGCCTCTATCTTGGAGGTTTTGTCTATATGGCTGTCGGCCACGGCTCTGCCCCGTACTTTCTTTAACAATTTGTTCCAGTAATATTGCAGTGATTGCATTTTTGCTGTTTACTCCTTTTTTTCTCTCACAAGGATACTGAAATGACCGATTATCATCAGCAATAACATCCTGATCAGATTTACCAGCAAGGTTGCTGCGCAAAATCCCATCAATCCGGCATCCTTCATGAAAAAATACCCCAGTCCGATATATGCAGCCGCATAAACAGTCTGTATGAATACCTGCCAGAAAATATTGGCAAATTTTAAGACCGAAGGTGCTAATATATTTGCCAGCACGCCAATCAGAGATGCCACATTTGCTATCACGATATATTGCCTGGTACTGTCCACTACAGTAGGATACAAAAGTCCCGTTGCCCACGGCGCCAACAGTATGGCAACGGCACCGGCCATTCCGCCTCCCACCAGGATGATCCCATTGATCGTCCAATATTTTTTCAAAGTCATGCGGAAGGAGTCCTGCGCATAATAGCTGAGAAGCACCCCTGCAACAGGCGTCACCACCAAACCAATGCTTTTCCCTACAAAGGAGCTTACCGTATATACGGTGACCTGATCTCCGCCCATGACCGGATACAGGAAAATACGATCCAGATAGATCACCACATTGGCGATGAGATTTGTAACGATCAACACCAGATATGCTTTCAACGTTTTGGAAAACAGCGGCGTGATCCTGTACTTCTCCCGATAGAGCGCAGTGGACTTCAAAAGATACACGATCCCAAAAATCTGCCCCAAAAGAAATGCAGCCGGCCAATACTTTGTAAAACGTGTCAAAACCAACCCTGCCACATATCCCACACTGACAAATATGTTATAAATCAGATTTGCTTTATAGTCAATCACAATACGGTATGACACCACCCAATAATTCTGGATGATTCCAAGAACCACATACCCCAATAAGAGTATCAGGGAAATACCACCTATCTCCGTCCCTGTAATACAGCCAAAAATGATAGTGCTGATAACCGTAAACACCACTAACAGAATATTGTAATCGCCCTCTAAATTCTGTTCATTATATGAAGTTTTCTGGATCAAACGTACATTATTCAATCCGCCTCCGAAGGAGACCAAAAAAATATTGGCGATGCCCATGATCGTCAAAAGCTGACCATATACCTCCGCAGAAAAACCAGCCGCAAGATAGGGGTATACCACCAACTGCAAAACAATGGTAGCGATTGCCGTGGCAAGAATATTGTACCCAAAATCCCCTACCATCTTTTTATTTTTATGAAATCGCTCTTTTAACACACCGATATCCATGTATCTTTTCCTTATATCTACTCGGAATAAATTCCTGCCGCAGTAAGTTCTTCCTCACTGGGCGCTGTGATCAACACGGCTTTTAATCTGCCATAATATACAAACATACTTCCGCCGGCTGCGGCATGGGCATTTCCCTCACGCAATACTGCTTTCAGGTCTTGAATCCCTCCTGCTCCACCGATCGCAGTGACAGGAATCTTTACAGCATCCACAACACTTCTTACAAGCTTGATATCATAGCCTTGCATCATTCCATCCCTATCTACGGAATTGATGATTATTTCACCTGCTCCAAGCCGCTCTGCGTCTTGCGCCAATTCTACAGGAGTTTTATCAACGATGTCATTTCCGTCTGATATAACACATTTATATTGCCCATTAACCAATTTTGCGTCGATGGATGCGACAACACTCTGACTGCCAAATGCTTCTGCCGCTGTCGTGATCAATTTCGGATGTCTGACAAGCTCTGAATTGATTACAACCTTTTCATATCCTATTGCAAGCAACTCATGTACTTGCTCAAGGGTGGTTATTCCACCGCCACAGCTAAGGGGCATGAAAGCCTCACTGGCAATATCTTTCAACAGATCAAAGTCCGGCTCCCGTCCATTCCTCGTTGCTCCTATATCTAAAACAGAAAGTTCATCTATCCCTTTTCTGTTAAATATCTTGACAGCATTCACGGGGTCCCCAAGATATGTTCTGTCTTTAAAATTTATTGTTTTAATCAAATCCCTGTCATCGTAAAGAAGCACCGGTATGATTCTTGGTCTTGTAAACACTCTTTAACACTCCTTTACAAAATTCCTTAATAAAGCCATCCCAAAATCATGGCTTTTTTCAGGGTGGAACTGAACACCCATGATATTGTCCTTAACAACAGCTGCAGCAAATTCATATCCGTAATCACAAGTCATAAGAACATTTCCCTCATTATCGCACTTTGCATGATAGGAATGTACAAAGTAATATCTCTGCGTTCCTTCAAGATTCCCGATCAACGGATTTTCCTTTTTAAAATCCACAATATCCCATCCCATGTGAGGAACCTTAAGATCGGTATCGGCCAGCCTGAATCTGATATTGTCAAAAGGGATCAGCCCCAGTCCGGGAAGTGTTCCCTCCTCACTTTTTCTTCCAAGAAGCTGCATTCCCAAACAAATACCAAGCAGGGGCTTTTTCTTATCATTCACTTCCGACTTAATAAAATCAACCAGTCCGCTCTCGGTCAATTTGGACATTCCCGCATCAAAAGCTCCTACCCCGGGAAGAATGTATCTGTCGCACTTCTGTAATTGAGTTGCATCGGACGAAATAATCGACTTTTCGTCTATCACTTTTAGCATATTTTGTATTGACCCCAGGTTTCCCAGGCCATAGTTTATGATTCCTACCATATAACACCATTCTCCTAAATTCTGATATTGCGATTTTCAATTCCAAGCATCTTACAGATAGCAACTCCTAACTTAATGATCCACATCTGATTTTTGTAATCTGCAGGTGTTTTATTGGGTAGTGCAATGATCTCATCAAATTCTCTGGCGGTAATGCCCATCTTTTTTGCCACATATTCTTTGTCTTGTTCCATCTGTTCCGGATCATAAGGGGGCTTCTCCAAAATCTTTAATGCTTCCTCCCTGGTCATGGTGCCCGCTAATATCTGATTGGACAGAACATTTTTTCTTGTATCAAATCCAAATTTATGGGGCAGATAATAACCTTCAAAGAAACGTGTGAAAACATTTTCATAATGCTTATTTTCATACTTGGTCCAGCCATATTCTTTATGGAGGAATTCCTGCGCTTCTTCCTTATCATATACGACATAATCAAGAGGATATATTCGCGTCATGCCATAAAAGTACTGATACAGTATTTTATATTTCAGCATCCCGCAAAGCGGGAAATCCTTTAATGGTCTTGTGCCAAATTTCTTATTGATATCTTTCAGCAAAACAATATCATTCATATAAATCCATTCTACCGGAGGTCTGATAAACTCAGTAGAATTATTTGATCCTGTGAGAATATACTTAATATGGTGTTTCACTGCATAATTGTACATGGCCGCAAAGATAGAATGATCCTGCGGATTGTCGCAAGAAGAGATAGACGCCTTAAAAAAAGATAATTGCAAGTCGCTCATCTCTTTCCAATTCACTACATGCGTATACATGTCGAGATCTAATCCCTTAACGATCTTCTCAATATTCTCTACCGCAACATTCAGATTCCAACCGGTATCAACCACAAAGATCAATGGCCTTAAGTGCATTACCTCTTTCGCAATATATGCCAAATAGGAGCTGTCCGCTCCGCCGCTCAAGCCAAGAATGCAATCATAATCTTTCCCTTTGCCTTCTTTTCTTATTTTCTTTGCGATTTTTTCAAGCTCATCATATCGGTTTTCCTGCGGTTTCCAATACGGTTTGATTTTTTTGTCAAAATTTCTGCAATGATCACACACACCATTCTCATCAAAAGTAATTTTTGAATCGGTTGTGTCCATCACGCATCTCGTGCATCGTTGATATTCTCTCATCATTAACTTCCATCACCTAAAAATCTTTTCATATCTACCGTCGTATTCTTTTTTCAATGCCAAGTGCTTCATATAATCGAATTCCTAAGTTGTATATTTTTTCTTGGCTCTTAAAATGTTCTGTGCATTCCGGCAGTTCAAACAACCTCCATAATTCTTCTTCGGTTATTTCCAGTCGTTCTGCCACTTCCTTAAACATTTCTTTTCCTTCTTCTTCAGATACCGGCGGCTCCTCTAATATCTTAAGTGCCTCATTGCGTGTCATCTGTCCTGTTATAACAAGACTTGACAACTGTGCACGGCGAATATCATGTCCAAAACGCTTCGGCACCCACCAGCCTTCTAAAAATTTGGTAATTAAATCTTCAAAATGTTTCTGGCTATACGGCTCATATCCATACTCTTTAGAGAGTGTTTCTATCATTTCCGCCTTGGTGAAAGGAACAAGATTTAAGGGCTTCAATGTTTTTACACCTTTTATATATGGAATCCAGAATTTGTGTTTAAATCCGTTTGTAAAAGTGTAGTGTTTTATGGGGATCCTGCAATACTTTTTGATAACATCTTTCAAAAAAGTACCATCACCTGTGGGACCGCCGCCCTTTGCCCATGAACTGGGGTCTGCAACGATTTCAGTCGAAATATTGTAACCATTTAAAATATACTTGACTCCCAATTCTTGTGAATACTTATCAATTACCGCTATAAACGCATGATCTTGCGGAACATCCAGACTTTCTAACCCGGTACGGAACCAGGCTAACTGCATTTCCCGCATCTCATCCCAGTCCATTTTTTCAATATGCAGTTCCACACCAAGTTTTTCTGTAAGTTTCCTGATATTATTCTCAGCTACAGGCAGATTCCAACCGGCATCTATATGGAATACAAATGGTCTGAGCCCCCACTCCTTCACTGCGAGATGAAGCATATAGGAACTGTCAAGACCGCCGCTCAACCCCAAAATGCAATCATATTCCTTGCCTTCCCCTTTCCTTTTTATCTCAGATATCAGTGCACTTAACTCAGCTTCGTGCCCTTTGCCATAGTTCCATTTTGGAAGGATTCTCTGCTTATACTCATTGCAACGACTGCAGACTCCATTTTCATCAAATACGATATATTCATCAGAAGTATCCATTACACAGCATGTACATATCTGATAGTTCCGCTTCTCCATCTTCATAATTGTCCTTTCTGCTTTAGCGACGCCATGACATCGTTATTCATCCCAAAGATAATTCTGCTTCCAGTTTATCAAAAAACAATTTTTCCTGGAAATTTTTCTCGTAGAACAATCTTGCAGCATTGCCCATTGCTGCTCTGTCAGTATTGTTTCCAATAAACTTCCTGATATTTTCTGCCAATTCTTCTGCGTTATCCGCTCTACCGCAAAATCCACACTCGGCCGCTTCTATGACGATTTTCGTCTCACCGTCAATTGCACCGATAATAGGTTTCCCCACAGCCATATATGATTGCACTTTACCGGGAAGCGTAAGGCTCAACACCGGATCCGATTTCAATGTTACAAGCATGGCATCTGCCTTAGCATAAAATTCCGGCATCTCTTCCAGAGGTCTCCTGCCATAAAATGTTACATTGTTTAAATTTTCCCCCAATTTCCGGAGTCTTTCTAAATCTGTTCCACCGCCTACAATATGAAATTTTACAGGCTCATCTTGTAACAGCTCTGCTGCTTTTAATATTGTTTCCACAGACTGTAGCTCGCCAATATTACCCGCAAACATGAACTCAAAGATTTCACCTTCTTCCTTCGGAGGTGTCTTGTCAAAAATCCCTTCTGCATATTGTGGCAGATATTTAATCTTTTCCTTTTTTATTTTAAATTCCCCTTGCAAATAGTCAGAGAACATACGGCTTGTGATCAGTATTTTGTCCATCTGTCTATATATTCTCTTACTTACATGATGAAAATATCTATATATATATGATTTTCTGCTTATCCCTCCGGCAACAAGCGATTCCGGCCATAAGTCTAAGCAATACATCACAATAGGCACTTTGTATTTCCTTTTATAGGCAATGGCAGCGTCTGCCATCATTACCGGTGACAACTGATTACAATACACAATATCAAAAGATTTTCCATCAGAAGCAACACATTTATTGGAAAGTACATACATCGTAGAGGCAATCGCATAACTATAATAATTCATGATTCTTTTTACAGTTCCCGTCTCACGAGGCACGGTATAACACCGATGTACTTTTACGCCATTTATAACCTCATCAATGTGCTTGCCCGTCCCATATCCTTCATAAAGTTTTCCCTCCGGATAATTAGGGTATCCTGTTACTACATGGACTTCATGTCCCCGTCTGACCATTTCTTCACATATATCAGAGATTCTGAATGGTTCCGGCTTATAGTACTGACAAATCACCAAAATTCTCTTCTTCATCTTGATTTTTTCTGCCTTTTTATTTTTTCCTTAATCTCATCCGGTATAGTTACATTAACTGCATCAACATTTTCAACCAAATGTGACATCGTTGTTGTGCCAAAAACTGCCGTTGATACCCCCTTGTTATCAAGCACATACTTCAGAGCCAGCTGCGTACTTGTTGCTCCCTGCACCTGATTCAGGAACTTAAAATTATTCTTCTGTGCAAGTTTATCTCTATGATTTACCAACGCTCTTGCAAGATACCAGATATCCTTTAGTTTCCTTATCTTAAAAACCCTATTCGAATATAACGATTCTGCAAGGGGTGCTCCTGCAATCACTCCAATTCCGGCCTCATTCAATTCCTCTATGAGCTGCTCTCTGTCCTGACGCATGATATTATAATCAAGCATTACAAAATCAAAGCATTTCGTATCTCTCACATATTCAATTACATCTGTATCAAATGTATTGATTCCTATTGCCTTTGCCAGCCCATCTTCCTTCAGTTTTCGCATGGCAGACAAAAACTCTTCTGTCATATCTGCTACTTGTGGGCCATGGCACATGAGAAGATCCAAATATGCAATACCCATTCTATTTAAGCTTGTTTCTACACTTTGACGCATCCACTCCGGAGACCAATCATGTATATACTTTCCATCTACTAACTTGGTTCCAAATTTTGAAGAAATAACGATTTCGTTTCTGTCAACTATTTGGGACTCGCGGAGAATTTTTCCAATACGCTCCTCTGCTATGCCATAGCTATATCCGGTGTCAAAATATCTAATTCCAAGCTCATAAGCTTTTTCAAACAGACCAATTGCTTCTTCATCCGTAATAAACTTTTTCCCCCAGACACTGGCACAGCCAAATCCAAGTTCTGTTATTTCTATTCCCGAATTGCCAAGGGGTCTTTTCTGTATTCCCCCCACACCAGTCTTTTGGCTACACATCATTTCATCCTCCCTTTTGTTAATTGTTGCTGTCCAATGTAGCACTATATTCATCTTTATGCTGGAAAAATTTACCGCAAATCCTACCCCGGATAGCGATTCACACCTACAATCGCATTTATCACTTTTGCTGCTCTTTTTCCAAGGTTCCGGTGCCGCCTTCCACCACACCATCCTGCTTCACGACGGATATGACTGTGCCCAAAATGCATCTCACATCCATCAGGAATCCTCTTTTCTTTACATAATCACCATCCAGTTTTGCTTTGACATCAATGGGCAGTTCATCCCGTCCGTTGATCTGCGCCCAGCCGGTCAACCCCGGCAGGATATCATTGGCACCATACTTGTCCCGCTCTGCAATCAGGTCATACTGATTCCACAAGGCAGGTCTGGGACCTACGATTGCCATATCCCCCTTTAAAATATTGATGATCTGAGGGAGTTCATCCAAACTGGTCTTTCTTAGGAATCTGCCCACTTTGGTAATATACTGTTCCGGATTTTTCAACAGATGAGTGGGAGTATCCTTGGGAGTATCGATACTCATGGTCCGGAATTTCAAAATATTGAAATGGGTCTTGTGAATACCCACACGTTTTTGTTTAAAAAGAATAGGTCCTCTGGAATCCAGTTTGATAGCAACAATCAATATCAGGAATACCGGTGACAGGATGATCAGCCCTATAAATGCCAGGAATCTATCTATAATGTTCTTTACAATCGTATACATGGTCTGTACCTCTTGACATTTTTCCGCAATACACTCATTTTAACTATATAATTTTACCACTTCTTCCCCTGTTATGCAACGCAAAAACTTCTTAAATGTTACACTTAAATGTTATATGAACGACAAAAGCTCTACAAGTTTGATCCGTTATACAAAATCATTCCCGGAGGAAACCATCTCCTCCGGGAATGATTTTGGGATCACGCTGTGATCGATTCCTCAATTTTTATTTTGCGTACTTCACTATCCAGGTAATTAACCCTAAGTGCCAGCATTTCTCTTTCCTGATCCGACTCTAACGCATCGCATAACTTTCTGTTCAGATCCAAATGTCCCTCCGCCACACGCATGATATTGGGACTAATGTCATTTTCAATGCTTATCTTTACAAGTGTCAGATCTGTCTTTACCCGACCAAGATCCTCCTTCACTGTGACGAGTTCTGTCTTTACCTCACCAAGGTCCTCCTTCACCGTGACGAGTTCTGTCTTTACCTCACCAAGGTCCTCCTTCACTGTGACGAGCTCCGTCTTCACCTCACCAAGATCCTCCTTCACCGTGACGAGTTCTGTCTTTACCTCACCAAGGTCCTCCTTCACCGTGACGAGTTCTGTCTTTACCCCGCCAAGGTCCTTCTTCACTGTGACGAGTTCTGTCTTTAC
>JAGATV010000024.1 GCA_017621075.1 Lachnospiraceae bacterium
GGAACCGCCCCGACCAAAGTTTGGTTTCCTGCCACAAGCACACCCACGTATGGGCAACGATGCAGACACCTTGTTTTGGAAAGCATCCATACGCCCTAACGCTTATGCTTATGATAACTGTTTCCGTTGATTATTGCAACACTATTTCACAAAAAACTTATGATGATGTGATCAACTCCATCCAGTTCCATCAGCTTACCTGTACCTGTGGACACTCAGGGTGTCTGACCATTCACGGTTATTATGACCGGTCTGTCAAGGTGGGCGATTCCGTTGTTCGCCTGCATATCTGCAGGGTTATCTGCAGTGAATGTGGGCACACCCATGCCTTACTTCTTTCAGTTATTGTTCCTTATTCCCAAATTTCCCTTCCAGATCAGATAGATATCATCACTCACTCAGAATCAGACCGGGATTTCTCCCACATCATGGATGCTGCTCCTTCCATTGACGAAAGCTGTGTCCATTCTGTCATACGACGTTTCAGGCTACACTGGGAACAACGGCTTTTGTCCGAAAATATCTCTCTTATGGGCAGTACGGACTTTATCCAAAGATGCTTTTCTGTCTTCTACCGTCAGTTCATGCAGATTAAAGGCACCCCGAATATTTTATTTTTAACACCCACATAACCTGACACGACTCCTTTGCCCGGATTCCTTATACTAAAGAAAAACAGCAAAGGAGGTTCCCACTAATGGAACAGGTTAAAAAACACGATATCGCACTGATGCGCTACTCCGTCATCTCTCCACTCATTACCGGACTGCAGGAAGACTATCCCTCCCTGGATGCCTTTTTCCGTGACGCTTCCCTCAAGGCGGTTGCTGCCCCCGATGGTTCCGTCCACAAATATGCACCGGGCACCATCGAAAAATGGTACCGTGCTTACAAGCATGGTGGCTTCGATGCACTTCTCCCCAGCGGCCGTTCTGATGCCGGCAAACCAAGGAAGCTGGATGATGAAATACAGGAACAGATCCGCTACATGAAAACCAATTACCCCCGCATGTCAGCTGCCGCCATTTTCAGACAGCTGCAGGATAACGGCAGTATCCGCCATGGAGAAATATCGGAATCTACCATCAACCGCTACATCAATCTGCTGGCACTTGAAATGAAGACCACCACCAACCAGGATATGCGGCGTTATGAAAGGCCACATATCAATGAGGTATGGTGCGGTGACAGCAGTGTCGGTCCCTATCTCAGGACACCGGATGGCAAGAAGCACAAGGTCTACATCATCGCGCTGATCGATGATGCCAGCCGCTTCATTACCGGCATTGACGTGTTCTTCAATGACAACTTCGTCAACCTTATGTCCGTCATGAAATCCGCTGTGGCAAAGTACGGACGCCCAAAACTCTTCAACTTTGACAATGGCAGTTCCTATAAGAACAAACAGATGGAGCTGCTTGCTGCAAGGATCGGTTCCACCCTCAACTATTGCAGACCCTATACTCCTACTGCAAAGGCCAAGATCGAGCGGTGGTTCCGTACCATGAAGGATCAGTGGATGGCTTCCCTCGACATCAGGGATTTCCACTCCCTTGAAGAACTTAAAGGCAATCTCCTTGCCTGGGTACATCTGTATAACAATACCCCGCATACTTCCCTGAAGGGTAAGACCCCACAGGAACGTTTCTTTGCGGAACCGGAACAGATACGACGCCTTCCACAGGAACAGCTTGACAAAGACTTCCTGCTTGAAATCGAACGCCGTGTATCTGCCGACAGTGTCATTGTCATTGACCAGATTGAATACGAAGTGGATTTCCGCTTCGCAAAGCAGCGCATCCGTTTACGGTATTCCCCTGACATGAAGGATATCTTCATTGTGGAGGCGGATAATACCCTTACACCCATACGCCTGCTCAATAAGCAGGAAAACGCAGACATCAAAAGAGAAAAAATACGTTTATGCCGAGGTGAATGATCATGGATTACACAGCACGATACGGTCTGGAATTCAATCCGTTCTTAAAGAATTCCAAGGAAGTCTTTGTTGACACACAGGAGCAGAAAGAGACTCTCTACCGGCTGGATTATCTGGCTGCCACCAAAGGCTTCGGTCTCCTTACCGGCAGTGCCGGAAGGGGCAAGACCACTGCAATAAGGAACTGGGCAGCTTCCCTTAACCCATCCCTTTACAAGGTGGTCTATTCCAGCCTTTCCACCCTGACTGTCAGTGATTTTTACCGTAACCTTGCCATGGAGCTTGGGGCACAGCCTGCATTCCGCAAACCGGATAACTTTCGCATCATCCAGGAGGAGATTTGTCATCTTGCAATGGATAAGCGTAAAACCCCTGTCATCATTATTGATGAAGCCAACTACATCAATAATGCGGTATTGAATGACCTGAAGATCCTATTCAACTTTGAGATGGATTCCAGGGACCGGGCTGTCATCCTCCTTGCAGGGCTGCCGGCACTCAACAATACCCTGCGCCTTGGTATTCATGAGCCTTTACGCCAGCGTATCGTCATGAATTACAATCTTGAAGGTATGTCAAAAGAGGAAGGACGCACCTATATACATTCAAAGCTGAGAGGAGCGGGTTGTACCCAGACAGTGTTCGAGGACTCTGCCATAGAGGCGATCCTTAATGCCGCTGACGGTACACCCCGTGTCATCAACAAGCTGTGTAATGCAAGCCTTTTGATAGGGAACAGCAGCAACTTAAATATCATAAATAGCAATGCCGTCATGCAGGCAATCAATGACTGCGAGCTGGGATAGGAGGTTTGCATTTGGAACTTACATATGTTTGTACGGGTCTGGCAGGCATGAATCCCCAAAGCTGGGAAGGACACATCCGTGTCCTGCACATGTCCGGTTATTATGAGATTGAAGCAACGGCCCGCCAGAGTACTTTTCACATCATCTTTGGGAATCACCAGTACGGCAACTATATCTGTATCCCAAACTGGGGGATTGGCACCGAACTGTCATGTCTTGATGACAGTTTCTGGAATCTTGAACGGCTTGAGAGTACATATCCCTGGCTGTCAACAGTAGATACCATCAGCATTGTAAGCGCATTGGCAGCCATGAGTAACTATATCGTTCTATAAGGGAAAGCAGGGGATCCTGCTTTTTCTTTGTGCCAAATAATCTGCAAAAGTTTCCTTGAAGGTCAAATAAAATGCTAAAACAGCAGATAACAATCTGCTCATGGGCCTTGCATTAAGGTTTGATAAGTTGAAAATAATTTGACGTTAGTAGCTCCATTTAATTTGCCGAACAACAGTTTTCTTA
>JAGATV010000025.1 GCA_017621075.1 Lachnospiraceae bacterium
CTTCCCGCGGACCCGGAAGACGTGAGATCGGCCACGGTGCACTGGCGGAGAGAGCATTGATCCCCGTGCTTCCCAGCGAGGAGGAATTCCCTTATGCGATCCGTACCGTATCTGAGACCTTTGAGTCCAACGGTTCCACCTCCATGGCATCTACCTGTGCTTCCTGTATGTCTCTGATGGCGGCAGGTGTTCCCATCAAGAAGATGGTGGCAGGTATTTCCTGCGGTCTGGTAACCGGAGACACGGATGATGATTTCGTACTGCTTACCGATATCCAGGGCCTGGAAGATTTCTTCGGCGATATGGATTTCAAGGTAACCGGTACTACCGAGGGTATCACCGCTATCCAGATGGATATCAAGATCCACGGTCTGACCAGACCTATCGTGGAGGGCGCTATTGCAAGATGCCGTGAAGCAAGACTGTTCATCATGGAAAACTGCATGAAGCCCGCTATCGCAGCTCCCAGACCTGAGGTCAACGAGTATGCACCCAAGATCATCTCCGTTCAGATCGATCCCGAGAGAATTGGCGATGTGGTTGGTCAGAGAGGTAAGACCATCAATGAGATCATTGCACGCACCGGCGTGAAGATCGACATCACAGATGACGGACAGGTATCTATCTGCGGTACTGATAAGGCAATGATGGACAAGGCAGTGGAGATGGTAAAGATCATCACCACCGATTTTGAAGAAGGCCAGATCTTCAAGGGTAAGGTTGTAAGTATCAAGGAGTTCGGTGCATTCTTAGAGTTCGCTCCCGGCAAGGAGGGAATGGTCCATATCTCCAAGATCGCAAAGGAGAGGATCAATCATGTGGAAGATGTCCTGACACTGGGAGACGTGGTAACAGTAGTCTGCCTTGGCAAAGACAAGATGGGCAGGATCAGCTTCTCCATGAAGGATGTTGCACAGCAGTAATAAGAAAAGCAATAGAAATAAAAGGCCCTGGGCGTTTAACGCTCAGGGCTGTTTGCTTGTATCATATCTACGGTTTTCTTTTCTAAATTTCAGGGGAGACATTCCGGTCACTCTCTTGAAGCAGTCGCTGAAATAGGCATTGCTGGAAAAGCCGGATTCCAGCGCAATGTCTGTCATGCTCAGCCTGGAATCCACAAGGAGCCTCTGGGCATATAGGATCTTCTCGTTCAAAAGGAATGCAGAAAAAGAAGTATGCAGGTGGTTGATAAACAGCTTTGACAAATATGAGGCTGAAATATTGATATGGCGGGCGGTTTCCTCTAAAGAGGGATTCTCCCGCAGGTGCGTCTTGATGTACTTTATGGCGTCCGCAAGACAGTCGTGCTTCTTTTCCAGACTCAAGATATGGGAACCGCTGATGATGCGCTCCCGCAGGCAGGTGATGATCAGCCTGTTCAGGAGTCCTTTTAAAAGCAGTTCGGAATACTCATTGTAATGGTTCCATTCCTGTTCCATCTCATTTAAGATGGACAGGATCTTAACCTGTGTCTCCTTTTCAAAGCGGATCACATGTTCCTCACACAGCTCGTTAAAGCTGTCTGCGCCAATGGTCTTTAGCAGATCTTCCACCATAGAGTCCGTGAATTTCAGAAGAATACGCTCGTAAGGCGCATTGGATATGTATGTGGTACGCCGGTATACATTCTTGGGAATGAATGTCAGTTCTCCCGCCCGAACGATGGTGGTAAAATCCTGGGAATAGATCAGGCGCTCTCCGCTTATCATGTAAGAAATGCCGTAAAAGTCCGTATAGGCTTCCGCTGTGGCCATTTCATAATAAGGCGGGCGCAGAGTACGGTCGAAATTAAAATGGTATCCGGGTTTCAATGGAAGGGGCATAGAATCCTCCTCATCACAAATTTTGGCAAGACATTATGGATTACTCTGTAAATTATACCATAAAAAGAAGGAAATGAATGCTTTAAATCTAAAAAAAGTTGAAAAGAAGATTTCAGAAAAGAAGAAATCTGCTGGGAATGGTGGTAAAATGGAGACAGAATAAAAACAGGGAGCAGGTGGAACATGGAAAGAAAATGGGTGATGTGCCCGGTCTGCCATAATAAGACACGGCTACAGTTGAGGGAGGATACTGTTATCAATAACCTGATGCTGTATTGCCCCAAATGCAGACAGGAGAAACTGATCAATGTAAAGGAGTTTCGTGTGGAAGTGATCGGGTAGAAGAGAAATGCTGCTTTTTTGTTGGATATTTTTGTGGTATAATGATTCTGCTGGCGCAGAATCCACGCCGGCTGGCGCCATCGTGTCGCAATAATATCCGGGAGTGTTACACATGAAGATCACAATGATACACGGACAGAATCATAAGGGCAGTTCCTATCATATCGGCAGTTTGATCGCAGATCAGATCCATGGGGAAAAGGAAATTTCTGAATTTTTCCTGCCGGGGGAATTAAATCATTTCTGCCTTGGGTGCTATCAGTGTATCAGGGAGGAAAGCAGGTGTCCCTTTTATCGGGAAAAGAAGAAGATCATGGATGCGGTGGAGCAGGCGGATCTTTTGATCTTTACCACCCCTACCTATTGTATGCGGGCTTCCGCACCTATGAAAAACCTGTTGGATCTGACCTTTACTTACTGGATGATACACAAACCAAGGGAATGCATGTTCCGAAAGCGGGCTGTTGTGGTGTCCACGGCAGCAGGATCGGGGACAAGGACGGCCATAAAGGATATCACCAACGCCCTGTTTTACTGGGGGATTCCTGCGACCCTAACTTATGGAGCCAGTGTTCAGGCAATGAATTGGGAGCAGGTCCCGGAAAAGCGCAAAAGGAAGATCGAGCGGGACACAAAAAGGATTGCGGCAAGGCTATCCAAAGACCGGAAGGTCAGAGTGGGTGTAAAGACCCGGTGCCTGTTTTTGGTCATGAGATTCATGCAGAAAGCAGGGTGGGGGTCGGGCCCCGCAGAAAAACAGTATTGGGAAGACAACGGATGGCTGGGCAGGACACGCCCGTGGAAGAGATGATGATCTTGGAAGATAAAGGAGAAAACAATTATGAACAATCTTATGGAATTACTGGAAACCCGCCGTACTTACCGCAGGTTTGAGCAGAAAGAAGTTTCCCGGGAGATCCTGGATGAGATCCTTCAGGCAGCCAGGCTTTCCTCCAGCGGCAGAAATGCACAGCCCTTGTCCTATATCGTGATCAGGGACAAGGAAAAGGTGGATCAGGTGTTTGAGCAGACCAGGTGGGCGGGCTATCTGCCTCCCGAGCAGGGACAGCCCAAGGAAGAAGAGCGTCCTGTCCTGTTCGTGGCAGTGATCCAGAATCTGGATATCAACAAGGAGTGCGACACGGATGCGGGACTTGCCATTTCCAACATGACTCTTGCAGCATGGAATCACGGTGTGGGAAGCTGTATCATCGGCGCCTGCAATAAGCCATTGCTCTCTGAGATGTTTGGGCTGAAAGAGAGTCAGAAGCTTCATTCTGTGGTAGCCTTCGGTTATCCTTCCCACAAGAGCTATATCCAGCCCATGGAGAAGGATGGGGATATCAGGTACTATTTGGATGAGAACCGTGATTATGTAGTACCCAAGAGAAAGTTAGAGGATATGGTGAGCTATTTTTAAACCATCTCTTCCATGGAAGCAGCGCATGAATGCAATCAAACAGAAGGATGAAAAGACCCGCCGGGACAAGCGTACAGACTTATCCCCCGGGTCTTTTTTATGATTTCTTTACAAATGTTTATGAGGAGTTAATTGCACTTTTTCCATGACAAAAGGATAATAGAGAAGACAGATACGAAAAAGGGAGAGCAGGATAGGATGAGAGACAGGATACAGCGCTTTATGTGGGGAAGATATGGAAATGACAGGTTCAACCAATTTTTGATGGTGGCGGCATTGCTCTGTATGTTCCTTTCTTTTTTTGGACTGAGAGGCTTTTATGGGATAGCTTTTCTTATCATGATCTATGCTTATTATAGGATGTTTTCCAGGCAGACGGCAAAACGTGCCGCAGAGAATCAATGGTATCTGAAAAAAGAGTGGAAGGTGCGAAGCTTCTTTGCGGCCAAAAAGAAGCAGTGGTCCCAGCGGAAGATATACCGCATCTATAAATGTCCCCAATGCGGACAAAAACTCAGGGTTCCCAGAGGAAAGGGGAAGATTGCGATCCGCTGTAAGAAGTGTGGAAATGAGTTTATCAGAAAAAGTTAGTTGTGATTGACGGAGGAAGTCAATGTTCGGTTATATCATTGTGAATAAGGCAGAGCTGAAGTTTAGGGAATTTGATGTGTACCATTCTTATTATTGCGGTCTCTGCCACAGGTTGAAAGAAAAATACGGGCTCTGCGGTCAGTTGTCCTTAAGCTATGACATGACCTTCCTGTTGATGCTATTGACCGGTCTGTATGAGCCCAATACCCGGATGGGAGCATGTAAGTGTGCCGCCCATCCTTTTGAACAGCATACCATCAGGAGCAATGAGTTTACGGACTATATTGCTGATATGAATGTGATATTCACGGTATATAAATGTGCAGATGACTGGGAGGATGAGAAGAAGCTGTACCGTTATCTTTACGGACGGATCTTAGAGGGCAGAAGCCGGAAAGTACAGGGGATGTATGAGGACAAACTGCGCAAGATCAGTCTGTTGATGCAAAAACTGTCCGAGGAGGAACAGGCCGGCAATACGGATGTGGATACCATGTCAGGACTGTTTGGAAAGATCATGGAACAGGTGGTGGTATACAGAGAGGATGAATGGAGCGAGATCTTAGGACGTCTGGGATTTTATCTGGGCAAGTTCATTTATCTGATGGATGCTTATGAGGATGTGGAGGATGACATCAAAAAAGGAACTTACAATCCGTTTAAACAGAAATTCCAATTGCCCTGCTTTGAAGAAGAGTGCAGGACGATCCTCACCATGATGATGTCTGAGTGCTGTAAGGCATTTGAACAGCTCCCCATTCTGGAAAATGTGGAGATCCTGCGGAATATCCTGTATTCCGGAGTCTGGTGCAGATATGAGGCTGTCAGTAAGAAGCGCAGCCGGAAAGTATAGAAGGTATCATTATGATAAGTGATCCATACAGTGTTCTGGGTGTGAGCCGGGATGCCACGGAAGAAGAAATCAAAAAAGCATATAAGGCATTGAGCCGTAAGTATCATCCTGACGCCAATGTCAATAATCCTGGCAGGGATCAGGCAGAAGAGAGATTCAAGGAGATCCAGGCGGCTTACCGGCAGATCATGAAGGAGCGCACGTCAGGGTACAACAGCAGTAACGGTTACGGTGGATTTGGCTTCGGAGGCTTTGACGGCACAGGGCAGTCCAGGGGAGGCTATGAGGCGGATGTCCGTCTTCGGGCGGCAGGCAATTATCTTCGGAACGGCTACTATAAGGAAGCCAGGAACACACTGGATAGCATGGAGCTTGGAAGCCGTGTGGCAGGCTGGTATTATTACAGCGCCATTTGCAATGCCGGACTGGGAAATAATGTGGCGGCACTAAAAGATGCCAGACAGGCGTTGCAGCTGGAGCCCGGGAACTATGATTACCAGAGGCTGGTGCAGCAGTTAGAGAACGGTGGGATGTGGTATGAGAGACGGCAGGCAGCTTACGGGTATCCTGACGTGGGAGGTGGCAATATCTGTCTGAAACTGTGTATTGCCAATCTGATATGCAATCTTTGTTGTGGCACGGGTGGGTGCTGCTATGGCGGATACGGACCGGGATTTCGGGGGATTTGAAAATATTTTCAAATCCCCCTTGCTTTTTTATACCATCTCTCCTATAATGAGATATACAAGATATAGATGGCACAAACGCAATTTGACACAAAATCTAGTGATAATAGCGCAGGGTGATTGTGATGGGTCTTACCGGGCATCGGCCTGGGTACGGCCCGTTCCTGCGCTTGGAAAGATGGGGGTTTTCAATGAGGATTCAAAAGAGAGACGGAAGAATCGTACCTTATGAGGAGGAAAAGATCATAGCGGCCATCCACAAGGCCAATCATGAAGTGGAGGAGCAGGATCGGGCAGATGACGAACTGATCGGGCGTATCTTAAAGGATGTGGAAAAGGAAGAAAAGGATCTGCTGACTGTGGAACATGTGCAGGATATGATCGAGCAGCACCTGGTAGAGGATAACAAGTATAATCTGGCAAAGAAGTATATTGTATACCGTTACCAGAGAAGCCTTCTGCGCAAATCCAATACTACGGATGAATCTATCCTGAAGCTGATCCGCAATGAGAATAAGGAATTGGCGGAGGAAAATTCCAACAAGAATACCCGTCTGGCATCCACCCAGCGTGACTATATCGCAGGCGAGGTCTCCCGCGATGTCACCAGGCGTCTGCTCCTGCCGGAGCACATTGCCCTGGCTCATGATAACGGGGTCATCCATTTCCATGATGCAGATTATTTCATTCAGCCCATTTTCAACTGCTGTCTGATCAATATCAAGGATATGCTGGACAACGGCACCTCCATCAATGGCAAGATGATCGAGTCCCCCAAGAGCTTTCAGGTGGCATGTACGGTTACGACGCAGATTATTGCGGCGGTTGCCAGCAATCAGTACGGGGGGCAGTCCGTGAACATCAAGCACCTGGGCAAGTATCTGCATAAGAGCAGGGAAAAGTTCATGGCACAACTGGATGAGGAATTTGGGGATACCCTGAATAGGGAAGAAAAAGCAAGGATCGTGGACCTGCGTGTGCGGGATGAATTGCGGTCCGGTGTGCAGACCATCCAGTATCAGATCAATACCCTGATGACCACAAACGGGCAGTCTCCTTTTGTAACCCTGTTTTTGCATATTGACGAGCAGGATGAGTACGTGGAGGAAACCGTACAGATCATTGAAGAGATCTTAAGACAGCGCATCCAGGGGACCAAGAATGAAAAGGGAGTCTATGTGACCCCGGCATTCCCCAAGCTGGTCTATGTGCTGGATGAAAATAACTGTCTGCAGGGTGGTAAATATGATTATGTGACCCGTCTTGCGGCAGAATGTTCCGCCAAGAGAATGTACCCGGACTATATCTCCGCAAAGAAGATGAGAGAGAACTATGAGGGAAATGTGTTTTCCTGCATGGGCTGCCGCTCCTTTTTGTCCCCCTGGAAGGATGAGAACGGCGAGTATAAGTGGGAAGGCCGTTTCAACCAGGGAGTGGTGAGCCTCAATCTGCCCCAGATCGGTATCCTGGCAAACGGTGACGAGGAGACCTTTTGGAAGCTTTTGGATGAACGGCTTGAGCTGTGCTATGAGGCCCTGATGTGCAGGCACAAGGCGCTGACAGGTGTGGTGTCCGACGTAAGCCCCATTCACTGGCAGTATGGTGCCATTGCCCGCCTGAAGAAAGGGGAGACCATCGACAAGTATCTGCATGGGGGCTATTCCACCATGTCATTGGGATATATCGGTCTCTATGAGACCACATATGTGATGAAGGGAGTCAGTCATACGGACCCTGTGGGCAAGGAGTTTGCCCTGCGTGTCATGGACCGCATGAAGGATGCTGCTGCAAAGTGGAAGGAGGAGACCGGGATCGGCTTCAGCCTTTACGGCACCCCTGCAGAATCTTTGTGTTACCGTTTCGCCCGTATTGACAGGGAGAAGTTTGGTGATATCAAGAATGTGACCGACAAGGGGTATTATACCAATTCCTACCATGTGGATGTGAGGGAGCCCATCGATGCGTTCACCAAATTCAAGTTTGAAAGTGAATTTCAGAACAAGTCCTTAGGCGGAGCGATCTCTTATGTGGAGATCCCCAACCTGACCAACAATCCGGAGGCCATTGAGGAAGTCATCAAGTTCATCTATGACAATATCCAGTATGGTGAGTTCAACACCAAGTCCGACTACTGTCATGTGTGTGGCTATGACGGAGAGATCATGATCAATGACAATAACGAATGGGAATGTCCTCAGTGCCACAACAAGGATCATTCCAAGATGAATGTGACCAGAAGGACCTGCGGCTATCTGGGCGAAAATTTCTGGAATACCGGCAAGACCAAAGAAATCAAAGCGAGGGTGCTGCATCTATGAATTATGCTGCAATCAAAAAGACGGATACGGCCAACGGCCCCGGGATACGGGTGTCTTTGTTCGTCAGTGGCTGTACCCACCATTGTAAGGGATGTTTCAACAGGGAGGCGTGGGATTTTGAATACGGCGCACCCTATACAAAAGCTGTGGAGCAGGAGATCTTAGAGAGCCTGTCCAAGCCTTATATCCGGGGATTCAGCCTTTTGGGCGGAGAACCTATGGAACCGGAAAACCGTCCCACAGTCCTTGCCCTGGTGAAGGAAGTCCGTACCCGGTATCCGGAAAAAGATATCTGGTGCTACACAGGGTACACTTTCGACAAGGATCTGCTCACCTGGATCAGCCGGGGACAGGATGAGGTGGCAGAACTGTTAGCCTGCATTGATGTCCTGGTGGACGGCGAGTTCATTGAGGAACAGAAGAATCTGCGGCTGCCCTTCAGGGGTTCCGAAAATCAGAGGATCATCGATGTACAGGCATCTTTAAAACAAAACAGAGTCATTCTAAAGGCGATATCATAGATATCGCTTTTATTTTTTTGCAGAAGGGGCAATATTTCCTGTAGTTGAAAAATTTTTTCAAATAGGGTTATTGACAACTAATATTAGTTAGAATATACTAACCAATGAGCCGAGGGATATCTGCCTTACGGAAAGACCAGAAATCCACAGAAAGGGGGACATGATGATGCCCTTATCAATGGTAAAAGAAGGTGAACCCAATCTCATCAAAAAGGTGGGTGGCAAAGAAGAAACCAGAAAGTTCCTGGAAAAGCTGGGGTTTGTGACCGGTGGCACGGTGACTGTGATTTCCCGGACAAACGGTAATCTGATCGTCAATGTCAAGGAGTCCAGAGTGGCTATCGGCAGGGACATGGCCAACAAGATCATGGTTTGAGGAGAATGTAATAGAAACATCATATAAAAGGAGAGTATTATGAGGACGCTGAAAGACGTTGCCTGCGGGCAGACCGTAAAGGTGAAGAAACTGACCGGGGAAGGACCGGTAAAGAGACGCATCATGGACATGGGAATCACAAAGGGCGTGGAAATCTATGTGAGAAAAGTAGCGCCTTTGGGAGATCCGATGGAGGTTACCGTCAGAGGATATGAGTTATCCCTTCGCAAAGCAGATGCAGAGATGATCGAAGTAGATTCAGGAAAAGGAGAATAGAGATGTCAATCAAGATTGCATTAGCAGGTAATCCCAACTGCGGTAAGACAACATTATTCAATGCGCTGACAGGTTCCAATCAGTTTGTGGGAAACTGGCCCGGTGTAACAGTAGAGAAAAAGGAAGGAAAGTTAAAGAAGGCATATTGCCAGGATGCTTCTTGGGATGTGTCCATCATGGACCTGCCCGGTATCTACTCCCTGTCTCCCTATACGTTGGAGGAAGTGGTTGCCAGGAATTATCTGATCAACGAACGTCCGGATGCCATCATCAATATTGTGGACGGCACCAATATCGAGAGGAATCTGTATCTTTCCACACAGCTTTTGGAACTGGGTATTCCGGTTGTCATGGCTGTGAACATGATGGATATCGTAAACAAGAGCGGTGACAAGATCCACATTGACAAGCTGGCCGGGAGGCTTGGCTGTGAAGTGGTGGAGATCTCCGCTTTAAAGGGAAGCAATATCGGGGAGGCGGCAAGAAAGGCTGTGGCCCTGGCTCAAAAAAAAGCCGTGGCGGTTCCCGTTCATGAGTTTGCCAGGGAGGTGGAGGCTGTCATCAAGACAGTAGAAGGCAGGATATCTGCAGATATTCCAAAGGAGCAGAAGAGATTCTTTGCCATCAAGCTTCTGGAGAAGGATGACAAGATTACGGACTTGATGAAACAGGTGCCCGATGTATCTGCGGAGATCAAGACTCTGGAGGATACGTTTGACGATGATACAGAGAGCATCATCACCAATGAGCGATATGTATATATTTCCTCTATCATCAAAGAATGTTATACCAAAGAAAGCAAGGAAAAACTGACCATCTCTGATCAGATCGACCGTATTGTTACCAACAGGTGGCTGGCACTCCCTATCTTTGCAGTGGTCATGTTCCTGGTATATTACATATCCGTCACTACCGTTGGCGCTTGGGCAACGGACTGGGCCAATGACGGTGTGTTTGGCGAGGGATGGAGCCTGTTTGGCCTGGAGGTCCCCGGCATCCCCGTTCTGGTGGAAAGTGCACTGGATGCAGTCAGCTGTGCCGACTGGCTGAAAGGACTGATCCTGGACGGCATCGTGGCGGGCGTGGGTGCTGTATTGGGCTTCGTACCCCAGATGCTGGTATTGTTCCTGTTTTTGGCCTTCCTGGAAGCGTGCGGCTATATGGCCCGGGTGGCTTTCATTATGGATAGGATCTTCCGCAAGTTCGGTCTTTCCGGCAAGTCCTTCATCCCTATGCTGATCGGCAGCGGATGCGGAGTGCCCGGTGTCATGGCATCCCGGACGATCGAAAATGACAGGGACCGCAAGATGACCATTATGACCACCACCTTCATCCCTTGCGGTGCCAAGCTCCCCATCATTGCCTTGATCGCAGGAGCATTGTTCGACGGAGCATGGTGGGTGGCGCCCAGCGCTTATTTCGTAGGTATCGCAGCAGTGATCTGTTCCGGTATCATCTTAAAGAAGACCCGGATGTTTGCGGGAGATCCCGCTCCTTTCGTCATGGAGCTTCCCGCTTATCATATGCCGACCGCAGGCAACGTACTCAGAAGTATGTGGGAGAGAGGCTGGTCCTTCATCAGGAAGGCGGGAACCATTATCCTGCTTTCCACTATCGTTCTGTGGTCCTTGATGAGCTACGGATGGGTGGACGGAAGCTTTGGAATGCTGGAAGCCCAACAGCTGGATTCCAGTATCCTGGCAATGGTCGGCAGCGCTGTCGCTTGGATCTTCAGCCCTTTAGGATGGGGAGACTGGAGAATGGCAGTAGCGGCAATAACCGGACTGATCGCAAAAGAGAATGTGGTAGGTACTTTCGGTATCCTCTTTGGCTTTGCAGAAGTGGCAGAAGACGGTGCCCAGATCTGGGGACAGCTGGCAGACAGCCTGAATGCGGCGGCAGGTTATTCCTTCCTGGTATTCAATCTTTTGTGCGCACCCTGCTTTGCGGCAATGGGCGCCATCAAGAGAGAGATGAACAATATCAAGTGGTTCTGGTTTGCCATTGGCTATCAATGCGGTCTTGCTTATGTGGTATCCCTGTGCGTTTACCAGATTGGCATGTTTGTCACTACCGGAGCCTTCGGTATCGGAACCGCAGCAGCTTTCCTGCTGCTCATTGGCTTCCTGTACTTATTGTTCAGACTTTATAAAGAGAGCAAGACATTGAGAGTAAACACAAAAAAATAGCCGGAGCAAAATAAATGGTTGATACACAGAGAGAACACATTATTCGGAAATTGAGAGAGCGGGGATGCAGGATCACCAAACAGCGTCTGATGCTGTTAGATATCATTCTGGAGGAAGAGTGCGCCAGCTGTAAGGAGATTTTTTACAAGGCATCCCGTAAGGACAAGAGCATCGGAACGGCTACCGTATACCGCATGGTCAATACCCTGGAGGAGATCGGTGCCATCAGCCGCAAGAATATGTACCGCATTGCCTGCGGGCGGGACTGTCTTGTGGAAAATGCCTGTGTCATAGAATTGGATGACGATACAGTGCTGGAGCTGTCCGCCGGACAATGGAATGAAGTGATCCGTGAAGGGCTGCGAAGCTGTGGTTATATGAACGGACAGAATATCAGAAGTGTAGCAGCGTACAGCTGTGATTGTATGGAAGTTAACTGTAAATAGAAATGTGAGACTCTTTCTATCTG
Source organism: Lachnospiraceae bacterium (assembly GCA_017621075.1). Lineage (GTDB taxonomy): Bacteria > Bacillota > Clostridia > Lachnospirales > Lachnospiraceae > Acetatifactor. The sequence goes on from JAGATV010000025.1 coordinate 11,865, forward strand.
TATTTTATGGAAGAATGATGCTATAATGGGACAGAGAGGAGAGATATCATGGAAAACATTGATTTTGAGAACAGTTTCCGTGCAAAAAAGGCCATGGAACTTTTTAAAGAAGGTTATAACTGTGCCCAGGCGGTATTCCTGGCATTTTCGGATCTATATGACATGGACAAAAGTACGGCGCTCAAATTGAGCTCTTCCTTCGGAGGCGGGATCGGAAGGCTCAGGGAGGTGTGCGGAACCGTGTCCGGAATGTGCATGGTGGCAGGAATCCTGTACGGCTATGATTCGCCCACGGACCAGGTGGAAAAAGCAGCCCACTATGAGAGGATACAGGCGCTGGCCCATGAATTTTCCAGGGAGAACGGCTCAATTATCTGCCGGGAGCTTCTGGGGCTTGACCGAAAGGAAGAAAGCTTCGTGCCGGAGAAGCGGACGGAGGAATATTATAAGAAACGTCCCTGTGTGCAACTGGTGGGAATGGCAGCCGCCATCATGGAAAATTATTTGAAGGAATACGGTAAATGAAAAATACGAATATGGAAGACTCAGACAAGAGGCAGTGCAGGACCAGGGTTCCTGCATGTGCCTCTGTTTTTTACTCTGTTTTTTCTGTTTTTTTTGATTGAGAGAGTTTTATTGGACACAACCTTCTGTATCATGTACTTACAAGGAACAGAGCGTAAGGCATGAGCCGGGAAGGAGTACCTACAATGAAGAACAGATATTATAAGAACATTTTATTTTATGCAGTCACCGCTTTGCTGGTCATGGTATCCGCCTTTTGTGTTGCCATGACCGCAGTCAGCCAGAGCAGGGTGGGCGATCAGGAGATGGAGGCATTTTACCGGGAAAAGGAAAAGGCACTGGTGAAAGAGATCAGGACGTTTTTGAATGAGGAAGGTTTTGAGAACAGTGGTGTTACCCTGACCAGAGTGGTGGATGACAAAGGGCAGAGAGAATATACCGTGACAGTCCATCACGGCAGGATCGACAAGATGGATGCGGAGCGCAGGGAGGTTTTGAGGACAGAACTGGCAGCGCTTGATTTTGAGGCGGAGGGGTGTTCCTTCCGGCACGAATTTCTTATGACGGATTAGTACAATTTGCATGACATTTCGGGCAGAAAGGGTTATACTCATAGGAGATACTTTTCTTTTGAAAGGAGCCTGAAATGTCATTTATCCCAAAGCCACATGAAATATACAAACATTTTAAAGGAAACTTATATCAGATAGTAGCTGTTGCACAGCATACGGAAACGGATGAGCAGCTTGTGATCTATCAGGCCATGTATGGCGATTTCAAGATTTATGCAAGACCGCTTGAAATGTTCATAAGCCGGGTGGACCGGGAAAAATATCCGGACGCATCCCAGGAATTCCGTTTTGAATTGCAGGGAGCGGAGGCATCGTCATCCGAGCCGGAACATACAGAAGAGCTTAACTTGGACCCCCTGGTACTGGAATTTTTGGATGCGGACTCCTACGAACAGAGACTGAATATCCTGACAGCGCTTCACCATCGTATCACGGATGACATGATCACCACCATGGCCATTGCCTGTGATGTGGAGGTGGAGGAGGGCAGCACCGAAGAGAGGTATGCTTCCCTGAAGAACTGTCTTCTGACTCTGGAAAAGTACGAGTGCAACCGTCTGCGGTAAGCAGTGATAAGCTGTGGCTTCCGCAGAAGATCAGGTATGTGCCGGCCTTTTGTCTGAGCAGGGTTTCCAAGCGGTCCCTTGCATCGGGAGAAAGGAGCGGTATATGTCCTATCAATTACAGGATAAGATGGTCATTGGGGTGTCTTCCAGGGCACTGTTTGACCTTACCATAGAAAATGAGATCTTTGAGACCCAGGGCGTGGAGGCCTACTGCAGATATCAGGTGGAGCACGAGCGGGATATCTTAAAGCCCGGTCCGGGCTTCGGGCTGATCAGGGAACTGCTTCGCCTGAATGAAGCTGTGGTGGGCAGGGAGCCGGTGGAGGTCGTTATCATGTCCAGGAACAGTCCGGACACTTCCCTGAGGGTATTCAATGCCATCCGGTATTACGGATTAAAGATCACCCGGGCAGCGTTGGTGAGCGGAGCTTCTCTGGCCCCTTATCTGGCGGCGTTTCATACAGACCTGTTCCTGTCGGCTTATGAGGATGATGTACAGTGCGCCGTTGACAGCGGCATTGCAGCGGGAATCATATGCACGGAGCACACTTATGAGGACAGCCAGAAGCTGCTTGCCTTCCCCGGTTCCAGGCAGGCGCCTATCAGGATCGCCTTTGACGGGGATGCAGTGCTCTTTACAGATGAGTCCGAGCAGATCTTTCAGACAAAAGGCCTGGAAGCCTTTGAAACAAACGAGACAGTCAATGCGGGGAAACCTTTGGAGGAAGGCCCCTTTGCCCAGTTTCTTAAGAAATTGTCGGATCTGCAGAGGGAGATGGGAGAGGATTGCCCTATCCGGACGGCTCTTGTCACCTCCCGTAGTGCACCGGCCCATGAGAGAGTGATCCGCACACTGCGTTCCTGGAATGTGAGAGTGGATGAAGCATTTTTCCTGGGAGGTGTGGAAAAGAAAGAATTCTTAAAAGCCTTTGGCGCCCGGATATTCTTTGATGACCAGTCCGTCCACACGCTGAGCGCTTCCCAGGTAGTCCCTGCGGCCAGAGTGCCTTATCGCAGGAGGAAAAGGAGAGAAAGTTTTACAGATGGAATACCGTCATATCGTACAGGCTGAATTTATAGAGCGCCCCAATCGTTTCATTGCTTATGTCAATGTGGACGGAAAGCGGGAGAAAGTGCATGTGAAGAACACCGGCAGATGCCGTGAGCTTCTGGTAAAAGGTACTCCTGTCTATCTGGAAAAAAGTGACAATCACAACCGTTCCACCGCTTATGATCTGGTGGCGGTACAAAAGGGCGGCCGCCTTATCAACATGGATTCCCAGGCCCCCAACAAAGTGATCGGAGAGTGGCTTCTTACGAAGGCACTCTTTCCTGATTTAAAGCAGATACGGCCGGAGACGAAGTATGGCAATTCCCGGTTTGATTTTTATGTGGAGACGGAAACGGATCAGATTTTTATAGAGGTAAAGGGTGTGACTTTGGAGGAGGACGGTGTGGTGCGCTTTCCGGATGCCCCTTCGGAGCGTGCTGTGAAGCATGTGGAGGAACTGGTGCAGGCTAAGAGGGACGGCTACCGTGTCTTTGTGATCTTTGTGATCCAGATGGAGGGGGTAGCGTATTTTACGCCAAATGCAGATACCCATGAGGCTTTTGCAAAAGCTTTGGCAGAAGCTGCGGCACAGGGGGTGGAAGTGCTGGCTTATGACTGCAGGGTCACTCCCGGGAGCCTGCACCTCAATGCACCTGTGGAGGTACGCCTTAAGGAGGCCGGCACCTGGGCCTCGGACTGCAAAAGAGGTAAAAATTTACAAAATCTTAAGCAAATCTTTAGAAAAGGGGACCTTTCTGCGATTTCCAAACCGCTCTTAACATGGTATGATAGTAACAGGCGTATTCTTCCCTGGAGGGAGGAGCCGACACCTTACCGGGTGTGGGTATCGGAGATCATGCTGCAGCAGACGCGGGTGGAAGCCGTGAAGCCCTATTTTGAGCGTTTCATGAAAGCGCTACCAGATATACAGGCATTGGCTTTGGCAGAGGAGGAGACCCTGTTAAAGCTCTGGGAAGGGCTTGGATATTATAATCGGGTGCGGAACCTGCAGAAAGCGGCCATTCAGATCGTGGAAGAATATGATGGCCGTATGCCGGAGGAATATGAGGAACTTTTAAAACTAAAAGGCATCGGAAGTTATACCGCAGGTGCGATTTCTTCCATTGCTTACGGCAGGGCAAACCCTGCGGTGGACGGCAATGTGCTCAGGGTAGTCTCCCGTATCAGAAAGGATGCAAGACCCATATCAGATGCCAGGGTAAAGGCTTCGGTGGAACAGGATGTAAGGGAGATCATGCCCCTTGACAGACCGGGAGACTTTAATCAGGCAATGATGGAGATCGGTGCCTGTGTCTGTATTCCCAACGGGGCGCCGCATTGTGAAGTCTGTCCTCTCAGGGAACTCTGCATGGCCCATGAGGATCATTGCGAGACCGAATATCCCGGGAGGGAAGCAAAGAAGCCCAGGACCATTGAGGAAAAGACCATACTGGTCATCCGGGATGCCGACAAAGCTGCTGTCAGAAAGCGTCCGGCCAAAGGCCTTTTGGCAGGAATGTATGAATTTCCTTCCCTGGAGGGGCATCATACAGCGGAGGAAGTGACAGCTTATCTGGCGGACAACGGTATCCGCACCATCCGCATTCAGCCATTGGGGGAAGCAAAGCATATCTTTACCCACAAAGAATGGCACATGACGGGGTATATGGTGCGGGTGGATGAACTGGAGTCCGCAGGCCGGGGAGAGGACGTAAAAGACTGGATCTATATCGATCCGGCAGAAACCAGGGAGCGTTTCCCCATTCCCACAGCCTATAGTGCTTATACCGGGTATCTGAATATCCGGCTGGGGCAGGAAAAGTATGAGGAGGACAAAGTTTGAAACAAAGCGGTAGTGGATAGAGAATAAATTTGGGCATCACAAACAAGCCATCATATGGTGGCTGAAAATTGAATATGAACGCAACACCTAATCAGGAAGCTGATAAAGGCTCGTCTTTGATAACATAACCCC
>JAGATV010000026.1 GCA_017621075.1 Lachnospiraceae bacterium
AAGAGCTCACCAATAAGACTTCCGAAGATATGATGAAGGTCCGTAATCTGGGACGCAAGTCTTTGGAGGAAGTATTGACCAAGTTGAAGGAGTTAGGCTTACAGCTCAATTCCAGCGACGAAAACTAATTTTAGTCAGATATTCCATGTGTGGTAAGTCCAAAGTGCTCACCCATGGTTCATCTCTGAATGGCGTAACATGACAGCCCTGAGTGCTGTCCCTGCATTCGGTAAGTAAGTCCAAAGTGCGTGGCCGGATGTACCATGAATGGAGAAAGGAAAAGAAAGACATGGCAAAGTATAGGAAACTTGGCAGAACATCTGCACAGAGAAAAGCATTATTAAGAAACCAGGTAACTGCACTGATCAATAACGGAAAGATCGTTACTACCGAAGCAAGAGCTAAGGAAGTAAAGAAAATCGCTGAAGGCCTGATCGCACTTGCTGTTAAGGAGAAGGACAACTTCGAGATGGTTACCGTTACCGCTAAGGTTGCTGTAAAGGACAAAGATGGCAAGAGAGTAAAGGAAGTTGTTGACGGCAAGAAGGTTACCAAGTATGAGTCCGTTGAGAAGGAGATCAAGAAGGATCTTCCTTCCAGACTGCATGCAAGACGTCAGATGTTAAAGGTATTGAATCCTGTTGTATCTGTTCCTACCGAAGCAGCAGGCAAGAAGAGAAATACCAAGGAAATCGACCTGGTTGCTAAATTGTTTGATGAGTATGCACCTAAGTATGCAGATCGTAAGGGTGGTTACACCAGAATCATCAAGATCGGTCAGCGTAAGGGTGACGCAGCTATGGAAGTTGTACTGGAGTTGGTATAACATGTTCGCATAATGCGAATCTAAAAAAAGGAATCGGCATGGTGCCGGTTCCTTTTTGTGTGTCATGCTGTCTGTATCACTCTACCGCTTTCTGGAAGTGCTGGTAGTCCTTGCAGGAGTTCCAGGCACCTCCCCAGGTAAATCCGTGCCGGATAAAGAGTTTGTAGCACAGATCGTTTTCATCGATCTTGTAGGGAAAACTGCTCTGACGGTCGGCGTAAGGTTGGGCGGAGACGGGAGATACCTCTTGACTGCCGTCCTGTCTGTAGGTGATGTAAGGATTGTAAAGCGGGTTCACATCAATGGCAAGGCCGTAGGCATGTTTTGAAAGAGAGGTGCTTCCTTCCACCACCCGGTAGTTGAAGCAGGAGGTGTTGTTAGCTTCCATGGAGGCTGTATCGTCACCATCGTATTCTTCAATCAAAAGCACCTGCTCCAACTGGTATTCATTGCGGTACAGCTCATAAAAAATCTCCACCAGGTCCTGTGCAATGTATTCATTGCAGATCAGTTCTCCTTCCCTGGGATTTCCGTCGAAATCATAGTGCCAGATATGCACATACCGCAGATCGTCGTAAGAGATAACCGGATCTGTTTCATTTTCCGGATAGGAGATCCCTGTGATATATCTCCTGAGGTTGTCCGACAGGGGCTCGTAGTAAAAACCGTCCGTGTAAAGGGTGCGCTGATCCTTTGGGATATCGCTGTTCAAGGCGGCCCCCACCAGCACAGACTCTTGTGTGACGGCTTCTGAGGTTTTCGTGGCGTCTGCCGGACCGCTTTCCCCTGCGTCTGTCTGAATGTTTTCTTTGGCATTGGTTGGCCCGTTTTCTTCCCCTTCCGTCCCGTTGGTCTCCTGCGTTTTGGTACTTTCCTTATAGGCGATCTCCGGGTTTGCCTGAGCGTAGTCCTGTAAACTTATGGAGTTTTTCCTGACTGTCTGGGTGAGCAGTCCTACCGCAGCGCATATCAGCGCAAGGATTGCGGTCATCTTCAGGATCTTCATCTTGTCTGAGTCCATATTTTGTTCTGATTTCCTTTCATCTATAAAGCATCCTTTGAGCAGTTCTTTACACATTCAAAGCAGAGGATACACTCCGTCCCATTCTTTCGCTTCCTCGAATGATCAGTTACATCTACATTCATTGGGCATACGCGTTTACATTTGCCGCAGGATATGCACTTGCCCGTATCACATGTTACTCTGAGCAGGGAAAAATAACTCATGGGCTTTAGAAATACGGTAACCGGGCATATATATTTGCAGAAAGCCCTGTTGTCCTTGAAAAGAAATGCCAATCCGATACCAATGGCATAATACAGCAGATTTCCCATAAGGAACGCCCGGAACATGATTTTTTCCATGTTGCCCAAATGAGCCAAAAAGAGAGATGCCACAAATATCAGTGATAATGCAAAGGTGAAATACCTGATCCATCCTATTTTCTTTCGCGGCTGCATGGGCACTTTGTAGGGAAGAAAGTCAAGTACCATCGCCGTCCAACAGGCATAACCACACCATCCCCTGCCAAAGATCAGAGGTCCAAATATCTTAGCCACTGCATAATGAATGGTTGCTGCCTCAAATACGCCGGTAAACAGATAGTACCAAAACCCCTCAATCTGCATATTTTCCCGGCACATCACTCCCAAATAAAAAAACATATACAGTCCGACCAGAAGCTGCGTCACCCGTCTGGCGTGTTTATACTTCCTGAGGAACAAGAAGATACCCAACGCTATAGAAATGCCGATATAGCTGAAGTTAAGCAGATAAAACAGGTTATCCATTGTCAGCCAAAGGGTAATTGCTACCGTTTCAAATATTGCCAGCATAATAACAGGCAATAAGTATTTCTTCATCCTGCGTCTCCTTGAAATTCCTGTTTGTAAATTATAGATGATATCAGCATACCACGCCGGAGCTTTTTTGTAAATCGGCAGGGATGGTATGACTTGTAGGAAATAAAAGGATATGATATAGTGAACGTTAAAGGGTCATTTTTGATATTCCGAATGAGGTTTCGCCGGAAGTGATGATCGGATGGAAATTCCGGTGTAGGAGGCTTATATGAGAAAGGGAATCCTGGTGTTTTGCGTGCTGTTTTCAGCAGTGTGCCTGGCAGGGTGCAAAACCGGCAATACGAACGGAAAACAGGTTGAAAAGCCGGGTGCGGAAAGAGAAGAACAAACTGAAAAAAAGACAGAGAAAGAAATAGAGAAAGAAACGGAGGAATGCCGGGATGACCAGCAGGAAAAGTCCCTGATCGATGCGGAGGGCACCACGCTTGCGACCCGTATCCTCTCCCCGGAGGGGTATGCCAGGACGGATGCTGTGGAAGGCGGTTTTACAGAGTTTTTGCGAGAATATCCTTTAAAGGAAGATGGGTGTCCCGTGCTTCTCTATGACGGTCAGGAAAAGGGAAACCAATCTGCCCATGAGGCGGTATTCCTGCTTCCACTTGAAGCGGAGGACCTGCAACAGTGTGCGGATTCCGTGATGCGGGTCTATGCGGAATATCTTTATCATTCCGGGCAGGCAGACAGGATCGCCTTCCATTTTACCAACGGTTTTCTGGCGGAGTATGGCAGGTGGCGTGACGGTGGCCGTATTTTCGTAAACGGAAATACCGTGGATTGGGTGCAGACGGCCTCTTATGATGATTCCTACGAGACCTTTCAAAAGTATCTGCGGATGGTGTTTGTATATGCAGGGACTCTTTCCATGGAGGGGGAGAGCACCCCGGTATCTTTGGAAGATATTCAGGTGGGAGACGTGTTTTTAAAGGGTGGAAGCCCCGGTCATGTGGTCATGATAGTGGATATCTGCGAAAATGCAGAGGGCGGAAAAGCCTTTCTTCTGGGGCAGGGCTATATGCCGGCGCAGGAATTCCATGTGTTGAAAAACCCTCTGCATGAGGAAGACCCCTGGTACTATGAGGAAGAGATCACCTATCCTTTCCGGACACCGGAGTATGTTTTTGAGGAGGGAAGCCTTTGCAGATTATCGTATCTGGAGCGTTAGCAGTTGTAAATTTGTTTGGAATCTAGTACAATAGAAACCGTGCAATGAAAAGGTAAGAGTCAATATGAACATTGTAAAAGCAGAAAATCTTACATATGAATATATCAGGCGTGACGAGGACGGCAATGTGGAGGGGATCACCACTGCGGTGGATGACGTATCCCTTCGGGTGAAGCAGGGGGACTTTGTGGCGATTCTGGGACACAATGGTTCCGGTAAGTCCACCCTTGCCAAGCATATCAATGCCATTCTGAGTCCCACGGAGGGAACTGTCTGGGTGGACGGAAAGGATACCCGGGATGAGGAGGAAATTTGGAATATCCGTCAGACGGCGGGAATGGTATTCCAAAATCCTGACAACCAGATCATCGGACAGGTGGTGGAGGAGGATGTGGGTTTTGGCCCGGAGAACATCGGCGTCCCCACAGAGGAAATCTGGGAGAGGGTTACGGAGAGTCTCCGTGCCGTGGGGATGTACCAGTTTCGGAAGTATTCACCCAATAAGCTTTCCGGCGGACAGAAACAGAGGGTTTCCATCGCAGGAGTCCTGGCCATGCATCCCAAGTGCATTATCCTGGACGAGCCCACGGCCATGTTAGACCCCAACGGGCGAAAAGAAGTGATCCGTGCTGTCCGGGGGCTGAATCAGGTGGAGGGAGTTACAGTGATCCTGATCACCCATTACATGGAAGAGATCATCCATGCGGACAAGGTCTTTGTGATGGACCGGGGAAAGATCGCCATGGAAGGAACACCCAGGGAGATCTTCTCCCAGGTGGAGAAGCTGAAAGCACTGCGGCTGGATGTGCCCCAGGTGACGCTGCTTGCATATAATCTTCAGAAAAAGGGGGTTCCATTGCCGGACGGCATCCTGACTACGGAAGAATTTGTAAAGGCCCTGGGACTTTAAAGATAGGAAAGGCAGATAGGAATGTCCATTATCATCGATCATGTAAATTATATATACGGAGAGGGAACGCCTTTGGCCACAAAAGCCCTGAATGATATCTGTCTGACGATTCCCGACGGACAGTTCATCGGCATCATCGGCCACACAGGCTCCGGCAAGTCTACTCTGATGCAGCATTTGAACGGCCTGGCGAAAGCCACGACGGGACATATCTACTTTAACGGGGAAGACATCTATGACAGCGATTATGATATGAAGAAGCTGCGCAGTAAGGTGGGCCTGGTATTCCAGTATCCGGAGCATCAGCTCTTTGAGATCGATGTATTTACAGATGTGTGCTTTGGTCCTAAGAATCTGGGCCTGGACCGCAGGGAAGTGGAGCTAAGGGCTTATGAAGCCCTGGAGAAAGTAGGGTTTCCCAAGGAACTGTTTTATCAGTCGCCCTTTGAGCTTTCCGGCGGACAAAAGCGCAGGGCCGCCATCGCAGGAGTCCTTGCCATGGAGCCTGAAGTGCTGATTCTGGATGAGCCCACAGCAGGTCTGGACCCCAAGGGCCGGGATGAGATCCTGCATCAGATCAAAAAGCTGCAAAAGGAAAGCGGCATGACCATCCTTTTGGTGTCCCACAGTATGGAAGATGTGGCGGAATATGTGGACCGCATCATTGTGATGAACAAGGGCAGTGTCATGTTTGACGATACTCCCAGGGAAGTTTTCCACCATTATAAGGAATTGGAAGAAGTTGGACTGTCAGCACCCCAGGTAACCTATATCATGCATGCCTTGAGGGAGAAGGGACTCAATGTGGATACGGATGTCACTACCATTGCAGAGGCGGCAAAGGAAATCCTGAAATACTACAGTTAGGAGCAATATGCTTAGAGATATCACATTAGGACAATATTATCAGACAGAATCTGTCATACACAGACTGGACCCCAGGGTAAAGCTGGGCGGGACGCTGGTTTTTATCATTTCCCTGTTTCTTTTTAAGAATTTTTGGGGATTTGCCGTGGCAGCAGTATTCTTAGGGATCGTCATCGGGCTCTCGAAAGTGCCTTTTAAGTTCATGGTACGGGGCATGAAGAGCATTTTGTTCCTGCTGTTGATCACGGTGGGATTCAACTTGTTCCTGACACAGGGCACACCGATCTTCACTGTGTGGAAGCTGTCAGTGACCTGGGAAGGCCTGAGACTGGCACTTACCATGGCGGTGCGCCTGAGCCTGCTCATCATCGGGTCTTCTGTTATGACGCTCACTACTACACCCAACAATCTGACGGACGGTATGGAGCGGATGCTCCGTCCACTGAAGGTGTTCAAGGTCCCGGTGCATGAGGTGGCAATGATGATGTCCATTGCCCTGCGCTTCATCCCGATCCTTCTGGAGGAGACCGACAAGATCATGAAAGCACAGATTGCCAGAGGGGCAGATTTTGAGAGCGGCAACCTGATCAGGCGTGCCAAGGCCCTGGTGCCTCTTTTGGTACCGCTGTTCATCTCGGCATTCCGACGGGCCAATGATCTGGCTATGGCCATGGAGGCCCGCTGCTACAGGGGCGGGGAAGGGCGCACCAAGATGAAGCCCTTGATCTACCAAAAAAGAGATTATCTGGCTTATGTGTGCCTGGCAGGTTACCTGGCCGTCAGTATCGGCGTGGGAAGATTGCTGCCGTTGGGTGCAGTGTTCTACACTTTTTGACAAAGATACAGCATTTAAGAACGGAATATGCGATGATTATGGAAAAGAAACGCGTGCGCCTGACTGTGGCCTACGATGGCACCAACTATCACGGCTGGCAGATCCAGAACAATGGGATTACCATTGAAAGTGAACTGAATAGATGTTTAAGTGATCTTTTGGGGGAGCCTGTGGAGGTCATCGGTGCCAGTCGTACCGATTCCGGTGTGCATGCTTTGGAAAATATCGCCGTGTTTGACACGGAGAGCCCCATGCCGGCAGAAAAGATCTCTTATGCCTTAAATCAGCGGCTTCCGGAGGACATCCGCATTCAGAGGTCTGAGGAGGTGGCTGCAGACTGGCATCCGCGGCACTGTAAGAGCCGTAAGACGTATGAGTACCGTATTTACCGGGGAGAGTTTCCCATGCCTGTGAGACGGCTGTATGCTTATTTTACCTATCGATCTTTGTGCGTAGAGGATATGCGGGAGGCGGCGGCTTATCTGGTGGGAGAGCATGATTTTAAGAGCTTTTGCCAGACGGGGGCCCAGGTGGAGTCCACTGTGCGGACCATCTACCTGATAGAGGTGGAAGAACAGGGGGTGGAGCTGGTGATCCGGGTCTGCGGGAACGGTTTCCTCTATAATATGGTGCGGATCATTGCAGGGACCCTTATGGAAGTGGGGCAGGGCAGACGGGCACCTTCGGATATGCCGGCGATCCTTGATGCAAAGGACAGGAGGGCGGCAGGGCCTACGGCACCGGCCCACGGATTGACACTGATGCGGTACGAATTCTTGTAAAAACCACAAAAATGCCTATTTTCTTTGAAAATGGGTGTTGACACACACGGCACAGTATAGAAAAATATATGACTGTGGCAACGTTTCAAAATGCCTAGTCAAAGCCCCGACGAAGCATTGAGATAGACAACCGTTCTGAGGATTTACAGAGTGTAGCCGGACATCTGCAGTCTGTAAAGCAACCAGAACAAAAGACAACGCCGACTGTCTATGGCAGCGGCAAATAATACGGAGGGAACATAATGAAAACATTCATGGCTAGTCCAGCTACAATCGATAGAAAATGGTATGTAGTAGACGCTACAGATATGACCCTGGGCCGTTTGGCTTCTGAGGTTGCTAAGGTTTTGAGAGGTAAGAACAAGGCTATCTTTACTCCTCATATGGATTGCGGCGACTATGTGATCGTGATCAACGCTGAGAAGATCAAGGTAACCGGTAAGAAGATGGATCAGAAGATTTACTATCATCACTCTGATTACGTTGGTGGTATGAAAGAGACTACCCTGAGAGAAAAGCTTGCAAAGAAGCCTGAAGAGGTTGTGGGGATGGCAGTTAAGGGTATGCTTCCCAAAGGACCTTTAGGAAGACAGATGTACACCAAGTTACATGTATATGCAGGTCCTGAGCATGATCATGCAGCTCAGAAGCCTGAAGTACTGACATTCTAAGGGACCGAGAGAGGAGGAAAACAATCATGGCAAAATCAGAAAGATACTACGGAACAGGCAGAAGAAAAAAGGCGATCGCCAGAGTATATTTAGTACCCGGTAAGGGCAACGTTACCATCAACAAGAGAAGCATGGACGAGTACTTCGGTCTTGAGACCCTGAAGGTTATCGTTCGTCAGCCCCTGGTAGCAACCGAGAACACCGAGAAGTTCGATGTACTGGTTAACGTAAAGGGTGGCGGTTACACCGGTCAGGCCGGCGCAATCAGACACGGTATCGCAAGAGCACTGCTTCAGGTAGATGCTGACTACAGACCCGTTCTCAAGAAAGCTGGTTTCCTGACCAGAGACCCTCGTATGAAAGAAAGAAAGAAATACGGTCTCAAGGCAGCAAGAAGAGCACCTCAGTTCTCAAAGAGATAATCAGCGATCGCTTCGAGAAGCAAGATTTTCAAAGAGACAATTTTACGACATCCCGGAACTTTTGGTTCCGGGATGTTTTTGTCTCAAAACAAGCATTGATTTCTTTTTCGGAATCGTATATATTATTAATTGACAGGAGTAATACTCCATTTATGTCAGAGTGCGAGATGGTACTTAATATAGGATCAAGGAGGTTTCATCATGGACAGATTGAAGGACAAGGTCGCTATTGTTACCGGCTCCACCAGTGGGATCGGAGTGGGCATTGCCAGACTGTATGCCGCAGAAGGGGCTAAAGTAGTGATATGTGGACGCAGGCAGGAAAAAGGACAGGCTGTGGTAGACAGTATCATGGCAGAGGGAGGAGAAGCATCCTACCACTTTATGGATATCACGGATACGGACAGCGTTGAGAAGCTGATGGCTGACACCGCAGAGAAATATGGCAAGATCGATATCCTGGTAAATAATGCGGCCAATATAGGATTGAAAGACGGACGTGTGGACGAGCTGACCTTGGAAATGTGGGATAAGGTATTCCAGAGTGATGTGCGCGGTACTTTTTATGCTACCAAATGTGTACTTCCGTACCTGCAGAAAAATGAGGCAGGCGGTTCCATTATCAATATTGGTTCCATGGCTTCCTGCGGAGGGGATCTTGGCTCTACAGCCTATGCCTGTGCAAAGGCCGGTGTAAATATGCTGACACAGTATACAGCACTGCAGTATGGAAAAAATAATATCCGATGCAACTGTGTGCGTCCGGGACTGATCGTCACTCCGGAAAATGAAGCCCATGTACCTCAGGCACTGAAGGATGTTTTCCTCAGCAATATCATGGTTAACCGCTATGGCTGCCCGGAGGATATCGGACATATGTGTGTATATCTCGCATCTGATGAAAGCGCTTATGTAAGCGGACAGATCATCAATGTGGATGGCGGACTGAATTCTCATGTGTCTACGGTTGCACAGTTTAGGGAGTTGAATTCCCGTACCTGGTAAGAGGACGTCGACCTGTAAAAACAGCACCACGCTTTAGTCGTGGTGCTGTTTTAATAATGCGTTGATATCATCTATGGCCAGATCTTCCATAAGGGTTGCAATCTGCGAAAACAGCTTCTCATACTCTTCGGAGAATTGATATTTCTTTGTCTCTTCCAGGATCTCAAATACTTTTCCAAAGTTAAATTCTTCAATACAGTGTTCCAAGTGGTGGATTACCTGGCGTGCCATATGGGCATCCATTACTTCGGAAGGGGTATCTTCGGCATCGGAAGATAACAGCTCGTAATGGGTGAGAACCGTTTCCAGACGGGCCAGAAGATTTCTATATTGCTCCTGAAATTCCTGCAGGTGTTCGTCTATATAAGAAAGATTGCCTGCTCTGCCCTGTTCCTCCTGCATCCGTGCGGCATTGGAAATATCTGTGGCGCCGATATTCAGGGAGGTACTCTTCATGGAGTGGATCTTTATGATATAGTGTTCGTAATTTTTTTCTTTCCAGGAATTTTCCAGTTCTGCCAACTGCTTTGCCCCATATTCGTAGGTGATCTTCAGTATTTCCAGGTAGTCCGGGATGTTTCCGCCACAATTTTTGATCCCGCTCTCAACGTCAATGCCCGGAAGGGAATCTTTCAAAAAGGAAATATCAGTGTTGGGTCTTTCCGAAGTTTCATAAGTAATCTTGTCATTGGGAACATATTTTAAGAACAATCGCTCCAGTTGCGGAATGTTCAGCGGCTTGCCCAAATATTCATCAAAGCCCTTCCGGATCAGATTTTCCCTTGTCCCTTTGATGGCATCCGCTGTCAGGACGATGATCTTGCAGGCACCGCCGGGGGCATAGTGGGAATTGATGGTCCGTATCTCCTTCATTGCCTCAACGCCATCGATCCCGGGCATCATCTGGTCCATGAAAACAAAAGCATAATTTTGGGAGCGGCACAGACGGATGGCGTCCGCTGCACAGGAAGCGGTATCCGTGATCAGTCCGTAATAGCTTAAGATACCGTAGGCAACCCGCAGATTGACCGGATTGTCGTCTACCACAAGCACTCGAAGACCATGAATCTTCATATCGGAAATGCTGCTGCTGTTCAGGGAGGCAAATTTGGTACTGTAATCTTCCCCAATGGGAGTGGCGTCGATGATCTCCTGATCCAGGGTCACGGTGAAGGTGGAGCCTTTTTGATAAGTGCTTTCCACCTTGACGTCACCGCCCATCAGCTTGACATATCCGTTGGCAATGGCAAGACCCAGTCCGGTTCCTTCTATTTCCCGGTTGGCTTTCTTATCTAAGCGCGAGAAACTCTGGAACAGATTTTGCAGGTCCTTTTCCCGGATGCCGATGCCCGTGTCACTGATCTTGAATTCCAGCGTGATATATTTATCCGTCTGTTTCAGAACGGATGCGGTAAAGGAAATGCTTCCTTTCTGGGTATATTTTACGGCGTTGTTCAGGATGTTGATGAGTACGCTGCGCAGACGGATCTTGTCTCCATATAAGGAAGTGGGGATATTTTTGTCCACTTCTGTCCGGAAAGCCAGATTCTTTTTGGCCGCCTGCGGGGAAATGATCAGGAAAATGTCATTTAAGAGTCCGGAGGTAAAATAGGTATCCAATACCAGCTCCATCTTACCGGATTCAATCTTGGAAATATCCAGGATATCGTTGATGGTGGCCAAAAGGTTGTGGGACGACCACTTGATGTCTTCCACATGCTTGCGCACCTCGTCGTTGATATCCATTTTTAAGATCAGCTCGGAAAAGCCTACAATGACGTTCATGGGGGTGCGGATCTCATGGGACATATTGGCTAAGAAAATACTTTTGGCCTGATTGGCATGTTCTGCTTCCCGGATGGCTTCTTCCAGTTTCTTCATGGACTTCATGTGTTCGGAGAGGTCTGTGACGATGATGATATAGCCGATGATATCTTTGTAATCATCATAGATCTTGTTGATGGAAAGGCTGCAGTACAGGTCATTGTGGCAGCAAACGGCATCTACATCCTGTGATTTGCCCTCGAAGGTAAAGATATCTTCCTGCTGGGAGCGGAACAGGGAAGAAATGCCTGTAATATCAAAATTATCCTTATTGACCCCAAGAAAAGAAAAGGCAGTATCGTTCAAAATCTGCAGCTTTTGCCTGGAATCATACACCAGTACGGGTACGGTGAGGGAATAGTAAATAAATTCGGACATATTGCTGATATTGATACGGGAGTGGTTGACAAAGACGATGCTGTGGTACATGACTGCAAGACCGATGAACTGGGCCATGGAACTTCCCGGGACGGCGGTCATGCCGATGATAGGCAAGATGGTGTCGAACAGCATTCCCAACACGATCACGAACTCTGCCAAAAGCAGTTTTTTGCCAAGTACTTTTAATCGTTGTGTGGGGGAATAGCGCAGCATATAAACGACGACAAAGAGGATATTCAAAGCTGTTATTACTGTATATGCAATATACAGATTGTTCCAGATCCCTGGATGAAAGGAATAGGACATGCCGATGTCACTTGGCTGGTAAGTCACCTGTTCTTTTTGGATGACGGCAAAATAAAGCGGAATGCCCAAATAAGAAAAGCCCTCGATCACATAGCGGTAGATTTTGGGAATGCCGGAAAGATAGCAGACCAACAGTTGGGCTGTGATCAGATAACCGAAGGTACCCACCATTCCCAGAGCACGCCATGCGTAAGCCTGATCCGGCACAGTCTGTATGAACACTCCGAAAAAGCCCAGGCTCCAGACGGCGCTGGAGAGACAAAAGATGGTAAAAAGGCGGTTTTCTATGTATTTCCAACTGTTTTTTCTGGAAAAGTCAAATGAGAAATAAAGTGCCAGTACAAAACATGCAAACAGGATCTGGGAAATAAGAAATTTCATAGATCGATTTCTCCTCTGTGATTTAATGCATTCTCTATATTCTCGATCAGGACTTCCCTGGTGACGGGCTTTGCAAGGTAGGCCACAGGCTTATAAGGATAACAGTCCTGTAAGGCCTTGCGGTTTAGGGCACCGGACAGGAGAATGATGGGAATCTGTCTTTCACGGTGGGATTTCTGTATCATGTTCATGACATTGGCCCCATTGTACAAAGGCATCTGATAGTCCAGTATGATCACATCGGGGGTATGCTTCAGAAGATAAGTCAGTGCCAGCTTGGCGGAGTTGATCATAATGACATTGTAGGAATCCTGTAAAACGCTGTTCAACTGTTTTAAGTAGGACATATCGTCATCGATCATGAGGACAGTCTTCAAATGTTCCGTTGTCTCCCGGACCTGATATACTTCATTGATCTTATTGACAAGGGTCTCTTTGCTGACAGGCTTGACCAGATAACCGTCCACACCCATGATGCCGAAGTTGAATATGGTCTGCCGGTCTTTCTTGCCGGTGACAAGGATCACGGGAACATTGATGCACTCCTCCACCTTGCGCAGTTGTTCCAGGGTCACAAAACCGTCCATGATAGGCATCTCTACATCCAGAAGAATGATGTCTACAGGGTGCTGCTGCACAAAACTCAAAGCCTGTCGTCCCCCAAGCACGGTAGATACATGAGCAACATCCCGAAGGTACAGGCGCATGGTCTCTAAAGTTTCCGCATCATCATCTATGACCAGTATGTTTGGCAGCATATTTGGCAGCATGTTTCGATCCCTCTTCTCATTCGTAAAAAGATAATATTATTATAACATATCCGGTCTGTGCTATCAAGGGGAGGGCCCGGTGCAATATTTGGTTGATGCGGGGGCGCAATAATGATATAATATAAAAAACACAAAAGAAAAGATGTCCCTTGGGAGGATTATGAATATTACAGAATACTTGACCGATGATGTCAAAGCAGAGGTTTATAATGCAAGAATGATGTTAAAGCAGGACTACAGCATCATGAATGCCGATGAAGCAGTCTACAAGTATGTAGGCATGAATTCCGTGCGTCCGTTTACGGCGATCATACATCCGGAGGATCTGGAGAGTTTTTATGAAGCTGTGGGAAAGCTGGATCAGGGGATACAGCATCTTCTTGTCAGGCTGATGGCAGACAATGGGCATTACAGGAGTATGTATGCTGTCATGCAGCATTATGTAAGGAAGCCTGATGGGGAGCGCTGCATCGGCATGGAACTGCTGGATGTCATGCAGGTCCACGACAAATATGACCAGATGCAGTCCTGTCTGCAGAAATACAGGAAGTTCATGACCCTGAGTACGGATATCTATTTTGAGTACTTTTATGAGGAACGGATCGTCAATATCTATGAGTACGTCAATGGTCTGGCTGAAGTACTGCTGAGCAAAAAGATTGATGAACTCTACGAGAAGATCTGTCAAAGTGGGGAATATTCAGACAGGCAGAGGCAGGAGTTTACTGTGCTGTACGACAGCCTGACCAAAGCTGCAGACAATATAGAACTTAAGATAGACGGAGCCCTGTTTGGCATGGGAAATTGCCGCCTGAAACTGAAGGGCGGGATTCTCTATTGCGAAGACCGCAAGATCATGATGGTGGCGTTAATGAACAGGCTGGATACCGCAGAAGCGGCAGAAGATGAAAAGTATTATACCCAGAGCTATGCCATCGATGCAGCTACCAGCGTATATAATAAGCGCGCCATCAGCGAACTGGCGGTGGATGTGGTGGCAGAGGCCGGGGAAAACAGGCTCTATGTGATCATGATGGATCTAGATGATTTCAAGCTGTTGAACGATACTTACGGACATCTGGCAGGGGATGAGATCCTGGCCAAGGTCGCAGAGATCATAAAGAGCATCATTGGACCCCGGGGCTATGTGGGCAGATTCGGCGGTGATGAGTTCTTTGTGATCACGGACAGAGTTAAGACTGACGAGGAACTGACATATGCTTTGAAGACCATCCGCAAGCATATCGCATGGAACTGCCGGAAGATCATACCGGATATGATCATCACTACCTCCATCGGTATCGCCAAATATCCGGAGGATGGAAGAACTTATGAAGAATTGTTCAAGATTGCGGATAAGTGCCTGTATATCGCGAAGGCGAAAGGTAAGAACCGTTTTATCCTGTATGATCCCAAGGTGCACAAAGACGTGGAGATGAGCGATACCCCGGGGCGTTTCGGCACTGCCGGACTGGTGGGGGACAGTTATCAGATCTGTACCGCTGCATGCAAGGTCATAACGGCCGTCCGAAAGGATGGTATCCCGGGACTGGGGGACAATCTGGACAATATCAGGAGACTCTTTGACTTAGATGGGATCACCATTTATGTGGGGCAGGATTATCTCAGAGCATATACCTCAGGAAAATACGACAACCCTTTGGCAAAGGCAGATTTCTTAAAGTCGCCTCAGGTGGACAGCTTTTTTGATGAGAACGGGGTGTTCTGTGTCAATAAGATACTGACCGTTCGGGAGAGATGTCCGGAAGTCTATGATGCGCTGACCTCTCAGGGGGATTCCGGCTTTATCATGGTGCGTTCCCTTCTTTTGGAACAGGGGGCTGAGCCGGTTGCCATTGCTTTTGAGATCTTTGGGCGCAAACGCAAATGGTCCGATAACGAAAAGGCGATGTTGATGATGATCGCCAGGACCATTATGGAAATCCTGACAGGAAATCGGGACGGGCGATAACCGATAGTCAGGAAAGAAACCGTTTCTGGTCCTGTAAGGACTGCTTGATCATGCCATACTCTTCATCGGATAGATGGAAGAGTGTGGCAATTTTTGCGTCCAGGACATCATACAGGATATCCAGGGTGGCCGGGTCCTGCTCCTTAATCAGCTGATCTACATAACCAATATATTTTTGCTGTTCTTCCCTTGAGATGACTGGAAGGACAATTTGTTCAATGTGTGAACGAAGTACCTTGACAGAACAAAACTGCTTTCTGAAAACAAACTGTGCCACGCGGGAATTCAGGATAGCCAGGACGTATTTCATATCCAGTGCAGCAATGTGAGGGATCAGGAGATTGCAGCTGTTTAAGGACAGAGTCTGCCTGTCATCATAAGCAAATACAAGCTGATTGGAGATAAAGCGGTACAGCAGTTTCTCGGGAGCCCGGTAGTATTGGGCCGGTGCTGTCTGCTGGAAGGCATCAGGGTCAAAAACGATATAATTTTTGGCATTCCCTGCCTTGTACTTAAAGATGTCAGATCCCTTCAGGATCGGTTCATTTTCAGCCGTTTTGACAGAGGAAAGGAATTTTTTGTTGTTTCCTGTGACGATACCCAGCGCAAAGTCTGCATTGCCGGACAAAGTCGTGCCTGGGACATGACCAAGGATCTTTTTAAGGACCCTGTATTCGTCGTCTGTGGTCGTAAAGGAGAAACAGTCCGGGGACACGACTCGTTCTGTCCTGATGATAAAGGCCCCCTCATTGGTTTTTACCCGCATTCCCACACAGGAAAGGGGCTTGCCGGTATAAGTAAGCTGCAAGATGATACAGGGACATTGTACGCCGTCAAAGGCGTTGCCCAGATATTCCAGGGTCTGTATGGAGGCAGTGTTCAGGATCAGCCTGCGTATGGGAGTATGTATCTGTACATTCAGAAATGCTTCCGGCAGTACAAAGGCGAGGGTGCCGTCTGCTTTCAACTGTCTGAGTGCCTGCTCCACAAATACATCATAGGATTCTGCGTTTTTGTTGACTGCTGATAAAAAATGGTTTTGCAGCCGGGATATTTCGCTTTCGGAAAATGCATAGCCCCATGGGGGATTGCCGATGATGACATCATATTTGGTCAAGGAAGGGGACAGTAAGTAATCTGTTTGTGTGATATGCCGGTACACGTCGGCCATATTGCAGGGGTGATACTTTAAAGCCATATTGATCCGGGCGAGCCTTACGCTGACAGGATCGATATCATTGCCGTAGATATTTTCAAAGACACATTCCGGGGGAAGCTGCAACAAAAAGTTTCCGGTGCCGCAGCAGGGGTCCAGGATCTGTTTTCCGGCAAAACCGTTATCGGAAGCTTGTATGTCGGCTATGAGGCGCCGCACTACAGAGACCGGGGTATAATAAGTTCCGGCGGCCTTCCTTGCATCCAGGGCTTTGAGCGCAAGATACACAAGACCCAGGATATCTTCTCCGGGCTCATATCGGAACGAAATGCCAAAAGCATCCGGGTGTTCTCCTGCAAAAGTGGCGGCCTCTGCACCGGAGGCCTCAAGGAGGTCATCTATCAGCAGACTGTAATCTCCCAGGTCAAGCTGTCCGTTCAGATAATGACAAAGAAAGCAGGAGGGGACGTTGTCAGAGATATCAGCAGGGGCCGGGATATTCTGATGCTGGCAGATCAACTGTATAGCACATTCTGAAAGGATCGCACAGATCTGTGGGGTGGACAGGGGCGTGGCATAAGTTTTCGCAGTGTCTGGAGCTTCTGCACTGTATGGTGTCAAGGCGTCAAGCACGGACTGTACGCTCTTAAGATTGGGGGACCCGGCAGACAGATAGGATCTGCTGATCACATTCCCACGCAGGAATCTCTTGTTGCGCCTGCTCTTTAAGGAAGGATTATTGCCTTCCCGGATCTCGTAGCACAGCGCTTCCACATCCTCCCTGTTGAATACCGGATGGCCGTCCATAATGTGGGAAGGACGGAGTTTTCCCAGCTTCAGCCAATTTCTTCCGGTAGCCTGAGAAATGGAAAGTTCTTCGCAGCATTCTTTTAAGGAGAGCAGTCCGGGATCTTTGGGAGAAAAAGACATACGGCCATCGGCGGGTTTTTGGGCATCCTTTGGGATGAGCCAGACATCGCTGACCATTCTGGCATCCGGGATACGGCCGCTTTCGCAAAGCTTTTGGATGCGGCGTTCGGATATATGAAATTGTTCTGCGGCAGTTTTGACGGAGATATATTCCATGAGCACCTCTTTGAATAAATGATAATGAAAATTATATGCGTATAAACGAATAAAGTCAATATTAATGATAAAATAGCAACGGGAAAGGTATTGATTGTGTATATGGCAATCTTGTGATAAAATAAGCGTATATGTGTATCATATTTCCAACAGATAACTTACCGGAAGAAGCGGTAAATAAAGAGAAAGGATCAGGAGGCGACAGCCACAGACAAAACAAATATGAAAAAGGAAAAAAACAGAAATTCATTTTCAGGATCGATCGGTTTCGTGCTTGCGGCAGCAGGCAGTGCAGTAGGATTGGGCAATATCTGGAGATTCCCGTATCTGGCAGCAAAGGATGGGGGAGGACTGTTTCTGGTATTGTATCTGATCCTGGCGCTGACCTTTGGCTTTACCCTGCTTACCACGGAGATCGCCATCGGCAGAAAGACCAAGCAGAGTCCCCTGACGGCTTACGGCAGACTGAATCAGAAGTGTGGCTTTTTGGGAGTGCTGGCCTGTCTGGTGCCCATGATCATCATGCCTTATTACTGCGTCATCGGCGGCTGGGTGGTCAAATATTTCTGGGCTTATCTGACCATGGGCGGAAGCGATGCTTCCACAGACGGATATTTCGGCAATTATATCACGGGGGAAGTGGAGCCCATGGTACAGATGCTGATCTTCCTGTTCATTGTGGCATTTATTGTCTTTAAGGGAGTGGATAAGGGGATCGAGTCCTTCTCCAAGGTATTGATGCCGATTTTGTTATTGTTGGTAGTGGGGATCGCTGTCTTTTCCCTGACCATTGATTATACGGACGCAGAGGGAGTGACCAGGACCGGATGGGAAGGCTTCAAGATCTTTGTGATCCCTGATCTTGAGGGACTTACTGTGCGGAAGTTTTTCAATGTACTCCTGGATGCGGTGGGCCAGTTGTTCTTCAGTCTGAGTGTGGCCATGGGAATCATGATCGCTTACGGCTCTTATGTAAAAGATGACGCAGACCTGCCCAGATCCATCAATCAGATCGAGTTCTTTGATACGCTGGTGGCATTTCTGGCAGGGGTTATGATCATTCCTGCAGTATACACCTTCATGGGAAGAGAGGGCATGGCAGCTTCCGGCCCCAGTCTGATGTTCATTTCCCTGCCCAAAGTGTTTACTTCCATGGGGGTCATCGGGAATGTGGTGGGAGGCCTGTTCTTTGTGATGGTGCTGTTCGCAGCGCTGACAAGTGCGGTTTCCATCATGGAAGCTGTGGTATCCAGTCTTATGGATCACTTTCATATTTCCAGGACCAAAGCGGCTGCCATTGAGACGGTGATCGCACTGGTGGGCGGAGTGATCGTGTGTCTCGGCTACAATAAGCTGTATTTTGATGTCACGCTGCCCAACGGAGCCCATGCGCAGATCCTGGACATCATGGATTATGTCAGCAACAACTGTCTCATGCCTATTGTGGCCATCGGCACCTGCGTGCTGGTTGGCTGGATCTTAAAGCCTCAGGTGATCGTGGACGAGGTGGAGAAATCCGGCACAAAGATGGGCAGAAAGCGGCTGTATGTGGTGATGATCCGTTATATCGTTCCGGCACTTTTGCTGATCCTTCTGCTGAATTCCGTAGGAATCCTGGGGATATTCTGATGCAGACAGGCCATGAGCGGACAAAGGGCGGAGCCGGATGCGGCGGCTATTGGATTTACCGTAGAAAAACCCGCCGGAATGTGATATGATAAAAAGAGGTTATTGGGACCTACAGAGGAGGACAATATCATGAGTGATTATAAGATCAATACAAAATGTGTACAGGCGGGTTATACCCCCGGCAACGGAGAGCCCCGTCAGATCCCCATTATCCAGTCCACTACTTTTAAATATGAAACCAGTGAGGATATGGGTAAATTATTTGATCTGGAGGCGTCGGGCTATTTCTATTCCCGCCTGCAGAATCCCACCAACGATCATGTGGCGGCAAAGATCGCAGCGTTAGAGGGTGGCACGGCGGCCATGCTCACTTCTTCCGGACAGGCGGCCAACTTCTTTGCCCTGTTCAATATCTGTGAGGCAGGAAGCCATATCGTGTCCTCCTCCTCTATTTATGGGGGCACTTTCAACCTGATCTCTGTCACCATGGCAAAGATGGGAGTGGAGGTTACCTTTGTCTCACCCGATTGTACCGAGGAAGAACTGAATGCTGCTTTCCGGGATAACACCAGGGCTGTGTTTGGCGAGACCATTGCGAACCCGGCACTGACGGTATTGGATATCGAAAAATTTGCAAAGGCGGCCCATGCTCACGGCGTGCCCCTGATCGTGGACAATACTTTCCCCACTCCCGTGAACTGTCGGCCCATTGAGTGGGGAGCAGATATTGTAACTCATTCCACCACCAAGTACATGGATGGTCACGGCGCAGCCATAGGCGGAGCCATCGTGGATGCCGGAAAGTTTGACTGGATGGCCCATGCGGACAAGTTCCCCGGACTCTGTACGCCGGATGAATCCTATCATGGGGTCACTTATGCGGAGAAGTTTGGCAAGGAAGGTGCTTTCATTACCAAATGTACTTCCCAGCTCATGCGTGACCTGGGATGCATCCAGTCTCCCCAAAATGCATTTATCCTGAATCTGGGCCTGGAATCCCTGCATGTAAGGATGCCCCGCCATGTGGAGAACGGTCAGGCTGTGGCAGAATTTTTGCAAAGACATCCAAAAGTTGCTTATGTGAACTATCCTACTTTGCCCGGCAATCGATATTATGAAATTGCCAAGAAATATCTGCCTAATGGCGGATGCGGCGTGGTGTCCTTTGAATTGAAGGGCGGGAGAGAAGCGGCAGAGACCTTTATGAAGCATCTGAAGCTGGCTGCCATCGAGACCCATGTGGCAGATGCCAGAACCTGCTGTCTGAACCCTGCCACATCCACCCATCGTCAGATGACGGAGGAACAGTTGAATGCTGCAGGTGTTCCCGCCGGTCTGGTGCGTATGTCCTGCGGCCTGGAGGACAAGGAAGATCTGATCGCAGATCTGGCACAGGCCCTGGATGCAATTTAGGAAGGCAGTTCCTTCTGACCTGGAAAATATCGTGGCTGTTTTTCGTAGTGCTGTAAAGACTATGGAAGATAGCCATATTTTTCAATGGGACCGGTTGTATCCCAACCGAGAGGATTTTCAGGAGGACATTGCCGGAAACCATATGTATGTGGGGGAAGATTATGTGGTCCTTCACCGACTGTGCGTCAATCCTGTCTTTCAGAACAGGGGAATTGGCACGGCCACTGTAAAGTACCTGGAAAAACTGGCAGAGCGGGAAGGCTGTAAGGCAGTCAGGCTGGATGTGTTTTCCGGCAATCCTTATGCACTTAAGATGTATCACGCTTTGGGATACCATATAGTGGGAGAAGTCCGTTTCAGAAAAGGACGCTTCTATTTGATGGAAAAGCTGCTTGTATAACATAGAATGTTTGAGAAGGAAGGTATATGGAACCATGGATGTGAAAGCGGTTTTGGAAAAAGTAGACATTTTATATGGAGAGAACAGAGGGGCGGAGGCGGAAGCACTGATGCAGGAAGCCATCGTGGAGGCGGTGAAGGAGCAGGACAATGCGGGACTGTTACAGCTTCTAAATGAGCTTTTGGGCTATTATCGGGAGACCAGTCAGGTGGATGCCTCTTATGTGGTGGCCAGCCAGGCTATTTCCGTGGCAGAGAATATGGGGCTTACCGATTCTCTTCCCTACGCAACCACACTTTTGAATGTGGCCAATGCTTACCGGGCCGGAGGCAGACTTGCGGATTCCCTGGACTGTTATCTCAAGGTAAGGCAGTTGTATGAAAAACTTCTGACACCGGACGATATGCTGGTGGCCAGCCTGGAAAACAATCTCAGTCTTTTGTATCAGGAGATGGGCGAATTCTGCAAGGCCAAAGAGTGTCTGCTCAAAGCCCTTTCCATTGTGGAAGAAAAGGACGCTGCCTTTGAAGTGGCTGTGACCTGTGCCAATCTGGCGGGCACCTGCATGCAGTTAAAGGAGCCGGAGAACGCCAGGGAATATGCGCAGCGGGCTATTACCGGATTTAAAAAGCTGGGAGTTGAGGATGCCCATTACGGAGCAGCACTTTCCGCCCTGGCTACTTATCATTATGAGAAGGGCACTTATGACACGGCGGCTTCCCTGTTTCGGGAGGCCATGGAGATCATGGAGCGGAATCTGGGCAGAAATGAATATTATGAGCGTCTGAAGCAAAATTATGAGACTTGCCTGGCAGCGGGCGGCAGGCTTAGTGGCCTTGCCCTTTGCAGGGAATATTATGAGACCTGGGGCAGGCCCATGATAGCGGAGAAATTTGGCGAGTATGAAGGCCGCATCGCCGTAGGTCTGGTGGGCGAAGGCTCAGACTGTTTTGGCTATGATGATGGGATATCCAGGGATCATGACTGGGGACCGGGGTTTTGCCTGTGGGTGACGGAGGAGACCTATTCCGAGATCGGCCAGGCGCTGCAGGAGGCCTATGAAGCACTTCCCTCGGAGTTTAAAGGCTGTAAAAGGACTGTCAGCCGTCAGGGGCAGGGACGCAGGGGTGTCATGACCATATCCCGGTTCTATGAGAGACTGACAGGGGCAAAGACTTATGAGGAAATAGATTTTACAAAGGTGCAGGATGCTTCCCTGGCGGCAGCGGTGAACGGTGAAGTGTTTCGGGATGAGGAAGGAATCTTTACTGCCTTCCGGGAAAAATTAAAACAGGGCTATCCGGAACCTGTCCGCTATCTGAAACTGGCAGAAAGCGCAGCAGCCTTTTCCCAGTGCGGACAGTACAATTATAAAAGGATGAAAAAGCGGGAAGACAGCCTTACGGCCTCCATGATGGTCAGCGACTGTATCAAGGAGGCAATAAAGCTTAAGCACTATATTGCAGGACAATATCCGCCTCATGACAAATGGCTTTTAAGGAGTCTTAAGGATCTGGAGAACGGGCCCGAACTTTTGGTATTGCTGCGAAAACTGGGCAAGGAGATGTGGAGTGAAACAGTCACGGGCGGTGACAACGGGGATGATGTGGAAGTCCTGGTGGAAAGGATCGGGGAATTCCTGGCAAAAGAACTGTATGAGGCCAGCCTGATCGGAGACACGGACCCTTATCTGGACAGCCACACAGGGGAACTGCTTCAAAAGAGCATATTTTCCCGACTCACCAACGATATGCTGGTGGACAGGATCGCGGAGCTTGAGTTTGAAGCCTTTGACAAGGTAAAGAACGAGGGCGGCCGTGCAAGCTGCCAAAATGACTGGAACACTTTTTCCATTATGAGAAAGAGCCAGTATATGACCTGGAACCGCACCATGCTGCTGCAATATCTGTATGATTTTTCCACAGCATATCGGAACGGGCGCAACCTGATCACGGAAAAATACGGGCGTATGATGGAGAGTACGGCGCCGGAGGAATATGAGAAGCTGAAAGAACATTTTCCCAAGATCCCCGCAGACAAAAAGGAGATCATTGAGCAGATCGTCAGTCTTCAGGTGAGCTTTATGGAAGATTTTGCAAAGGAGTATCCCACTCTTGCGGGGAATGCAAGGAGCATCCATTCTGCGGAGGATCAATCGTACAATACCTCTTATGAGACTTATCTGCGGGGAGAGATCAGCACTTATTCCGATAAGATGCTGGAACTGTACGGAAGGTTCCTGGTGTCCTGGGCCAGGGAAGGGAAAAATCCCGTCTTTGCCACCATGGAGAACAGTGTCCACCTCTATGGCTATGAAAGCCTGGATGCGGCAGAAAGCTTCTTAAAAGTATAAATTGCCACAAAATGCACACTCTAGGAAGGAGAAGATCCGGAAAGGAGTGTGTATTTTTATGGATATCAATGAAATGGTTATGAGCAGTACGGAATATGGC
The DNA here is from genome assembly GCA_017621075.1 of Lachnospiraceae bacterium. Taxonomy (GTDB): domain Bacteria; phylum Bacillota; class Clostridia; order Lachnospirales; family Lachnospiraceae; genus Acetatifactor. Next base: position 23,115 of record JAGATV010000026.1, read on the forward strand.
GGTCTTACCTTCCCTTATGGGCTGGGGACTGTGCTGGGTATGGAGGAAGAAGTGACAGAGCGCCCGGGGAATCTTACGGAGGCAGAGAGAGAGCATATCATCATGCGCTGCAAAGATGCGGGATCGGAGGAAGAAGTGAGACAGATCCTGGATGAGACCGTACCCGGCGAGAGTATGCAGTCTTTGCTTGACAGGGACCGGATCCGATAAGAATCAGATCCATCCGCCATCCATGGTGATCACCTGTCCGGTGAGATATTCCGGTGCCTGGCTTAGCTGAAAGATCAGCTGTCCAGCTTCCTCTGCGGTGCCCAGCCTGTCTGCCGGGATTTCCGCGGCAAGATCAGCCAGTTCTTGGGAAGTAAAGCAGGCATTCATATCCGTGTCGATGGCGCCGAAGGCGATGGCATTGACCTGGATGTTGCTGGGGGCCAGTTCCTTGGCCAGGGCTTTGGTAAAGGCATTGATGCCGCCCTTGGAAGCGGAATAGGCCACCTCCATGGAGGCACCCACGTTACCCCAGACAGAGGAGATATTGATGATCTTTCCGCTGTGCTTCTGCAAAAAGAGCGGGATAGCCAGTTTGGAGGTATAAAAACAGGAATCCAGATTGGTGCCAAGGACCCGGTGCCACTCTTCGGGGGACATATCGCTCAACAGGCCGACGTGGGAGATCCCGGCATTGTTGACCAGGACATCCAGATCGGAAATTTGGGAAAATACCCGCTCTACATCCGCATAGCAGCCCATGTCGGCCAAAATGGCGGTGCATGTGATGTCGTATCGGGAAGAGAGGCTGTCAGCCATTTCCCGCAGTCTGTCTATGGAAGAGATACAGGTCAGATATAGATCATAGCCTGCCTGGGCAAAACAGTGGGCAGCGGCTCTGCCGATGCCCCTGGAGGCCCCGGTGATAAGAACGGTTTTATTTGTCATGGCAATTCTCCGTGATCTGATTTTGGAAAAGGGCAGGAGCCCATTTCTGTGACAAAAAAATTATACCACAGTTTCTCCTTGTTTATCTACCCTGAAACTGATACACTGAAAGAAAACTACATGGGGAGGCAATATGTACGATCTGATTATTATAGGTTCCGGCCCGGCCGGGCTTTCGGCAGCAGTCTATGCCATACGGGCCGGCCTTCATATCCTGGTGATGGAGAGCAATGCCATGAGCGGCGGTCAGGTGCTGAATACCTACGAGGTGGATAATTATCTGGGAATGCCGGGCAGTGACGGTTTTACCATGGGAATGGCTTTCAGGGCCCATGCGGACAAGCTGGGTGTGGAATTTAAGAATGCCCGAGTCATGTCCCTTGAAGACAAAGGCAGCTATAAGGTCATTCACACCAGAAAAGAGAGCCTGGAGGCGAAGGCTGTGATCCTGGCCACCGGTGCCCACCATGCACAGTTGGGAGTACCGGGTGAAACGGAATTTGCAGGACGGGGTGTATCCTACTGTGCCACTTGTGACGGCGCCTTTTTCAGAGGGCGTACCGTGGCAGTGGTAGGCGGCGGGGACGTGGCATTGGAGGATGCCATCTATCTGGCAAGAAGCTGTGAGAAGGTATACCTGATCCACAGAAGGGATGAACTGCGAGGCGCCCGCATCCTGCAGGAGGAGCTGAGCGGGCTGTCCAATGTGGAGATCCTTTACAGCCATACCGTACAACAGATCAAAGGAAAGGATGGTGTGGAGGCGCTGGAACTTCTGGATGTCAAAAGCGGCGAAAGCAGGGAACTGCCTGTAGACGGTGTGTTTATTGCCGTGGGCATCCATCCCAATACGGAGCTTGTAAAGGATCTGACAGCCTGTGATGACGGCGGTTATGTGCCGGCGGGCGAGGACTGCGCTACAGATATTCCGGGTCTTTTTGCGGCAGGGGATGTGCGCAGGAAACCTTTGCGCCAGATCGTCACTGCGGTTTCGGACGGAGCCAATGCAGCGGTCAGTGCAGAAAACTATTGCAGAAAGTGAACCTGACAAAACACGGATCCAATTTCTTCCAACCGTTGACAAAAGAAAACAAAAGTGATATATTTGTTAACAGATGTAATAATTTCGTAATAAATTGGTAGAAATACTTAAGATATACAATTCAGGAGGAAAGCATGATTCGTAGTTCTGTAAGGATCACAGCCTGCGCACTGGCAGCCGCCCTTATGGTTTCAGGAAACGGCATCACGGCATCGGCGGCAGCATCCACATCCGTCCTGCCCAGCGGCGGTATCGCACTTGCCACTTCCCAGGGCAATAAATTAGAGAATATCACCACCAACAATAAATCCAGAATCCAGATTGAATCCATTGTGGAGAAAGCAGATATCCCGGCGGAAGCTGCGGAGGAGAAAACAGTTTCAGAGGAGGATACTTTTCGCAATCTGGTCATTGCACAGGTAAATGATTATGTAAATGTAAGGAATCTGCCCAGCGAGGAAGGTGAGATCATCGGCAAGCTGTATGACGATTCCGTGGGCACATTGATCTCGGAAGAAAACGGATGGTATCAGATCAGCTCCGGTTCCGTGACAGGTTATGTCAAGGGTGAGTTCTGTGTGACCGGCGAGGATGCCGTTGCACTGGCGAAGGAAGTGGGGACCAGGATCGCTACTGTTACCACCACTACTTTGAAGGTACGCACTGAGCCCAGTCTGGAGGCAAGTGTACTTGGCCTGGTGCCCTTGGAAGATCAGTTGGTAGTCAGCGAGGAGATCGAAGGTTGGGCAAAGGTAGATATCGAGGAAGGTATCGGCTGGGTATCCACCGATTATGTAGAGCTTCACACAGAGTTTGTTCAGGCAGAATCCAAGGAAGAGGAAGAAAAACGTCTTGCCAGGGAAGCTGCTGAGAGAAAGAAAGCAAGGGAAGCTGCGGCAGCAAAGGCTGCTCAGTCCAAGTCTGCTTCTGTCACCACAGTTGCGGCTGCTCCTGTTGTATCCGGCGAGAGCAGTGAGATGGGTGCAGCAGTTGCGGAATATGCGCTTCAGTTCGTGGGCAACCCTTATGTATACGGCGGCACCAGCCTGACCGACGGTGCGGATTGCTCCGGTTTTGTAATGAGCGTTTACGCCAACTTTGGCGTGAGCCTGCCTCATTCCTCCGCAGCGGACAGGAGCCAGGGTTATGCGGTAGACGGTCTTGCAAATGCACAGCCGGGAGATCTGATCTGCTACTCCGGCCACGTTGCACTTTACATTGGCGACAATCAGATCGTTCATGCGTCTACTTCCAAGACCGGCATCATTGTCTCCAGAGCGGACTACAAGAAAGTGCTGGCAGTCAGAAGAATCTTCTAAGAATAACAAAATAGAAACGAAAAGCCACCGGGTGATGAGCAATCTGCTATCCCCGGTGTTTTTATTTCCATGAAAAATTTTTGGAAAGCGGAAGCATCTGATGGAGGCGTTGTATGGTGAATTAAGAGAGTTGTCAAAATATTAGGAGCTGTTCCAAAACAGAAAAAAGAGAGGCTTATGTGTAAGTTGCACAAAAAGCAGAAAAGCAAGAGCAAAATGGAAAGATTCTAATTTTATTTCAAAAAAAGTTATCCACATGGGAAAAGTACCTAAAAATGGAAAAAGGGGAGTTATACACCGAGTTATGCACATTATCCACGGATTTTTTATGTAAATCTGTGGTATCAGATTATGGTAACCTCGGGAACGGGTGTTTTGTGAAGTTCTCATAAAAATTCTATTTTGTCGAAAAAAATCGAATTTACGGTTGACAGACACAATGTCAAAAATATGTAAAAAATTTGTGTAATTGTTGCAAAACACCCATGAATATGATATTATATTTTTACAATAAAGAACCGAAAGGGATGATCATTATGAAATTTGACATTTTTGGCAAAGGTATTGAGGTTACGCCCGGCTTGAAGGCGGCCGTTGAGGACAAGATCGGAAAGCTGGACAAGTACTTTAACCCTGATACAGAAGTACATGTAACGCTTAGCGTTGAGAAGGATCGTCAGAAAATAGAAGTAACCATTCCGGTAAAGGGAAGCATCATCCGTTCCGAACAGGTCAGCAACGATATGTATGTGTCCATTGATCTGGTAGAAGAAATCATTGAGAGACAGTTAAAGAAGTATAAGAATAAGATCATAGACAAGCAGCAGGCCAACAGTGCTTTCAGCCAGTTGTATGTAGAGAATGATTATATGGATGATGAGGAGATCAGGATCGTCCGCACCAAGAAATTTGACATCAAGCCCATGTATCCTGAGGATGCCTGCATCCAGATGGAGCTTTTGGGACATAATTTCTTCGTCTTCAACAATGCGGAGACGGGCCAGGTAAATGTGGTATATAAGAGAAAGGGAGATACTTACGGACTGATCGAACCGGAAGAGTGATCTTTGAGTGAACGGGCAACAGACCCGGAAGTAAAGAACAGAAAATCAGACAGGGCATGCAGCAGACTCCATGATTAGTTTGCGGCATGCCTTTTTTTGCCTATCATACAGAACGGGGAGTATTCATATAGTGATAGAAACGGATTTTGGGAAAGCGGAAAAATGCGCAAAGGGATATTGGCAGGGACGGTCTGTGTTCTGGCGCTGGCTGTGATTATCGTGTGGGAGCTGGAAGCGATCAAGGGAGAAAAGCAGGAGAGTACCCGGCGGCTGGAGAATGACACCATTATCGTGGAGGTGTCGGGAAACGCAGCCGAGGGAAAGAAGGACTATATCAAATGGGTGGATTTCAGCGTGTCCTACGAGGCGCTGTGCAAAGCTTACGAGTGGGATGTGGATACTTATGAGAGTAACTGCCATGTTGACTGGGTTGAGCTGCTTGCTTATGCGGCGGCCCAAACAGGGGGGAAATTTGACAAAAAGGCATTGAAATGCATCGATAAGGCGGCTGGACAGATCAGTGACGGTGAGACCACCATGGAAGAACTGTCCAAAGACATGCAGTATTATCCCTATTATAAAGAAGCCTATACCGCAGTACTGGGAGGTATGGTGGGAGAATACCGGGAGGAATGTGAGGATGAGAACGGAAAGAAGGAGTACAGGAGCCACTATGGATTGAAGGCTTATTTTCCTTTGGCCAGAGGATTTGATTACAGCCATTATGACGATTTCGGCACGGGCAGGAGTTATGGCTACCAGCGCAGGCACCTGGGACATGACATGATGGGGTTAGTGGGTACACCGATCATGGCAGTGGAGTCCGGCACGGTGGAGGCACTGGGCTGGAATCAGTACGGCGGCTGGCGTATCGGCATCCGCAGCTTTGACAAAAAGCGTTACTATTATTATGCACATCTTCGCCAGAATTACCCTTATGCCGAAAATCTTAAGGAGGGGAGCGTCGTCACGGCGGGAGACGTCATCGGTTACATGGGACATACCGGATATAGCATCAAGGAAAATGTCAATAATATAGAAGTAACGCATCTTCACTGGGGTCTGGAATTGATCTTTGACGAATCCCAGAAGGAAAGCAATAACGAAATCTGGATCGATGTGTACGCACTGACCCGTTTCCTGGCAAAGCACACCCAGCCGGCAGTGAAAGTAGAAGGAACCAAGGAGTGGGTCAGATCCACTAAGATCATAGATCCGACAGTGGAGGAGTATATGCAGACATTGAACAAGGAAGGATTCTAAGGTATAATGATTCTGCCAGCGCAGAATCCACGCCGGCCGGAGGAAATTACTATGCAAAACACAAAAGGTTTGGAAGCAGTTATTTTTGATATGGACGGAGTCATCTTTGACTCCGAGAGACTGGTGCTTGCGTGCTGGGTGGAACTGGCTGCAAAATACGGCATCCGGGGGATCGAGGAAGCCATGTATGAGTGCCTTGGCACCAATGCGGCGGACACCAAAGCCATCATGCTGCGAAGATACGGAGCAGATTTCCCTTATGAGCGATTCCGAAAGGAAGCCTCCGCCATTTTCCACGAAAGATATGACAACGGCAGACTTCCCATGAAAAAAGGAGTAGTAGAGCTTTTGGAGTATCTTGCAGGAGAAAATATCAAGATTGCCCTGGCTTCCTCCACCAGGCAGGAAGTAGTCCGCCGGGAACTAAGGGATGCAGGCATCCTGCCCTTTTTCGGACAGGTTATCTGCGGGGACATGGTGAAGAGGAGCAAGCCTGCTCCGGATATTTATTTAAAGGCATGCGAAGCCCTTGGGGTTATCCCACAAAAGGCCTGTGCCATCGAAGACTCCTATAACGGTATCCGCTCTGCCCACAGCGCGGGACTGACTCCCATCATGGTGCCGGATCTGTCCGCACCCACGAAGGAAATGGAGCAGTTGGCGGCAGTGATCCTGCCGGACCTGTCTGCCGTGCAGGAATACCTGGCCTTAGCCTCCTGTCAGTAAGCCGGCGCTCAGTTCTTCGGTACAGGTTCCCCGCACACATCTACCCATTCTGCCGCCAAGGAATATTGTTCCAGCTCTTTGGGGGACAGTTCCACGGCGCTGTGATCGCTTCCGGCAGCAGGATACACGGTATCAAACCTTTTTAAGGAAATGTCCAGATATACTTTCACGTTTTGGGGCAGTACAAAAGGGCAGACGCCTCCGGGAGCATGTCCCACGCAGTCCGCCACCTGGTCCCAGGGGATCATCTTGGCCTTCTGATGAAATGTTGCTTTGTACTTTTTGTTATCGATCCTGACATCCCCGGCGGTGACGATGAGAATGGGTGCATCCTGTTGAAAGAAGGACATGGTCTTGGCAATCTGACCGGGAGCACAGCCTACGGCCAGGGCGGCCAGTTCCACGGTAGCGCTGGATTCTGTAAATTCTTTTACCCGGCTTCCCAGCCCCAGGGAATCAAAATATTCTTTTACTTTCACAAAAGACATAACAAAACCTCCTTATTTCTGCTTCTTATACTATATACCCCAAATTCTGCGAAGTAAAATAATTTATTATTGTTATTTTTTTGTCAAATACCCATTGCAAAAGCCGGTGCCCTATGTTACAATAGGCTCATATAATGATAAAAAAATAACAATCAATAAATCACTATCAACCAACTAACAAAGCATGGAGGAAAATCAAATGGCAAAGAAAGTTGTATTAGCAGGCGCTTGTCGTACCGCAATCGGAACAATGGGAGGAAGTTTGAGCACGACCCCCGCTGCCGAGCTGGGTGCTATCGTTATCAAAGAGGCTTTGAAGAGAGCAGGCGTTGCTCCCGAGGCTGTAGATCAGGTATATATGGGCTGTGTCATCCAGGCAGGCCAGGGACAGAACGTGGCACGTCAGGCATCCATCAAAGCAGGTCTTCCCATTGAAGTACCCGCAGTGACCATGAACGTGGTATGCGGTTCCGGTTTGAACTGTGTGAACCAGGCGGCGCAGATGATCATGGCAGGAGATGCTGACATCGTCGTTGCAGGCGGTATGGAAAATATGTCCATGGCTCCTTATGCGATCCCTCAGGCACGTTTCGGATACAGAATGAACAACGGTACTTTGGTAGATACCATGATCAAGGATGCCCTCTGGGATGCATTCAATGACTATCACATGATCAAGACCGCAGACAATATCTGTGAGGAGTGGGGACTTACCAGAGAAGAGCTGGATGAGTTTGCGTTAAAGAGCCAGTTAAAGGCAGAGGAAGCCCAGAAGAACGGTGCTTTCAAGGCAGAGATCGTTCCTGTTGAGGTAAAGAAGAAAAAGGAGACCATTATTTTCGATACCGACGAAGGTCCCAGACCCGGTTCCACGATAGAAGGTCTTGCAAAGCTCCGTCCCATCAATCCCGGCGGATTCGTTACCGCAGGCAATGCTTCCGGTATCAATGACGGTGCGGCAGCCATCGTTGTCATGAGCGAAGAAAAGGCAAAAGAACTTGGCGTGAAGCCCATGGCTACCTTTGTGGCAGGCGCTCTTGCAGGTGTCCGTCCCGAGGTAATGGGCATCGGTCCCGTGGCTTCCACCAAAAAGGTCATGGCGAAGACCGGCATGAAGATCGAAGACTTTGACATTATCGAGGCAAACGAAGCATTTGCAGCACAGTCCGTAGCAGTGGGCAAGGAGCTGGGAATCGATGTGGATAAGCAGTTAAACCCCAATGGCGGTGCTATTGCGCTGGGTCATCCCGTAGGCGCTTCCGGATGCCGTATCCTGGTAACTTTGCTCCATGAGATGCAGGCAAGAGGTGCCAAGACCGGACTGGCAACCCTTTGCATCGGCGGCGGCATGGGATGCTCCACCATCGTAAAGATCGAAGAATAAGAAGAACGCTGGATCGTGAGGTAACAAGAATGGATTATATTTTATATGAACAGAAAGGGAATTATGCAGTGCTCACCATCAACCGTGAAAAAGCGCTGAACGCATTGAATTCCCAGGTGCTGGAGGAACTGGATGGGACCCTGGATGCAGTGGACCTTTCCCAGGTAAGATGCCTTGTCATCACAGGTGCCGGAGCCAAATCCTTTGTGGCAGGTGCGGATATCGGAGAGATGAGCACGTTGACCAAGGAGGAGGGAGAGGCTTTCGGCAAGAAAGGAAACGATGTGATGCGCAAGATCGAGACCTTCCCCATTCCCGTGATCGCAGCCGTGAACGGTTTTGCGCTGGGCGGCGGATGTGAGCTCTCCATGAGCTGCGATATCAGGATCTGTTCCGACAATGCAGTGTTCGGTCAGCCTGAGGTTGGCCTGGGCATCACTCCCGGTTTTGGCGGGACCCAGAGACTTGCCCGTCTCATCGGCGCAGGCATGGCAAAGCAGCTGATCTACACCGCACGCAACATCAAGGCTGACGAGGCTTACAGGATCGGTCTTGTCAATGGGGTTTACTCTCAGGAAGAGCTGCTTCCCGCAGCGGAAAAGATGGCTTCCACGATTGCCAAGAATGCGCCCATTGCCGTGCGTAACTGTAAGAAGGCCATCAACGAAGGCCTGGATGCGGACATGGAGGAAGCACTGGTCATTGAAGAAAAGCTGTTCGGCGGCTGCTTCGAGACAGAAGACCAGAAATACGGCATGGCATTTTTCCTGGACAAAAATAAGGAAAAGGTAAAAGAGCCCTTTCGGAACTGCTAAAGGCAGACAAAATCATAAATAGCTAAAGGAAGCAAGGAGGAAGTTTCAATGAAGGTAGGTATTATCGGTGCAGGCACCATGGGTGCAGGAATCGCACAGGCATTTGCAATGACAGAGGGTTATGAAGTATGTTTATGTGATATCAAACAGGAATTTGCAGACGGCGGCAAGGCAAGGATCTTAAAGAACTTAAATTTCCTGGTTGGCAAGGAAAAGATCACCCAGGAACAGGCAGACGCTGTCTTGGCCAAGATCGTTACCGGATTAAAGGATATCTGTACAGACTGTGATCTGGTGATCGAGGTGGCTCCCGAAAACATGGAGCTGAAGAAGACCACCTTCAAGGAGCTTCAGGCAATCGTAAAACCTGACTGCATCTTTGCCACCAACACCTCTTCCCTGTCCATCACAGAGATCGGTGCCGGCTTGGACAGACCCATGATCGGTATGCATTTCTTCAATCCCGCTGACCGCATGAAGCTGGTGGAGGTCATCGCAGGTGAGAACACTCCCGTTGAACTGGTGGAGAAGATCAAAGCCATTGCTACAGAGATCGGCAAGACTCCCGTAGAAGTAAAAGAAGCTCCCGGATTTGTGGTAAACAGGATACTGATCCCTATGATCAACGAAGCAATCGGCATCTATGCTGACGGCATCGCAAGTGTAGCTGACATCGATGAGGCCATGAAGCTTGGCGCATCCCATCCCATGGGACCTTTGGCACTGGGCGATCTGGTAGGTCTTGATATCGTTCTTGCCATCATGGAAGTATTGCAGAACGAAACCGGCGATCCCAAGTATCGTCCTCATCCCCTTTTGAGAAAGATGGTCCGGGCAGGCAAGCTTGGAAGAAAGACCGGCAAGGGATTTTATGACTACTCAAAATAGATGAGATAGGCAACAGGAAATGTTTATAAATGGAGGAATAACATCATGGATTTTACATTGTGCAAAGAGCATGAAATGGCGCGTGCGCTTTTCAAAGAGTTTGCTGAGAAAGAAGTAAAGCCCCTGGCTCAGGAAGTGGATGAGACGGAAATTTTCCCCAGAGGAACAGTGGAAAAAATGGCAAAGAACGGATTTTTAGGCATTCCCGTTCCCAAGGAGTACGGCGGACAGGGCTGTGACCCTCTGACCTACGTTATGTGTGTGGAGGAACTCTCCAAGGTATGCGGTACTACAGGCGTTATCGTATCTGCCCACACCTCCCTGTGCTGTGATCCTATTTTGACCTTCGGTACGGAAGAACAGAAACAGAAATATCTGGTACCCCTTGCAAAGGGTGAGAAGCTGGGCGCATTCGGTCTGACCGAGCCCGGTGCCGGCACTGACGCACAGGGCCAGCAGACCAAGGCTGTGTTGGACGGCGATGACTATGTGTTAAACGGTTCCAAGATCTTCATCACCAACGGTAAGGAAGCAGATGTCTATGTGATCTTTGCAGTGACCGGAATGATCGAGAAGCGCGGCAAGATGATCAAAGAGATCTCTGCCTTTATTGTAGAAAAGGGCACTCCCGGATTTACTTTCGGTACCAAGGAAAAGAAGATGGGTATCCGCGGTTCCGCTACCTACGAGCTGATCTTTACCGACTGCCGTGTCCCCAAGGAGAATCTCTTAGGCAAGGTGGGCCAGGGCTTTAAGATCGCAATGCACACCCTGGATGGCGGACGTATCGGTATCGCAGCCCAGGCTCTTGGTATTGCAGAGGGGGCTTTGGAAAGGACCATAGCTTATACCAAAGAAAGAAAGCAGTTCGGCAAATCTATCGCGGCACAGCAGAATACCCAGTTCCAGTTGGCTGACATGGCTACCAAGGTGGAGGCTGCCAAGCTGTTGGTATACAAGGCTGCCATGGCAAAGGCTACCCAGAAGGAGTATGGCTTTGAAGCGGCAATGGCAAAGCTGTATGCGGCAGAGGCGGCTATGGAAGTGACCACCAAGGCTGTCCAGCTGCACGGCGGTTACGGCTACACCAGAGAGTACGAAGTGGAGCGTATGATGCGCGATGCCAAGATCACTGAGATCTATGAAGGAACCAGTGAAGTGCAGAGAATGGTTATCTCCGCAGCACTGTTGAAATAGCTGCGATAAGCAAAGCGGCTTATCGAAACGAAAGTAACAAGAATCGTTAAAATAAGGAGTGAAGATACAATGAAAATCGTTGTTTGTATTAAACAGGTTCCTGATACCAAAGGCGGCGTGAAATTCAATCCCGACGGTACTTTGGACAGAGCTGCCATGATGACTATCATGAATCCGGATGACAAAGCCGGGCTGGAGGCAGCACTGAGATTAAAGGATCAGTACGGTGCAGAGGTTACCGTACTTACTATGGGACTTCCCAAGGCGGAGGATGTACTGCGGGAAGCACTTGCCATGGGGGCTGACAAGGGCATTCTGGTAACTGACAGAGTGCTGGGTGGCGCAGATACCTGGGCCACCTCCCAGACCCTGGCAGGCGCTTTGCGCAATCTGGACTATGACCTGATCATCACAGGACGTCAGGCAATCGATGGTGATACTGCACAGGTAGGCCCTCAGATTTCCGAACACCTGAACATCCCTGTGATCTCTTATGCACAGAAGATCGAGATCGACGGTGACAGCGTGATTGTGGAGCGCCAGTTCGATGACAGATACCATGTTTTGAAGGCAAAGATGCCCTGCCTGATCACCGCTTTAGCGGAACTCAACGAGCCCCGTTACATGACTCCCGGCGGAATCTTTGATGCCTGCAAGGCTGAGATCACTACCTGGGGCAGAGCGGATTTAAAGGATGTGGAAGATTCCAACTTAGGACTGAAAGGTTCTCCTACCCAGATCGCCAAGGCTTCCGACAAAGTCAGAAAAGGTACCGGTGAGAAGGTTGCCCTGGACCCTGCAGAATCGGTTGACTACATTGTTGGCAAGTTAAAAGAAAAGCATATCATTTAATGGGCCATCTTTGAGAGAGACGCAATTTTAGGAGGAAGAATCATGAATTTAGAAGAATATAAAGGCGTATATGTCTTTGCCCAGCAGGTAGACAATGTGATCAACAGCATTGCTTTTGAACTGATCGGCAAGGGTAAGGATCTGGCGGAAGCGTTGGGCACCACAGTCACTGCCGTACTGGTAGGAAGCAATGTGAAGGACCTGGCAGACGAACTGGCCGAGTACGGTGCCGACAAGGTCATCCTGGTGGATGATCCTGAACTGAAGGAGTACAGAACAGAGCCTTATGCTCATGCACTGGCTTCTGTGATCGAGAAATACAAACCGGAAATCTTCCTGGTAGGTGCCACTGCCATCGGGCGTGACTTAGGTCCCCGTGTCTCCGCAAGAGTACACACCGGACTGACCGCAGACTGCACGCAGTTGGAAATCGGAGATTTCCCCATCAACCCTATTCCCGGCAAGGAACAGAAGCACAATCAGCTTTTGATGACCCGTCCTGCATTCGGCGGCAATACCATCGCGACCATTGCATGTCCCGATTTTCGCCCCCAGATGGCTACCGTTCGTCCCGGTGTTATGCAGAAGAGAGAAAAGGTGGCAGGAGCCAAGGCTGATGTGGAAGAATTCAATCCCGGATTTACCCCGGACCACAAATATGTGGAGATCCTTAAGGTGGTAAAGGCGGTGACCGATACCGTTGATATCATGGATGCCAAGATCCTGGTTTCCGGCGGGCGTGGCGTAGGCAGTGCCGAGAACTTCAAGCTTCTGGATGATCTGGCAGAAGTGCTGGGCGGAACCGTAAGCTGTTCCCGTGCCGTGGTGGATGCCGGCTGGAAGTCCAAGGACCTGCAGGTAGGACAGACCGGAAAGACGGTACGCCCCAACCTTTACTTTGCCATTGGTATCTCCGGTGCCATCCAGCATCTGGCAGGCATGGAGGAGTCCGATGTGATCATCGCCATCAACAAGGATGAGACCGCTCCCATCTTTGATGTGGCTGATTACGGTATCGTGGGAGATCTGAACAAGATCCTTCCTGCTCTCACCGAAAAGCTCAAGGCTGAGATGGCCGCAAAATAAGATATCATTTTGTTTCTGAATGGAAAGCCCGCTATGAAGGTAGCGGGCTTTTTTGATTTGTGGTATAATGATCCTGCTAAAGCAGAATCCACGCCGGCTGGCGCCATGGCGTCATTGTCGGCCGGGGAAAAGAGGAATAAAAAATTGTCAAAAGCAAAAGAGATCAAAACCAATGCCATGCGCATCCTGGAATCCATGAAGATCCCCTTTACCCACCACACTTATGAGTGTGAGGAGTTTGTGGATGGGATTCAGATCGCAGACAGGCTGTCCCTGCCTTATGAGAAGGTCTATAAGACCCTGGTGACCCGGGGGAACAGCAGGAATTATTTTGTGTTCGTGATTCCCATTGCCAGGGAACTGGATTTGAAGAAAGCGGCAAGATCTGTGGGCGAAAAGAGTGTGGAAATGATCCATGTGAAGGATATCAACGCCATTACCGGTTATGTGAGAGGCGGGTGTACTGCCATAGGTATGAAAAAGCAGTTTACGACCAGGATCGATGAAAGCGCAAAGGCACAGCCGGATATTTATGTCAGCGGCGGCAGGATCGGTTCCCAGATCAATCTGTCCCCGGAGGATCTGGCAAAGGCGGCCAAAGCGGAATTTGCGGATATCATCAAAAAAGAAGAGGGAGAGCTGACATGAAGCGTTTTGTGAGTATGGAGGAGATATCGGACGGCAGATTGTACAACTTAAATGATATGGTCAAGGCAGACTGCCATGACTGTGTGGGCTGTTCCAAGTGCTGCCATGATATGGTGGACACCATCATCCTTTCCCCCATAGATGCGTATTATCTGAGTAAAGGTCTGGGCAGACCTTTTCGGGAACTGATAGAAAAAGAGGTGGCGCTCAGGGTTGTGGATGGCGTGATCCTGCCCAATATGAAAATGACTGCTGACAGGAATTGTTGTGCCTTTCTGGACGAACAGGGACGTTGCAGCATCCATCCATTCCGGCCGGATCTGTGCAGGCTGTTTCCGCTGGGCAGATATTATGAGAACGGAGATTTCCGGTACTTTTTGCAGACAGGTCAGTGTGACCATCCCCGCACCAAGGTGAAGGTCGGCAAGTGGATCGACACTCCCGATCCGGCTGCCCATAGGGAATATGTGCTCAGGTGGCATGATTTGTTGAAACGTGCCGAGGAGATCCTTGAGAACAGTGAGGATGAGGAGTTGAACCACAACCTGAACATGGCGGTCCTCAATGTATTTTATATGACACCGTATCGTACTGACGAGGATTTTTATGAACAGTTTGCCCTGCGTGCAGAAAAAATCGAGAGTGTCATCCGGGAATAGATGGGCGGAAAGTATATGAGCTACAACATGAGTGAAAATCCATCAGGAAGATGGAAAAAACAGAAGAAGGTAATTGGGGCTGCGTTCCTTTCACTCCTGCTGCTTGCAGGGTGCGGCGCCGAAAAGGTGGCGCAGGAAGGGCCGGTGCAGGAAGGGTCCGTGCAGGAAGGGCCGGCGCAGGCAACCCCGGCACAGAGTGAGGAAGCCACACAGACCCCAAATGTACAGCAGGGCCGGAGCCCCGTCAAGGATGGGGAGCTGGAGGCATCTGCACCGTCCATATCCCTGGTCATGGTGGGCGATATCCTGCTTCATACCCCTGTGGAGGAAAGCGCCCTGCAGAGCGACGGCAGCTATGATTTTACCGGCATTTTTGCAAACCTGCAGGAGGAGATCCGGGGGGCAGATTTAGCCATTGTCAATCAGGAAGTGATCTTAGGGGGGCAGGAGCTTGGCATTTCCGGATACCCGGCATTCAATGGGCCATATGAGGCGGGAGATGCCCTGGCGGCAGCAGGGTTTGATGTGATCTGCCATGCTACCAACCACGCTTTGGACAAAGGGAAAAAAGGTCTTTTGAACTGTATCGATTTCTGGCGGGAAAAATATCCTGAGATCGCGGTTTTGGGCATCCACGACAGCATGGAGTCACAGGATACAGTTTATATTTATGAGCAGGAGGGAATGCGGATCGCCATTTTGAACTATACTTATGGAACCAATGGGATTCCGCTTCCGGAGGATATGCCTTATGGGGTGGATCTGCTTGAGGAAGGAAAGGTGATCCGGGATCTGCAGGCGGCGGAGGAGATGGCCGATTTTACCATTGTCTGCCCTCACTGGGGGACGGAGTACGAACTGGGGATCTCGCCACAGCAGGAAAAATGGACAAAAATCTTTTGGAAAAACGGAGCAGATCTGGTGCTTGGCACCCATCCCCATGTGATCGAGCCCATAAGATGGGTGACGGATGAGGAAGATGCAGGTATGGGAGCCGGAGAAGGCGATCAAGGCATGCTGGTGTACTATTCTCTGGGAAATTTTGTGAACTGGACCTCCGGCACCGGGGAAGGAGTGGCCAACCGCATGGTGGGCGGTATGGCGCAGGTCACTCTGGAAAGAGGTGAGGATGGAAGGGTAGAGATTGCAGAATATGGCATCCTCCCCGTGGTATGCCATGTGGAGGAAGGCTGTAATGGAGTGACGGTCTATGCTCTTTCGGAATACACCGGGGAGCTTGCCGGAAAGAATGGGATCGCAAAGCAGGACCCGGCATTTTCCCTGGAGTATTGTGAAGAACTTTGTCGCAGAGTATGGCAGGATGAGGCAGACATACCGTAAAATCCGCAAAAACAGATACCAATAATCTACAGTCTGACAAAAAACAGTTGCATAATCAGTTTTCAGAGAATAAAATAGAAATCAAAGATTGTAAAGGGGCAGAATACAAAAGAAAGGTATCATAGATGGAAAGTTCGAGAATCAGTAAGATCAATGTAAAACTGAATACCTTTGATATTTTGTCGGCCGGAACGGATTTTTACGGATTCATGAGTCTGGACAGACTTTATTATACCTTTGATAAGTTTGTATATGATGCGGATCGGGAACTTTTTTATCAGAAAGCTGCGGAACATTCCGGTGAGGCGTGCATGGTGAGGCTGTGTGCATTGGACGGCAGCCTGCGGGATGCCTGTGTGAAAATCACAGTGGGTGGTTCCGATGGGCAGGGTGAGATATCCCTGATCTGGATGGATGATATTTTTGATGTGCAGGAACAATATGACCGGGATCTGGAGATTAAGAACAGGCTGTTAGAGCTTTATGGGGATGACTCTTTTGTATACAGTCCCGATACAGAGAGTATCACAGTGACCATTGCCCTGGAAACAGGAAATCAGATCCTTCGGTTTGGGCTGGAGGAGGCAGGGGCGGCCATGAAGCTTTCCCCCTCAGAGCACAATCGCAAGGAACTGGAGAACCTGGTTGCCAACTGGAAGAATGGGACCCGGGATTATGAAGTGAAGATGGAAGGCCCTATGTTTGGCATGAATGGAGATGTGAAGACTTCCACGATCAAGGGGACAGCCATTTACGATGGCGGAATCTATAAACTTTCCGTGGGATATATTCATCAAGGTCTGGACAATACCGCAAGTGCCAAGAAGATCAGAGAGCATGATTCCCTGACCGGGCTGCTTTCCAAGGGGGAGATCACCAACATCGCCACAAGGCTCATTGATGTGGAGAAACATGAGGCTGTAAGCATTGCGATCATAGATGTGGACTATTTCAAGAATGTCAATGATACTTTCGGACATCTGGCCGGAGACAGAGTCCTTCAGAGTGTGGCTTCCATTATTGAGAATGAGGTGGGCGAGGACGGCGTTGTGGGAAGATTTGGCGGAGACGAATTCTTTGTGATCTTTTACAATGCTTATGATATGGAAAATTGCAGGGAACGTCTCAGGAGCATCAAAAATATCGTGAATGCTTCCTTCCCGGAAAACGATGAAAACAATCCTGTGATCACACTTTCCATTGGCTGCGCCGCCTATCCCAAGGATGCACAGAATTATGAAGATGTCTTTACCTTGGCGGATTTTGCTTTGTACAGAGCAAAAGAGAAGGGCAGGAACCGTTACATTATCTATGATGAGGCAAAGCACGGGACTCTGCAGGATATCAAAAATTCCAAACACAAGAATGTCAGGATCAACAGCCGCGGGGATATGGCAATGGGTGATATCCTCTGTATGATCATGGATAAGATATATTGTGAGGAGAATTATTCCCTGGATAAAGTGCTGGATGACTATGCGGAAAACTTTGGATTCCAGAGGATCATCTTATATTCGGGAAGTCCCCGTCACGCAGTATGTATGGTAGGGGAGAAGATACCGACCCAGGAGATACTGAAGGAGACCGTGGCCTATCTGGAAGAACCGGAAGTGTCGGAAGGATATATAGGCAATGTGCTGATCGTAGATGCAGTATCCGTATTTGAGACCAGAAATGAACGGCTGTACAGGCTCTTGGAAAAACAGGGTGTCCTTTCCTTTATCCATGTGAGATTTCAGGACAGATCGGGAAGGGAATGCATTCTTTCCCTGGAATCTGTCAGCACAAGGATTACCTGGAACCATAATTGCATGCACAATTACAGGCTGATGGCAAGAGCGTTGTCTGCCTATAACATCGAATGATGGGGCAGTTTTATCAACTGCCCTATTAGTTTGTATGTACTGAGGAGAAAAGTATATGAAGGAATTAAGCAAAAGAACAGCAAGTTTTACGGATTCTGTCATCCGCAGGATGACAAGGATCTCCAATCAATACGGAGCCATCAATCTTTCCCAGGGATTCCCTGACTTCGACCCTCCCAAGGAGATTACGGACCGGCTTGCCAAGGTGGCCGAGGAAGGACCTCATCAGTATGCTCTGACCTGGGGCGCACAGAATTTCAGAGAAGCACTGGCGGCAAAGCAGGAGCATTTTTCCAGCATGAAGATCGATCCGGATCGGGAGATCGTGGTAACCTGTGGCAGTACGGAGGCCATGATGGCTGCTATGATGAGCGTCTGCAATCCGGGCGATAAGGTGGTTATTTTTTCTCCTTTCTATGAGAACTATGGTGCAGATACGATTTTAAGCGGAGCACAGCCCATCTATGTTCCCTTAAAGCCGCCGGCTTTCACTTTTGACGGGGACGAACTGGAAGCTGCCATGAAACAGGAAGGAGTAAAGGCGCTGATACTGTGTAATCCGTCCAACCCCTGCGGAAAAGTGTTTACCAGGCAGGAACTGATGATCATTGCGGACCTGGCAAAAAAATATGATCTTTATGTGATTACGGATGAAGTGTATGAGCATATTCTGTATCAGCCCAACGAACACATATATATGGCATCCCTGCCGGGAATGAGAGAGCGGACGATTATATGCAATTCTCTGTCCAAAACGTATTCTGTTACCGGCTGGAGACTCGGCTATGTGATCGCTTCCCCCGAAATTGCCGACAGAGTGAAAAAGGTTCACGATTTTCTCACAGTGGGCGCTGCGGCCCCTCTGATGGAAGCGGCAGTTGTGGGGCTTACCTTCGGTGATGACTATTACCGGAAACTCCAGGAACATTATACCCATGCAAAGGAACTGTTTATCGGCGGATTAAAAGATATCGGACTGAACTTCACAGAGCCCCAGGGTGCTTACTATGTTCTGGTGGACATCAGTGAGTTTGGCTATACAGATGACCAGCTTTTCTGCGAAGATCTGGCAAGAAAAGTGGGGGTAGGTGCCGTGCCGGGATCCAGCTTTTTTAAGGAGGATGTGAACCACCTGATCTGCGTTCATTTTGCAAAGCAGGATGCAACCCTTAAGGAAGCACTGGACAGGCTTGCAGATATCAGGAAGAAGATGTTTATCGGGAGGAATTGAAATGTTAGTATTAGTCTATAGAAAATGTACCACCTGCCAGAAGGCATTAAAGTGGTTGGAAGAACATCAGATAGCTTTTGATGAACGCCCGATCGCAGAGCAGAATCCTACTTACCAGGAGTTAAAGGAATGGTATGCAAAAAGCGGATTGCCGCTGAAGAAATTTTTTAATACCAGCGGATTATTGTACAAGGAACTACATCTAAAGGAGAAGCTGCCGGAAATGACAGAGGAGGAACAGCTTGCCCTTCTGGCCACCAACGGAATGCTGGTAAAGAGACCGCTGGTTGTAGGCCGGGATTTCGTGCTGACCGGATTTAAGGAAAAAGAGTGGGCGGATACCATCATATAAAACAAAAAATCATGTTTGGCAATGGACAGTCTGAGTATGCACACAGATTATGCGGGGGCACTGAAAATGACAAAGATCAAAATTCCCAAGATCAATTCGATCAATTATGGTGGTAAATGGCTATGCTTCGGGTTTCTGTTTGCAGTGGGAATACCCGGAATGATCTGGTTTCTGTTTCACGTCTTTTTGTGGTGGATCTGTGCTTTGGGCGTAGTAGTTCTTTTGACATTTCTGATCGTATTTATCATTGAAATGTGGCAGGATAATAGCAAGATCCCATATTATGAGCGTACCTTAAAGGAAACAATACCATACGATCCCCAAAGGCAGTATGCAGTGATTCGTGTTTCTATCTGTACCGGAGAAAAAGTGGCCGGTTTTAAAAATTATGAGGATGCACATTTTACGGAAGTAATGCTGATAAGGGATGCGCAAGATGAGAAAAGATTTCGAGCAATTTATGGACTGGATGAAGTAAAGAAGGAATATTGAAAGAATGCACAGCTGAAGCTGAAATGGCAACATAAAAGTTCGCTATGAGGGACAAAAATTTGATCTGGAGATGCGAGAAGTAATGAAGCAAATCGTATTAACTGTGATGGGGGCTATAGGTCTATGCATGCCAATGATAGGATGTCTAATAGGACTTATAAGATACAGAAAAACGAAGGAGAAAATATCTGCGCAATTAGAACTGGAGCGAAAACAAGCCGAGGAAAAAGGTGGACTATCGTCTTTATATTATAAGAGAGAGGATAAGAGACTGTTCAAGAGGACATTTGTTGGGCAGGCAAAATCAGCACAATCAAGATTTACACTTTACGAATTATCTGTGTTGATCAAGTTGCTGTAATACTTGGTTTTCCCGGACAAAACATCATCATAGAAACTTTGTTTCCAGTCGATGTAATCAATACAGTCCTGAACCTGTTTTAATTGTTCTAACAGAGCATTGCGTTTACTATCAAGGATTGTTTTTCGTTCCGGAATAGTAGATTCTCCTGCAAGGCAAAGATGGATGTATTCTTTCATTTCAGAAATACTCATGCCACAATTTTTAAGACAGTTTAAACTTTTAATCCAGGAAATATCTCTTTCGTCAAAGATGCGGTGATTATTTTTGTCGCGCTTGACATTGGGAACAAGTCCCTGATTGCAGTAAAATTTCAGTGTTTCATATGGCAACTGTGTTTGCTCACAGGCTTGTTTCATCGTAAACATATTTTTTCCTCCGAAATCATAAAAAGTGCTTGACCGGTAGTAACTACCGACTGATACAATTGGACTGTATCATAGATACGCACAGTCCTACTTTAATGAAGAGGAAGTGGGTTCTGCTATCAAAAAGAGTGGAATTTCCCGTGAGGAGATTTTCCTTACAACAAAGGTATGGATTGAACATTATGGTTATGAGAATACCAGACAGTCTGTTTTCGAATCCATGAAGAAGCTGCAGACAGAGTATCTGGATCTTGTACTCCTTCATCAGCCGTTTGGTGATACATATGGAGCATGGAGAGCGCTGGAAGATTTGTATGAAGAAGGAAAAATCAGAGCTATCGGCATTTCCAATTTTTATGTGGACAGAATGGTGGAGTTTGTGAATTTCAATCGCATTAAGCCAATGATTACCCAGATGGAAGTACATATCTTTAACCAGCAAAAGCAACTGAAAGAGTATGCTGACAAATACAACGTGCAGTTGGAGGCATGGGCGCCATTTGGAGAGGGACGTGGAAACACATTCAATAATGAAGTGATGTAAGCTATCGGTGATAAATATGATAAGACAGCAGCTCAGGTAATGCTCAGATGCAGATGAGGAAATGAATACGATAGCCGAACTCGACACAGCAACCTCAAGCTTCTTCTCACACCAGGATCCTGCTATGGTAGAATGGTTTGTGAAGATGGTTGAAGAACGTAAGCAAAATAATCGTAGTGAAAACGAAAAGAAAAATTGGTAAGGAGAAGGATTATGAGTAGAATTGATTTTGGTGCAAAACCTTTCATGTTTCCAATGCCGGTACTTATTATTGGCACATATGATGAAAATGGAGTGCCTAACGCAATGAATGCGGCATGGGGCATTATCACAGATTATCAGGAAATTACAATCAGCCTTTCGGAACACAAGACAACAGAGAATCTGACGAAATCCGGTGCATTCACCGTGAGTATGGCAACGGAGGATACTGTGGCTGCTTGTGATTATGTAGGTGTTGAGTCTGCAAACAAGATTCCTGACAAATTTGAAAAGGCAGGATTTCATGCAACGAAGAGCACCAGAGTAAATGCTCCTCTTATTGATGAGCTTCCAATGGCTCTTGAATGCAAAGTAAAAAGTTTTGAAGACGGAATCCTTGTTGGAGAAATTGTAAATGTATGTGCAGAGGAATCTGTGATCACAGATGGAAAGATTGATCCCAAAAAACTGAAACCCATTACTTATGATCCTTGTAATAATACATACACAGGGCTTGGCGATGTTGTAGGTAAAGCGTTTGGTGATGGCTTGCAGTTGAAGTAGGCGGCAACCATTTCAACTGCAGGATATTGACAGCTTTTAGGTTGTAGCGATAAAGCAAGGCCCAAAAACTTGATATTCGAGTCTTTATAGACGATAATAAGAGGGTATGCGGATGATTTCTGCACACCCTTTTGTTCAATAATCCACACCCCTGATCAGTAGTCTCCACACCCCTAACGGACTACAATTTAACTACTACATCTAGAAGTGATTTGCACCGATTTGCGTTATTTTGCAAAAAGTGTAGTTTTAGAGAAGAAAAAAGGATACCTGGAAATGCCGATAAACCAACGCAAAACTCGGCAATACGGGGAAATTTGAGATGGGAGAAAATTATGATTAGAGTTTTATTCGTCTGCCACGGCAGGCCTTAAGAGTATCCCCGTAAGCTCTAATTTGTACTTTTCCTCCCTTCTACATGTCGCCTATCTTTTCACCTGTCATATCATCTTCGCCAAGTGGATCTCCTGCACCACCAGGTACTGCTCCAGGATCATCCTGATTGGAAACATAACCGAAACCAGGAATGTAACTGTAGCCTTCTTTTTCACCCTGATAGCCGGGATCATTATTTTCACTGCTACTTTTATTGTTACTGCTTGTATTAGAAGAACTATTGCTTTGACTGCTAACGGTCTTCGCTTGTGCCTGCTCTTGGGCTTCTAATAATAACTGTTCTTGTTCTGCCAACTGTCTCTCTAAATCGGCTATGGTTGTGTTATTCTCTGCAATCGTGCTTTCAAGGCTCTCTATTTGTTTTCTGCTTTCCGTAAGCTGTCCTTGCAAATCGTCCACCTGCGCCTGTAAGTCTGCGATCTGGTTATCTGCAGTCACTAATTCATTTCTAATAACCACAACTTCTTCTCTGGCATCTGATGTATTTTTAAGGAGATAGATATTTCCGCCCACTGAAATAACAAGGACAATTCCTAAAAGAATTCCAGTAATCTTTGCAATAAAGGTTTTCTTCATGTTCTTTTACCTCTCGAAAATATAAATTTTTTTGATACACCCATTATACTCAACAAATTAAGCATAATCAAGAAATTAACCTGAATTATTCATGAG
>JAGATV010000027.1 GCA_017621075.1 Lachnospiraceae bacterium
CGTTTCTGTACAGCATTCAGGCAGGTCTCCCGGCTTAAAGATCATCGCATTGGCCATCTTCCCAGTTTCCCAGTGATATAGCGGCTTCTACTCCCTAATTACGGTGACGAGTTCGTACAGGATTTGCACCTGTTTCCCTTTTCACCGGAGCCAATCCTATTCAAGATTGCTCCGACACCTGATTACTACATATTCAATTCAATTTAATATAACATATGTGCACAAAAAAAGAAAGGGCATTTCTCCCTTTCTTTTACTGTTTTTTATTTCACTGTTTCTTATTGATAGAATCATCTACCACAATTATAATAAAGTATTAAACAAGCTACCGCTGTCATAAACATTATTCACTGTACCATTGGTGTTGTACATGCTGCTCTTGGAAGCTTCGTTATCAGCTGTGGCATTAATCCTGGAAGCCTGTGCAGAAACACGATAGCCATAGGAACCTGCTCCGTTAAACATATTCTTAGCAGTATCCATATTCGCCTTCATAAAGGTATCCTTATTAAGGGATAAGGTGCTGTCTTCATTCATTGTAATACCAAGCTTATTTAAGGTCTTGATATTAGCAACTGTCGCATTCGCCATGGACACAGCCTTGTCGGTAACTCTCTCATTACCCGCATCATCCACTGCACTGATTACAGAATTATAATTATTTACAAAACTGTTTACAGCCTTGTAGATTGCTTCGGTATCATAATCCTCTGTAGTCTTCTCCACACCGTTTTCATCCTTGGTGGTAATTTCCTTTTTATTAAATACGGAGTTTTTGCCTGTCTCCAACAGTGCATCCGCAGACTCCTTCAATGCATCGGTAGCAGTATCCACCTTTGCAAGACTCTTCTTCTCTTCCTCTGTAGCAGTGGTACTGTTTGACTTCTTTGCCAGATTGGTTACGGCATCACTGCCGGTTTCACTATAATAAGCCTTCATCAACTTACCATAGCTGCCATTCTTAATGGCTGCATAATCGGAAAGGAAATTTAAGTTTGCTCCGCTTGAATTTTTCGTTCCCAAATTGGAAAACAAATATGAATAATCCGTCTTAGCCTGAATATTAATTGCCATAGTCTACCTCCTTGTATTCTACGCATCCTTGCAAAAGTACCTTTTTCCTACTTCTATGGTATCATATATTTCGTCAAATGAACAGCAAATATTTAGTTTTTTTCCAAAATTTGCTGTAGCATGACTACTCTGTTGAAGGGGAAGGAGAAATAATAGCCATCCACGAAATCCTCTGTCAGTGCAATAATCTCCTTTGCCAGTTGGATTCCTGCCTGTTCTCCCTCTTCCCTGGTCATATCCTCACGATATCTGGCAAGAACCTCCTCCGTTACCTCAATACCTGTCATTTCATTTTTCATAAAGGTGGCATTTTTCAAACTCACAAAGGGCATGATCCCACACAAAATACGGGCTCCGGTTTCTTCCTTTACTCTTCTGAGACGTTCCACACCTTGCTTTGTAGAAACAGGCTGTGTCAGGAAAAAGGTTGCTCCTGCTGCCATCTTTTTCTTGACTCTTCCTATTTCCACATCCAAATTTCTGCGGGTTTGATTGATAGCTCCACCAAAACATATGGGTGCATCTGCAAACTGCTCCTCATTCATATCATTGGCAATCTGCATTAACCCTACTGAGTCAAAGTTGAACACACTCTTCACACTGCTTCTTACCATCATGGGAATGGGGTCGCCTGTTACAATCAGGAAATTATGAATGCCATTGATATGTGCCCCCAACAGCTGGGAACGCATTGCTATAGCGTTTTTATCCCTACAGCAAAGATGGGGCATTACACACATTCCTGTTTCTCTGGCAACCTTTTCTGCCATGAGAATGGAATCTGCCCTGGTACGTCCCGAGGGGGAATCCGGAAAAGTAAGCACATCCACACCACTTTTCAAAAGCAGATGCGCCGCATCCATCAGCTTTTCATCATCACTGCCAAGGGGTGGGGCTAATTCTACGGCGATGAGCTTTTTACCTGTTTTTCCGGCAAAGAAAGAGTGGTTAATGATGGTTCTTTGTTCCTTGCCATCTGCCCCTTCTGTTCTTCCTGCATCATCCTCTCTAACATTTCCGTCTCTTACATTTTCTGCATTTGCTGCTTCTGTCTCTCCTGCTTCTGTCTCTCCTGCTTCGTTATTCTCCTGCTCCCACTTTTTCTTTTTTTCTTCTAACAACACATTCATCCTGCTGATATACTCCGGCGTAGTACCGCAGCAGCCGCCAAGGATTGTCACACCATCCTCTGCCAAATCCCCTGTTTTCGCCACAAAGTAATTGATATTTTCATTGGAGAAAATCATACGGTTGCTGACATTTTGAGGATACCCTGCATTGGGAAATGCAGTTAACGGCTTATTAATGGGCATTTTTAATCCTCGGATAATCTGCTGCATATGGGCAGGACCCACACCACAATTAAAGCCAACCGCATCTATCCATTCTATACTTTCTGCTTTACCAATCAGCTTCCGTGCACTTAACCCCAAATTACTATAGCCAAACTGATTTATCGCAAACTGAACAATTATAAATGCCTTATTTCCGATAAATTCTATGGCAGGACGGATGTCTTCTATATCCGCAAAGGTTTCAAATACAAAAACCTCTGCCCCTTCCTCCGAAAATACCCGGCAGATATCTATGTATTCCTGAACAACAGTTTCTTTTGCTGCCGGATTCTCATTGGGTATCTGACCGATATCTGCCGCAACAAATACGGATTCCCGGCATGTTTCCACGTTATCTCCGGCAGTTTCCACGTTGTCTTTCGCCATATTTTCTACAGCCTGTTTTGCCAAACGGTATCCGCTACGCAGATTTTCTTCTACCTCTTCCCATGCATTCTGTAACATTACTGTATTGCTGGCATAAGTATTGGCACGAAGAAGTCTCGCCCCCGCTGCAATATATTCCTTATGTATCTCTACAACTCTTTCCGGATGCAGCTTATTGGCAAACTCCGGTAGCTCCTTTGTGTCGTATTTCAATGCATAATAGGTACCAAAGGCACCATCACAGAGCAAATGGTTTTGTTTGATTTGGTTTTTAATTTCTTCTTTACTGTATTGTTTCACTGTAATTTCCTCATAACTATTCTCATTTATCCCAGCATTCCACCCTAAACTACACTTTTATCCCTCTTCCACTCATATACATTTCTTCCCCAAAGTAAGACATTTAAATGAAACATCATTATCTGCCCCTACTTACTCTCATCCGTAATTGCCTCATTAGACACAAACATCCAGATTTCTGAATTCTCCGGAAGCTGTAAGGTCACACGACAAATTTCCCCTGTCATCTCTGATAAACAGTCCAAAACCACCTGATTGCCCATCTGACTTCCTGCTATACATGTAAAATTCTGTGCATTCGTATCCCCATGCTGCATCACATAAGCGTCACTGTTGTTCAAATAGCACCATTCTAAAGGCTTCTCCATATCTTCCATCGTCAGCCCAAGACGCGACTTTAGTACAGACGCAACCTGTTTTCCGGTAACACGGGTAATATCCGTGAAGATTTCATCCATCTCTGCCCATTCCAAATATTCCTGCACTTCTTCGTCCGTCAGCTTTTCCATATCCAGCCCGCAGCCGGTATAAAAGAGCTCATTCAAATCAATCTGCTTAGGCTCGTCATAATAGCTTAGTAAAAAGGCGTTATTCTCCCGGCTGTTAACATAATCCGTCCATTGTGCCAGTTCCTGCTCTGTCAAAGCCACTGTTTCTGCTACGGCATCAGAAGTAACCGTTTCCGTTAGTTCCACTATACTCTCCTGCTGTGTTTCTACTGCCACATTAGAATCAGACGTTTCCGTTGGAGCCGCAGTGTTATCGTTCTGTATTTCTACGGCTCTGTTACCACAGCCCAAAAGGACAGTGACACAGAAAGCACAGAGCAACCATATGCTGATTTTTTTCTTTTTTTTCATCTATGTACTCCTCAATACCCGCCTATATACCTTAATATCGTTACTTTATTTCAAAATTCAATAAAATACAAACTTCATACAGAAAAAAGAAAAAAGCCTTGAAATTTCAAGGCTTTTTCTTAAAAGGTTACTGCGGAAGATGGGACTTGAACCCACACGGTGTAACCACCACAAGATCCTTAGTCTTGCTCGTCTGCCAATTCCGACACTTCCGCATTTACGCACCGCGCAAATATGATATTAGCACCTTTATAGAAAAAAGTCAATTGTTTTTTTGAAAAATTTGTAGGAATTTTTCAAACAATTACAAATTCTATTATAGATTGCTATTTTGCTGATGACTTCACAACTAAAATCAAATATTGACAAATTCTCATTAATAATATAATATTAGTTATATAACAATCATTATATTTCATAGAAAGGAGGATACACATGCCACCAAAAGCAAAAATTACAAAAGAAATGATCGTGGATGTGGCTTTTGGTATTATTCAAAGTGATGGTGTAGATAAAGTTACTGCCCGTAATATTTCTGAGCAATTGAACTGCTCTACCCAACCGGTATTATATCATTTTGCAACCGTAGAGGATATCAAAAAGGCTGCCTATGAAAAAGCAGACGCATATCACTCAAATTATATCATGAACATGGAAAAGGACTACGAAAATCCCATGCTTACAATTGGAATGAATTATATTCATTTTGCAATGGAGGAAAAAAATCTGTTTCGTTTTCTATTTCAATCAAATGAATTTTCAGGAGCAAGTATACCGGACTTGTTGAATTTAGAAGCATTATTACCACTCTTCACGGTTCTGCAACAGGAAGCAGATGTATCCTTGGAGGAAGCCAAGGAGATTTTTAGTACCTTGTTTATTTTTGCTCACGGATATGCAAGTCTGTATGCAAATAATACTATGATTTATGATGAGGCCAAGATAATATCAGAATTGGAAAAAGTATTTTACGGAACACTTTGTGTGATGAAAGGAGATACGGATGAAAAAAACATTTGAAAAGCATGAATCTTTAATCAGCATTTTATTAATCATTTTATATGTAGTAATCAATTCCTACTGTATGCAAAACTTTGGATTGGAAGACTATAGAAGCACAATTATAAATACCATTTTTTCAATCGCTTTACTGCTTTTAATAATCACGATTAAAAGAACAGCCTATTATGGATTAACCAAGGTAACTGATTATAAAAAATATTTATATTTCATTCCTTTAGTATTAATTATATCCGTTAATCTATGGAACGAATTTAATATTGTTCATACTTCAACTGAGATTCTCTTTTATATTCTATCCATGCTCAACATTGGTTTTATAGAAGAAATTATCTTTCGAGGCTTCTTGTTTAAAATGATGGCAAAGGATAACCTTAAAAGTGCCATCATAGTAAGCTCCGTTACTTTTGGACTGGGACATATTGTCAATCTGCTTAATGGAGCAGATTTCGTTCCTACTTTATTACAGATGTGTTATGCAATCGCTTTAGGATATCTGTTTGTCATTATATTTTATAAGAGCAAATCACTTATTCCCTGCATAATAGCACATTCTCTTATTAATTCCTTTTCAATATTTAATATTGAGAACAACGTATCTTTATACATAAGATCTGCATTTTTAATTGTTGTGCCGCTTGCTTATGCGTTCTATATAAATAAAACGATTAAAGAATAGAAATGCGTGAAATATAATGATATAATGGTTGTCTAAAGCGACTTATTAAAATACATAATAAACAAACGAGGCAATCCATGAAAAAAACAGGAAAATTAATAGAACTCATTTCAGAAAAAGGCATAAAGGTTTTGGCAATCATCATTTTAGGATGGCTCACCTTTTGGCAGGCAATCCGTACCTTCCGCCTGCCCTTTGATTATATTTAAGAATATGTCCGGGAGTATCCCGACTCTCCTATAAAAAATCTATTATTCCTACTCTTCTGTATCATATTCTTCTTCCTGATACAGAAGGTAATCCTTCGGGGCGATACTGCCAGACAAAAGAAAACGGTATTTGTTATTGCCCTAATTGATATTTTTATAGTTGGAATCCTTTTATCAGCCTGGGTATCCATCTGTGATATTTCACCCTATTGGGATCAGTTGGAGGTTTTGAATGCTGCCTCCGGCTTCCGCCAGGGTGACTTCGGAAATATGGAATATAATTACTTACAGATGTATACCCAGCACTACGGACTTATCTTTTTTGAAGAATTCTTCTTAGGTATTTGGAACAATTACCGAATTTTCCAATACCTGAATGTCCTTTTCATTATGATGATAATTTTTCTGTTTTACCGGGTTACCGATTTATTTTTTGACAGCCCCAGAATCAGCCTTTATAGCTTGATGAGCGTTACCGTCTTTATTCCCATGCACGTTTACGTGGTGTATGTGTACGGTGATTTAGGTTCAATCGCATTGTGTATGCTCTGTCTTTGGGCATTATTGAAATGGAACATTACATCAAAACTTCGATATGTTTTGATTGCTTTATTCAGTGCTTCTATTGCAACTCTAATCCGGCAAAACAGTCTGATTATTCTGTTAGCTATTTTAATTGGCATGGTTATCCATGCTTGGAAAACCTGGAATTGGAAAAAGTTTGTTGTTGCAATTGCAGTACTTGTACTTCCTCTGCTATCCGTTCAGCTTGTGGAAGGAATTTATGAAATCCGCTCCGGTCGTGAAATTGGTGCCGGACTTCCTGCGGTTGTGTGGTTTTCCATGGGGATTCAGCAGGATTCCAACGGTGTAGGCTTTGATACTGCCTATGACGAGTCTATTTGGTGGCACAGCGACTGTGACCCTGAAAAAACCGCAGAAGCTGCCATAAAGGATATTAAGCACAGGTGGGAGGAGATAAAGGGAGACCCAGCCCTAATCAGAGAATTAATCCGCTATAAGGCATTGGAGCAATGGATCGAACCCACCTTTACCAGCTTTACCATGACCGGCAAATTTGAAGAGCCTGCCAATGCAGTGGTAGAAACCCTTTATTTTGGAACTTTGCCGGACTATATTTGCCGCTTTATGAATTTTTATCTTTTTGTAATCTATGCATGTGCTTTCCTATGGGCTATTAGGGGCGTGTTCCGTAAGGAGGGAATGCTTACTTCTATTATGTTAATTGCCTTTGTAGGCGGTTTCCTGTTTGGTATGATATGGGAAGCCAAGGGACGCTATATGATGCCCTACGCCATGATGCTGATACCCTATATGGCGTGCGGTTTATCACAAACGCAGGAAAAGCTACTTTCCCTTTTTCAAAAAGGAAAGTAGCTTTTCCTGTATTACCCATACCCCATATGCCATATAGGGTATCATGCAAATCACATATCCAAACACATATCTGCTTTTTGTTTCCCAGATAATACTGAACAAAATTCCTCCTACCACAATTACCAAAGGTAATACCTGCCAAATATGATTCCGCTTCCTAATACTCATTATTAGGAACAAAAGCACTCCAAAGTAAATTACAAAGGCATAGTAATTTTGAAGATTTACAAGCATTCCCTGTAAACCGCCTTTATAAACTGCTTCCACCAGTCCCGTCACATCCTTGGAATCATCAAAGGTAAGTGTCATGCTTCCATAGGTGGTTTCTCCCCATTGCTCCAGCATTTTATTTTTATAAAAATCCTGTGCCATAGCCGGGTCTTCTGCAAATTCCTGTAGTCTTGCCTTGATATCCACCAGCGCATATTCCGTTGCCTTTTGGGCATCATTTCCCGCCGCCCAAAAGATGGACTCATTATAAGCATTATACACACCATGACCGCCCCAATTACCCTGCATTCCCATTCCTACCCAAAGAATTGCCGGCATGGAGTCACCAAGTTCTATTCCTGAGCGTTTCTCATAAATGGTAGGAATTATCTGCATACTGCCAAACATTACAGCAGTTACCAAGGCTCCAATTAAAATCGCTCGCCATTCCCATTCTCTCCAGGCATAAATCGCCAAACAGATAAAGATTGCCACCACTATAATCAGGGTATTCTTTCTGGCCAATGCAGCTATCGTCAGCGCCAGCACTATGATTGGAATATAACGCTTCTGCTTGGTATCACACCAGTTAAGCAGCGCCCAGATAGCTACAAGACTTAATGCAATGGAACAGATATCCCCATACACCAAATTCACATACAGATGCATGGGCAGAAATCCCGCCACAGTTACCAGACAGTAAAAATTTACAATCTGATTCTGAAATAATTTATCCGTAATCCGATACAAAAAGAATACAATTGCCATAATAAAGATTACATTTAAGTACTGGAATACACGATAATCGCCACCGATTCTCAGTACCAGTTCCTCCAAAAACACCAAATTTAACTGCTGCTGAAAGCCCTGTATGTAATTGTATTCCATATGGGAGTAATCTCCCTCTAAAAAACTTAAGGTAGTTTGATACACCTGCTGTGCATCTCTGCTTTGCCTAAATTGGGTAACTGTAACCCACGTAGTTAAAGTTATTCCTACCATAAGAGTTTCCGCAATTGCAAAGTACCGGACAATTTTTTTCTTTTGTTCTTCGTTCTTATTCCTAAACAATACCCATGACAATACTCCATATAATACAAATATTGCTAAAAATACAAGCACATTTTTAATCACACTGTCCTCATAAACAGTTAAAATTTCCTCCGAGTAATCCAAGGGATAACAGCAAGTATAAGCAGCCGTCCACCAGGTAATTACTGCCATTAAGATAAAAGCAATTACCTTTACACCTTTTTCACTTATATTTTCTATGATAATACCTGCTTTTTTCATTTTTGTCCCTACTTTTTTCTACTTTTCTTTTTGTTTTTCATACTTCTTTTTTTCTGTCAAGCTTCTCTTACAAAGACCTTATTATCCTATCATATTTTCCCTCTTTTGTCACATTAAAAAATGCCCCACCCACCCCCAAGGGCGGATGAGACATTTTCTTTTTATTTTTATTCTACAGAAACAATTATCTCTGTACACGTCCGGAAGCGTCACCGCCAGCCAGAGTCTCAACTTCTTTTCTGGATACCAGGTTGAAGTCGCCGGGGATGGTGTGCTTTAATGCAGAAGCAGCTACACCATACTCAAGAGCATCCTTGAAGTTCTTGCCATCAAGCATACCGCAGATAACACCACCAGCGAAGGAGTCACCACCACCTACACGGTCAACGATAGGATGAATGCTGTACTCTTTGGAGTGATAGAATTCCTTGGTATCTCTGGAGTAGATACATGCAGACCAACCGTTATCGGAAGCGGAACGGCTTACACGTAAGGAAGATACACAGTACTCGAAGTTGAACTTCTCTACCATCTGCTCAAAGATGGACTTGTAACCAGCAAGCTCAAGCTCACCACTGGTAACATCGGTATCGCCGGGCTTGAAGCCAAGTACTAACTCAGCATCTTCCTCATTACCGATACATACATCAACGTACTGCATCAGGTTGGTCATAACCTTCTGTGCCTTCTCGGAAGACCACAGTTTCTTACGGAAGTTCAGGTCAACGGAAACCTTTACGCCGTGCTTCTTAGCAGCCTTCAAAGCTTCCTCGGTCAGAACTGCTGCGCTGTCAGATACAGCGGGAGTAATGCCGGTGAAGTGGAACCAGTCAGCGCCCTCAAAGATAGCATCGAAATCAAAATCTGCTGCAGTTGCAGTAGAGATAGAAGAATGCGCTCTGTCATAAACAACCTTGGAAGGTCTCATGGAAGAACCGGACTCCAAGAAGTAGATACCAAGTCTCTCGCCACACTTAGCAATGTGCTTGGTTCCTACATTGTACTTTCTCAGAGCTGCTACTGCACACTCACCGATCTCGTTGTTAGGTACAGCAGTAACGAACTCAGCATCGTGGCCATAGTTAGCCAGAGATACTGCAACGTTAGCCTCACCGCCGCCGTAGCATACGTCAAACTCGTCTGCCTGGATAAACTTCTCATTGTTGGGGGTGGACAGTCTTAACATGATCTCACCCATGGTAATTACTTTTGCCATTTTTGTAAATTCCTTTCCTCATTGTTTTCTGCGGGCTTCCCTGATGTGCAAGTCCGCTTGTGGCCCCGGCCGTTCATACAACCGGGTGTAAAAATTATATGTGCATGCTCTAATGAGCTTATGCCCTTTTATTTCTGAACAAGATGTACAGCAAATCCGCCGATCTCTTCCTTCAGATAAACAGCCTTCAGGTTGCCCTTTGCATCTCTCTTCTCGGTGCTTGCATCGAACTCAACACCAAGAACGGTGCTCAAGTAGTTCACTGCTCTCTCAATGTAGTTGGTTCTTACAGCGATATGGCCGTTCTTTCCAAGATAAGGAGTCTTCATGACTTCCAGTGCAGTACCTGCAAATACGGAGCTGTTGCCAACCTTAGCGGGCATACCGAAGATAAATGCGAAACGGTTAGCTGCCTTCTCTGCTTCCTCTGCATTCTCAGCATTTACGCCAACGTGAGCCAGCTCAAAGCCAAGCATGGTCTGAACTGCTTCTCTGGTCAGCTGCTCGATCTTGTCCCACTCGCCTGCATTGATCAGATCGCCGGGAACCATCCAGGAGCCGCCGCATGCGATGATCTTGGGGAAGTCAAGGTAAGAGGTCAGGTTCTTTGCATTGACACCGCCGGTAGGCATGAACTTCATATTGACATAAGGAGCTGCCATAGCCTTGATCTTTGCAAGTCCGCCGGACTGCTCAGCAGGGAAGAACTTTACCACATCCAGGCCAAGTTCGATAGCCTGCTCGATGTCGCTGGGGCTGGAAGTACCGGGAGTGATCGGTACATTCTTCTCGATACAATATTTTACAGTATTGGGATTCAGACCGGGGCTTACGATAAACTTGGCACCTGCTGCCACTGCTGCATCTACCTGCTCTGCGTTCAGTACAGTACCTGCACCTACACACATCTCGGGGAAATTGTCGGTCATGATCTTGATAGCTTCTGCTGCTGCGCTGGTACGGAAGGTAACCTCTGCGCAGGGAAGTCCGCCTGCACACAGAGCCTTTGCCAAAGGAAGGGCGTCTGCTGCATTGTCGATCTTAACGACCGGAACAATACCGATCTTGCTGATTTGCTCTAAAACTGCGTTCATTTTGTCCTCTTTTCCGCCATATATATGGCATTTTGTTATAAATTTGGCTTGTTATGCCAGAATTTCCTTTACACAGGCTGCAATTGCTTCATCCTTGCAGTTGTCGAAGAAATATTCGCTGAACTTTTCACCGGATAATGCACCCTTCACCAGCTCTCTGTCCAGATTCTTCAGGATGGTCACCATATCGGTATGGGTCACTTCCTTCACCTGATCCAGGATCTTTTTGTTGCGCTGCTCGGGAACCACTCTCTCAGGGGGATATCCGCCACCGCCGGGAGCGCAGAACAGCTTCTCAAAAGTGTACTCCAGATTCAGTTCGCCGCCCCAGCCGAAATTCTCAGCAAAGGGAAGGGCTACACAGTTGCCGTCATTTACCTGGGTAAACAGATAGGCATCCAGGGGGGAAGTAATATGTCCGCACAATACCTTGGGGAAGGAATTGCATGCCAGCATGGCGCCTTCACCGGTACCGCATCCGGTGATGACGAAATCTGCAGCACCGGAGTTGATCAGCACTGCTGCCAGGATACCATTCTGAACATAGGTCAGGGGATTGGGATCCTCGGCACCGCACATACCGTAGTTGAACACCTCATGTCCGTAAGGTGCAGCCACCTTCTTCAAAGTATTGTAGATCAGCTCATTCTTTCCAGCCTGGCTGTTCTCATTGATCAATGCAATCTTCATGTCATAAACCTTTCTATTGTGAAATCTGTCCTTCCTTAGCTGGGCTGCTTTCCGATGTAAGCCAGGATACCGCCGTCAACATAGAGGATGTGACCGTTTACTGCGTTGGATGCCTCGGATGCAAGGAATACTGCAGGACCGGTGAGTTCTTCAGGCTTCAGCCATCTGTTGGCAGGAGTCTTTGCGCAGATAAACTGGTCGAAAGGATGTCTGCTGCCGTCAGGCTGGATCTCACGAAGAGGTGCAGTCTGGGGAGTCTCGATATAACCGGGTCCGATGCCGTTACACTGAATGTTGTACTGGCCGTACTCGGAACAGATATTCTTGGTGAGCATCTTTAAGCCACCCTTTGCTGCTGCATAAGCAGATACGGTCTCTCGTCCCAGCTCAGACATCATGGAGCAGATATTGATGATCTTACCATGGCCCTTTTCGATCATTGCAGGGATAACTGCCTTGGAAACGATGAAGGGACCGTTTAAGTCGATGTCGATAACCTGTCTGAACTGTGCAGCGGTCATTTCGATCATGGGGATACGCTTGATGATACCTGCGTTATTTACCAGGATATCGATGGTACCTACTTCTTCTGCGATCTTTGCTACCAGTGCGTTTACAGCATCCTCATCGGTAACATCACATACATAACCGTGAGCCTTGATGCCTTTCTCTTCATAAGCCTTCAGACCCTTGTCCACCAGCTCCTGGTTGATGTCATTGAAGCAAATAGTTGCGCCTGCCTCTGCATAAGCGGATGCGATAGCGAAACCAATACCATAAGATGCACCGGTAACCAGTGCTACTTTGCCTTCCAGAGAGAAGTTTGTGAAGTTTGACATTTTCGTAATCTCCTTTTCTTTATGCTTATTTATTATTTCAGATCTTTGTTGGCTACGCCGTCCATGTCGTCAAAGTCCTGATTCTCGCCTACCATGCCCCAGATAAAGGTATATGCTCTGGAACCGCATCCGGAATGAATGGACCAACTGGGAGAGATCACGGCTTCTTCATTCCTCATCACGATATGGCGGGTCTCGTCGGGCTCGCCCATGTAATGCATTACAAAGGCATCTTCCGGCATTTCAAAGTACATATATACTTCCATACGTCTGTCGTGGGTGTGACAGGGCATGGTATTCCAGACACTGCCGGGCTCAAGCTTTGTCATGCCCATCTCCAACTGGCAGCTCTCCACCTGGCCGGGAAGGATATATTTGCAGATAACTCTATGGTTAGCATCCTCCAGGCAACCAAGCTCTACCTTATTTTCATCCTTTACGATGACCACACCCGGTTCCGGTGTTCCGGCAGGTTTGATGACTACCGTGGGGCAGGTCCTGTGTGCAGGAGCAGAATTCATATAGAATTTTGCCGGGTTCTGCGCATCTTCGCTTGCAAAGCTGATCTCCTTAGACCCCATGCCGATATACATTGCTTCCTTGAAGCCTATCTTGTTGACCTTTCCGTCAACGGTAATGGTGCCGGCACCTCCGATGTTGATGACACCAAGCTCTCTTCTCTGGCAGAAATATTCTGCCCGAAGCTCGTCCCCTGCTGTCAGAGGAATCGGTTCTGCGGTAGGTACTGCCGCACCTGTAATGATCCTGTCGATGTGGCTGTATACCAGTTTGATGCTGCCCGGTACGAAAAGATCCTGGATCAGGAATTCTTCTCTCAGACGCTCTGTGGTATAATGCTTCACATCTCTGGGTGATACTGCTGTTCTAAGTTCCACCTTACGCCTCTCTTTCTTCGGCTGCCTTAAACCATTGAACCCACAGCCGACTTATGCCATTTAAAAAAAGAAATGGCCATATAGTTAATACACATTATACCATACTGTATGGCCATTTCCAACAAAAAATATTTTTTTCACAAACAAATTATTGCATTTTTCTTCAACCGCCGATACTGTTTCCGGTATAGAGCTGATAATATCTTCCTTTTTCCGCAATCAGTTCCTCATGGGGGCCTCTCTCTATGATGCGGCCATTTTCAAGGACCATGATGCAGTCACTGTTGCGGACCGTGGAAAGCCTGTGGGCGATGACAAACGTGGTCCTGCCCTTCATCAACTGGTCCATGCCGCTCTGGACGATCTTTTCCGTTCTGGTATCGATGGAGCTGGTGGCCTCATCCAGGATCAGCACCGGAGGATCTGCAATGGCTGCTCTTGCAATGGCAATAAGCTGCCTCTGCCCCTGGCTTAAGTTGGCGCCGTCACCGGTGAGCACTGTCTGATAGCCCTGTGGCAGTCTGCGGATGAAACCGTCCGCATTGGCTAACTTTGCCGCCTTTATGACTTCCTCATCGGTAGCGTCCAGACGCCCGTAGCGGATGTTCTCCATAACAGTGTTGGTGAACAGATGGGTATCCTGCAGTACGATGCCAAGAGAACGCCTCAGATCAGACTTTCGGATCTTATTGATATTGATACCGTCATAGCGGATCTTGCCATCCTGGATATCATAAAATCTGTTGATCAGGTTGGTGATGGTGGTCTTGCCTGCACCTGTGGACCCTACAAAGGCGATCTTCTGCCCCGGGGTTGCATACATCTTGATATTGTGAAGGACCGTCTTTTCCTCCGTATATCCAAAATCCACATCATCAAAAGTCACATCTCCCTTAAGCTCCACATAATCGGTCGTACCCGTTTCCTTGTGGAAATGCTTCCATGCCCACATTCCGGTCCGCTCTTTCGTCTCCACGATCTGACCCTTTTCCAGTTTGGCATTTACAAGGGTCACATACCCGTCATCCACCTCGGGTTCTTCGTCCAGGAGCTTAAAGATACGCTCTGCGCCCGCAAGGGCCATTACGATACTGTTAAACTGCATGCTCACCTGGTTGATGGGCATATTGAAGCTTTTGTTGAAGGTCAAAAAGCTGGCAAGGCCGCCCAGAGTAAAACCGCCGATCTGATTTAGCACCAGGATGCCGCCCACCATGGCACACAGCACATAGCTCACATTGCCCAGTTGCGCATTGATAGGTCCTACCACATTGGAAAACTGGTTCGCATGGAATGCACTGTCGAACAGCCTGTCATTCAGTTCTTTGAACTGTTCCTCGCTCTTCTCCTCGTGGCAGAATACCTTCACAACCTTCTGTCCTTCCATCATTTCCTCAATAAAACTGTTTACCGCACCCAGATCCTTCTGCTGTGCCATAAAGAACCGGCCGGACAGTCCCGCTACCTTCCGGGTGACAAGCAGCATGACCGCCACCACTACAACAGTCAGCACCGTCAAAGGAATGTTCAGCACGACCATGCTGGTGAACACACTGACGATGGTAATGACACTGGAGAGAAGCTGGGGCATACTCTGGCTGATCATCTGTCTTAAGGCATCGATATCATTGGTATAAAGAGACATGATATCCCCATGGGCATGGGTGTCAAAATACCGGATGGGCAGACTTTCCATGTGATGGAACATATCGTCACGGAGATTCTTCAAAGTGCCTTGGGATACATTGACCATGATACGATTATAAATAAAGGTGGACACCGCACCTATCAGATAAAAGCCTGCCACCCGCAGGATCGCCTGCAGCAAAGGTCCGAAATCCGGATTGTCGCTCAGAAGCAAAGGTGTGATGTAACCGTCGATCAGAGTCTTGGTGAACATGGTTCCCTGTACATTGGCAAGGACACTGATCAGGATGCAGACCGCAACGATCACAAGATGTGGCGCATAATTCTTTAAGATATATTTCATCAGTCTCTTAAAAAGTTTTCCGGGGTCCTGAAGCTTCGGTCTGGGGCCATGTGCTTTGGGACCGGGGCCATGCCCCATTTTTACTTCCTTTACCTTTTCTGCCATTACATCTCACCTTCTTTCTCGTCAAAATCTCCGCTGCCGGAAGTCTGGGATTCATAGACTTCCCTGTAGATCTCATTGGTCTCAAGCAGTTCCTCATGGGTTCCGAAGCCGCCGACCCTGCCGTCATCCATGACGATGATCCTGTCAGCGCCGCTGACACTGGACACCCTCTGGGCAATGATGATCTTGGTGGTCCCGGGAATCTCCTCCGCAAAGGCTTTCCTGATCCTTGCATCCGTCGACGTATCCACTGCGCTGGTAGAATCATCCAGGATCAGGATCTTAGGCTTCTTTAACAGCGCCCTGGCAATACACAGCCTCTGCTTCTGTCCCCCGGATACATTGCTTCCGCCCTGTTCGATATAGGTGTCATACCCCTCCGGCATCTTCCTTATAAATTCATCCGCACAGGCCAGTTTGCATGCCCGGATACACTCTTCTTTTGTGGCATTCTCATCGCCCCAGCGCAGATTTTCCAGGATGGTCCCCGAAAACAGTACATTCTTCTGCAGCACTACAGACACTTCATTTCGCAGAGTTTCCAGATCATATTCCCGCACATCCCTGCCGCCTACGAGTACCGCTCCTTCCGTCACATCATAGAGCCGGCTGATCAGATTCACCAGACTGGTCTTGGCGCTTCCGGTTCCTCCGATAATACCGATGGTCTCGCCCGTTTTGATAGACAGATTGATATTGTCCAGCACCGACTTGCCACTGTCCTTATGATACCGGAAATCCACATTCCTAAACTCGATGCTCCCGTCCGCCACTTCCATTACCGGATTTTCAGGATTGACGATATCCGCTTTCTCCTCCAGCACTTCCTTGATACGCTTTAAGCTTGCGGAGCTCATGGTCAGCATGACAAAGATCATGGAGAGCATCATCAGGCTCATCAGGATATTCATACAGTAGGTCAGCAGGTTCATCATCTGTCCCGTGGTAAGGCTGTCTGCCACGATCATCTTGGCACCCAGCCAACTGATCAGAAGGATACAGGTGTATACCGTGATCTGCATGAGCGGCATGTTGAGTACCATATACTTTTCTGCATTGACAAACATCTTATAGACATTGCTGCTGGCTTTCGAGAACTTTTCCTTCTCGTAATCCTCCCTCACAAAGGCCTTCACCACACGGATGGAGGAAACATTCTCCTGAACACTGGCATTTAAGTCATCGTACTTTTTGAACACGGCATCAAAATATTTCATGGTCCTTCTGATGAGGAATACCAGTATGACCGCCAGAAAGATCACTGCCCCCAGATAGACCGAAGCGAGTTCAGGCTTGATGGTAAATGCCATGATCATGGCAAAGATCAGGGAAAAAGGCGCCCTGGTGCCCATGCGCAACAGCATCTGATAAGCATTCTGTACGTTGGTCACATCCGTGGTAAGTCTGGTGACCAGCCCTGCGGTGCTGAACTTATCAATGTTGGAGAAGGAATAGGTCTGGATATTTTTGTACATCGCCTCTCTCAAATTGCGGGCAAGTCCTGTTGACGCCCTGGCCCCGAAGCGGCCGCCCAGCACACCCGCAGTCAGCCCGATGACCGCCACCACAAACATAAAGCCGCCCATCTTGCAGATATGTGACATGTCTCCTTTCTCCACGCCGTTGTCCACGATGGATGCCATCATTAGCGGGATGATCATTTCCATGACGACCTCCAGGATCATGAACACAGGCGTCAGGATGGAATCCTTCTTAAAACCTTTTAAATTTCCTGTAACAGTCTTGATCATTTGATTCTTCCTTTCTTCTTATCTCTTTTTGTCATATCTGATCTTTTTCCGTAATATTCTCGATCATCTTTTTGATGGTGCGCAGGAACACTTCCATATCCTCCGGGGGGATATCCTGTCTGAGCTTTTTTTCCGTCTCCCGGATATTTTCGGAAATAGTGCTGTCGATCTGTCTGGCACGCTCTGTCAGGACGATCCGCTTACAGCGGCCGTCGTCTCGGGATGCCTCCCGCCTCACCAGATCATTCTTTTCCATGAGATGCAGTACCTCCGTCAGTGTGGACTTCCCAATATTCAGCGCACTCTCCAGCTCCCGCTGGTAGACAGCATGATCCTGACTGTGGGCCAGATATCCCAGTATCCAACGCTGCATCATAGTCAGGTTCCGGATGTCGTCCTCCTGCTCGCTCCGCTCTTTTGATTTGCGCAGTTCATTCCCCAGCTTTCTCACCAGAAATCCCACTGCATTTTCTCTGTCATCCACAAACATTCCGATCTCACCCCTCAAAAAACAAATTCGTGCACAGATAGTTCGTGCACGAATCATTTTATGCTTTATCGTTTTTCCTGTCAACAGGGTATCAGCTCTTTTTAGTGATTTTATATTTTTTTAATCTTTTCCCAAAGGTGATCAGCAGAAACACTCCAAGGCTTCCGATACTCACAAGTATCCCGGCATTGCGGCCCTGCGGCACATATTCCAAGGCGATCTCGTATTCTCCGGCCTCCAGATCCAGTGAAAGGAAGCACTCTCCGAACAGTTCAGGCTCCCTTTCGGCACCGTTTACCGTCACCGTCCAGCCTGCTTCATAAGGCACGGACAGGATCAGCCTGCCGGGCTCCTCCAAAGACAGGCTGCCACTTATATGGGTACTGTCATAAGCTACTTCCTTCAGACAGTTTTGTGACAACACTGTGAGAGCCCGCTCTAAGACCTCCTCATCCATCACATAACCGCCGGCCTTGATCTTTGGGGTCTCATCTTCCTCGTCACCGTTCTTCAGCGTCACCGATTCGCCCTCATAAAGATACCCAAGATACAGGATGGAACCGTCCTTTAAATCCTTGCAGACTGCCTCTTGCAGTTCTCCCCCGATCACGTCCACCTTGGAATTTCCGCCGGAAGTTAAGAGGGCATAATGGATTCCATCCCTTTGAGCCGTGATCCGCACATCATCTCCCTCGCTGCTGCTCTTTGCGGGCAGGAACAGATCCTCCTCAATCCCAAGCTGCTTCACCATCTGATTCTGAAGATAGATACCGCTTCCTCTTTCCGGCAGATCGTAACCGTAGGGCGCCACATACCCGAAGGGCAGTATCGCTTCACAGGCATAGAGGCCGATATCCCCGCTTTCCTTCTGCATAGCATACATGGTGTTCTCATAATGAAGCTCCCCTTCCTCGTTCTTCTCCCCAAACATCCAGTGGACATTTAAAAGTGCCGAGGTGAAGGCTGTGGCCCCGTCAAAGCCATAGTACACCTTGCTGTAGCGCATGCCCCATCTTTTATACAGATCCATCACCCGGGAATTCATGGTGGAGGAAAACAGGGAGGCGGTGGGATAACCCGCCAGTGTGCCGTCATTCTTGGTCTTTCTGGTAAATTTCTCCATGCGGAAAAAGTTCGGCTCCCGGTCCTTTGCATAAGCATACAGGGCCCGGTAATCCTCAAGCTGCCCCAGATAGTCCGAACGGCTGGTGGTGCCGATGCTGGTATTATACAGATTGATGCTGCTCTCTGCGATCACTACCACCAGGGTCAGTATGCCTGCTGCCAGCCTGACTTTGTCCGCCTTCCTGGTGCGGTACAGATACAGTACCACCGCATAAAAGGTCACGAACAGAAGCGTCATCACCTTGATCCCCGTTTCAAAATCCTCGCTGTCTATGAATTTTTCACAGAACAGCAAAAACACCACCGCCCCAAGATACCCATACAGGATCTGTTTCTCCGGAACATCCCGGATAGTCCGGTAGGCCTCATAGCACATCGTGAGCACCAGCAGAATATAGAGAAAAGACTGCCTTGCAGGCAGGGAATCCGGATAATTCAGTCCATGCCATACAAAGTCAAGGATGTTGGTGGAAAAGCTAAGGAGCAGAAAACCTGCCAATGCCAGATTCAGGAAACGCTTTCTTAAGGGAATCCTGTCATTTACCACATACAGAGGCATCATCAGAAGCACCGCAGACCCACAGTACACATTGGGCCAGTGTTCCAGTCCCCGCTCCGTCACCACGCACATGCAGTGTCTTGCCAGCATATCCAGAACGGAGAAATAGGACACCAGAGTATCCGGAAAACTGATGTCGCCAAAATCCGTGGCCAGGATGGCACAGACCTCCGGGATCAAGAGTACCGAGGCCATACCTCCCGCAAGCAGGGAATACAACACAAATTTCCCCACAGTCCGCAAGTCAAATCTTTCTGTGAGCAACAGCACCACAAAATACAGCACCAGAAAGATACAGATCATAATAGAAATATAGAAATTGGTCAGGATGGAAAGGGTCAGCATGACACAGTAAAAGGTTCCCTTCCCCTCCTTTACCAGCCTTTCCAGGCCCAACAGGATCAGAGGGATCAAAATGACACAGTCCAACCACATGATATTCCAGTTGTATGCCGCAAGAAATCCCGACTTGGCATAAAAGCAGGAAAAGAACAGTGCCGCCGGGTCCTCTGCCTCAAACCTCTTTTGCAGATACCCAAACGCTGTCAGTCCACACAATCCAAACTTTACTACCACCAGATAACTCATGAATTCCATCAGATGGGACTCCGGCACCAGAAATGCCAGCCAGTGCAGGGGACTTGCCAGATAG
Organism: Lachnospiraceae bacterium; assembly: GCA_017621075.1. Lineage (GTDB taxonomy): Bacteria > Bacillota > Clostridia > Lachnospirales > Lachnospiraceae > Acetatifactor. The sequence continues at coordinate 20,172 of JAGATV010000027.1, forward strand.
TACACATACAGCGCCAGGAAATTGGAACCGATACCCACATGATAGGAGTAGGACAGCCCTTCCCCCGCCTTGATCTTCTGCAGGAATTCCCTGAAAAAGGGCATATACTGATGGTACATATCAGAAAACAAAAAGCTGCGGTCTCCAAAAGGATAGATCCCCTTCAGGATAAAAATGCACAGCACAATGGTCACCGGCAGCATAAAAGAGAGTATCCATGCGATCTGCATCCGGTTTTCTCTCTTCATAAGTGTCTGAGAAAGTGTTTTAGTTCTCTCCTTCTTGATCATCTTCAGATCCTTTCTCTTCATAGTCGAACAGCAGGTAATATTCCAGGCTCCTGTATCGGTCCAGCACCTCCGGGCACTGCTCTTTTATATGGTGGTTTCCCTCCGCATCCCTGATCTGCATGGCAGTGATCACGGGATACTCTCTGCGCAGTTCTTTTAATTCAGCCTGATAAGGCGGCAGAGGCAGACCGCAGTTTTCCAGGACATCGATCATAAGGTAATTGGCACTGGTCTCCTGCCCTGTCTTCTCTTCCAGATCAAAATTCGCCCATATCACATAAGGCACCTGATACCTTGACAGCATTTCCTCCTCTGACAAGGCTCCCGGATCTCTTCCATTATTTTGAAGCACCGGATCGGTCACATAAGTATTGGGCTGGTGGTCCCCGAAAAATACGATCATAGTATCCTCCGGAACCTGTGCAAAATATTCCACAAGTCCCTGAAATGCCCGGTCCGACTCCCTTATCAGGGACAGATAAGTATTCAGGGCATTGGTGGATTTTTCTTCCACGGTGATCTCCGGCTTGAAATTCCCATACTTTTCCTCATAGCCGCTATGGTTCTGCATGGTCACACAGAAGGTAAAGAAGGGGGTTTTCTCCTCTCTGTTCTCATAGAGCCATTTGATCTTTTCATAACAGGCCTCATCGGAAATATAATTGCGTATCTTTTCGGCACGCAGGAACCGGTTATTTGCCACAAACTCATCAAATCCCATCAGCTCATACACCCGGTCACGCTCCCAGCCGTCGGGATAATAGGGATGGACAGCTACGGTCTCATAACCAAGCTCCTTTAAATAAGACGCCATATTGGGTGTAAAGTTCTTCAGATACTGCTGGTATGCCACACTGCCCTGGGGCAGAAATGCAATGGTATTTCCCGTCAGGAACTCAAATTCCGTATTGGCAGTGTTGCCGCCGATCACGGATACATTCAGATAGCCCGTGATGGTATTATAATCTGCACCCGCCATAAGGCTATGGATATAGGGCATATAATCCTCATTGGTCCTGATCTCCCCCAGCACAGCAGGATCGGAAAAGGCTTCATTCATGATAACGATGATATTGGGACGATCCAGCGCCTCAGGGTCTGCCAATGCCTTTGCATAAGCATTGTCGCCGGTTGCGCTCTCCTGATACCAGGATTCCACCTCCGAAGCCGAATACCCTTCCGGCGCTTCCACTTCCATGTACTCCATCTCCATAAGGAACGCTACCACGTTGCCGTCTCTCCGGTTCATCACCGTGGGCGTGAACAGTTTGTCATAAAGTCCAAAGTCTCTGATAAAGCCGTCGTCCTGTACCATGTCGGTATAGCCCCGCAGCAAAAAGAACGGAAGCAGGATCAACAAAAATCTTCTTCCCCACCTTTTGGGGGCATTCATGGTCAGTCTGCTCTCCACCGCCAGGAGCACAACAAAGGCGGCAAGCACTGCCACAGCCTCCCATTCCGGCCGGTAATTGTAATTGTCCGCCACGCTGGCTGCCGTCTTTATGGAAAAGATATCCCAGGGCATGATAGGGGCCGACCGAAAATGCAGCACATAATAGTTGACAAGTCCAACTACCATGAAAAAACCGCTCTGGAGCATCATGGCCAGTCTCACATATTTGAAGATACCAATGAACAGCATACCCATGAGCAGATAGAACACGATGTTTAAGACATGGGTCCTGGGCTCCATGGTAACAAACGGATTGTGTGTATAAAATTCAAACAGATAAAAAGTGATCACAGGACACAGACAACTGATAATGCGGTCATAAGTCCTCTTCTTTTGTACTTCCCTCAGACAAAGTTCCATAACGATACAGCTTCTTTCCATGCTCCTTTTGCAAAATCCTTTCTATTTTACTCCTTTTGTCCCAAAAAGGGTAGAGGTAAATTTCAGAATATCTGCAATCGGCCTGCATATATTGATAGAGACCCCTTAGAAAGGAATCTCTCCATGAAAATAGCCATTTTGGGCAGAAAGAATCTCACCGGGAACTATGAGCGCTTCTTACGGGACTTTTCTGCCATTCCCATCACCACCCTTACCCCCCGGGAACTGTCGGATTGCGATGCCTTGTTACTGCCCGGCGGCGGCGATATCACGCCGGCCTTCTTCGGGGAACGCAACTGCGGCTCCCGCAACATCGATACGGAACTGGACATCCTGCAGTTTCAGGCACTGGATTATGCGCTCCGCAGGAAACTCCCCATCCTGGGGATCTGCAAAGGTATGCAGGTCATTAACGTAGCTTTCGGCGGCACCATCACACAGGATCTCCAAAGCGCCGGCATTCACCAGTATAACGGTCAGGATCAATACCATCCCACCAACATTCTGGAGGGTTCCTGCCTCCATGAGCTCTATGGCACACATGCTGTGGTCAACAGTGCCCACCACCAAGGTATCGGCCGTCTTGGCAAAAAACTTAAAGCCATCCAATGGTGTCAGACGGACGGCTGTATTGAAGCCATCGTTCACGACTCCCTGCCCATTCTGGGATTACAGTGGCACCCGGAAAGGCTCCTTTCGGAATGCACCCCATTATCAGGCAGACCTATCCTTTCACTTCTGTCCTCCTGGGTCTGTGCTTCCCGGTCTTAAACAGCTCCGCCGCCTTATCCTCCACCTCCTCTTTCATCCGCAGCCTGGCAATATCAAACAGTGCCCCCACCACTTCCCGCAGCATCCTGGCCGTCTCCTCATCCACTTCCCGCAGTGCCGCCACCACACGGTTCATGCTCTTTTTCCAGTCAGCAGTAAATTCGATCAGATTCTCTGCCTCCGCGGCAGAGATCACCTGATAAAGTGTATCTACAAAGGCTTTGAGCCTCTCTTCATCCAAAGACAGAATCCATTCATTCAAGGTATCATTCATAAATTTTCTGCGCTCGTAGACATCCCCCACCTTCACGAAATGCCGTCCCTCCACCTTCCAGGTGTAAGGATCATGCTGGGCAAGTCCAAAGGTATTGCTCTCCACCACCTCATAGCGGATGTCCCGCTCAAAGATCATTCCTATCAGGGAGGAATGGGGCAGTATCTTGACCACCCTGTCCGCGATCAGGTCATATCGGCAGTTCCTTAGCACCTCCGGCCGAAATCCCGGGCCGTCCATGCTGTAGATCTTGCGGATATGCTCCCTGACCCTGGGCACACACTTCATGGCACTGTACACAGCCAGTTTGCCTCCCTTGGAATGTCCGCCCAGGATAATGGGATTGTGCAGCTTTCCGGCCACCATGTTCAGATATTTCACGGCATAAGACTGTCCCGGAACCGGGTCCAAAAAGGCCATGTTGAAATCTTCCTTCCAGCCCACAATAGTCTCATCCGTTCCCCTGAAGGCAATGTAGATGGTCCCTTCCCCCAGGATGCAGGTGACGGCGGAAAACTGGGTCTCCCACTCCTTTTCCACCAGATTGATATAGCAGTTTAAGCGAAGTTTCCGATAGCGCCTGCCGGAAAGCATCGCCTCAAACAGGGCACGGTTCTCCTTTTCAAACCGCACATCCGCAAACAATTTTTCATAATCCGCATGGTGCGATATCTCTTCCAATGTCACTGCCGGTTTGTTTTCCCTGACATCCGGCACGATACCGTCAAATTTCAGATAGGACAACTGACAGAGTACCAGACTGTCCACATCATTAAATCCCATTTCCGTCAATGGGCAATCCCCATATTCTTTCAGATAATCAATGATCGTTCCCATACTTCATTCCTCACCCACCATACTGCTTTTTGACAAAACCAGAAAGAAGACCGTGTTTTAACCACGATCTTCCATCGGAATATAGTTTCTTTCCTCCATGACGCTCTTATACGCCGGACGAATGATTTTATCCATATTGATGAGTTCCTCAATCCTGTGTGCGCTCCAGCCCACGATCCTGGCAATGGCAAAGATGGGAGTATACAGCTCCAGAGGAATCTCAAGCATACTGTAGACAAAACCGCTGTAGAAATCCACATTGGCACTGACACCCTTATAGATACGGGACTTTTCTGCAATGACTTGGGGCGCCAGGCGTTCGATCATGGAATATAACGCAAAATCCTTTTCCCTGCCCTTAGCTGTGGCAAGCTGTTCCACAAACCCTTTAAACACCCTGGCTCTGGGATCGGAAAGCGAATACACTGCATGACCCATACCGTAGATGAGACCCTTTTTGTCAAAGACCTCCTTGTTCAGGATGCGCTTTAAGTAGGCTCTTACCGCTTCCTCATCGGTCCAGTCGGACACATTGGCTTCAATATCACGCATCATCTCCACCACTTTGATATTGGCGCCGCCGTGTTTGGGTCCTTTCAGTGAGGAGAGAGCTGCCGCCACAACGGAATAGGTATCGGAGCCGGATGAGGTGGTCACACGGGTGGTAAAGGTAGAGTTGTTTCCGCCGCCGTGCTCCATGTGAAGTACCAGTGCAATATCCAGCACCTTGGCTTCCAGCTCTGTATACTTCTTGTCGGGACGCAGCATCATCAGCAGATTCTCCGCTGTGGAAAGCTTCTTCTGGGGCCTGTGGATGTACATACTGTCATCATTTACGAAATGGTTGTATGCATGATAACCGTATACTGCCAGCATGGGGAACACACTGATCAGCCCGATGCACTGATCCAGCACGTTTTCCACGGAGGTATCACAACAGTTTTTATCATATGAGGCAAGCGTCAGCACGCTCCTGGTCAGGGAATTCATGATATCCCCGCTGGGTGCTTTCATAATGACATCTCTGGTAAAGTTGGTGGGCAGTGTCCTGCGGGATGCGATCATGTCCTTGAACTGCTTTAACTGCGCCTCGTCGGGAAGCTCACCGAACAGAAGCAGGTAAGTGATCTCTTCAAAGCCATAGCGTCTGGACCGAAATCCCTGCACCAGTTCTATACAGTCATAGCCGCGGTACCACAGCCTTCCCTCGCAGGGCACTTTCTGCCCGTTTTCCATGCGAAAGGATTCTATCTTGGAAATATTGGTAAGGCCGGAAACCACACCATTCCCGTTCTTGTCGCGCAGTCCCCTCTGCACACCATACTCATCGAACAGCTTTAAATCTATTCTGTCCGCCTGTCTGCATAACGCTGCATACTCTGCCAGATAACCGTCATTTTTCTTCATAGAATGCCTCCTTTTCCTTTTCATCATCGTTCATATACTTACAATCTTAACTGTATTGCTTCCGCCTTGTCAAATGAAAACAATCTAAAATAATTATAAAAAGGAGCTGTCCTGTAAGCCGGACAGCTCCTTAAAATGCCCTGACATATCTTTAGGAAACTACTTGCAAAGCCCTGCCACTACCTCGTTAATGACCTTGCCGTCTGCCTTCCCCTTCAATTCTCCCATGACAGCCTTCATGATCTGGCCCTTGTTTCCTGTGGCCACCACCTCTGCAAAATGGCCCTTGATATATTCCATGACCTCTTCTGCGGACATCATCTGTGGTGCATATTCTGCCACTACATCATAACGGGTCTGGTACTCCGTCTTCAGATCCTGTCGGGAATCGGGACAACTGTCCAACTGTTCCTTTATGGTCTTCAATTCTTTCAAGATCACTCTGTCCACCAGCTGTGAGGGCACGTCATCCCTGCAGCCTTCATCAATGGCTGCCTTCTTGACGGCGGCTACCAAAGAGGAGATCGCATCCTTACGCTCTTTGTCCCTGGCCTTCATGGCTGCTACCATATCACTTCTCAATTGTTCCAATTCCATGGCTTTAAAACCTCTTTTCTTTGTTGGATACAAATAATACTATAGCAGATGTTCGCCGCTTCCGCAACAGATTTCTTGGAATTCCAGGACCACCTTGAACAGATCCCCGTCAATGACGATATCCATATGACCGTTCTGCAGTTCTACCAGACTCTCTGTGATGGACAAGCCCAGTCCGTTTCCTTCCAGGTGTCTGGATCTGTCCCCCCGCACGAACCGCTCTTTGAGTTCCTCCGCCGAGATATCCAGCGCATACCGGGACATATTGCGGAAAATGATCTGAACCTCCCCGTCCCGTTCCTCCACCGTCAGATAGACTCTGGAATTTTCCTGGGCATATTTGCAGATATTGTTTAAAAGATTGTCAAACACTCTCCACAGGTGGCGTCCGTCGGCCAGGATCATCACCTGTTCTTTTGGCTGCCTCGTGATCAACTGTAGCTGCCTGTCCTGAAATTTTTCCTCATACTCTCCCACCGTCTGGGCCAACAGCACGCCCACCTCACAGGGCTGCAGGTTTACCTCCAGATTGCCTGTGGTGGCCTTGGATGCCTCCACCAGATCCTCCAACAGCTTTTTCAATCGCCCCGACTGCCTAAGCAGCACTTTGGCATACTCCGTGATCTTTTCATTTTCTGTCTGTTCCGCACTGATCAGATCCGCATAATTGATGATGGAAGTAAGAGGAGTCTTGATATCATGGGACACGTTGGTGATGAGTTCCGTCTTTAAATGCTCACTCTTTATCTGCTGCTCCACCGCAGCAGCCATTCCCTGGCTGATCCTGTTTAAATTCTCTCCGTGCTCCTTAAAATCCAGAAACATGTGGGACGTATCGATCTGATACCGCAGATCACCGCCTGCAAGAGCCTCACTTCCCTCCTGCAGTTTCTTGCAGATCAAGGCAGCATAGAGCACCACAAAAAAGAGAACTGCCTTTTCCATGCACCATACCACCGCCAGTTCACCGCTCCCCCAGAAGATCAGACCCACAAATTCCAGGATGCACAGCCCCAGGAATGCGATCATGGTATTGAGGACCAGAGGAATTTTGCAAAGCAGGGAGAGCATCCCCCTCACAATTCCCCGGGCCACCTTCCCCACCCATCCAAACAGGATATAGATCAGGGTATTCTTCCACCAGTCTCCCAGTTTCAGCCGGGTCATGGCTTCCATACAAAAAAGGGTGGTCCACACGGTCATGGCGGTGCCAAACACAGTCACCTCTGCGATCAGCTCCAGGATGTCGTTTATGGAATGCCAAAAATCCATTGCCAACAATGCCAACAGGATCATGCCCCCTCCGTAAATACAGATACAGACATCCAGATAAACGGCATTTAGCAGGCTCGGCACAATTCCCTCCCTGCCATTCTTATGTCCTGCACTGCACATCAGGAATACAAAGCAGACGAAAAAGAGGATCACGGCCGCTATTGCCCCGATGGGAATGGCATACCTGAGATCATAGAGGGTGATCAACAGACTGTACAGGCTCCTGTAGCCGTCTGCCGCCGAAAGATCTCCGTCAATGTACAGCTTGATCCGGTAACTGTTGGCAGTATTCCCGGAGTCCTTATCGCTGACGTTTCCCGCCTCAAGCCTCCCTGTGCCGTCACTGTACACAGTATGGGCAAAGGTATCAAAGCTATAAACTGCCAGACTTTCCTCCCCATCGTAATTGCCCCACAAAAGCGACCCTCCGCTGTAGATCTCCACCCGCAGGTTGGTGCCCTCGCAATAGTCTGCAATCTTATCCGGACTGTTCAGCAGAAATCCATCCATCCCTCTCAGGTAACAATAATCACGGTATGCCATTTCCTCAAGCCCTTCTTCCACCAGGACTCTCTTCCCGTTATGATAGATTCCCTCCTCTGCCATATAAAGGGTCATGACAGTTCCGGCACCGGCTATGGCAAAGCTGATGGCCAGCAGGAAAAAAGCCACGATCTTTGCCGGGATACTGCCTGTCAGTTTCTTTTCTGCGCTCATTGTTCCCGTCCTTTCTCCATCTTATACCCCTGTCCCCAGACCACCTTCAAATATCTGGGCTCCGCAGGATCGATCTCCAGTTTCTCACGGATATGTCTGATATGTACCGCCACCGTATTCTCACTGCCAAAGGGCTGGTCATTCCAGATCCTCCGATAGATCTCCCCGGGAGCAAACACCTGCCCCGGATTCTGCATCAAAAGCTTTAAGATCTCATATTCCGTAGGAGTCAGGGAAACCTCCTCCCCATCCAGAGTCACCTTCTTTTCCTTGTCATCCAGTTCGATACCGCCGATCCGCACCACATCCGGACGCACCGCACCACCGCCCAGCTGCATGTACCTGCGAAGCTGGGAACGCACCCTGGCGGACACCTCGATGGGATGAAAGGGCTTGGTGATATAATCATCCGCCCCCACATTCAGCCCCAGCACCTTGTCGGAATCCTCGCTCTTGGCTGTCAGCAGTATGATGGGCACATTGCTCTTCTTACGGATCTCCACCATGGCGGAGATCCCGTCCATCTCCGGCATCATGATATCCAAAAGCACCAGGTGGATATCATGCTCCTCAATGCACTTTAATGCCTCCCTTCCGTTAAATGCCTCATACAGCGTGTAAGTTTCATTGTAAAGATAGATCTTCAGTGCCCTGACGATATCTTCCTCATCGTCACAGATCAAGATATTGTACATATTCTCCCTCATTTCTGCAAAACCGTCTTCTGCTTGTATGTAAATCCATTGTAACAAAATAACTTTTAACAAAAAACCCCGGAAATGATTAAGATTTGTTTAAGACTGTTCCCGGCACAAAAAGAGTGCAGGCATGACACCTGCACTCAAAAACTGCATCGATTACTTTTTCCGGGAATTCTTCTTCAGCTCCTCCAAAGCCTCCCTGAACCTTTGGGAACTCATGCTGGGGTGAGATCTGATCAGCGCTCTCTGGAAGACATCCCTCAGATCGCCCAAACGCCGCCTCTCTTCCCTGCTGCGGATATATCTGGCCTTCAGATCGGATATCTCTTCCCGCATACTCTCCAGACGGCCTCCCGGCTCCGCCTGGGACAGCACTCTTAACTTCTCTAGCTTCTCCTCGATGCTCTCTGCGATATCTTCCTTGCGGTTTGCAATATCCTCGCCCGTCACCGCAATGATCACATCCAGACGCTTCTGGATACGGGCCAGTTCTTCCTTTGCCTGCTCCATCTTGACCAGCACATCCTTAAGATCGAGAGCCGCTTTAAAGGATAATGCAAAATCTGCGCCAATCCCCGCCGTCAGGATACAGGTCACTATGGTAAGGACCATGGAGGGGATCGACAATACCATTCTCTCCACAGGCTTATGTAACACTTCCGTCATAAAAATAGTCAAAAATCCCCATGCCAAAGAGGAACCCAGGCAGATATGGCCCTGAAAATTGAATCTGTCATTGGAATAGTCCCAGTAGCGCACCTTGAAAAGTGCCTCCATGACCACTCCCGTCACATATTCCAAAATAGTTGCTCCGATGCAGCCCGCCACATACACTAAGAACAGATTGTCCTGAAAGGGCATGGATACTAAGAGCATCATGATCGCACCTGTTCCGTAAAGAGGCAGGAAGGGCCCCCGCATGAATCCACGGTTTACCGGATGCCTGTTTTTGATGGATACATATGCCGATTCAAAGCACCAGCCGAAAAAGCAATAAAAATAAAAAAAGAACATCCATTGGATCACTGTGTAATGATACATCTTCTGCACCTCCGAACCTTCTTAACGGTACACCGCCACTTCCACATTCCATTTTCCTTTTTTGGTCTCCCGGGGTTGGCCCCTGAGCATGAATTTCCCGTAACCTCTTGCATTTACGGTCTCTTCCCCCTTTAAGATCCTGGAATTGTTCTCACATAGTCTGCCGTTTACGAATACCCTGCCGCTTTGGAACAGGGCAAGGCACTCACTCCTGGACTTGCAGCACACCTTTGCCAACACTGCATCCAACCGTAAGGATGCCACCTGGACATTGATGATTTCCGGTTCCTCCTCCAAAATCTCCCCGCAACTGTCCGTAACACTGCATTTTACATGGGTATGCCGCACCTGCTCCAGATGCTCGCAGATATAATCTGCAATGCTTTCCGTACAGAACAGATACCCTTCCTTATCGCCCACCTTGATATCTCCCAGGGTACTCCTGTTGATCCCAAGATTCATAAGGGCTCCCAGGAAATCCCGGTGGGATATATGCTCTGCAAATTTGGGTAAAAGCGGACGGATATGGACACACACAATGGGAAAGGGCGCTTCGTAGCCGAATTCCTCCGGACTGCCGAACCGCACCATCTTCCTGTCACTGTCCTCTCTTCCGCCAAACAAGGTATATCCGGCAAAGCGGATATCCTTTTCCGTCTGCCAGAACACTTCCTGTTCACCAAGCCCCAAAAAGCCCGTAAAGGTAAAGACCCCCTGACGGGAGGCTTTGTCTGCCAGGTCGCGGAACCTGTTCTTTAATTGTTGTATCTCTTTTTCATTTTCCAATGACATCATCTCTTCCGCAGCTTAACTGTTCCTGTATTTGAGCTCTTACAGCGTCTTATCCAATACCATCATCAGCGCAAATCCCACTGCAAAGGCTATGGTGCCCAGGTTGGAATGTTCGCCCTCGCTGGCTTCCGGAATCAGCTCTTCCACCACCACATAGATCATGGCACCTGCCGCAAATGCCAGCATATAAGGAAGGATCGGTGTCACCACCCCTGCTAACAGGATGGCGCACAGGGCACCCAAAGGTTCCACCACACCGGACAGGGCGCCGTACCCAAATGCTTTCAGACGGCTGTGGCCCTCGCTCTTAAGGGGCAGGGAGATGATCGCACCCTCCGGGAAATTCTGGATGGCGATCCCGATGGCCAGGGTGATGGCCCCGGCATAAGTCACCGTGCTTTCCCCGCTGAGCACTCCTGCAAAGATCGCTCCGCAGGCTGCTCCCTCCGGCAGGTTATGGATGGTCACTGCCAGCATCAGCATGGCAGTCTTACCCAGATTCGACTTTCTTCCTTCCGGCTGTGTACTTCCCACATGCAGATGGGGAACCACCGTATCCGCCAAAAGCAAAAAAATAATACCGAGCAGGAAGCCACCCAGTGCAGGAAGGACGGAGAATTTCCCCATATCTTCACACATTTCCACCGCCGGTTCCAAAAGCGACCAGATAGAGGCCGCCACCATGACGCCTGCCGCGAAACCTGTGAACATCCTCTGTACATTAGGCGTGATCTGCTTCCTTAAAAAAAATACGCAGGCCGCTCCCAGGGTAGTGCCCAAAAACGGTATCAGAAGTCCAATGACAATGTCCATCATAGTCCACATTTCATTTTCCTCATTGTTATGATATGAGCGTCCGGCTTGTCCCGTGACACTTTAAGTAAAATTGATGACCGGATCTTTGGGTGCCTTTGTCTTTTCCACACTGACAGCGTGTAGCACGGGACCTTCACCCTTGTAGTCCTCCCAGTATTCCCGGGAGACCACAGCGGTCACCTTCACCCATTCCTGTTGCTTTAAGGAAGCTGCTCCCGCAAACTCACAGGCATAGCCCAAAAATGCCATATCGTCCGCACAGCAGGTCATTGCCATGCGTCCCGGTACAAAATAGCCTGCCTTGAAGCCCTCCGGCCGCAAAACCATGGCGGTAAACTGTACCTTTTTGCCCAGATATCTGTCCAGATGGTCCATGGAATCCAGATACCAGATACCATACCCCTGATCATCCAGCACGATGGGATCATCCGTCAGGCTGTAGGGCAGATCATCCTCAAAGATCTCATCGATCTCACCGTCAGCATCCTCAAAGATCACATCCGCAGAGGGATTGACAGCCTTGATATTGCGCCTGTACCCGGGCAGTTCCTCCCGCACATTGTCACAACGGTTAAATATGATCATCTCCGACTTGCGGATCATCTCCGCCAACAGGGAACGCATATTGGTGTAATACATGGGAAAAGTAGAGCCGTCAATGGTAGTGATCTGCTGTTCGATCTTCCAGTACCAGGGCAGCTTCATATTCTTAAAATTCCACATACCGTTGTACTCGATGATGATACGCTCCGGCTTATGTTTCTTTTCAAGCTCCGTGAGATGGGCAGGGTTAAAATCCGCTTCATCCTCAATGAGTTCCAGCACGGTGCGGCTCTTTGCAAGCAGTCCCTCATCGTATTCTATCTCGCCCTCCTCACACAAAATGAGCAGAGTCTTTCCTTTGATCTGAAAGTAGGGCTGATTTAACGTAAAAGTGATGAATTCCGTCTTACCGCTCTCCAGAAAACCATTTATCATATAGACCGGTTTCATAATACTGCCGCCTTTCTCTATTTGCCAAACAATACAGCCAGCTTCTCTTCCTCCAGCTTGGAGCCGATGACACAGATCTTGCCTGTCACCTGAGGATTCCCGCTTCTGACTTCATGTTCCTCGGGAACATAATCGTAATAGATCCAGCTTCCGTCCTCGGCAGCAACCATTCCCTTGGCCCGAAGAATGGTGCCGTACTCGCCGCTGTCCAAAGCAGTGAGGATCTTTTCGATCTCTTCTGCACTGTACACATTGGGGGTTTCCATGCCCCAGCTGGTAAATACTTCATCCGCATGATGATGGTGATGGTCATGGTCGTGATGATGCTCATGCTCCTCATGGTCGTGGTCATGATGGCAACACTCGCCGTCATGATGGTGGTGTTCATGATGGTGATGCTCATGCTCTTCTTCAGCCTTCTCCATCATCTCCTGCATCAGTCCCTCCAGCTTGTCCTTGCCTTCGATGGTCTCAAGGACAGTCTTTCCGTCAAGCTGCGCCAAAGGTGTGGTAATGATGGTCGCCTTCTCATTGTGCTGACGGATCATTTCCACGCAGGCAGAGATCTTTTCAGGAGACAATTTGTCGGTCCTGCTTAAGATAATGGTTCCCGCATAAGCGATCTGGTTGATAAAGAACTCACCGAAATTCTTGAGATACATCTTACACTTGGAGGCATCTACCACTGCAACCGCACTGTTGATCTGCACATCCAGGGAGCCTGCCACATCCTCAACAGCCTTGAGCACATCGGAAAGCTTTCCCACACCGGAGGGCTCGATCAGGATACGCTCGGGTGCATAAGTATGGATGACCTCCTTTAAGGACGTGCCAAAATCTCCTACCAGGGAACAGCAGATACAGCCGGAATTCATCTCCTTGATCTCGATGCCGGACTCTTTCAAAAATCCGCCGTCAATGCCGATCTCACCGAATTCATTCTCGATCAGAACAGTCTTGCTGCCGTCAAGTGCCTCCTTCAACAATTTTTTTATCAGAGTAGTCTTGCCTGCTCCAAGGAAACCGGATACTACATCAATCTTTGTCATTTCTACCAATCCTTTCTTTATATAAAGTTCCAAAATCCACTGAACTCTATTTTCTACCATATTTACGGGGTTGTCAATAATAGGAATCTAAAAGTTTTCTCAATTATTTCAAAACCTCTCCTTCCCGGACACTTCCCCATAGTTGGTTTCGATCACACTGTAGGGAAGCACCGCCAGTTCCCCTGCGTCGCTGCCGCCGCACAGGATGCCAAGGAAACAGCCTTCCTCGTCAAACACGCCGGCCCCGGACATTCCGGCGTAGGCTTCCCCGGAAAGCAGCATCATGTGCTGGGAAAAGTCCTCCACGTAGATCCAGTTCTCTACCACCATGGCAAAATGACATCCCAGCTCGTTATCTGCCCGGGGGTCTGCCAGGAATATCCCAGTTCCGCTCTCCAGGGCATCAAACTGATCCCTGTCCTTTTTCACCGGCTGATAGTCCTCCTGCCCTTCTGCCGGGATATCTTCCATGAATACCCTAAGAAAAGCACAGTCGGCTTCTGCGGCCAAGGCGTATCCGCTGCACACCGCTGTCTGTCCGTCCTGAAAGGTAATGCTGATGCCATCCGCTTCCGTTGCCGCCGGTATGACGTGTCCTGCGGTCACCAGGATGAGTCCCTGCTCATCCCTGTCATAAACAACTCCCCTGCCATACTGATTTCCCGCAGTTATTTCCACTGCGGCAGCAAGGGAGCCGGTGAAGCCATCCTGATCTGCCGACAGGACTTCTGCCTGTCCCAGCAGACTGTTATCCTGCTTCCCGCAACCCATAAGCAGCAACAGCCCAAGCACCGTCACTATGAATTTTATCTTTTTAATAGTTGTCCTGATTTTCTTCAATTCTGATCCTCTTACGTTTCTTTTCACCCTTTTCGGGGAAATGTTCCCGGTCACTTGGGAGTTGTCTTCTACAAACTGAAATTTTTCTGTATCTTTTCCCCCATCTTCTTGCCCTTCGGGCAAGAAGCATCCCACGCTCTAAAGAATTCGCTCAGTCAACCGTAATATATACATTTTTTACAGGATAAATACTTGTATTCCATATACTTTCAAATTGCTCATATGTTAATTTCCTATTATATTGCTTTTTATCATATACATTTGTATATGGTTTTGTTGAATCGGCCACATATATGTATTCTTCATCGTACCCGACAATAGCAAAATAGTGCAATCCATTAGATCTGTCTATGGCAATGGTTACAAGTGCAATAACGGGCTTACCCTGGTTTAATCTACATTTTAATGTTTCGATATTCCCGTGATAAGCATATGCTTTTATATCATATTCTTTTAGTTTATCAACAATATTATGAACTGCAACATACCCAAAAAACTTATCAAATTCTTTATAAAGATCCTCTCCCTCAATGTCAATCCCTTGATTTCTAAGTATGTATGCCGTTGCATAGCCGGAACAGTCTGACCCTGACTGAAATGCATAATAATTATCTTCTGAATATACATATATCTGCTCCGGCAGGTTTGCACAGGATATTCGATCTTTTACCGGAACAACCTTAATTCCAAAAATAATAACACATACTATGCTCATGAAAATAATAAATATAATACCCATGTTAACAATTTTCTTATATCTTGTAATTCTTTCCTTTTTATCGTCATCAGATTTAGTTATTTTGCTTCCAAGGATTGTTCCCAGAATAACAAACGGTCCAACACTAAAAATCGTAGTATCAACCAATCTCCACAAAATTATAAAGATCATTATTCCAAGAATGGCTCCAAACATCATCCCTAAGATTGCCAGGCTTTTTCTTTCTATCCCGTCAGAATCTTCTTTTTTCCGTCTCTTATCCATATCTATTTTTAGATATATTAAAGATATAATTATCAATACAATTGTACTTGCTATCATGCTTTATCCTTTTTACAGACTACCGGTCTGTGTTTGTCCCAATAACAACTGATTTATCTAACTCTACTATACCCTCTTACATATCTCATTGAAGAACCAACACCTACTTTAACAGCAATTTCACTTCCGTCTTCAGATACAACAAAATCATCTGTTATATATGCACTGGTTTGGATTGAGAAGCCCGATGCTATTACCCGGAAAATGATAATGCATAAAACAACCAGTATGATTTACCATCTCGAAAAGTTCTTATTTCACTCATCCTAATCCAGCCGCATAATTCCGGTAAGGGATCTGATAAAGCAGGCCGCCTGCTTTTGAAAGCCAGGCGGCCCGCTTACCGTTCCTTATCCCCCAATTTCCATGTTGGAGGATCGGTCTCCCACAATCTCTTTTTCAGTGTAAGCAAGACGATAAGCCGGGTTATGTCGCGAACGATCATCTATCTAGTACGGCTGTCGCCAGCCGCATCAAGCGACCTACCTGAAGGCAGGCCGGGCAAGCCTGTGGCCTTCTGTTTGGTCTTGCTTCGGATGGGGTTTACATGGCTCCGCCTGTTACCAGACGGACGGTAGTCTCTTACACTGCCTTTCCACCCTTACCTAAGCTTCAGCAAGCCGGAGCTTAGGCGGTATCTTTCTGTTGCACTGTCCTTGGAGTCGCCTCCACCAGACGTTATCTGGCATCCTGCCCTGTGAAGCCCGGACTTTCCTCACCTGTACGAGTACAGCCGCGATCGTTTGTCTTACTTACACTTTTTTCATTATAGCTTCCGCTTTTCCCAAATGCAAGGAATTTCTCACCGCTTCTTTTGAAACGGGATGATATTGTCCTGCGCATCCCCTGTTTCCTTTGCCGGATCTGCCTCAGACGTTTTCATGCCCTCTGCTCTGCAGTCCCTGTATCTGTCCCATACCTTCCTGCACCACAGGACACTCTGCCTGTAGCCCAGCGCAGCCACCGGGAACATTCCCATGTAATAAGGCATGATATATCTTGCCTTTGCCTCCCAGATCATACTAAAGAAGAACCCTCCGATGACCATGACCGCCAGTACATGCTGCAGCATATCGCTGTCCTTTCTCACTGCCAGGAGAAAATACAAAAGCATGCCCACATACAGCACAAACTGCAGCCTGTCACAGACAAAGAGCAAAAGGCCAAAATATTCCGTACTCAGCCGGTTTGTCAGGGAATCCTGTGCCGGGGGATTTTCCTGGGAATAATTCTGGCTGAAATAATAGGACTGATACAGAGGCGCATTCCATTGGGACAGTTGCTTTTCCTTAAAGAAATGAACTGCATAAGCCGGCTGGTCAGCAAACACCTTAAGCCGCTCACTGATATCCTGCCTGTACACGGCATCTGCCTTCTCCTTGTCATTTCCGCAGTCAGCGTAGACTTCCCCCTCGTATCCCCAGTCCCAGCCATACCTGCCGTCCTTTTCCTGCAATCCCAAAGAAATACCCGCAGTGGAAGGGATTCCGGAGGACTTTTCCACCCCGGAACGTATCTCATACATTTCCTGGATGCCCCAAAATGCCACGCAGGGAACGAGCACTGCACAAAGCGCCGTAACCAAAAGCTTCCTGTCCTTTTTTCGGAGGGCATACAAAAATGCCGCCAGCCCAAAGGCCACCGCCAGGATAATGGAGTTCTTCCGCACCAGCACGGCAAGTGAAAAAGCAGCCACCGTTCCCACCAGATACAGCCAATGCTTCCGATTGGCATACCGAAAAGCCAGCATCACTGCCAGGAAAGAAAAGAACACGCCGGGGATCTCACCATAAACCCAACTGGTATAAAAGACAAGGGGCAGACAACAAGTCATCATCACACAGTAAAGCACAGAGGCTGTCAGGCTTACTGTGACCTCCCTTACGATCCGGTAACCGAAAAAGGCAATACAGGGTGCCATAAAGGCACACACCACCTCAACCGCAAAAAAATTGTAGGGGCCCACTATGGAGAACAATACCTCCAAAAGTGCGATCAGTCCCAACTGCTGAGGATACTTATCACAATAATAGCCCGGCTCCAGGGAAAGATAGATATCCTGCATGAATGCGCTGGCATCATTGCAGACATAAAGCTGGTCAGAACCCGGCACCCTCTCCGCCGAGCCGATCCACCAGAGGGATGCAAACAGTATCCAGGAAACCATAAGCAGCGACAACACGGTGGAGATCCCCCTCTGTACCTTGGGCTCCAATTTTCTTTCTGCCGCCGCAAGTCCCACCGTCATAGCTGCCAAAAGACCCAGAGCCAAAAGATTCCTGAGCATGGAATCCGCCACATTCACCGGAAATTCCAGGGAAAAAGGCGGCATATACTGCGTATAACGGAAAGAGTACCAGCAGAGAAAGAAAAAGATCACGCTGCCCGCCACACTGATGATCCGATTGCCGGTATGATAAAACAGGCTGGTGACCTTCTCCTTGTATCCCATTGCTTTTCTCCTTAATATAACAGTCTTTTCGCCCGGCACTTCCGGGCAGCACACAACTTTGATGCTACACTCTGAAACAGCTTCCGCCCACGAATTCCCTACTGATAGAATTGTTGGGCAGCTTCTCGCTGGGTACGCTTAAAAAATAATCCAAAAATTTTAGCAGACGCTTTGCCTCATAATACTCCGGGTCCTCTTTGGTGATCTGAAACAACAGCGGCTCTGCAAACGGCTTGAGCATGGCAAGCTCATAGATGAGTGCAGAGTTGAACATGGCGTCCGCCTCCTCCTGGAAAGGAAAGATGTTCTCCTCCTCCCCACGGCGCACGGAAGGCCACATGCCGATGGTCCTCTTGGCATCGGCGCCCCTGGTCCTGGCATCCCTGACCATGCGGCGAAGGAGTCTGCCGTCCGTGGTAGGTATCCTATTGTGTTCATCGACATTGATGGTAGTCAGGGCGCTGATATAGATCTTATATTTGCTTTCACTGGGCAGGGCATACGACATCTTCTCATTGAGACCGTGTATGCCTTCCAGCACCAGGATATCATCCGGGCCCAGCTGTTTGAAATTACCGCGGTACTCCCGCTTTCCCGTCTTGAAATTGAACGTGGGAAGTTCCACCCTCTCCCCGTTCAAAAGCCGTATCATATCTTCATTGAATCCCTTTACGTCGATGGCTTCCAGGCATTCAAAATTGTAATCTCCATTCTCATCCCTTGGGGTAAACTCCCGGTCCACGAAATAGTCATCCAGGGCGATGGGATGTGGGGTCTTGCCCAATGTCCGAAGCTGTATGGACAGTCGATAGGAGAAGCTGGTCTTGCCGGAAGACGAAGGGCCTGCGATCATCACGAACTTTACTCCTCCCCGATTCACGATATCCTGTGCAATTTCCCCGATCTTGCGCTCCTGCTGTGCCTCCTGCACCAGGATCAGCTCGCTCAGAGAGTCCGTGCAGACCCTGTCGTTGAGATCACCGATGGTCTCCAGACCGATCTTTTCCGCCCATTCTTCCGATGCCCGCAAGGTCTCGTAAAGCTTTCTCTGCTCCTTAAAAGGTTCCACCTTTGACGGGTCCTTCTTGGTGGGCAATAGCAGCATGAACCCATCCTCATATGCCATCACGTCGAACTGCTTCACATACCCGGCATGGGGCAGCATATAACCATAATAATAATCGTAATATCCGCCGATCTCATAGATGTTGACCGCCGAACTCCTACGGTAGCGGAACAGCTTCTCCTTATCCTTCATTCCTTTCTGTCTGAAAAGCTCCATGGCTTCATCCAACGGATAGGAACGCTTCATGAAGGGCGCCTTCTGCTCTCCCAGTTCTTTCATGCGGTCCTTGATCTTTTCCGCATTTTCCGCGGTAGCCGGAATCTTTCCTTTCGGTGTGATAAAGGAGCCGTGGCCGATAGCAAAATCCACTCTGCATTCCTGTGCCGCCTCCGGTCCGAACACATCGAACACTGCTTTTAAGAACAGCATGGTAGCCGTGCGCACATAAGTCTTGTAACCCACATCATCATTCAGTGTAAAGAAAGTAACTGTACAGTCCTTATTGATCTTCTTAAAAAGTTCTCTGATCTTTCCGTCTGCAGCCACCACTGCGATCAGGTGATCGTATTGCTCCTGGTACTCATTTACCACAGTCTCATAAGTAGTTCCATCAGGATAGGTCTTCCGCTCTCCGTTTATCGTTACTGTAACCATTCTCTTTCCTGCCCTTCTCTTTTTTAACATAAACCCTCCGGTCCCTTACTGCCCCGGCCCGTAAAACATCAATGCCCGGTTAAGCCAGGCGATCTCGGCCCCGATTTCTCCGAGCCGTTCCCCGGAACGCTCCCTGCTCTTCTCCAAAACCGTCTCTTGTATCTGTTCCGCAGTTCTCAGAGCATCTTCCAGATACCTTTTTAAAACCGGATGCCTGCTGTTTAAAAGCTCCTTTCCATATCTGTCCCACAGCTCCAGATCCTCTTTGGATGCTTCCGACTCTTCCGGGTCTGTTTCGGGGCATACCTTCATCAGGAAATAATATTTGCCTTCCTCACATAATATATTCTCCTGAATCATGCGATAACCCGATTTCCTTAAGAATCTGCGAAAATCCGCCAGTTCTGACTGAGGCTGCAGGATCAGCTCCTGAAAGCTCTCTGCCTTTTTTCTGCCCTCTGTCAGGATCTTCTGCATCAATCTGCCGCCCATGCCTGCGCAGACACAGGTCTGTGCTTCACCGGCCCTGTATGCGCCAAGTCCGTCCGAAAGCCTGGTCTCTATGTAATCCTCCAGTCCGTAAGCCGCGATATGCTCCTCAGCCCTGGAAAGAGGCCCCTTCCTGACATCCATGGCAAGCACTCTCGGGCACAGTCCCCTCTGTACCAGGAAAATAGGGAGAAACCCATGATCGCAGCCGATATCCGCCACCACATTGCCCGGCGTCACCATCCCGGCAAGGGCCTGCAGACGTTCTGAAATCACCACATCTCTTTTAGGTTTGTCCATCATCAGTCCAGATAATCCTTCAGTTTTCTGCTCCTGCTGGGATGACGCAGCTTGCGCAGTGCCTTTGCCTCGATCTGACGGATACGCTCACGGGTAACATTGAACTCCTTACCCACCTCCTCCAGCGTGCGGGCACGTCCGTCATCCAGTCCAAAACGCAGGCGAAGCACCTTCTGCTCCCTCTCGGTAAGCGTTCCAAGCACCTCCACCAGTTGTTCCTTCAACAGAGTAAACGCCGCTGCATCCGCAGGAACAGGCACATTGTCATCCTGAATGAAATCTCCCAGATGGCTGTCCTCCTCCTCGCCGATAGGTGTCTCTAAGGACACCGGCTCCTGACTGATCTTTAAGATCTCACGCACACGTTCCACAGGCATGCCCATCTCCTCTGCGATCTCCTCGGGAGAAGGCTCTCTTCCCAGCTCCTGTAACAGTTGACGACTGACGCGGATCAGCTTGTTGATGGTCTCCACCATGTGTACGGGGATACGAATGGTCCTTGCCTGGTCTGCAATGGCTCTGGTGATGGCCTGTCGGATCCACCAGGTAGCATAGGTGGAGAACTTATAACCCTTTCTGTAATCAAACTTTTCCACGGCCTTGATCAGTCCTAAATTTCCCTCCTGGATCAGGTCAAGGAACAGCATGCCCCGGCCCACATAACGCTTGGCGATGCTGACCACCAGACGTAAGTTGGCCTCGGCCAGACGCTTCTTTGCCTCCTGGTCGCCAAGCTCCATCCTCTTTGCCAGTTCGATCTCCTCCTCAGCGCTGAGCAGGGGTACTTTGCCGATCTCCTTCAGATACATGCGGACAGGATCCTCGATGCTGACGCCGTCGGGAATGGTCAGATCCAGATTCTCTACATCCACCTCATCCTCTTCCGTCAGGATGATCTCCTCGTCATCCACATCATCATCCTCTGTGATACGCAGCACGTCCACATTATTCTGGTCCAGCAGCTCAAGAATACGCTCGAACTGTTCTTCCTCCAGAGGCATATCCGCAAAGAATTCATTGATCTCCTGGTATTCCAGGACATTTTTCTTCTTCTTTGCCAGATTCAGGAGTTCTTTCATTTTCTCATCAAATTTTGCCTGTGTGTTTTCGTCCATTTTCGTGGTTTCCTCACTTTATTCTCATTTTACTATTTTTATTTTGCTTTCTTCTTTTATTCTTGACCCGCATCCAGCGAAATATGCGTTTTTGCCAGCTCTTCCAGTGCTTTTTTACCATCAATTACCTGTTTTAAGGCATTTACATCTGTTCCCAGCTTTGCAGTATAATATTCATAACTGTTCTTTTTCACGGTCATAAGGATGTCGTGGAACGCCTTTTCCCTCTCCTGTCTGGTCTGCAGTTTAGGCAGCGTGGTGTTAAACAAAGCTGCCGCTTCCCTCTGCTGTTCTTCGTCTTCGAACATGCTGATGATGCCGGCCGGATTGTAGTTCCCGGCTTCCAGATCCGCAAACAGACGCTCTGCCACCTGTCTGTACAGTTCCTCCGTAAAATCCTGTGCGGTCACATACTTCTTTACCTTTTGGTAGAGTGCAGGCTCGTCCGTGATCCAGGTGATCAAAAGCCGCTGGGCCTTTTTGCCATTTTCCTCCGGACTGTTCTTTTGCCGGATTCCGCTCCTTGGCCGCTCTATAGGCTTTGCCAGACCTGTCTGGGAAGCATAGCTGATCACTAACTTGCGCAGATCGTCGCAGCGGATGAAATACTTTTCCGCCACCGCCTGCAGATAATTTTCCCGCTCTACCTCCTCCGTGAACTGACAGAGCTTTCTTGCAATTTCCCGGTGAAACCTGGTCCTTGCTTCCGGATCTTTCTGGTCATACTGCTCCTCCAAGATCCTGATCTCAAAGAAAAAGCTGTTCTCCGCCTTATCGATCCGCTCCTGAAAAGCCTCTCTGCCCAGATTCTTGATAAATTCATCCGGGTCCTTATAGGGCTTCATGTTGATGACCTTGCCCGTCAGCCCCACTTCCCTGAGAATGCCGATCCCCCTCAGGGCAGCTTTCACTCCGGCGCCGTCGCTATCATAAGCAAGAAGCACATTCTCCGTATAGCGGTGCAAAAGAGCCGCCTGCTCCACGGTAAATGCCGTTCCCAAAGATGCCACCGCCTGGGTGAATCCCGCCTGATGCATGGCGATCACATCCATATACCCCTCGCAGAGAATGATGTTGCCACTCCTTGCGGTCCTTGCAAAATTCAGCCCGTACAGATTCCTCCGTTTATCAAAGACCGGGGTTTCCGGCGAGTTCAGATACTTTGGCTCGCCATCCCCCATGACACGCCCTCCGAATCCGATGACCCGGTTGTTGATGTCCTGAATGGGGAACATGACCCGGTTCCAGAACTGACTCAAAAGTCCGTTCTTTTCAGAAAAGGTGGCCAAGCCCGCCTCCTTGATCAAGTCATCCTCAAAACCTTTCTTTCGCAAGTATTCTACCAGAAGAGCGCCATTTTTGCCGGCATAGCCCAGCCCAAACCTGTGCATGGTCTCCTCCGTCAAAGCTCTCTTTTGCAGGTACTTCTGTCCCACCTCCCCGTGAGGGGTCCGAAGCTGATAATAGAAATACTTGGCGGCTTCCTTATTTACCTCAAGGAGCCTTGAGCGCCTGTCAGCACGCTGCTTCATCTCCGGAGTGTATTCCATCTCCGGCAGCTTTACCCCGGCACGGTCCGCCAGCGCCTTCACCGCTTCCGGGAACGTGAAGTTCTCATAATTCATCACAAAGGTAAACACATTCCCCCCGGCTCCGCAGCCGAAACAGTGATACATCTGCTTGGCCCCCGATACCGAGAAGGACGGCGATTTTTCATTGTGAAAGGGGCACAGTCCCCAATGGCTGCTCCCTTTTTTCTGTAATTTTACATATCCCGACACCACGTCCACGATGTCGTTCTTCATCCTGACTTCTTCAATCAGTTCTTCTGAATAATACATGTAATGCTCCTTAGATCTGCCACGATTTCGGTATGTAGATCTCCTCATACATGGCTATGGCAAAACGGTCGGTCATGGCTCCCACATAATCACAGACCACCTTTTCCCGCGGTTCCCCTTCGCTGATCAGATTCAGGAATTCCTCCGGCATCTCATCAATATTCTTTAAGAAATGATAGTACAGAGTCTCCATCAGGTTCTCTGCCTTACCTTCCTCGCTCTTGGCTATGGGATTCTTATAGACACGCTCAAACATGAACTGCCGGATCTTTTTCATGGCCTCCGCCACCGGCGCCGACATGATGATGTCGTTCTTGCCCATACTGTTGGTAACAATGTCATGGATGAAATGATCCAGTCTCTCACCGGGCGTGGAACCCAGCACCTCCCTGATCTCCATGGGCACATCGGTCTCCTTTAAGATACCTGCCCGCACGGCATCATCCATATCATGGTGGATATATGCGATCTTATCGGAAAATCTTACCACCTTGCCCTCCAGGGTATGGGGCTTTCCGATGGTCTGGTGGTTTAAGATGCCGTCCCGCACCTCGTAAGTCAGATTCAGCCCCTGCCCGCCCTTTTCCAGACGGTCCACTGTCCTGACGCTCTGCTCACTGTGTTCAAATCCATATGGGCACACTCTGTTTAGCGCTCTTTCCCCTGCATGCCCGAAAGGGGTATGCCCCAAGTCATGTCCCAGAGCGATAGCCTCCACCAGTTCCTCGTTCAGCTTTAATGCTTTTGCAATGGTACGGGCATTCTGGGATACCTCCAGGGTATGGGTCAGTCTTGTCCTGTAATGATCGCCTTCGGGGGTTAGGAACACCTGTGTCTTATCTTTCAGCCTGCGGAAGGATTTACAATGGATGATACGGTCGCGGTCCCTTTGGAACACCGGCCTGATATCACACTGCTCCTCCGGCTTCAGCCTTCCCTTGGAATTCATGCTCAGTGCAGCATAAGGACTTAAATAGTCCTTTTCCCACTGTTCCAAACTTTCTCTGATTGTCATATTTGCCTCTCATTCCGGCGCCGGGCGCCTAAAAAAGAATCCACAAACAATAACCCTGTTCTTTTTATTCTGCGCTCCCCCAAAAATTCCTTTTATTTTTTGCAAAAAATATCTGCCGATCAACGGCAGATATCAAAAATGAACTGTGCATTCTTATCCATGGCTTCATTGGCTGTCTTAAAAGGAGACATCTGGAATACATGCCACATTCCCGGAAAGCTCTCCAGCCTGGCAGACACCCCTGCCTCTGTAAGCGCCTTGTACAGCCGCAGGGAATCGCTTAACAAAATCTCGTTGTCCCCCACCTGGATATACACGGGGGGAAATCCCTCAAAGTCCCCGAACAGCGGGGAGATCAGTGGTTCCTTCACATCCCTGTCCCCTGCATAAGCCCTTGTCATCCGGCCGATATACTCCGCATCCAGAATGGGGTCCACCTCCGCCTTGGTCCGGAAAGATTTCCCGGAGGATGTCAGATCCGTCCATGGAGACATGAGGACCAATCCCCTGGGCAGCATCCTTCCCTCCTCCTTCAATTTCAACACCAAAGCAAGCGCCAGATTTCCACCCGCCGAATCTCCGGTGAGGATCACATTTTGGGCACCATACCCTAAAAGCATGAGATAGTCCCACGCCCTCATGGCATCCTTAAGCGCTGCGGGATAGGGATGTTCCGGCGCCAGCCGGTAATCAAAACAAAGCACGTCCATGGAAGTGGAGGCTGCCAGCTTGGAGGTCAGCGTCCTGGCATAGAGACTGCTTCCCGTGGAGTATCCTCCCCCGTGACAGTGCAGGATCACATATTCCTTTCTATGGGCCCTGTTCACTCTGACCCATTCCCCATACATTCCCTGAATATCTGTCTCCGTGTATCCCACTTCCTTATTGTTACCCAGGATCGTTCCGATATGGTCCTGGGACTGTCTGTGCTTTTCCAGATCGGTAGTTTCCACCATGCCATGCACGCTTTTGACAAGCCGCATGAGCTTTTGGTCTCTTTTGCTCACTTTTGCCATAAAATCTTTCCTTCCATCAAAAATGCAACCGCCTGCGCACCATGTTGCGGAGTCTGCGCCGGGACAGCATGGTAATGATAGCGATATCCACGATGACGCACACCGTCATCACCACCGCCGACCACCGCAGGCTCACCGCACCTGCCACATATCTGTCGATCAATACCTCAAGTCCCCCGCACAACAGCCCGATACCGGTAATGATGTAAAGGGCGCCTGTCAGGAAAGAACGGGGCAGTTTGCGCAGACAGACCGTTGTCAGTTCCACAAGCGCCGTCACATAAGCCACAATAGGCAGTCCCAGTCCCCAGAACCAGGCATCGCTGCGGATCATATACACCAACATATACAGATACACTGCCACTGCGATCCCGTCAAACAAAAGTGATACATAGACAGGCAGCCTGTGATAGATCACCACGGGCACTAAGATCACCCACAGGACCACACATACCCCGATCACCGCCAGGGACCATATGATTCCCTGAAACACAAAGGCATTTAGCAGGGCACAGGTGATGGCAGTGGCCAGCACTACCGTAGTCAGCAGGATGCCCATATCCTTTCTTTTCACCGTCTCCACCTTTTCCTTCTCCTCCGGGAAAGGCGTTTTTGATTCCCGCACAGGCTGCTTGGGATTGATGACGGGTGTATTACATAAGGGACAAGCCTTGGCGGAAGCGTCCAGCTCCACACCGCAATTCACACAATATGACATAATTTCCTTTCCATACAGCATTCCAAAAACTGTATTTTTCTGTTTCCTCTGCATCCTACTCGGGGGGATCCATGGTTCGGTTGCTTTCTATCTTTACATGAATGCCGTCCTGCACCAGCTTTCTAAAAAAGATCCTCTCCACATCGGCCTCAATGATGCTGCTGGCAAAATTGATGGTCAGGATATCTTCAAAGCTGATAACGGCACAGTTTGTTCTGTTGGAGAAGGGCTGCCCCATATAGATATCAAACCGTTCAATATAAGGTTTCATGCGCTCCGGCACTTTCAGGGCACCCATGTTGGTCAGTCCTGCCGAGGAATTTTGATCCTGCACCTTGGCATAGAACATCCGCACCACCAAATCCTTGATGAACAGCGGCACCACACGGATAAACGGATTCCTCTGGGTCTGGGCATTGGTGGTGATGTCCCCCCGCAGAAATTTTTCATTCAGGTAATAGCGCATATAATTGCGAACCTGCACGACGATTTCTTCAAAAGTATATTCCCCCAGCCTGGGATCGATCCCCGGATAGATCATGGTAATAAAATTTCTAAGGGTCCTGGAGGGGAAAAATCTGCGCAAGTTCACCGGCATGGCGATCTTAACGGGCCGCAGCCTGATATGCCAGTCTGCCTCCTGCTTCTTCATCAGTGCATACAAAAGCACCGCATTCAGATATTCCGTAATCGTGGCATCATAGCCTTTGGCGACTGCCATCACCTCTTTGACCGACATGATGCCGTCAATGATATTCAACGTATAAAAGGGCTCTTTCGTGCCGTGGATGCGATAGGCTTTTTCACCCGGCCTTGGAGGACACACCTTGGCGTTTGCATATTTCATATATGCATCCTCCAGTTCTTCCCTGTCCGGCTTTTCATGGATATCTAAAACAAACCCGCCGTTCTCGATCTCCTCATGCCCTAAAAGCCGCAGATACTCTGCCGTCACAGTCTGCAGCACGCACATTCCTCCGGTCCCGTCTCCCAGACTGTGATGCGCCTCCAGGGCGATGCGGCAGCCATAATAATAGAACCGCACCAGATAGCGGTTGTCCTGTTTGAAACTCATAGGCTGACAAGGATTTTTCACATCCTTTTTGACAAAAGGTCCGGGACGGTCATTGGGCTCCAGATATCTCCAGAACAAACCTTTTCGGATGGCCGCCTTGTAGGTGGGGAAGTGCGGCATAGTCCGATCCACGGCCTCTTGCAACACCTTGGGATCGACTTCTTCCTTCAAAAGCACCGACAAGCGGTACACGGAAGAAAAATCCCGCCTCTGGAGTGTAGGATACACGATTGCCGACAAGTCCAGCTGATACCATTCCTTCCCCTCTGCTTTTCCCTCTATGTCGTTTTTGCCAGTAACTTCCTTTTTTGATGTGGTCATTGACTCCGCCCGGTCTTCCTCTCCCGTTTTCTCAAATCTCTATGATTTTATATTTTACTTTTTTCCCGGGTAAAATACAACACAAAAAAACGACCTGCCCAAGCAAGTCGTTTCTGATGCAGGAAAAGAGACTTGAACTCTCATGGTATTGCTACCACACGGACCTGAACCGTGCGCGTCTGCCAATTCCGCCATTCCTGCGAACAAGTCATAGTATAAATGGTTTCCTGCAAAATGTCAACATTATTTTTTAAATTTTTTAAACAATTTCTAAATTTATTAAAAATAAGAGTTGAAAAGGGCTCCTGTGTTGTAAGCACTGTTGTAACTGCCGTTAAAGGTATAGGTGTCCGCCTTGGACAGTGCATAGTCCGCATTATAATTGATCATGGACGCAGATGCGGATACGCTGTAACCATAAGAACCGGTGCTGCCGAACAGACTTTCCACCCTGCTCATGTCCGCCTTGAGAAATGCCTCCTTATCAAGGGACAATGTATTGTCCTGATTGATAGTGATACCCACCTGTCCCAAAAGCTTTGCATTGACAGAAGTGGTATTTACCATACTGTCCACCCTGTTTGCGATGGTATTGTTATCTACGTCATCGGCTGCGGAAAGCACCTGATTGTAATCCTGCACAAAAGCATTCACCGCACTGTAGATCTTATCCTGATCCTGCCTGTCTTTTGCAAACAGAGAGTCTTTTCCTTTGGCAAGAAGGGCATCTGCGGACTCCTTCAATGCATCCGTAGTACTCTGTACCTTGGTATACGCCTTGGCAGTCTCGCTGAGCGCCGTTTTCTGATTCCGATTGACTTCCGTATTCTGAGCCAGTTTCTTTACGGAATCACTGCTGTTCTTCCCATAATATGCCTTCATCAGCTTGCCGTAGCTTCCGTTCTTGATGCTGGCATAATCGGAAAGCCAACTGCTTGTGCCCGATCCGTAGGTTCCTGTCGTCCCCATTCCTGAGAACAAAAAAGAATAATCTGTTTTTGCCTGAAGATTGATACCCATAACACTACCTCCTTGTGTGATACCCATGCATCAGCAACGCAGCATCCGTGCCGCATTTCCACTTTTACTATAGCACATTTTCCTTGGTTTGCAAAGAAATTTCCCTTACATTAATACTTTTTGGATATTTTTCTTGATCTTTTCCGCCAAAAGCTCATACTGCGAGATCTCTTCCTCTGACAATCCGGAAAATCTTGCACAATCAAAATCCTTCTGGGCAATGGCAAAATCTGCCAGCACCCTGTCTGCTGCCGAAAGCAGCGTAATGGTCAACAGCTTTTCGGTGCCCTTGTCGCTTTTGGTCTCCTCCACCTTGATATATCCTTTGGAAACCAGCTTCTGCAGCGTGTAGGAGAGCCGTCCCCGGGAAATATCCGTACAATCCACCAGTTCCTTCCGGGTATGTACCGACTTTGCATGGCTCAAATACAAAAGCAGTCTTGCCTCCACCAGCGTCATATCGTGCTTCACTGCCACAGGTTCCAGATAATATTCCAGCAGCTTGCGATTCCTGTAGGCATCCATCAGGATCCCTTCGCCGGCCACTGCGTCGGGACTTGCGCTGGTGCGCTCGTCCCCCAGCTTTCTTGAACCGGGCAGAAGGGACAGGGGTACGATCCCGTCCCCGGCAGCATCTATCAGGAATTTGTAGACCTGCAGCCGGTTCTTTTCGTAGTCTGCTTCATCCAGCACATGCTTATAAAAATTGTTGTAATATTCAAATACCATCAGCTTCATCTTGATGGTCCTTGTGATGCTGGCTCCCTGGCTCACTAAAGACCCCTTTGTCTTTACATAGTAATAAACCGGTGTCTTCAAAGCATAAAATCTCTCGGCATGACGGATATACTCCAGATTGAACATAAAATCCTCGCACCAACTGATCTCTGCATCCATACGCAGATGATACTTTTCCACAATATCACGCCGGTACAGCTTGTTCCAGAGCACACCATAGTAAAAGTCCGCCGGATTCTCCATCATGTGGGCCGCAAATTCTTCCCGGGTAAGGAAGCCGTCCTCGTCGATATCACCCTTTGGAGACACCCTCTCTCCCACCACCCGGTAGAAATCAGCGATCACCATATCACAATCTCTCTCGGTAGCCGCCCTGATCAACTGTTTTGTGGCATCCGGCGTAATCCAGTCGTCACTGTCCACAAACTGCAGATAAGTCCCTCTCGCCTTTTCTATGGCTCCGTTCCTGGTGTCGGATACCCCTGTATTCTCCTTGTGGATCACCCGGACCCGGCTGTCCTTTGCCGCATATCCGTCACAGATAGCTCCGGTCGTGTCCTCACTTCCGTCATCTGCCAGAATCAGCTCAAAATCCGTATACTCCTGGTTCAGTATGCTGTCCACGCATCTTTCAATATATTTTTCTGCGTTATAAACCGGCACGATAATGCTTACCATAGGTACCATGAATTCCACTCCCTGTTTCTTCATTTTTCTTATAGTCAGAAAATATTTTTACATTTTTCCTGTAATCTGTTTTATAATACTACAAAATGGTGTTAAATTATGTAAAGTAATATTATCACACTTACAATGAGATCGAAGATGAACACGAACAGACCAACGCTGACCCCCGAGGAAGAATCCTTGATTTCCGGGATCTACGAAAAATATCATTCAAACATATACCACTATGTATATTCCTATATAAAGGATGAATACGTAGCAAGCGATATCACTGCTGATACTTTCGCACTTGCCTGTGAAAAGCTGGATCAGTTCAAGGATCATCCCAATCAGGCAGGATGGCTCTACCTGACTGCCCAGAATAAAATCAAAGAATTCTACCGCAGATTAAAGAATATGGAACTGATCACCAACGATGATTCCGACCCCATTTTCCATCGCTACCACAACTCCGCCTATCATAAAAAAGAGTTGGAGCTGACTCTGCGCGCTTCCCTGACCCCGGAGGAATACAAGCGTTTTCAGCGCTATTTTATCTGGGGCTACACCATATCTGAAATGGCAGACATGGAAGGCATCACCAATTTCAATATGTCCATGCGTCTGTCACGGCTTCGCAAAAAACTGAAAGTCTTACTGCGCCCATAACACACCGTCTGCCATTGTACCACAGTTTTGTGCTTCTGTACAAATCTCAGACAAAAATATCATCTATTTCTTTCACAATATTATCTGCATCCGTCACGATCACCACCGTGTCTCCCGCCTGCATACAGCTATTGCCGTCCGGTATGATAATATCACGGCCCCGGATAATGGAAGCGATCAGGACTCCCTTACGCAGCTTGAAATCGGGCGACCGGAAAGGGATATCAATTTTTCCGCAGCTATCCGATACTTCAAAAGCGATCGCCTCTGCCTTCCCATCAGCAATGCGATACAGCTTTTTGATCCAGCTACGGTCACTGCTTGCCAGATTGCGGATGACTGACAGAAGTCTTTCCACAATGACACTGCTGGGGGATACGCATACATTGATGTCCGTTTTCTTCAAAAGCTGCTCATAGCTCATCTCATTGATCTTGGCGATCACCCGGGATACCCCTTCCGAACGGGCAAACAGGGATACCGCCAGATTCGTCCTGTCATCTCCCGTCAGACAAAGGCATGCATCCATCCTTCCGATCCCCTCCTCCTTCAGCGTCTGGGTATCTACGGCATCGCCACATACAACCTGCGCCTGCGGGAACAATTTCAAAAGCTCGATGCATCTTTCCTTATCATTTTCCAGGATCTTCACAAAGCTCCCCGAAGATTCCAATTCCTTTGCCAGATAGTACCCTGTTGTACCGCAGCCCACCATCAGGATATTCTGCACCTGCTTTTTCTTTTTCATATGAAGCCTGCGGAAAATATCACGCACCGCCTTGACCGGCACTATGATCTCGATCCTGTCCCCCAACTGGATATGGGTATTTCCATCAGGGATCATAATCTCTTCTTTCCGATGGACAGCCACCACCAGCATATCCGTATCAAAAAATTCCTTGACCTGCTGTACGGACATATGAGCCAGCGGACTGCCCTCCTCCACCTCCAGTTCGGCAATGATCACCTTTTGATCAAAAAAAGCCTCCGTCCGAAGTGCGCCGGACAATTCCATGTGCCCCAGCATTTCCTTCGCCGCTTCCTTCTCCGGATTTAACAGCCTGTCGATGCCGTATTCCGCCATGATGTAGGCTTCCTCCTCATCGAATTCCGGGCAGCGGATCCTGGCGGAAGTATCCCTTGTTCCCAGCTTCTTGGCCGTCATACAGGAAAGGATATTCAATTCGTCATAAGGCGTCAGTGCCACCAGAAGATCTGCGCTCTCAGCTCCCGCCTGTATCAGGATCTTGCGGGAACCGCCGCTTCCCACCACGCCGTTTACATTATACTTTTCCGTCACTTCCTCTACGGCGTCCCTCCTGCTGTCCACCACTACCACATCATGATGTTCCTGTGAAGCAACTGCCGCCAACAACTTTCCGGTCTGCCCCAATCCGACGATAATGATCTTCATGTGTATTACCTGTTCCTTTCTGCTTGGATTCTGCGGGTCTTTTTTGCCTCAATGGCTCTGTAGACCCGTTTTGTTGTCAGCCCCTGTACCAAAACCGTAAACAGTATGGTAATATAGGCCACGTTCAGAACGATGAGATATACCTCACCGCTCAAAAACTCTGCGGTGCCCAGTGCCAGTGCCAATGACAGACCGCCTTTCAAAGCACTCCATGTCATCAACAGGGAAAATTCCCTGCCGCTGTAATTGCCGGGCAGCCTCCCCTTTTCCATAAAAAAGGTACAGACTCTCACACCCGCATACCGGGACAGGATGACCGTCACGATAGCCACAGGCAGTAAAATAGGGAAAAATCTGCTTGCAGCTGCATTCATCACAGACAATCCCAAAAGGACGAACAATACCGCATTCAGGATGCCGTCTGCCACCTCCCAGAAATGATCGTAGAATTTCTCCGCATCCTGCACCGCAAGCCTCCTGGAAATGCGGTTCCTCCAATACGCAAAATACATACCGCAGACAACGGAGGCGATCACTCCCGAAAATCCCATGTGTTCGCAGATCACATAGACCAGCATGACATCCGCCAGGCTGATCAGGATATGTTTTATCGGATCTTTCGTCAGCTGCAAGAGTCCAAAAAGCAGGAATGAAACGATAAACGCCACCCCGATGGCGCCAAACAGTTCCTTGCCCATGATATAGAAAAAATTCCCGCCGCTTTTCTGGGACAGGATTCCTTTTACAAACAAAAACAGTGCCACACCGGTTCCGTCGTTAAACAGGGACTCACACTCTATGACGGAAGTAACATTCTTGGACATGCCCAGTTTGTTCAAAATGCCCGTGGCTGCGATGGGATCTGTAGGCGATACGATACACCCTAAGAGAATACAGGGCCACAGACTCATATTGATATGGAACAGCATACCTACGATATAAAACAAAAATCCGTATACTGCGGAGGATACCACCGTACCCACAAGGGCAAGGAGCGTAATGGGTCTCATATTCTGTGTAAACTTGGGCACCGATACCCGGCTTGCCCCCGCAAATAACATAAAGCAAAGCACGCCATCCAACAGATAGGAGGCAAAATCAAAATCGTTACGGGCTCTCACTTCCCCGATATAGGGGGCAAACTCCGGAATATGTTCCAGCAAAAGCAGGAGTACGCTGATCCCCAGGGTAAACAGGATCAGGACAATATCACTCTGAATGTGCAGCCACTTTTCATTGACCACACTGATGATAACGATCAAAAGCGCTATCACCGCAAAATAGGAAAGTATACTCATGATTCTTCCTTCCTTTGTTCACTTTACTGTACGATTCTGTCACAGCGGAATTATTATATCACAATTTTTCAGGCTGTAGTTTTCCTTGTCAGTTTTGCCATCCACTGCTCCTTTGTAAGATAAGTGAAATGCTCTGTCCTCACGTCCCCCATCAACGGGCAAGGCTTCTTTTCCTCTGTGTGGTGGTAGACAAAGCCACACTTTTCCTGGCAGCGCCTGGACTTTTCGTTTCCATCATAATAGCCGCACCAGATCGCTGAACAATTTAGATCCTCAAATGCATGCTGCAGCATGCTTCTTACAGCTTCGGGAATATATCCCTTTCCCCAGAAAGGCACGCCTATCCAATAACCGATCTCCATCTCATCATCGGCGGCTTTTGTATGTGACTGCATCGGCGATATCAGGCCTATACTCCCAATCGCCCGGCCGTCTTCTTTCAGGCATACCGCGTAAGTTTCCGGTGCCGATAAAACATTTCTTATGATATCCAGACTGTTTTCTACGCTGATGTGGACCGGCCAACCGGCAATCGGACCAACCGCCGGATCTTTGGCATATTCATATAAGCTCTCCGCATCCGCTTCTTTCCACGGACGAAGAAGCAATCTCTCCGTCTGAAATTCCATGCTGTACAGCCTCCCATCTCTCAAATCTGATACACGGAAGTATCCTATACCGACAGACTATTCTTCCTCCTCTCTGCGGGCTTCATATGGTTCAAATTCTCCCGGGAACAAATAGTCTTCCACAATACGTGCACAGTCCG
Source organism: Lachnospiraceae bacterium (assembly GCA_017621075.1). GTDB lineage: Bacteria > Bacillota > Clostridia > Lachnospirales > Lachnospiraceae > Acetatifactor. The sequence goes on from JAGATV010000027.1 coordinate 54,081, forward strand.
CAACACAGCCCCGGCAAGATCTGATCCGGTCAGTTACGCCATCAGTACCTCGGAGCTTTGCACAGGTACAGGTTGTATTCCATTCCTCAAATTGGGATGCCATTTTGTTACCGAGATCAAAAGTGGAAAGTTTGCTTCCCGGTTTTTCAAGGTTGGCATCACTGTTTTTCAGGCCTGCAAGCATCATCATAGCGCATACAGAACCACATGTCTCATAGCGTCTGGCAATACCCAGACCATAGGCTTCACTTGCGCGGAAAGCCAACGTTTCATCCATTCCCAAAAGATCGCAGTAAGTGCATACAACAGCCTGACAACAGTTGTAACCATTTTTGTGCTTTTCCTTTGCAACAGATACTCTTGATTTCATCATTTTATCACGCCTTTCCCAAACAGAATACTGATTTACACTATATCGGGACCATTATATCAAATCTCCTGCATAATTTCCAGCCTAAGTATATACCGCCAACCTGACTGCCCGATCTGCTACAGCCATTCAAAATTTTCTTTTCCTGCCCCGATCTCAAAATGGTATTTGACAATACCCAAATCTATTTTTGTATAAAATCCGCTCCCGGCCTTTGCAGATATCCTGCCATTCTCCAAAGCGAGCATGAACTTTTGCTGATTCATCGCCGTAGGAGCAAGAAGTGCCGCCTCAACACCTGTCTGAAACCAATCGGGCGAATCTGAACCCAGATTACTTACTGCGTCGGCAGGCTTTGATTTATGTTCTGTTCCCTGCGTTTTCCCATATCCAAGTGATATGACGACTGTAAATTTGCATTGCTGTTTCCTCCAATTTTCATTTTCCCCGCTTCTGTCCGGCAGATTTTCCATGATACTTTTTGCGTGTGTGATCATTTGCAGAAGCTGGCTCATTGCTTCTGTATCTGCCCCAAAATAGTAATAATTTTTGTCCCTTCACGGCGCATGCTCCCATTTGTATCATCTCTAAGATAAGATGTTGCCGATTTTCATCTCCCAAGGCGAATAACGTTTTTCCTTTCGTTTATCCGTTTGAACCATTATACCATGTATTTCCCCAAAATGTTCATTGGTAAAGAAAATCGAGACAAATGTTTTCTCCCTGATCATTATGTGTACCCATTTTTTCAGCTCGAAAAATACCCTTCACTTTGTAAAGCCTACAGACAGTATTACGCAAATTGCACCGGCTATTATCCGCAGCTATGGGATTTCTTTCCTACTGTTGCCACTTAATATCTTCTCCACTTACTACTTTCAGGCATTGATGAAACCCTCTGCTGCTTTCATTGTTTCTGTCGCAAGAGGTGCCATGATGGTGCGATTGTCTCCTGCCCCTGTAACTTGCCCAAAAGCAAAATCATAGCATAATACCGTAATGATTATCTTCTTGACAAACAGGTCTGTCTAATATAGACTTACAAGAGATTTAAAACATTTAAACCTCCCGGATGGCAAACGCGATCGTCATTTTGTAATTGGGAACGGCTACTTGTAAAATGATCCCAAAACAAAATGGCATCATTCAACAAAAGAAGAAAAGATTACAGAAGAGAGGAAATGGAACGCATGAAAAAAACATTATTGGCAGTGATAACTCTGACGGCAGCACTTTTATGTACAGGCTGTGCCGGTAGTGCCGGGGCAGTTGCGGATGAAAACAGCGGTATTCCCACAGCGGAACAGATTGCGGCTGTAAAGGATGCACTGGGCGAAAATATGAATGACTTGAAATTTTCCGTTGACGGAAAGGTATATCAGTATCCTATGATCATGCAGGATATGCAGGATAACGGCTGGTATATTGACAATAGCATCGCCAATAAGTTAAAGACTCTGGAGGCCAACACCCGTACAGCAACCTTTGTACTGCGCAAAAACAGAGAAAAAGACTATGGCATTACGGCATGTTATGTTGTAGCAGAAAATACGGGTATTTCAGAAAAAGAGATTAGTGAGACCAATCTTTCGGAGTTAAGTTTTTACCGGGAAAAGGGTGCAACGATTATTTTGGGAGTATCCCAAAGTTTGTGTAAACCTTCAAACTGATGTAAGATAAAATTACTCAGTTTGGAGGTTTTATTTATGGCAAGAAAAAATGACAGCCCACAAAAAGCAGCAATGAGGGAAATGATGCGTGATTATCTGAAAAATAATGATATCAGCATCAAAAACGGAACGGATGTGAATGCCTTGATGCGGGACATGATGTCTGTTCTTCTGGAAGGAGCTCTGGATGAAGAGCTTGACGAGGAACTTGGTTACTCCAAGTATGATTACCGCAACAAAGATACTGAAAACAGCC
>JAGATV010000028.1 GCA_017621075.1 Lachnospiraceae bacterium
CTCACCTCTACGTGTTCTGTAGTGTGTCAGTCTTATAAAGAAATAATATCAGAAGGAAAATAGATTAGATAGCGAAAGGCAGTGAATTCGTTTCATGATGCATTGGTGTCTTTCGCAGAAAGACGGGTTATAAAAATGAAAAAAGTAACAAGTGTAAGAATTGATGATGAATTTTTAGATATAGCAGAAGACTTGCGAAAAATATATAAGCAAGCAGTAGGATTTGATTTTAAAAAGAGTGATATTTTAGAAGGTTGTCTTAAGCAAGGAATGCGTCATTATATTTCAACTTTACAAAAGATGGCAAATTCAACAGTTATAGATGAAAATGGAACAAATATTGACTTTGGAAAAGATATTGTTAATGCAATTTATGAATTGGAGGGTAGGTATCAAGATTATTTGTATAATGAAGTCTAACAGGTATCCTGAAAAATAAGTAAATTTTAAGTAGTAATTAAGGGGAAGTAAAGGAGGTTTTTTTATGGGATTTGATCCAGGATTGAATATTGGAGATGAGTTGACTAATGACGAAATGAGAACATTGTTTCAATGTGGAAATATGGGTGGTATGCGGCATTCAAAAAGGACAGGAACATTGGTTATAGTTTCTGATAATACAAAAGGATTATATCGTGATGTCTGGAAAGAAGGTATACTACATTATACAGGAATGGGTAAAGTTGGAGATCAGTGTTAAAGGGAAATCAAAATAATACATTATATCATTCTGACATGAATGGGATTACAGTACATCTATTTGAGGTAATGAAAAAATCCGTATATACGTATCGAGGTGTTGCGAAATTTGCCGGAAATCCTTATAAAGCAGAGCAGCCTGATGAGAAGGGAAATATGCGGAAAGTTTGGGTGTTTCCGTTGAAACTAGCAGTAGATAAAGATAGTGCTATTGGTAGGGAATTATCTGAAAACGAGATTGTAAAGCTTTCTAATAGAGAATCAGCTAGAAGGGCTGAAATAAATCCAGCAGATAAAAAGCCTAAAATCACAGAAACAATAGCATATTATAGAGATCCTTATTTAAAAGAAATGGTGAGACGTATTGCAGAGGGGAAGTGTCAGTTTTGTGGAAAACAAGCCCCTTTCATAGATAGAAACGGTGAACCTTATCTGGAGGAGCATCATGTTAAAAGATTAGCTGATGGTGGAAGAGATGCAATTGATAATGTGGTTGAGATATGTCCCAATTGCCATAGAAAAGTACATATATTAAGCGATGCAACTGATAAAATTATGCTAGAAAGTATTGCCAGGCAGAATAAGGAAAAACTACAGAGATTATTGGCATACGAAAAAGATTATAGGAAAAGTAAAATATAAGCACGTATAAGGTAAGAAAGAGAGACATAGATGCTTAAAGCTAGAAGGACCATCCATGTAGTGGCTGCCATCATCCAAAATGAAAACAAGATTTTTGCCACCCAGCGCAGTTACGGAGAATTCAAAGACGGCTGGGAATTTCCCGGAGGAAAGATTGAACCCGGCGAAACACCTGAACAAGCCTTGGTACGCGAGATTCAGGAGGAACTGGATACCCTGATCGAAGTGGGCGAATTGATGGACACTGTGGAGTATGATTACCCGACATTTCATTTATCGATGGAATGTTTCCTATGTACAGTAAAAGAAGGGGATTTGGTTCTAAAGGAGCATGAAGCCGCAAGGTGGCTGACCAGGGAGGAACTGGATGATGTGGCATGGCTGCCTGCGGATCTGGGGTTGATACAGACAATCAAAGAAAATTATCTTTAATGCGTGCAAAAGAAAAGGGGAAAAACATGATTATTAGTAGAGATGAATACTTCAGAAAATTTGGATTTAAGGAAGATCCATTTGCATCAACAAATGCTTTGCAGGAAGAATTGTTAGAGGATTGCTTTGTTGTACCGCCGTATTTCCCCTCCCTGGTGGGGTCTTCTAAGATGCCCAAATCATCGTTTGTCATTGCACCTCGCGGAACGGGAAAAACAGCTCAACGTGTGATGCTGGAGAAATTGGCAGAAAAAGAAAATTGGATGTTGGCTGTGGTTTATGATGAATTTCCTATAGAAAGCGTATCAAACTTGAACTGTTTGACCTTAGAAGATCATTTGAAGCGTATCATGAAAAGTTTGATCATTGCTTTTTTGACAGAGTTGAATAATCGTCCGAATGTCAACTTGTTGGAGCCTTATCAAAAGACTCAGCTCAAAAAGCTGATTGAACTGTATTTATATGGAATTAATTCTATCGAAGTAGAAAATACCATTAAAAAGATAAGAGGGATCAGTGGTAAGCTGGAAGATCTGTGGTGCAAGGCCGGCGATACGATTACTTCTATCATCAATGCAATAGCTACAAAGCAGGGAATGGGCAATGTAGACTTGTCTGCCAAGAAAAAGGAAGAGTCTTATGAGTTGAAAGATATCAGCAGCCATTATGATTTTATGGAAGAATTATTTCAGTCAATCGGCATTTCGGCGGTGTATGTATTGGTGGATAGTATTGATGAAACTGCTGTGACAGGAAATAATGCAGAAAAATCTTACCATTTGATCAGGCCATTCATTTTGGACCTCCGGTTATTGGAACGAAAGACTATCGTATTCAAGTTTTTTGTGTGGGATAAGATCGAGAGGTACTGGGCTGAAGAATTCCGCAATGATAGAATTGAAAATTTCCATATACAATGGAGACAGCACGAAATAAAAGAATTGCTTAGTAAAAGACTAATGGCATATAGCGATGGCAAATTTTCCGTGCTTGAGGATATCTTTGCGTGTGATGAAAAATACATAGAATATATCTATATTTTTGCAAATAATTCGCCCAGGGATGCTATCAATATCATGAAGAGTATTTTTGATGAGCATTTGAGGATCAATGGCGAAAATGCAGAAAAACCTACAGAAAAGGCAATAGTTGCAGGAATTGAGATCTTTTGTAAAACAAAATTTGAGGAAATGGTCGCTATTGATAAACAAAGACAGGATTTAAAGCGAATCAAGCAGGCAACGTTTACCATACCGTATTTGTACAATGACATCTTTAAATGTGAGAGCAGTACCGCAAGGAATATACCGATGCCGTGGACACAAGCGGGGATCGTATATGGATCAAGCAGTAAGATCAAGGTGAGGAAGAGTAAGCATCCTATTAACGTATATACATTTGCTGATATCAGGATCGCTCGCTATGTATGCTCTAATCAGAAATTGTATGACGGAATTGATAAACATAACTTCATCAGATAATTGTGAAGTATTGGAAAAACCAAAGCGCACTGTGGCGAAGCCAAAAGAAATAGAGGGTCAGTTGTCGATATTTGATTTTTAGGTATGGGATCAATGGGCTGGATAGTGTTTACTCAGGCTGCCTACTGGCAGCCTGAGTTTTTGTCGCATGGTTGTTACATGCTGATAGAAGGTCATCTTAAATTCAAATCTCAGTTCGTTTTTTCCGGGGGATTAGACATAGCACCTTTCGGTTCTTCCATTCCTTCAAAAGCGCCTATACGGCTGCGTCCGTCCATATCTTCAGGTTTGCCCATATTTCCCTGCTCGCCCATGTCACCTCTTCCCATACCGCCATGTCCGCCCATACCTCCAGTGCCGTAAATCAGAGAGGTCATTTCTACGGTGGCGTCAGTATTGCCTGCGGTCAAGGTATAGGTCTCACCTTGCAGGATTTCGGGAGAACTGAGTACTACGCAGTTGTAGGAGGCTTTGGGGGCAAAGCTGAGCAGTTCCTTCCCGTCAGCAGCTTTCAGAGAAAGGGCAGTTCCTGCGGGCAGGGTTTCTGAAAGGGTCACCAGCATGGAACCCTGCGTGGAGGAGGTGCCGAAATTTACCGCCATGCCACTATGGCCTGCAGCCACAAGGATGCCGCCGCTTATGGTCGCCTCACCGGCATAGTCGAAGGAGCCGTTACCGCTGTTTTCAGGTCCGGAAATGTAGATTTCACCGCCGGTAACGACGAGGTCGCCATTGGAATCTATGCCGTCGCCGCCTGTCAGGATCTGCAGAGAACCGCCGTTTATGGTGATCAGGCTTTGGCTGTCCGAGGCAAAGATATCTGCTTGTGGCCCTTTTCCAAATCCGCTTTGGTCGTTTCCGCCGGCTGCATTCAGGCCGTCATCGGAGGAGACAAGGAAGATGGAACCGCCGTTTATGGTAACAGTGTGTCCTTCCAGTCCTTCATAGCACTCAGTGATAGAGATATTGCCGTCGTTGATGATCAGGTCGCAGTCAGAGTGAAAACCGTCATCGGCCACGGTCATGGTGAAGGTGCCGCCGTCTATCTGCAGGGTGTTTGAGGCATCCAGGCCATCGCTCCCGCTCTGCAGTTCAAAGTTTCCTCCATAGATGTATATAAAGCCCTTTTCGGTATCGTCGGTATTTTCACTGTGGATGGCATCTTTGCCCGCAGTCAGAAGAAAGCTGCCGTCGGCGATGCGGACGCTGTCCTTGCCGGAGAGGGCAGAGGAGGCGGCGTTCACCCGGTAATCGCCCCCTGTAAACACCAGATCATCCTTGGAGACGATGCCGTGGCCGTATTTGGAAATGATGTTCAAGGTGCCGGAGCCGTTTAAGGTCAGGTCTGCCTTGGAAAAAATGGCTCCGTCGATGGTGTTGTCGTCTATGGCAGCAAATTCTCCGTTACTTTGAAGAGTATTGGAGGTGCCGGATGCCAGGGTTACAAAAACCTTGTCGGCATTTTTGATGTAGAGTGCAGCGCTGTCATCCGATTGGATGTTGACATTGTTTAGTACCAGATGGATCTTGGCGTCATCATCGGCATCGATCACCAGTTGACCGTCAGACAGGGAGCCGGAAATCAGATAGGTGGCCTCTTCTACAATAGTGACAACATTGTCGTTTATAGATACGCTTCCAAGAGAGCAGGAAGAGGCGTTGTCGGACAGGCTGATAGTGATGGCAGTACTCTCCTCGTAGCCAATTTCTTTGTCACGGTCAGTGAACATATCATTCTCATCCAAGTTGGATATTGTGACATTTGTGTCATATATATTTGCGCTGTTGGAAGCGGTGCCGGGAACCAGAGTATCTTTGCTGTCTGAAACAGTAGGGGAAGCATTTTGAGCGCAGCCGGTGAGAAAAACAGCAAGCAAAACAGTAAGCAGAGCTGTAAAGAATTTATAATTCATATGCCGGGTCCTCCTGTCTGGTAAGGCTGATTTCCAGATTACCGTTTCTACAGCGCAGGGCATCGATGAACTCTTTTTCCTGTGCCGGATCTTTTAAGGTGATATTGTAGTGGAGCTTGAACAGGCTTCCCATATTGGTAGTCTTTACGGAGACCATCTCATGATGGGAGGTATACTTTTCCAAGAGCTCATCAAAGACATCGCCGTAGTTCAGATCTTCCGGAATGGTGATGCGCAAGGTTTTTTCGGCCGGGGTGTTTTGGCGGTCACGGAAAGGGAAAAAGGTAAGAAGGACCATCATCAGGCCAAGGATCAGAGCAAACAGCACTCCATAGCCAAGGTAGCCCATCCCTGTGATAAGGCCGGCACCCATGGCCAGGAAAATAGCGCCGATTTCCCGTGCAGTACCGGGCAGGGACCTAAAACGCACCAGGCTGAAAGTGCCTGCTACGGCTACTCCTGCACCAATGTTGCCGTTCACCATCATGATAATAACACATACAATGGACGGCAGCAATGCCAGGGTAGCCAGAAAGCTTTTGGTGGATCGATTTTTATATTGAAAGACCAATGCCAGGAAAAGGCCGATCAAAAGAGACACTCCCACACATAGCAGGAACTGGGGAAGTGCGATGACTGTAGTATTGTTTTGGTCAAAAATACCCTGAAAGATTGTATTAAGCATAATGGTAATGTCCTCCGTTTTGTTTGTTTTGACAGATTGTTACATAAGCGGCTCCGTATTTGGAAAAAGAGGTCTTGTAGATATGATTGCTGCTAAGGACCCGGACCAGCCACAGCGGGATGGCTCCGGCGGTCTTGACTTCCATCAGGATTCGGCCTTCCGGCAGGAGGGGTGTTCCGTAGATGCCGTTACTTAGGCACAGGTGGTGGTCCCGCCAAAGTATATTCTGGTCGAAGGTGATGCGCAGGTCATGGTCCTTTCGTCCGTAATAGGCTTCCCGTTCATATGTAAGAAGTATGGCGGGCGCCAGATCGTGATAAGTGGACAGGACGTAGTCGATTTCCTGACAGATCTGGCGATCGGAAGCCTCCTTTGTTTTGGTAAGGATAGCTTTGGAAGTTCGGGAAGAACCGGTATGCATTTTCAGATAGCCCATAGCAGTGCGGTAATCCAATGCGATCCGGCGTTTGTATACCACGGAGTCATATTTTTTCTTTAGCTCCACAAATACGGTATTGTCCTCAGAGACGGTGCCGTAGCTTCTAAGCCGCAATTTCTCTTTATACAGGGGATGTTCCATGGAACGTCGTGCCAGCAGGTAATCCGGTGTGTCGAAATACAGACTGCACACGGTACTTTTTCCGTGGACATCCGCAGTCATGCGATCGGACATGGCGGCCTTGATCAGGAAAAGCTCCTGTGGGCTTATCATATATTTGATTTCATAGCGTTTGAAGGTCATCTGTTCTTTCATAAAAATTATCCTGTACTCCTTTCTTTTGAGTACAGGATAACAGGGAAACCTTAAAGGAACTTTAAAAGGGTGGAAAAATGATCGTAAACAGAATGGAATTGCCGTCTTCGCTCCTGGCAGTGATCCTGCCCTTATGAGCGGTCACAATGGCCTGGGCCACCGACAGGCCGATACCGAAGCCGCCAGTGTCCAAGCTGCGGGAGCTGTCCGGGCGGTAGAAGCGGTCGAACAGGATGTCCTGTCTGCCGGGGGTGAGTCCCCGGGCGGTATTGCGGACTGTAAGGATCTTATTTCGTCCGGTTTCTTTCAGACAAAGCTCTATGGAGCCGCCCTCCGGGCAATATTTTATGGCATTATCCAAAAGAAGGGACACCAGTTGGCGGATGGAAGCCTCATCGCCGTGGAGCGTAAGATCAGAGGCAATGTCCAGGGTCATCCGCTTATGTCCGGTGGCGGCCAGGGGCTCAAAAGGCCTGGCAGTTTCCTCCACTGCATCAGAAAGGGAAAAGGAAACCATGGTGAGGGACGAGGCACCACCTTCGTCCATTCGGGAAAGAAATACCAGCTTCTGTGTCAGGGAAGTAAGGCGCCTGACCTGATTGTGGATGCTGGCGGTCCATTCATTTTCACCGCTTTCCATTTCCAGCACTTCCGTATTGGCATCAATGATGGCCAGAGGAGTCTTCAACTCATGGCTTGCATCCGTAATGAAGCGTTTCTGTTTTTCGTAGCTTTCCGCAATGGGGCGGACCAGGATCTTGGAAAAAAAGATTACCAGCAAAAGAACCAGAAACATTCCAAACAGACTGGCCAGAATGCTGATGAACAGGAAATTTTGGAAGGTGTCCAGTTCCCGTTGGCAGTCCAAAAAGATGTACATGGTATTTTGTTCGCCAAGGGTGCCGGTTACGGAGACAGCGCGGTACTTATAATGCGCAGAATAACCCTCGCGGGAGTCTTTTTGAAAAAGGGACTGGGCGTAGCTGCAGGCATCTTCAGTGGAAATAGCGGCAATCTTGCCAGTGTCCACTGAGACGATGGTGCCGTCTGCTTTCAGAGTCACCGTAAAGAAACGGGTGTCAAAGGGCGTTTCAGCAGACATTTTGCGGTGGGGGGCCATATCCGGTTTGGGGTCCTTGAAAAGCTCAGGTCCCGACGTGCGGGGAAAGCTTCCGCCGTTTTCGGCAAGAATGTCCAAGCGGGCATCGGTGGCTTTGTCCACATTGATGTAATTGGCAAGGTTGATGCTGCCGATGAGGAGAAAGAGTACAGCGGCAACGGAACACATAGCAGCCGCAATAAATTTTCTGCGAAGGGTTTTAATCATTGATGACCTCCAGGGAATATCCCACGCCGCGGGTGGCTTTGATGGCAATGTCAGCATCCAGTGCTGACAGTTTTTTGCGCAGATAGGAAAGGTAGACCCATACCACACTATTTTCGGTATCGCTGTTAAAGCCCCATATCTTATCCATGAACTGTTCAGCGGAGATCACCTGCTTTGGGTTTACCATGAGCATCTCCATCATCTGGAATTCTTTTCCGCTCAGCTTAAAGGAAGCCTTGGGGCCGGACATCAGGTAGGTGGTGCGGTCCAGGGTAATGTTGCCGAAGGTAAGGACAGGGTCTGAGACCTCGCTCTGCCGCCTGGTCATGGCACGGATGCGTGCCAACAGTTCTTTCATGGCAAAAGGTTTGGTCAGGTAATCGTCGGCACCGCTGTCCAGTCCTGTCACCCGGTCATCGATCTCTGCCTTGGCGGTGAGCATCAGAATGGGCACGGAAATGCCCAGGGCACGGACCTTTTTTAGTACCGTGATGCCGTCCAGCCCGGGCATCATGATATCCAGAATGGCACCGTCATAGATACCGGCCTGCAGGTAGTCAAGGGCATCCTGTCCGTTATAGACGGCATCTACGGAATAGTTGTTGTGCTTCAGCACTGTTACGAGGGCGCGGGATAATTCTTTTTCGTCTTCTGCAAGGAGTAATCGCATAGAGGTTCCTTTCTGTAGCTATTTATAAGGATAATAGCTCTTTTTCCTTAAATGAACCTTAAAGTTACTATCACTGTAGCATTGTCATTGTCCGGTTGCAAGAACATTTCAGAGGAATTATAATGAAACGGCAGAGTGAAAAAGAAAGCAAAAAGGGAAAATCCCGGAAAGGCAGGAACGGATGCGGGAGAGCGGGCAAAAGGTACAGGATGTCCTACTGGACTTCACACATACTTATGCAAAGGGGTGGATAAAAGCCCATGGGGGGCTGTTATATCTGGACTGTTCCGATATAGAGGGGACGGATATGTATTGTACGCCGGAGGCGGAACAGGAACTGAAAAAGCGGCTGGAGCCCTATCCTGTGACAGGGATTCATTTTCTGGACTCCGGTAATTATCATTATATGAGCAGACTGTTTTTGCAGAAGATCCACAGGCCCTATCAGTTGGTGATGTTTGACAATCATACAGATATGCAGCCTACGATGATACCGGAGCTGATGAGCTGCGGTGCCTGGGCCATGCAGGTCCTTAAGGAAGAGGAATGTCTGGAAAAACTATTCCTGATAGGCCCCACACAGAAATCTTTGGAGGAGATTCCTGTCACAGAGCTTGCAGGGGACAGGGCAGAGAAACTGGTGTGCATCAGCAGGGAAGATTCCGTTTACCATAAATTAAGTCAGCTGGATCCCCATATCCCGGTGTATTTTTCGGTAGACAAGGATGTGTTGTCTGAAGAATTTGCCCGTACCAACTGGGATCAGGGACAGATGACATTATCCATGCTGCAGGAGATCCTTTTGTGGATCTGTGACCAAAATGAGGTACTGGGTGTGGATATCTGCGGGGAATTGCCCCAAGCTCCCTCCTGGGAGGAGGCCCGGGTGCGGCAGATCAATGAAGCAACAGACGAAGAATTGTACAATTTTTTTAAAAAAGTGCTTACATAAAAAAATTTTTTCTGTTAGAATCCTATTGAGATGTAAGTCCGGCATATAGAATGCGTGTAATCTGGAAGCAGTGAAGCTGCTGAGGTTATGCGCATTTTTTGTGTGCCGTTCCCTGTATCATTTCACTGCTGGTAGGCGCACTCTACAATATCGTCGACCAGATTTTTATTGCAAATGCCACATATCTGGGTTCCTATGGCAATGCAGCCAATACGGTGGTATTTCCTTTGACGGTCATCGCCCTTGCCATCGCCGTGATGATCGGCGACGGATGTTGTGCTTTTGTAAGCTTAAGTCTTGGAAAAAAGGAATCGCAGAATGCGAAGAAGAGTGTGGGCAATTCGGTGGTATTGACCATAGTAAGCAGCCTGATCTTGTGTGCTGTCTATCTGATCTTCAGGGATCGGATCATTGCCATGTTCGGTGGGACTGTGAATGCGGAAACGTTTTATCACTCGCAGGAATATTTCTTTTATATTTCTCTGGGATTGCCATTCTATATGTTTGGTCAGGCTATGAATCCGATCATTCGCGCTGACGGGAATCCGAAATTTGCGATGCTTTCCACACTGGCAGGTGCGCTCATCAACATCATTCTCGATCCCATATTCATTTTTGTGTTTGAATGGGGAATGATGGGAGCTGCAGTCGCCACGGTGATCGGTCAGTTTGCCACGGCAGGGTTGGCGGTCTGGTATCTTGTAAATATGAAACTGGTAAAGCCCGGAAAAGAGGATTATATCATCAGTCGGCAGGTTATCTGCAAAACCCTGTTGCTTGGCGCCTGCAGTTTCCTTTCTCAGATCTCACTGGTAGCCGCAATGGCGGCGATCAATAATATGATCCGCAAATACGGTGCCCTTGACCCCGTGTTCGGGCAGGAACAGTATGCACAGATTCCCATGGCGGTAGTGGGCATCGTAATGAAATTCTTCCAGATCGTGATTTCCATTGTGGTGGGTATGGCTGCCGGATGCATTCCCATTGTAGGCTATAATATGGGGGCAGGGTTAAAGCAGAGAGTAAAGAGTCTGTTTACGAAATTGTTACTGGCGGAAGCCGGTGTGGGTGCTGTGGCATTTGTGATTGTCGAGGGATTCCCCGGGAAGCTGATCGCGATCTTCGGCGCAGCAAATGAAAGCATCTACTATACGGATTTTGCGGTAAAGGCATTTCGGATCTATCTTTGCATGATCCTGCTTGCCTGTGTGAACAAAGCATGTTTCATCTTTCTACAGGCAATGGGAAAGGCCGCGGCATCCACAATGCTTTCCATGGTGCGGGAAATCGTATTTGGCGTTGGGTTTGCATTGCTCCTCCCCCTATTCTGGGGGTTGGACGGCGTACTGTACTCCATGCCTGTATCAGATGTATTGACTTTTGTCGTGGCAGCCTTTTTGATCGGCCGGACATATCGGGAACTGAATGGCTATTTGGAGCGGCAGTAATCCCGGAACCATTTTCCGGATTCGTTCAGGTCATCTTCCGTCCAGTCGGAGGTCCTGCTGCTGTTGGCCTTGAATACGCTGCTGCTCTCGCTCTTGTTGGCCAGATTCCAGCAGAAGAAGCTGACATTATGCTTCTCGATCAGCTCCATCCACTTGCCGGCGGAATCATAGTCCAGGGCACCGTTCCCGGAGGCGTCGCAGATACCGAACTCGCTGATGAAAACGGGCAGACCGTTGGAAACACAGGTGTCCAGACGGTTCCGCAGGTCGTCCTTATGAGTTCCTGCATAGAAGTGAAGGGTGTACATGATATTGTCATAGTCCAGAGGATCAGAAGCAGCCTGGTCGATATTCTGGCTCCAGGTAGGGGAGCCTACTAAGATGATGGCATCGCTGTCGTTCTCGCGTATCACGGGGATCACTTCTTCCGCATAAGATTTTACACTGCTCCAGGTAGCGTAGCCGTTGGGCTCGTTGCAGATCTCATAAAGCACATTGTCATAATCTGCATATGTGGAGGACATTTCCTGAAAAAAGTCGATGGCATCCGATTTATATACGTTGGGGTCCTGATCCTGCAGGATATGCCAGTCGATAATGACATACATTCCCAGATCGGTGGCGTAATCCACACCGTTTTGGACTAACGTCTTTAAGTCGTCTTTGTTGCCGCCGGTACAATAGCCGTTATATTCTGCGGTGTACATTGCGATGCGGACACAGTTGGTATTCCAGTCATCCCGAAGGGTGCGGAAGGAATCTTTATTGACATACTGCGGGAACCAGCCGATGCCGTGAGTGGACATACCGTAGAGCTGGAAAGGATCTCCGTTCTGGTCCACCAAAGAAGAACCGTCTACTCTGAGAGCGCCATGTATGCCTACCGGGGTAGAATCCTTGGGAGCAATGGGCTTGGGCGCAGTAGTGGGCGCAGGAGCCTGCGTAGGTGCAGGTGTGACGGTTTCGGACGGTGCCGTGGCAGGTGCGGGTGTGATTTCAGGTGATGGGGAAACCTCCGGTACGGGTGTGGTTTCGCCGGATGGGGTAGGGTTGGTGATCAAGGTGTTATCCTCCTTTTGGTTTGCAGATTGGGAGTTCTCAGTCAGAACACTGTTTTCGGACAGCGCAATGTGTACGGCCTCAGCTTCTTTGGCTGACAGGGGAGTACCCTCCAGAATGGTCACGGAATCCGGCAGGCCGGCACAGGCGCACAGCATTAGAGTAAGCAGTATGAAAAGTGGTAAGATCCGAAGTTTCAATCTCATGGCAAATCCTTTCTAAAGGGAGAATCCTTTTGGAACGTTCCTGGCAAGATGCGTTCAAACCCTGTTAAATCCATTATAGAGGGAATACCGGATAAATGCAAGCGGAACACGGTTCTTTCATTGCATAAACGGGCTGTGTATGATAGGATGATTTTGACAGAGAGAATGATCACGGAGGGACGTTATGCTGCCGGAACTTTTTTTAAAGCGGATGGAAGGAATGCTGGGGGAAGAATATGAGGAATTTGTGAAAAGCCTGGAGAAAGAGCGGTATCAGGCCCTTCGGCGGAATCCTTTGAAGAAGCATGGCGCAGGGGAGCCTGTGCTGCCCTTTCATCTGACGCCTGTGCCATGGGCAGCAAACGGCTACTATTATGAGAAAGAGGATCAGCCGGGCAGGCACCCGTACCATGATGCGGGGGTATATTATATTCAGGAGCCCAGCGCCATGGCGCCTGTGCCCATGTTAAGGGTTCGTCCCGGGGAAAAGATCCTGGATCTGTGTGCGGCGCCGGGCGGTAAGAGCACCCAGATCGCGGCTGATATGAAGGGACAGGGACTTCTGATCGCCAACGAGATCCATCCGGCCAGGGCAAAGATCCTTTCGGAAAATATAGAGCGTATGGGTGTGGTGAATGCCTGTGTGACTAATGAGACCCCCGCCCGGCTGGCGGAAAGTTTCCCGGAATATTTTGACCGTATCCTGGTGGATGCCCCCTGCTCCGGGGAGGGAATGTTCCGAAAGAACGAGAATGCCTGTGAGGAATGGAGCCCGGAAAATGTGGAATTCTGTGCCGCACGGCAGGACGAGATCCTTAGCTGTGCGGCAAAGATGCTGGTTCCAGGAGGCAGGATCGTATATTCTACCTGTACCTTTGCACCACAGGAGGATGAGGGCAGCGTGGAGAGATTTCTTGAGAGGCATCCGGAATTTACCCAGAGGGAAGCAAAGAGGCTGTGGCCCCACAAGGTAAAAGGCGAGGGACATTTTGCTGCAGTGCTGGAGAAAGCGGGGCAGCTTTGCCAGGGCTATGACAGGGAAGCGTTGTGCGGTACAGAAAAAGGGATGTTGGAAAAACAGCCGGCGGAATATCTGGATTTTGTGAAAGAAACTTTGCAGGCAGGGGTGCCGGAAGAACTTCTCCCAGGCGGAAGATACCTTATGTTTGGTGATCATCTGTATCTGATACCAAAGGAGATGCCGGCCCTCAGAGGGCTTAAGGTGCTGCGCCCCGGACTACAGATCGGGACCTTGAAAAAGAACCGCTTTGAGCCTGCCCATGCCCTGGCACTGGCTCTGGCACCGTCACAGGTAAAGCATGTATGGGAACTGGATTCTGCGGGGGCCGCGGTGCGGGCCTACCTCAACGGACAGACCTTTCCCGCAGAGGGGGAGAAGGGCTGGTATCTGATCTGTGTGGACGGCTTTGGCCTTGGATGGGGGAAATTGGCCGGAGGCATCATGAAGAATCATTATCCGAAAGGACTTAGGATCAATCCGTAAAGGTGGGAGCAGACATGACAACGAAGATGAGAACAAAGATAATTTACGAAGACAAGGAGATCCTGGTCTGTTATAAACCTGCGGGACTGGCAGTCCAGACCGCCCGGATCGGACAGGCGGACATGGTCAGTGAACTGAAGAACTATCTGGCGGCATCAGGAGAAAAAAATCCTTATCTGGGACTGGTGCACAGGCTGGATCAGCCGGTGGAAGGACTTTTAGTGTTTGGCAGGACGAAAGGAGCGGCTGCATCCCTGTCCGGGCAGTTGGAAAAAGGTCTGTTGCATAAACGGTACTATGCCGTAGTTTGTGGAAAACCGGAGCAGAAAAGCGGGGAATTTGTGGACTATCTGCAAAAGACCCCGGACAATAAGGCCCGGATCGTAACAGAGCAGGTGGATGCGCTGCAGCCACAAGCAGAAGTCTCCGATGCCAGGAAAGCCGTCCTGCAGTATAATATTGTGCAAAGCCTGGAGGTACAGAGTGTCCACCGCCGGGGCGTGGAATGGATTTCTCTGGCAAAGATCCACATTGATACAGGCCGTTTCCACCAGATCCGCGCACAGATGTCCCATGGGGGTCTGCCGCTTTTGGGAGATCAAAAGTACGGGGACGAAGCATCTGTGGGATTGAGCGGGCACCTTGGAATAAAAGATGTGGCACTGTGTGCCTGTCAGTTGGATTTTAACCATCCTGTCACGGGAAATGCCATGCATTTTTCGCAGCCGCCTCAGGGAAAAGCATTTTCTTTTTTCGGAATTTTTTAGGAGTCTCTCCACCATACTAATGTTGAAAGGAGGCATGTATGGTGGAGAGACTCAAAAGTAACAAGCCTTTGATTCTGCTCCTGCTTACGGGGGCAGTATATTTTTTCTTGAAATATCTCACGCCTCTGCTGGCACCGGTGCTGACTGCCATGCTGTTCGTGACCATTTTCGGACCTGCTTTGAAAAAGCTTCAGGAGCGGTTCCACATCCACAGGCAGTTGGGAGCGGTGCTGCTGCTTTTTATGGCCGGAACGCTGGTGGCAGTGCTGATATGGGTGCTGTTTTCCTGGACGGTGGGAAGTCTGCCGGAGTGGGTGGGGAGACTGGAGGCCCTGGAGCAGGAACTGGTGACGGTGGTGCGGGACCTTTGTGGGACTGTGGGCAATCTGCTGGGGATCGACCATATTTATCTGGAGGAGACGATCCTTAGCGGTATGCAGGAGGGAATGGGCTATTTCCGGGAGCAGATTCTGCCGGGTATGCTGTCCCAGTCTTTGGAATATGTAAAAGGATTGGGGACAGTGGGAGGTTTCCTGGTCACCTTCCTCATTGCCACGGTGTTATTGGCAAAGGACTATGACCATATCATGAACCGGATGCTGGAGCGGGAGGAATATCATGTAGTGCTGGAGGTGATCTGCGGACTGATCCGCTATATAGCCACCTTTGTCAAGGCCCAGCTCATCATTATGAGCATCATTGCGATGACGGCGGCCCTTACTCTGGGGATCGCCGGGGTGCACCACGGGGCGCTCTGGGGTATCCTGGCCGGGCTTTTGGATGCTTTTCCTTTTGTGGGGACCGGGATCGTACTGGTGCCTCTTTTGCTGGTACAGCTTTTTTGCGGCAACTACGGACGGGCTATTGTATGCGCCGTGCTGTATGTGGTCTGCGTGTTCCTGCGGGAAATGCTGGAGCCCAAGCTCATCGGCAGACGTATCGGGGTGACGCCCATTGCCATCCTGATCTCTCTGTATGCGGGAATCCGGCTTTTTGGGATCTGGGGCATCATCAAGGGGCCCTTGGGATTTATCCTGATCTATCAGTCCTACAGAAGTATTCTTCGCAGGTGTGGAAATTCGTTTTCGGATTGACAAAAAAAGCGGAAGTGGACTATCATGGAAATATGAAATATGACACAAAAGCGAGAGGAAGCTTATGAGCAGATATACCGGCGGTAAAGGGAAAAGAGCAGGGCAGAAAAAGCGGCAGCAGACGGAGACTGTGGCCGAGTCCGTGCATTTTTTTATGGCCACGGTGCTGGATCTGATGGTGTGCTTTTATATGCTGATGATCCTGGTGGTCATGCCTTTTTTTTACAGGGACGGTTTTACCCGCATCGGTACGGATAAGGCATATTTTTTTCAGCAGTGCAACCGGTATGCCTATTGGTGCCTGTTTCCTGTGCTGGTGCTGTACCTGGTGGCCGGGGCGGTAGTCTTTGTTCAAAAAAAGGGATTTTCCGCCATCAGGACCTGGCGGCCCAAATGGTCCGCCACCGACAGCTTTGCACTGGCCTATGGGATCAGCCTGATCCTTTCCTATCTTTGTTCGGATTACAAAAGGGAAGCATGGATGGGGGCAGATGGGTGGTTCATGGGATTTGTACCTCAGCTTACGCTGGTGGGGATCTATTTTGTAGTGTCCCGCACCTGGAAGAAAAAGGATGTTATCGTTGGAGCCATCCTGCCTGTTTCCGCTGTGGTATTTCTTTTGGGGATACTGAATCGGTTTGCGGTCTATCCCATTGACATGAAGCTGGAAAATCCTTATTTTATCTCTACGATCGGAAATATCAACTGGTATTGCGGATATCTCACAACCGTCTTTTTTGCGGGGCTGGTATTTTTTTGGCAGACAGATCACAACCAGCCTTGGTGGAAGCTGCTTTTGGCGCTGTATACCGCCATCGGCTCCGTGGCTTTGGTGACCCAGGGAAGCAGCAGCGGGCTGGTGGCCGCAGCGGTGGTATTATTTGTGATGTTTGGTCTGTCCGCCGGGGACCAACAGAGAATGCAGGCTTTCTGGGAGGTTGTAACCGTATTCTCCGTGTCCTGTCTGATTCTCTGGCTGGTTCAGGCTTTGGGATGGGCACAGGTAAATTTCCGGGATGCAGCGGTGACGCTTTTTACAGACGGAACAACGGCAGTAGTTATGACAATAATGTCATTTGTAGTGCTGGCCTGTGTAACCTACACAAAAAAGAAGGGGACTTATCCTGAGAGATTTTTCCGGAGACTGTCCCGGATAGCGATAGCAGCGGCCATCACCGGTGTAGCGCTGTCTGCTCTTTTGATCACTGTGAATACGGCATCGGGAGGCAGAATCTCCCAGGCAATGGGGCTGCCCGCAGAGAATCCGCTGATGTTGTCCTCAAACTGGGGGAGCAATCGGGGCGTCACCTGGAAAGCTGCTGTGATGTGCTTTGCGCAACAGGATTTCTTACATAAACTGGTGGGTACAGGACCGGACTGTATGGCAGCCTTTCTCTACAACGGCGGCAGTGAGGAACTGATAGCCATGGTAAAAGAAGTCTTTGGTGCCAGCAGGCTCACCAATGCCCATAACGAATGGCTGACCCTTCTGGTGGATGTGGGGCTGCTTGGGTGTATCAGCTTTGTGGGGATGATGGGTACGGCTGCGGTAAGATTTTTGAAGGCCGGAATTGTTTTAAAAGCGGGAAATCAAGGCGGGAGAGCCGGAATGATTCTTTTGGCGTGCGGATTCTGTGTTCTGGCATATACCGCAAATAATGTATTTAGTTTTCAGCAGTCCATGAACGTGTCCACCATGTTCGTGATATTGGGGATTGGTGAGAATTATCTTAGAGCAGGGCAAACGACCGTTACAAAAGGAGGAAAGGCAAAATGAAAGCAGCGCAGAAAAAGAGATTTTTGGGAACTATCCGGGGAAATCTTACCACGTTTGCAGCAATATGTACCGCAGTGATCATTGTTGTGCTGGCGGTGAGCAATGGAGTCGCTGTCCAAAATATCGTGGTAAAGGATGCGGAAGAAATTTTGGAGAAGGAGGCGGACAGCAATTCCCAGGTCATCAATGAATGGCTGCAGGAGCAGGGCGCCATCGTGAGTACCATGACAGATGCCCTTGCCTATATGAATACCCGGGACAAAGAGCAGATCATGGATTATCTGGAAGCGAATCTTGCCAGGAATGAGAATGCACTGATGTATTATTGCTGCTTTGGGTATGACAAGGGAGTGTATCCGGCAGATCACTCCAAATTGGATCTGGATCCTACTACAAGGGATTGGTGGAAGGATGCGGTGGCCGCCGGAGACATCATCTATACGGCGCCTTATGTGGATTTTGCCACCGGCCAGATGATCGTCAGCATAGCCAAGCCCCTGACCATTCAGGGAGAACAGGCAGTACTGCTGGCAGATATTACCATAGACAGACTGATCGAGATTACGGAAGATATCAGCACGGATGAGACGGTACAGACCTTTTTGCTGGCAGATGACAATAGTGTCATAAGTCATGCCAATGGAGATTATCTGCCCAAGAAATCCGGAAATACGATCTTGACGGATGTGGTTGACATTGATCTGGAGGCAGAGGGGGCAGTCAGTTTTCGGGATTATGACGGCCATAAAAAATACGCTGCGGTAAGCACCATTGAAGTGACGGGATGGAAACTGGGCGTGACCCGGGATGCGGGTGTGATCGTCGGGGAGATCAGAGAAGCCCTTCTTGTGCCGGTCATCCTGGGTGTGTTGTTACTGTTCGTTTCCGCCACCCTGTTGTATGTGGCCATCGGACGGATGTTACGACCCATGGATGATATGAAGCGCTTTATCAAGGAGACTGTGATGGGGAACCAAACAGTACAGGAGAGCTCTGAGGTAGCAGAGATCCGGTATCTGATAGAGCTGCTTCAGGAAAAGTTTATTGCCACCATACGTCATACCAAGGAGGAAGCGGCCCGGATCAAAGACAGGATGGACCATACGAACGGCAAGGTATCGGCCATGAGCGGCAATATCATGGAAATCAGTTCCACCATGGAAGAGACCGGGGCCAATGTGGAAAACCAGACCGAAAGCATCAGGAATATCGACGAGACCTGTCAGGAGGTAGCTTCCGCAGTGGAGGAGCTGGCAGAACAGGCGCAGGAAATGTCCACAAAAGCCAACGAGATCATTTCCAAGGTAGACAGGGAGATCCCGGAAATCTTAAAGGATAAGGAAAATGCAGTGACCATTACCAAAGGAAGCCGTAAAAAGCTGTCTCAGGCCATTGAAAATGCCCAGGTCATTCGGCAGATCGTGGATGTTTCCCAGGCGATTCAGGAGATCGCATCCCAGACCAACCTGTTGGCATTAAATGCTTCCATTGAGGCGGCAAGGGCAGGAGAGGTTGGCAGAGGCTTCGCAGTAGTGGCAGAGCAGATCAAGCAGTTGAGCAATGTGACCAGTGAAGAGATTGAGAAGGTCAATGATCTGACAGACAAGGTATTGGAGAGCGTGAAGCTGCTCTCGGATGAAAGCACACATATTGTCACCTTCTTGGATGAAGTAGTCATGGTAGATTATGACAAGCTGGAAGTACTGGCAGGAGCGTATAAGACAGACGCTTCCTTCTATGCCGATGTGAGCAGCACCCTGGGGGCAGAGGCAGAGCAGCTCAGCGCCTCCATACAGAATATCAACGCGGTACTGAAGGGGATCACGCAGTCCCAGGAGGAGCTGAACACAGCGGTCCAGACCGTAAATGACAATCTGCAGCAGATCACTTATGCCAGCACAGACGTGTCAGATGAGACAAATATGGTCCTGGGAAGCATTGAAAACCTGAAGGGCGCGGTAGACAGCTTTAACGTATAAGAGACAAAAAGATACCCATCCGATTAAAAAAATGGATGGGTATCTTTTTGTGTCATCGGGGCGACGTGATTCGAACACGCGACCTCTACGTCCCGAACGTAGCGCTCTACCAAGCTGAGCCACGCCCCGCCTTCCAACATTAAAATAATAAATAAAAAGAGATTGATTGTCAAGCAAAAAACGAATATTATAACAATATGAGATACGGATACTTTTTTGAGACACAGGTGGGATGCCTGTACATAGAGGAAGAGGAGGGCTTTCTGGTGCAGCTTGGGAAAGCCGGGGAACCGGCGGCAAAGAAGGCAGCAGAAGAGGCGGCAGGGGTGTGTTTTCAGGAGACTGCCCTGCTTCGCCGGACCAAGGAGGAAGTGCTGGAATACCTAAAGGGGGAGCGGAAGTGCTTTGATATTCCCCTGCGCCCCGATGGAACCGCTTTTCAGAAAAGGATATGGGAGGCATTGCAGCAGATCCCCTGGGGAGAGACCCGCACTTACGGACAGATCGCCGTGATGGCGGGATGTGAGAAAGGCGCTCGGGCGGCAGGACAGGCCTGCAATAAAAATCCCATTATGATCCTGGTGCCCTGTCACAGGGTGATGGGCGGGGACGGCAGACTGACAGGTTTTGGAGGCGGTCTGCCCATGAAGCGTGCATTTCTCACCATAGAAGGAATCCCATGGAAGGAGTAAGGAAGATTATGTATGACACAATCGTTACGCTGAAAAAAGGAGAAGGACGCACCATCAAGGCAGGCGGAATGTGGATCTACGACAATGAGATCGCAGGGACAGAGGGGGATTTTCAAGACGGGGATATTGTGACTGTCCTGGATTTTGACGGTTATTTTATGGGTTATGGCTATATCAATACCAAGTCCAAGATTACGGTGCGCCTGTTGTCCCGCAAGAAAGGAACCGTGATAGATGAGGCGTTTTTTGAGAGAAGAGTCCGGGATGCCTGGAATTACCGCAAGGAGACCATTGATACCTCAAGCTGCAGGCTGATCTTTGGGGAAGCTGATTTTTTGCCGGGCATGGTCATCGACAAATTTTCCGACGTGCTGGTGGTGGAGTCCCTGGCACTGGGCATCGACAGGTGGAAGCTTGTGATCGTGGAGGCTTTGAAAAAAGTGCTGGCGGAGGACGGTATCGTCATCCGGGGCGTTTATGAGCGCAGCGATGCCAGGGTGCGGCAGCAGGAGGGCATGGAGCGGCACAAAGGCTTTATCGGAGAGCCTTTTGACACCAAGGTGAAGATCGTGGAAAACGGCGTGAAATACATGGTGGACGTGGAGGACGGACAGAAAACGGGATTTTTCCTGGATCAGAAAAATAACAGGGCCTCCATTCAACGGTTCTGTAAGGACAAAAAGGTGCTGGACTGCTTTACGCACACCGGTTCCTTTGCATTGAATGCGGGAATCGCCGGGGCGAAGAGTGTGCTCGGTGTGGACGCCTCCCAGCTGGCGGTAGATCAGGCAACGGAAAATGCTGCCCTGAACCATTTGGAGGACAGAGTGCGTTTTCAGTGTGCCGATGTGTTTGAGCTTTTGCCTAAGCTGGAGGCCGCAGGAGAGCAGTTTGACGTGGTGATCCTGGACCCACCGGCCTTTACCAAATCCCGCAATTCCGTAAAAAATGCTACTAAGGGTTACCGCGAGATCAATCTGAGGGGGCTGAAACTGGTCCGCGACGGGGGCTATCTGGTGACCTGTTCCTGCTCTCATTTCATGGAGCCGGAGTTGTTTGCCAAGACCATCAGGGAAGCTGCAGCAGGCGCCCACAGGAGGCTGCGCCAGGTGGAATTTCGCACCCAGGCTTGCGATCATCCCATCCTCTGGGCGGCGGATCAGTCCTATTATCTGAAGTTCTATATTTTCCAGGTGTGCGAGGAGCGGTAATGCTTACGCCAAAGAAATAAGAAGGATAAATAAGTATAAAATCGGGAGGGCCAAAGGACATGAAGGTCAAGAACAATGTGTCTCAAGACGAAACAGTAGAAAGATGGATCGAGGAGCTGATCTCGCAGCTTACGCTGGAGGAAAAGGCGTCCATGATCCACGGCAACGGGCTTTTTCGTACCAAAGCGGTGGAGCGGCTGGGGATTCCGGAGATTGTGACCTCGGACGGTCCCATGGGCGTGCGGATGGAGTTTCAGAACGATCATTGGATTGCTTTGGGGCATTCCGATGATTTTGTGTCCTATTCCCCCAGCAACAGTGCCCTGGCGGCCACCTGGAATCCCCAAAGGGCTTATGACAGCGGCAGGGTACTGGGAGAGGAAGCCAGAGGCCGTGGCAAGGATGTGATCCTGGCTCCCGGCATCAATATCAAAAGAGACCCCTTGTGTGGGCGTAATTTTGAATACATGAGCGAAGACCCCTGTCTGATCGAGACGCTGACAGTTCCGTTTATCAAGGGCGTGCAGGAAAATGATGTGGCAGCCTGTGTCAAGCATTTTGCCGTGAATAATCAGGAGACGGACCGTCTGATGGTGGATACGGTGGTGGAGGAGCGTGCCCTCAGGGAGATCTATTATCCCGGCTTCCGGGCGGCAGTACAGGAGGGGGGGACTTATTCCCTGATGAACGCCTACAATAAGCTGCGGGGAGCCCATTGCAGTGAAAATAAAGAGTTATTGGATCAGGTCCTCAGGGAAGAATGGGGATATGACGGCACTGTCATAAGTGACTGGGGCTCCGTCCACAGCACCAAGGAGGCCGCAGAGACCTCTATTGATGTGGAGATGAGCGTCACCCCTGATTTTGACGAATACTATTTTGCCAATCCTCTGATCCGGGCTGTAAAGGACGGGGAAGTGAAAGAGGAATTCCTGGATGAGAAAGTGCGGAACATCCTGCGGATGATGTACCGCCTGAAAATGATGGGGCCCGAGGCTGTGGAACGCAAGGCCGGAAGCTACAATACTGCGGAACACAGGCAGACAATCCGTAAGACTGCAGAGGAAGCCATCCTGCTTTTGAAAAATGAGGACAACTTGCTGCCAATTACCAAAGACAGACTTTCCATGAGGACGGGGGACAGCAAGGCTGTGGGACAGATCCCTGTGGCGCCCCGCAAACGAAAAATTGCTGTCATCGGCAGGAATGCGGAGTATTGTCACGCAGGCGGCGGCGGGAGCGCTGAGATCAAGGCACTCTATGAGGTTTCCCCTCTGCTTGGCTTAAAACAGGCTCTGGGTGGCAATGCAGAGGTGGTATACGCTCCCGGATATTTCATCCCCGGCAAAAAGGATGTCAATGAGGTCAACTGGCAGGAAGCCAGTTTGGAGCGGCGTGTCATGGGACAGGAGGACCCTGACAGCGAAGAACAGAAGGCTCTGCGCAAAGAGATCCGGGAGAACCGGGCAAGGCTGAAAAAGGAAGCCTGTGATCTGGCCGGAGAAGCCGATGAAGTGATCTTCGTGGGAGGTCTCAACCACGATTATGATGTGGAGGGCAGGGACCGTGATGACATGAAGCTGCCCTACGGACAGGATGAACTGATAGAAGAGCTGCTTGCCCGAAATCCTAATACCATTGTGGTGATAGTGGCAGGCTCCCCTGTGGAGATGCCCTGGGCAGACCGCGCCAAGGCGTTGGTGTGGTGCTATTATTCCGGGATGGAGACAGGAACTGCTTTGGCGGATATCCTGATTGGCAGGGTCAATCCTTCCGCAAAGCTGCCGGAGACCTTCCCCGTAGCTTATGAGGATACCGTGACGGCTAAAAACGGCCAGTTCGGTCTGGAAGGGCAGGTAACCTACAAAGGAGGGATTTTCGTAGGCTACCGCTATTATGAAAAAGAGAAGGTTAAGCCTGCCTTTCCTTTCGGATACGGACTGTCCTACACCACCTTTTCCATGACGGATCTGAAGGTGGACGCAGGATGCGAAAGTGACATAGCTGTCACTGTAAGCCTGAAAGTCAAAAATATCGGGTCTGTGCCAGGCGCCGAGGTGGTACAATGCTATGTGACGGACTGTGAGTGCAGCGTGGAGCGTCCGGTCAAGGAGCTTAAGGCATACCGTAAAATATTTTTAGAGCCGGGGGAGACTGAGACGGTAACGCTTGAACTGCCCCCCAAGGCTTTTGCGTTCTATGATGTGGACCGCAGGGATTTTGTGGTGGAGCCCGGCAGTTTTCTGATACAGGTGGGGAATTCCTCTGCAAACTGTCCGCTGCAGGCAGAAGTGAGACTGTAGGGATAGTAAAATAAATACAGACCTTGACAAACCGTCAGAATGTGATATAGTTCTAGATGCGAATGAGTTGCATTTGCATCTGGAACTATTTTTGTTATTCGCGGATAGCAAAGTGATTGCAAAATGTCAAAGATAGAATAAATTACAAAAAGGAAATCACAACATGTCACACGAAATAATCCATATTATTGTTCATACATTGGAAGACAGCCTGAAGCTGGTGCCTTTTTTGTTCCTGACCTATCTGGTCATGGAATACCTGGAGCACAAGACCGGGGAGAAGGCCCAGGATATGGTGCAGAGAGCAGGAAAATGGGGCCCGCTGATCGGAGGACTGGCAGGCGCCGTACCTCAGTGCGGATTTTCGGCGGCGGCCTCCAATCTGTATGCCGGACGGGTGATCACCCTGGGAACCCTGTTGGCCATTTATCTGTCTACTTCCGATGAGATGCTGCCGATCTTGATTTCCGGTGCCAATGCGCAAACAGCGCCCCCGGAATTTATCTTAAAGGTATTGGCGATCAAGGCTGGAATCGGTATTCTGGCGGGTTTTGTCATAGACCTGTGTTTTCGGGGCAAAGGGGAAGAGCATGCGCATATCCATGAGTTGTGCGAGCAGGAACATTGCCATTGTGAAAAGGGCATTTTCCGGTCTGCATTTGCACATACTTTACAGATCACTTTCTTTATCCTGGTCATCACTTTGGGTTTGAATGTGGTACTGAACCTTGGCGGAGAAAAAGTGCTGTCTGATTTTTTGTTGAACCGTCCCATTTTGGGGCCCGTGCTTGCGGGCATTGTGGGGCTGATCCCCAACTGTGCGGCATCGGTGGTCATCACCCAGTTATATCTGGAGGGAGCCCTTGGCGTGGGTGCCATGATGTCAGGGCTTTTGGTGGGAGCCGGCGTGGGCGTGCTGGTATTGTTTCGGGTAAACCACAACAGGCGTGAGAATCTCAAGGTGGTAGGGCTGCTGTATCTGATCGGAGTGGTCAGCGGCATTGTGCTGGAGTTTGTCATGTAAGGAATGCTTTGTGACATAGTTGTCATAAAAAGAAGCGGCTATGAAAAGGAATGAGTCAAAGATGCAGATAGAAAGAGCAGGAGGTCATCCTGAGGACACCCTGATCAAGAGTCAGGATGTCCGGGAAATTTCATATCCCCCGGAAATCAAATGGACCAGGCAGAGAAAGGCAGTATATGCGGTGCTGGAACAGGCTTCGGAGCCCTTGAGCGCCACAGATATTTACCACCGGATCGACAGGGAAGAAGCGGCAGGTAATTTTGCCATTTCCACGGTCTACAGGATTCTTGCGACCTTTGAGGAGAAGCATCTGGTGACCAAGACGAACTGGATGGACGACGGTACGCTGGTGTATGAACTGAACAGAGGCGGACATACTCATTATGCGATCTGCCTGAATTGTCACAAGCGGGTGGCGCTCAAGTCATGCCCTTTTGCCCACATTCATCTTCCCATTGGCGGGGAACCGGGCATGGATGATTTTCAGGTAACCGGTCACAAACTGGAGTTATACGGATATTGTCAACAGTGCAGAAAAAATATGTAAAAATTTTTTGAAAAAATGCTTGCATTCTTTAAAAGGATATGATAATATAACACTTGCGTTGTGGTAAACACAATAAAGCAATGGACCGCTAGCTCAGTTGGTAGAGCACCTGACTCTTAATCAGGGTGTCCAGGGTTCGAGCCCCTGGCGGTCCACGGAAGTACTGATTTTTCGGACGTAGGAGCCGGGGGGTCGGTACTTTTTTTGTACGGAAAGCAGAGCAGACTACAGGAGGGATGCAGGATGACACCCATTTTTGATACCCATGCTCATTATGATGATGAAGCATTTAAGGAGGATAGGAGAGAACTGTTGGCAGCGTTGCCGGAGCAGGGCATCGCCAAGGTGGTGGATGTAGGAGCCAGCATTGCTTCCTGCCGGGCCGCAATCGGTCTGGCAGAAGAGTTTTCCCATGTCTATTGTGCCCTTGGCGTGCATCCCAACGAGGTGCAGGAGCTGACGGAAGATTCCTTTTGCTGGCTGAGGACGCAGCTTTCCCATACAAAGTGCGTTGCATTGGGAGAAATCGGGCTGGACTATTATTGGAAAGAGCCGGAGCCCGATCTACAGAAAAAGTGGTTTGCAAGACAGCTTGGACTGGCAAGGGAATGCAGAAAACCGGTCATCATCCATTCCCGGGATGCTGCCAGGGACACGGTGGATATCCTGAAGGCAGAGCATGCCGGGGAGATCGGCGGCGTGGTACATTGTTATTCTTATACCAAAGAAATGGCAAAAGAATTTTTGGATATGGATCTCTATTTTGGGATCGGTGGTGTGCTGACTTTTAAGAATGCCCGGAAATTGAAAGAGGCTGTGGAATATATTCCCATGGATCGTATTGTGCTGGAGACGGACTGCCCATATCTGGCGCCGGAACCTAACAGAGGAAAGCGCAACAGTTCTGTCAACATTCCTTATGTAGTGACTGCCCTGGCTCTGATCAAAGGGATTTCCGAGGAAGAGGTAAAAAGAGCGGCGTGGGAAAATTCCCACAGGCTCTATGGTATGCAATGGGACGGACAATAAAAGAGTAGCAGTTGGAAGCTTATCGCACATCCAGGAAACCCTTCTCTGAAAGTTCCTGTCGGATGAGTTCCAGCGCCTTTTCAGAGGGGGCTGTGATGGTATGGTAATGCCAGTCATCCGTGAGGACTTTGAGGGGACGGGATCTGCTGTTCTCCATTTTGAGGCAGAAATCCCGGGCGTCTTCCATGTCATTAATGACCAGATCCACCCGGATCTGCCCATAGAGGTCGTGATCTACGAACACATCCAGCATGCTTCCGCCGTAATCCACGATGGAGCGCATTTCTTCTATGGTCTGTTCGGCAGTATGCTTGACTCTGAGGACTGCGGTACAGCCGTTTCTCTTTTCCTGGGGATGGAACAGCACATAACCCTTGTTAGTGGAGAGGATATTGCGGTTCTCTGCCCGAAGCAGGGCGATATCCTGTACGATGATCTGTCGGCTCACGCCGAAATGCTTTGCCAGTTCGGAACCGCTGACAGGGGTCGAACGATTCACCAGATATTCAGTAATTGCCTGTCTTCGTATATTTCCGTCCAGATTCATGGTGTTCCTCCGCGGGATCATTTTGGGCAATGGTCTGTTTCCTGCATGATTCGGGAAAAGATATGCCTTTGCATACATCATAACATAACCAACATGAATTGGCAAAAAAATAGTGTGGAAATCTATACAAAAATCTTATATCATATAGGTACAGAAGAAAAATCAGGAAAGGTAGGAGTCCGTATGAAAATTGAACGTGTGGATGATAAGACAGTAAAGTGCTTCCTTTCCAATGAGGAATTGGAAGAATATGAGATTGATTATAAAGATTTTATCCTAAGGAGCGACAAGGCCAAGGAGGTTGTCCGGGAAATCATAGAACAGGCCGAGGTCGAAGTGGGCTACAAGCCCCCGAAGTTTGCATTCGACCTGCAGATTATGATGCTTCCGGATCAGGGACTTCTTTTGACCTTTTCGGAGAAAGAGCCCTTTGAAGGAAAAGAGGGGGAGCAGGCGCTGGAATTTATCAGGCAGATCACGGATATGATCCAAAAGAAAGGCGTGCAGAAGACAGTTGTACCGCCTGCAGACAATGGGCCGGCACAGACCGGGCAGACGGAAAAAACAGATCGGGATCAGCCGGGAAATCCTGAGTATGCCATCTTTCAGTTTGCAAGTCTGGGGGATGTACTTGCATTTGCGAAGGCCCTGCCCGGTAATCTGAGAGTGAGGAGTGAATTATATAGGATGGAGGAGCAGTATTATCTGTATCTTCATAAAGGAAGTGCTTCTTATGTGCGTTACAGCAGGGCATGCATACAGGCATTGGAGTTTGCGGACCTCTATGGTGCGGATG
This sequence comes from Lachnospiraceae bacterium, assembly GCA_017621075.1. Classification (GTDB taxonomy): domain Bacteria; phylum Bacillota; class Clostridia; order Lachnospirales; family Lachnospiraceae; genus Acetatifactor. The sequence goes on from JAGATV010000028.1 coordinate 27,539, forward strand.
AGATTTCTTTCCTGTACCTGAAGGAACATGGAGAGTGCCTGATCGCAGAGAAGGCGTTGAAGAAGCTCTGCTGGAAATAGGGGGAGGATATGTACGAATGTCCCAATTGTGCCGCCAATCTGAAATTTGATATTGCAAGACAGCAGTTGTATTGCGAGGCCTGTGAGACGGTTATGGATCCTTACAGTTTTCAGAAGGATCGGGATGCAGAGGAATATGATGCGACGGTATTTACCTGCCCTCAGTGCGGAGGAACGCTGATCACGGAGGATACCACGGCCGCCACTTTTTGCAGTTATTGTGATTCTTCCACGATCCTGGACAGCCGTATCAGCAGGGAGAAAAAGCCAGGCTATATCATTCCTTTCCAAAAGACCAAGGAGGATTGCAGGCAGGCATACCGCAAGCTGCTGCGCCATGCCGTCTTTGCACCCAGGGCGTTAAAGGATGAAGCGCACATTGAGAAATTCAGGGGCATTTATATGCCTTTTTGGGTATATGATCTCAAAAAAGAGGGTCCGGTTTCCTTTTTGGGGTTCAAGGATTTGCGGATAGATGATTATTTGGTCTATCGGTATTATAAGATAGAATGTGATGTCTATGCGGAAGCAAAAGGTCTGGCGTATGATGCTTCCCGGAGCTTTGCAGACGGTCTGGGCAGTGCCATAGCGCCCTTTGATCTTCAGGAGAGAAAACCTTTTACGCCCTCGTTTCTTAGCGGTTTTTATGCGGATACCAGTGATGTAGACCAATACGAATATCTGGAGGAGGCCAAGGATATTGCGGAGGAAGAGAACTGCCAGCGCTTTCTGGAAGTGGGCGGATGCAGGGAATATCATCCGGGAGAAGGGGACTATAGGGACGTGCTTTCTGCTGCCCTGCGCCCGGATAATACAGAGGTAAAGCTTGCCTTTCTGCCGGTGTGGTTCTTGTCCTACCGGAAGGGAGACCAGGTGGCTTATGCGGTGGTGAATGGTCAGACCGGAAAAGCGGCGGCAGATATCCCTGTAGATTTCAAAAAATATCTGTTGGCTTCCCTGCTCTTGGCGGTGCCCATTTTCCTGTTGTTGAACCTGTTCCTGGTAATCACGCCCATGAATCTGCTGGGGATCGCAGCCACGCTGGCCACAGTCAGCATGGTGATCTGTTACAGGCAGGCCGGGGCGCTGCGTGCCTGTGAGAACGGTGATGACAGTTATCGGGGGTATTATAAAGTCAAAAAGGGATTCCAGCAGGTTTCCCTGAAAAGAAAAACAAAAGAGGTCCTGTTTGCCGTGGCATTGGAAAGCATCCCACCCATCCTGATCCCCCTGGTCTTTTTTGGCAGGCTGGATAAGGATGCAGTCTACACGCTGGGGATGTTGGCGGTTTGTTTGGGAGTCATCCTGCTTCCGCATCTGGCGGTAAACATGATAGGTTATGTGAGAGGGCAAGTGAAAGAGCCTTTATCTGAGGGGGTAAAAGGAATCATATACAATGCCGGAAAATCCCTTGTGGGAATTGTCGCAGCTCTGATCATTTTGCTCCTCCGTCCTGCGGCGGATGAATTTTATTATTTTGGGGCACTGGGATGTATGGGTATGGTGGTCTGGACCATATTTGACCTGATAAAGTATCATAACAGGCTGACCCTGCGCAAACTTCCTCAACTGAACAGGCGGGGAGGTGACGAGAATGCGTAGGGAGAAAAAACGGATCTGGGTTTATCTGGGTTTTCTGGCGATCTTATTGGAGATGTTTCTGACGGGAATGTCAGTGACAGCGGCGCAAAAGGAGGAGCAGCAGCTTTTAGAGGAAAGTAAGATCATTGCCGACAATGTGTACCGATATGAAGACAAGGAAGAGTATGATATCTGCGCAGAGGAGGGCTGTATCAGACACCCTGTAAAATACATAACCAATGCTTTGTTGGCGTTGATGCTGGCGCTTTTTGTCAACTTTCTGCTGGTCATCCATACTGCCGGAAAACGGCAGACACAAAATACGGAACTGCTTGGTGGTGTGGAGAAATCTTTTTTCAATTCTGAGCCCAAGATCACCAAGGTGAAGGAGGAAACACAGTACTGTCCTCAGAACAGCGGAAGCAGAAGTAGAGGCAGAAGAGGAGGCGGTCATGATTTCTAAAGAGCATGAAGACAATGTGATCTGTGAATCCTGCGGAGGTGCCTTTCGGGATACAGAACCCCGATGTCCTTATTGCGGATCCTTTCATTACAAAGGCGCAGAGCTGGAATATCTTGGGAAGCTTGAGGATGTCAGAGAGGATATGGAGGATCTGGGCGCTGTACCTGCTAAGGAGCTTCGGAAAGAATTTGTCATACAGGGAGGCTTTGTGAAGAAGGTGCTGTCGGTGGTGTTCATTGTTGTTCTGCTGGCAGCAGGTGTGGCTGTTCTGTGGGCTGTGGGGGATGCCAGAGACAGAAAGGCGGATTATCTGTGGGAAAGTACAACGTTTCCGGTGTGGGATGAATTGTATGAACAGGGGGATTATGAAGAGCTTACAAACCTGTATATAGAGGCCGTGACGAATGATAAGCCGGCCTATCGCTGGGAGCATGCAGCTCTGTGTTCGGCCATGGAGAGGATCGACACCATACAGGAAGCAGAAAGGCGGGAGTTGGTGGGGGAAGTGCTGGATCAGACGGATTATGCAGGACTTTTTTTCGGTCATTGCTGGCTGTATGGACAGAACTTTTGGGAAAACATGCCACAGGAGGACAAAGCTATCATCGCTCCCTATATGGAAGAAGCAGAGCAGGCTCTTAAAACCCGCTGGCAGATGAGTGATGAAGAGATTTTGGAACTGAAACAGAAATTGCAGGAAATGGGTTATGTCTCTTATGATGACTGTCGCAAATTTGTAAAAGAATGGTATGAAAGGAATCATCCGGAATGAAATGTGAATATTGCAAAGGCAATCTGTCCCTGACAGATGCTTACTGTCCCCATTGCGGCAGGCCTAATGTGCAGGCCCAGCAGCATATCCGGGATATGGACCGGTATCAGGGGGATTTTGAAGATACCAGAAAAAGTGTATACAGCATTGCAGCCAAGTATAAGGAGATCGTCACCCTGGTGGTGATCCTGGCAGGGCTTTTGTTTGCCATTGCGCTTTTGGCGGTCATTGGGGCATCTTCCTATAGTGTGAAGCGTACTGTATTGGACGTGAGAGCCCGGCACGATCAGAAAGAGTATCGGGAAATCCTGGACGGGTATCTGGAGGATGAGGATTTTTTGAGCTTCAGTGCTTTCTGCAGTGCCAGACGCCTTTCCGGCTATGACGAAGGATACAAGGATTATGCCGGCATCATACAGGCCTGTGACAGTTATTACTATTTTTACAGTAGCCTCATGCAATTTTTGAATTATGAAAAGACAGACGGGCACTTTCAGGAGTGGATGACCGAAAATCTGAATGAGGTCTATAAGCGGACAGAAATCAAGGAGTCCGGGGCGTCCCAGGATGTAAAAGACCGGGAGAGGGAAGTGTTCGAGGCCATACGGAATCAGACGGGAGTGCTGCTTGAGGTTTATTGCGGCCTTAGCCGGGAGGAGGTACAGAGCCTGCCGGACCTTACAAATGCACAGAGGAGCGTACTTTTGGAGGAGAGGATAAGCCATGGAGAATAAAACAAGGGAGAAGCGCCAGAATGTGTGGATCGGGATACTTAGGGGCGCCATTGTTTTGACCTGCATCGCACTTGTCATTGTGGCCATCTTTACCATAAAAGAATATTATGACACCTTTTCGGCAACCTACAGTGAGAAAGGTCTCTATTGGGCATTGGAATCGGAAAATTATTACCGGGTGGCGGAAGGCCGGCATGTCAATCTGGCAGAGGGCCATCCGGGGAACGCATCCATGAAAGAATATTACGGTGTTGGAAAGTATTATGAAGCAGCAGTGTTCTATTATGCATACCGGGCAGTGGAAGATGAGAAGCGGGCATCAAAGTATCGGGAACAGATGGAGGCGGCCTTGCCGGAAACGGGAAGCCTTAGCATGGTGAAGGACAGGATTCACGAGCAGATAGAGCAGTTTTTGGCGGATTGAGGGCGGAAGCTGCAAAAACAGGCTTGCACTTTATCGAAAAATATTATATAATACCCCTGGTAAAAGGGGGCAAACATTCAGTGATGGATGGACGCAAAGCATGAAGTCATAAGGATTATGATGGTTCGGCTGCACAGATTACTTTTATGGTGATTTGTGCAGCCTTTTTCATCCGAAGTTTCCCCTAAAAGTAAAGAGGGGAGTACAAAAGATGAAAAGAAAAAACAGGTACAGACAAACAGCGGTCCTGTTACTCCTGTCCATGCTCCTGACACCGTTTGCGGAGCTTAAGGCACAGGCAGAGCCTGCACAGAAGACAGGGAACAGTTCCACGGAGGATGCGGTATCCCTTTCTCTGCCGGAACCGGATTTTATGGCAGAGGCTGCCATCACCGGCAGATGGGATACCCACTATAATGCCATCATAACCGTTACCAATACCGGGGACACGGTCATTGACAACTGGCATCTTGCCTTTGATACTGAGGATGTCATAGAGAGCCTTTGGAATGGAGTGGTGTGCGGTCATGAGGGCACTGCCTATACCATCGGGAATACAGAATGGAACCAGGATATCGCCCCCGGTGAGACCATCACCTTCGGCTACACCGCTGTGTGTAAGGAGGAGCCTGCACTGCCGGAAAACATCACCATGCCCATAGGAATCTACCGTCTGAAGGAGACGGCTTACACGGCTGTGTACAGTGCAGATCCTGCTGTGGAGACCGCCATGGGAAACGCTGTCTACAATGCAGCAGTCACCATTCATAACAATACGGAAGCGCCCATTGAAGACTGGATCCTTGCAATTGATTATGATGGGGACATTGATGCCCTCTGGAATGCAGAGATCCTGGGTAGGGAAAACGGATACTATATCCTTAAGAATGCCTCTTATAACCAGAATATTCCTGCGGGGGGAGAAGTATCTTTTGGCTTCAATGCCACCGCAGGCACTGTCCGGGATGTCTCACAGGGGGAGTCCTTACAGACTGTCGATCTTCAAAAGCTGGGCAATATCGTCCTATTTCATACCGGGCTGTATGATTCCCGGCAGGATATGCCCTTACGGGATGCCCCGGAGGGCAGTGTCTCCGGCAGCGATGTCTCCGGCAGCGATGTCTCCGGTGGCGATGTCTCCGGCGGAGACCCGGATACAGACACTGACGGGGACGGGCTTCCCGACGGCTACGAACTGTATACGCTTTACCCTGTGATTGTCAGGTTGGGCCTGGATGAGACCAGGGGAATCAATCCGGAAGATGATTACGATGCGGACGGCCTTACCAATCTGGAGGAATACGAGTATGATACCAATCCCGGCAGCGCCGATACGGACGGGGACGGGCTTTCCGACGGGGAAGAACTGAATAATTTCCATACCGATCCCCTTCTTGCCGATACGGATGAGGACAGCCTGGGGGACGGCCCGGAAACCGTCCTGGGGCTGGACCCTTTGAATACGGACAGTGACGGCGACGGCATTCCGGACGGGGAGGAGACTTTCACCCAGGAGTTGTCCTATCAATCTCCTGAAGGTGTGGATGCCCTTGCCCGGGCGGGAACCCTCCCTGCCCTTACTATTACCGGAAAAGGGGATCTTTCCCGGAAGATACGGATCCTTGACATCTCCTGCAATCCCAAGTATGCAGATACCGGATTTCTTGTGGGGACCCCTTATGACTTTGCCCACGAAGAGGAACCGGAATTTGAAAATGCAGAACTGACCTTCTGCATAGCCCCGGACCTTCTGGAACAAACGCCCATTGAGGATCTGGCCATTGCATGGTATGATGAAGAAAAGGAGCAGATAGAACTCCAGGAAACCACCTTTGATGCCGCAGAGGGCACTGTTTCCGCCAGAGTGGCACATTTCAGTGTCTACATGGTCATCAATAGGCAGAAGTACCTGGATAACCTGATGAATGCCTACCAAAACCAGGCCATGAGGAAAACATCCTTTAACGGAAGCACCTATATGGTCATGGATGAATACCGGACCTGGGAAGAAGCACAGGAGAAGTGCGGATCTATGGGAGGGCACCTGGCATGCGTTGACAGTGAGGAAGAACTGGAATTCATAAACAATCTGATACAGGAAAAGGGTACCAGGGAACATTACTGGATGGAAACGTCAGACAATATGGGAAAGGCTGTCTGGACGGAAAACACGGTCATGTCCTATACGGAATGGGAAGAATACACAGCCGGCTGGAGCGAGACCCCCTATCTGTTTGATTACTATTCTGAAGAAGAATACAGGCATGCCTGGCAGTCCAACCTCGTATTTTCCTATAAAGTGGAGACCAATCTGCCCCTGTTTGTATTCCGGCATGATTCCGGGATGAGGGATGGGAATATTCCGGTCACCTACTATGAGGTCTTTGCTTTTGACAGGGACAAGGATCATACAGGTTTCAGCCAGACAGTGGTGACCGCCCGGAATTTCCGCATGGAGCGTTATGAGCCCTACTGGACTGTTACATCGCAGCCTGACGGAACCCTGACGGGCACTGTGCAGAGCGTGCTGTATGACATCCAGGAATCAAATGCCACCGGTATGTGTTATCGCATTTACGGTCCCCAGGGCTATATAGAGCACAGGAGTGCCCAGGAGGCAAACGGCTGCATCACTGCCTATACCAAGTTCATCAACAACATCCCTACGTTTGAAAGCTATGAGGCAGTACTGGACTATTTCATGAAGGATGACGATTGGGGCCAGTTAAATCCCTATGCCATCTCCTGCAACGGCATCAAGGCTTACACAGGCTACCTGTATGAGCAGGAGCTGGATGCCCGGCAGATGTGTACCGTCCTCCTGTCAAACGGACGGCAGGTGGTGCTGGAAAAGGACCCCCATATAGGGGATATGACCGTGGACACCGATGGGGATGGCATCCCGGATTTACTGGAACTGGTGGAAGAGACAGAGATCACCATACCGGAAACCGGGCAGACCGTGAAGGCCTGGACCACCCGCTCCGATCCGGGGAGGGCAGACACCGACGGGGACGGCTTCTCTGACGCTGATGACAGGGCCCCGGTGCGTTTTGATACCGCCATAGCTGCCGTCACCGGCAACGTGGTGACCCTGAACACCGGAGCTGTCTGGTGCGTGGCAGGGATCGACATTGATGAATTCTATGCCCAGTACTATACCCGTTACTTAAATCCCGGCAGTCTGGAGATCATAGAGTCCTACAAGGCTATCCTGGACATGAACCTGGACAGATCCTATACCATAAGGGAACTTGCTTTTCTTCAGGGAATTGACCTTGACGGCATGAAGAACTATATGCAGGACAAGCCCCTTGCACTCCAAAAGGAAGTATGTGAAACGGTTCTGAAACGGGAATGCACTACTGAGGAAGTCCGGGAGATCTACCGTATCATCAGCTTTGATGAGGCGATGAAGCGCTACCGTCAGGAAGCCATGAACCAGATGATCTTCGGGAAATTGACTGAGGACGGGAATCTTTTGGGGACCGTGGGAGAGATGGCTATCGCCTTTACCGGTGCGGACTTTCTGCAGGATTTAAGGGACCTGGGCTGTGACATCATTTACTGGGAGAACAGTTGGGAGCATCTTGGTGAGACTGTGCTGGATGGCGTGGGAGTGGCCCCTGTGGTGGGCATCATCGGCAAATCTGATGAGATGGTGGCCTTTGTGAAGTATGCCGACAAGATCCTGGGAGTGGTGCACTTAAAAAGGCTGGGAGATCTGATAGAGGCAGCGGGAGCGTTGTGCCTGTACAAAGGGTATCGTTTTCTGGACACTGCCAGAAGCGGCATCCAGTCCTTCGGTGCGGGGCTGTATGGAAGGATCCTGCGAACCTGTGACAGCATTCCGGACTACCGGCACTGTTACAGCAACCCTGTCATCACCACTTTTGAAAAGCATTCCACGGACATCAGGCACCTTGCGGATACGGACCCCGGAAGCATAGAGCGGATGGTGAAAGAAGTGACCGCCGAGATGACCGAGAAGGGCATCCGAAGTGCCGACGAAGTAGAATCCCTGGCGGAAGCAGCCATTGAGAAGGCGAAGAAGGGAATTGGAGAGAGTGGTAGAAAGACTTTATTACAGAGTACACCAGAAGAGATTGCTAATATGACGAGAAAAGAATTACAAGATAGTCTTCCTGAAGGATGGGATTTTCAAAATCATAACGGCAGAATTCATATCAAGGATGAGAACGGTAACTATAGAGTTCGTATAGACCCGCCAGATAAAAAAACAAATTATACCCATATACATATTATGGATGAAAATAAGAATCCTTTAGATATTAATGGAAATATTGTATCACCTAAAGACCCATCAGGTCATATACCTTATAATGATTAGAAAGGAATTTGATGAATAGGATGAATAACGAAATACAGAAATTAATTGATGGAACAGATTATTGGGATGCTGAGATATTGGATTTGAAGGCATCTTATTTTGGAGATGAAGTAGAAATGCTTATTGATAATGATGAGGAAACTTGTTGGAAAATATGTTTTTCATCTTGCTACAAGGTATTATATGAAACAGATGCTAATAGAAGAAACATTACTAAAGTAAGGGATATGGGAAAATCGCAACTTGGCTATTTTGGACAAGATATTTCTGTTTATGAAAGTGAAAATACTAATTTTTATAAAGTGGATTTAGATTTGTCCATTATGGAAATGCATATCGAATGCAAGGATATTTTCATTGAAAAAATTTCAAAAAGTAACTTGGAATTATTTTGGACTCATTAAATTTATTAGGGTTATACTTTCGGACTCCCAACAACCTACAACTCCTGCATGTCTATTAATTAATCATCATGGCTGTTGCGAAGCAATTAAGAATCCATGATGTTAATTAATAGACACTAGCGAAATTTTGCCGAGTTGGGTATACGAAAGGACATTGCAAAATCAAAATAGAATATTTAGTTCCAATACGCTGATATAAACGCACTCTTAGCAACAAGAAAAAATGTTGCGAAAGGGTGCGTTTATTATGCGTGTTAGGAAAGTAGATTCAGATGCCATCAAACTATATGAATCAAGCCAAGTAAAATTCAAAACGACTGGAACTATACGAGAAGTTCAGTTCTCGGCAGGAGTTAATAAAAGCTGTTCGATTCAGAATATTTCGAAAGATACCTATCTGGATAAAACTACGGGTGAAATAAAGAAACGAAAACATAATACAAATCGGTTTCAGGCACCGAAGTCGGTAAGAAAGAGTATCAATCGGCTCATGGATTTAATTCGGTGTAATGCTACATATCCTGCATATTGTAAGTGGATTACTCTGACATATGCAGAGACAATGACTGATGGGAAAAGAGTATATGATGATGGAAAAATGTTCTTGCGTAGGTTACAGAGATTTTTGAATAAACAAGCAGATTTGACTTCTGGTCAGAAGTCCTTTAAGCGTATTACTATTGCTGAACCACAAGGTGAAAGTCATGATAATTCGTGGCATCTTCATATCCTTCTTATTTTTGAAGATACTGCACCATTTATTTCAAATGATGTGATTTCAAATTTATGGGGTTATGGTATTACAGATACCCATAAAGTTTATGATTCAGATGGTCTGGCTTTGTACTTTAAAGTATATCTGACAGATATTGAATATTCGGATGAGACAGATGAAGAAACAAAGATTTCAAAGGACATTGTTGAAAAGGTGGTGGATGGCAAGAATAAGAAGTTTATAAAAGGTGGCAGATTGAAATATTATCCCAGTGGAATGCCATTATTTTCTGCAAGTCGTGGTATGAAAAGACCCGTAGTGGAACATCTTACAAACAAAGAAGCAGAAGAGAGAACAAAAGATTGTGAATTGGTATATCGGGAGACTTACATTATTGGGAGTGAAAGTAATGGAAACCTTATAGACAAGCGATATTATAAAGCCATAAAAGATTAATTTCAGTGAGTATTCGAAAATGAATGATATCAGTAGGAGAGCAAAATTCCCAGATAATTATGGATTGATGAAGTGCGGTTGAAAGAGAAGTAATAGTGTTTTGATTCATTCTGATTTTTCAAATATCAAATCAACTAATATCTCCAGAAACCTGCTCATCCACCAATACTGAAAAGTTCCATAAATCCGCAGATTATTTCTTCTGTCATGGTATTTAAAATTCTGCACATGACTGATTTTTGCGTGTTTTTCTGAAGTATGAAGTGTGGTATCAAGAAACAAGATGAAAAAGTGCATAAATTTAAACAAATCTTTTCAACATTTCCTGCCGACTTTAAGGAACTCTGGAAACTACAGACTGTTTTCAGAATGACGCATATAGGCATAAGTTTTCTATCAATAATCGGAGGTCGAAATTTATGGTATATGGTTTTATTTCATTACTGGATGATGAGACAACAAAGGTGTTTTTCAGAAGTAAGAAGATTCGTGTTAATAACATTTATAATGCTGGAAGTCTTGGTGCACTTACATCGGTTCTGCAGAGTGGAGATGTAGTTTATACAGTTAGCTGTAATCGTTTTGCTTCCGTGCGACAGGTGTATACCTTTGCAAGGTTCTGTCATGAAAGGGGTATCATTCTCCATTTTGTAGCTGAACCGTATCTTGATATTGGCAATGGTAAGCAGTGGAGACCTGCAGTTGCCAAAGTAATTGCCAGCATGGTGGAGAGTGAGCAGAAAGCAAAGGGCATGATGGCACAAGGTTTTAAGATGAATGATTCCCAGTGGGAGTATACCTATCGGTGCTTCGAGATGATGAATCTTGATATTCTGGCACATATGTTTTCCTCTGATGGTGTGCTGAAGCGTGGTTCTTGAGCATCTTGGGGTATCGTCTGTGGGGCATACGGCTTTGTGTGATGCCCTTACGTTCCGTTTTACGGTCTCTGGTGCGTACTACTGCCACCGTGGGGCAAAAATCGAAATTCGGGCTTTCTGGGGCTTGGGATTATAGTTCCTATTCGTACTGGTTTAGGAACTATGGCTGTACTGGTGGCTTTTGTAGTATCGTTAGCGAATTTTAGGAACTATCTGGGTGTAGTTATTGGAACTTGGCATATTTTGGCTGATCTTTACTGGTTGGTCTGTGATGATATTTGATTGGAGTTGGTGTGATGAATAAGAGAACAAGAGCAATCGATGAAGATACTTACAAGCTGATTATAACCACCATGAAGAATGGCTTTGTGCATGAAGGTGTGCAGTATAAGCCCAATGAGCGGATTGCCACGGTACTGGTGTTGGAATACAATCTGGGCTTGCGTGTTGGGGATATCCTGCAACTTAAGATAGACAGTTTTGTTAAAGATGGCAGTCGGTATCGTCTGGATATGTATGAGCAGAAGACTGGCAAGTACAGAAACTTTACTGTACCAGCTGAGGTGTATTCGTATGTAAGAGACTATGCATATGCTCATGGTATTTCTCCAAGTGCAAGATTATTTCCGATTACAGAAAGAGCAGTATTGAAGCATCTGAAGGCAGTATGCTCTTATCTTGGTCTTAACGGGGTAGGTTCTCACAGTTTCCGCAAAGGTTTCGCCACCAACGTATATGTGAACAATCATTACAATATCGAACTGGTCAGAACCCTGCTCCAGCATTCCAGTGTGAATGTGACTCAGAGATATATCGGTATCGGTTCTAACGAACTGGAAGAAGCCATCCAGAAGAATGTCTGTCTTGGGTAGAATGGCTGAAAAAGAGAATATATTATTTTATCACTGCATCCTATATGGCACTTTGTCAGTAGGGTGCAGTTTTCTTTTGCTCTGTTAGCAAGAAATGTGTGTGTTGATAAGATGGATTATCTGTTTCGTGAGTGATTGGTAACTGGAGTAACAGCAGTAACTATATGAGTTGGTGTCAGAAAATCTTCAGCTGAAAATAAGGTATGCATAAAACGACCTTGAAATGGTTCAGCTGGTAAATATGGAACGAGCATAGTCACTGAAAACAAAAGGAATTTGGGGTATGGTTACAATGTCTTTTTCTTTTAAGAGAAAGCAGAATTAACTTGAATACGACGGTATTCAGAGTTAACATCACACACACCTTCAAAGCGATTCGTAAGTCTTTGGAAGTACCTGCGTTCTGCAGGAAAATATCCATCTCCATGAAAGTCAGCGATATTCCGTTTGGAATATTTTGCGTCTGACCAGAAGTGGATAGGCTATACCACTCTTGCACACTTGGTTGCTGAAAAGATGCGTAATTCCGAGAAAGATGCTTAATAGTTGAGATTGCCACTGTTTTGCCAAACATTGAGATTGGA
>JAGATV010000029.1 GCA_017621075.1 Lachnospiraceae bacterium
CAGACGGGATCTTTTCGATCCCCTGCATGGTCTCCCATGCTCTTCTCTGGAATTTTCAGGGTTGCATTACTGTTTATTTGTCAAGGTACACTGTGTCGTCTGCATCGGCGACAGCTTATTTAGAATACCACAGCCGTCTCCCTCTGTCAACAACTTTTTTCGACTTTTTAAATCATTTTGTAAGTTATTTGGCCGACAACGAATATGAGTATATCACCGCCCTTCTGTATTGTCAACACTGATTTTGAAATTATTTAAAAACTTTGAACAATTTTTCTATACAAAGAAAAAGCCCGCAAAAACAGGCTTTTTTCATCATTGGGAATATCTCTTTCATCATTTGTAACTGTATACATCCTTATTGAAGTTGAATTGTGTATTCTTTTGATTCATTTTTTACGTTTAAAGAGATGGAAGAAACGGCATCCGCCATGTCATTCTCAATTTCCACCAAAAGAACCAGTTGTTTTTCTCCACCGGCTTCTATACTCCCCATATAAGTCGACAGGTCGTCCATCAATAGGGTGACTAATGCCCCCCTCTTATAGTTTCCGTTTACAGTCACATAAAATACCGCCTCCTGATGAAGCACATCCACACTCTGCTCTGACGGTGACTGGTTGCTCAGGGCAAAGTCCAACACTAAAAGGCGCTTGCCCTTGGATGCCTCCAGTGCAAAATAGGTGTCTGCCTGTCCATCCTCCGGATAGCTGTTGCAGACTTCCATGCCCCGATAAGACAAGACCACGCCTTCCGGCAAACCCAGAAGTTCTTCTATACTGCCTGCATTCCCTGTGCCATTTTCTCCGGTCTGATCGATGACAGGGGTATCTGCTACCGGCTTCATCTGATCAGATTCCTGATTGAGGGCCTCCTCAGGTATCTCCGATATTATGGCATCCTCCTCAGGAACCGTAGAAAGATCCACCAGTCTGCTCCTATGGTTTGCATCATATTTCAATAGAAGCATTGCCGCATATTCCCCTACGGCCTGTTCCTGTTCCTCTGACATTTCCGGAATCCGATTCCCACAGCCGGTAAGTACGGATGCTGCGATCATCCCGATCAATATTCCTTTGGTTACACCGACGATACCGCCATGTCTACACTTCATACTTTTCTCTCCGTGCCATAGTCTTTTTCTTAATATAATATAAATTTCCGCAAGAATCAAGTTGGGAAAAACGTTTCCGCCCTGTATCAGAGTCTAGCCCGCTCTGAAACAGGCATACCTTTCGGCATCCCTGGTATGGCAGCTTACCTTCAGCCACAGTCCTTCGTCCCGGTATTCTTTCTCTAAGACAGTGCTATGTTCCATCAGCCATGCCGCCTCTCTCCCGTTCTGATACGGGATCAGGAAAATGCAGTCACTGTACTTTTCATAGACCACTGCTTTGATCAGCTCTGTCAATTCCTCAATCCCTACATCATTAACTGCCGAAAGATAGATTTGTCTGCCCTTTACCCGGGGAAGATCCGTCATCCCGCATTTATCTGCCTTGTTATAAACAATGATCTGGGGAATATCCCCCGCATCAAGCTCCTTCAGCGTCTGGGAAGTCACTTCGATATGCTGTTTATGATTTTCATCCGAGAAATCCACCACCTGTACCAGCAGATCCGCATATCTGACCTCCTCCAGGGTGGAACGGAATGCCTTAACCAGTCCGTGGGGCAGTTTGTTGATAAATCCTACCGTATCCACCAGGAAAAATGGCTTATTGTCCCCGGTATCTATGCTTCGGACACTGGTCTCCAGCGTAGCAAACAGCATATCCTTTTCCAACACCGTCTTTTCCGGGCAGTCTCCATATCGATGCAGGATATGATTCATGATCGTGGATTTGCCTGCATTGGTATAGCCCACCAATGCCACCTGCGGAATCCCGGACCCGCTTCTGCGCTTTCTTTGGGTCATGCGGGATCTTGCGATCTCATCCAGTTCTTTCCGCAATTCACTGATCCGTTTTTCAATCTTTCTTCTGTCGAGTTCCAGTTTCTTCTCGCCGGTGCCCTTATTGCTCATGCTGCCGCTGGCACCGCCCTGCCTGCTGAGTGCCTCATGCATTCCCACCAGCCTTGGCAACAGATATTGCAGGCTGGCCGTTTCCACCTGCAGCTTTGCCTCTTTGGTCTGTGCTCTCATGGCAAAAATATCCAGGATCAGATTGGTCCTGTCCAAGATAGGAAGTTCCAGTTCCCTCCCCAGATTCCTGATCTGGGAAGGAGAAAGGGCATTGTCAAAAACGACTTCTTCCGCCTGGCACTCTCTGGCAAACTCCTTGACCTCAGCCACTTTGCCGCTTCCGATATACAGTGCTTTGTTCACACATTCCAGCTTTTGAGTGATGATACCCGCCACCTGCTTCTGACAGGCTTTGGCCAAACTGGCAAGTTCCTCCATGGAACGGTCAAAATCAGGCTCTTCACCGGTGTCCACTCCTACCAACAACACTCTCTGATATATGACTTCTTCCTTTTCTTCCCTCATAACATCCTTTCCGATCCTAATCAGTCTGCACTGCCTCCAGTTCAAACCAGAATAGTACACCGTTCTCACAGTTCTCCACACCATACTGTTGATTCATGGATTCCATGATCGCCTTTACGATGGATAATCCCACACCGCTTCCGCCATACTCTCTGGTACGTGCCTTATCCACCTTATAAAATTTCTCCCAGATATGCCCGATGGCTTCCTTTGGAATAGGTTCTCCTGTATTGAACACGGATACTCTTACCTTGTCATCCTTTTTCTCCACTTTCACTTCTATGACTTTTTCCCCCTGGCAGTAATTGACCGCATTGGAAAAATAATTCATGAAGACCTCTTCCGTCTTGAACTCATCCCCCCACACATAAACAGGTGGGATCTCCTCCATCCTGACGCTGATCCCATTCTGTTTTGTCAGGATTCCCGCAGACTGGATATAATTACGGATCAGCGAAAGCACATCAAATCTCTCCATGCTGACCACATCGTTTCCAAATTCCAACTGATTCAGCGTCAGTAACTTTTTCACCATGACATTCATCTTGGCAGCTTCATCCATGATGACTTCACAGTAAAAGGCCCTGCTCTCCGGATCGTCATTGATCCCTTCCTGAAGGCCTTCCGCATACCCCTGTATCAGGGCGATGGGGGTCTTCAATTCATGAGACACATTGGCCAGGAACTCCTTTCTCATCTCATCGATCTGTTCTTTCTTCTCAATATCATTCTTCAACTCATTGTTGGCAGTCTTCAACTCTGAAATGGATTGTTCCAGGCTTTTTGACAGCTTATTGATATTTTCTCCCAAAAGATCGATCTCATTCCCGGCACGGGACCGGTACTCTGCTTCAAAATCCAGATGGACCATCCGTTCCGAGATAGCATTCAGCTCCAAAATAGGCTGCGTGATCTTACGGGATACGAACCATATAATCAGTCCGCCGGCAACGGTTCCCAGCACTCCCACATACATAAAGAAACGGTTGGCGATCTTGGCGCTTTCTCTGATGCTTTCAATGGGTGTGCGCATAATAAAGGAGATCCCCATATCCAGCCGTCCGTACATCTCCAGATATTCTCCGCTCTCTGTGCCGGTGTGCTGGATCACATAGTCCTCCCCCTCCTGAACCACCCTTACATTATCAGCAGGGATTCCAAAAATATAACCGATCAGACGGTTCTCCAATTCACGGCCGCCATTCTGTGACACATATTTGGTCTGGGAATTGGCATCAATGATGCACACAGTGATATTGTACTTATTGCACACCTGACCCAGTTCATCTTTGAAGGCCACGGAACCATAGCTGTCATTATTTGCCGCCTGGCTGATGGTCTCGTAGGCATCATAGATCACTTTGATCTTGCTGCGGATATAATATTGATCCAGAAAGACATTATTGATAAGCAGGCACACCAACACCGTGCCTGCCATCAGGCCGATAAAGATCAGGGCAAATTGTCTTCTGATCGAAGATTTTCTCATTTCCTTATGCAAGTTCCGTTTCCTCACGATACACATCATACCTCTTTGTCAGGTATTACAAAAGATGTTCTTATATGACAAGAACATCTTCTGCGCACTGCTATTCCATACTATACATTTAAAGTGTCATCCGGATTGCAAAATCCTTCCAGGATCATGTCGATCATGTGTTTTACGATATCGGGATCGAATTGTGTCCCCTTATTTTCTTCCAGTTCCTGCAATATCCTTTCCTTTGACAGATGCGTCCGGTAACATCTGTCGGAACTCATGGTGTCATAGGAATCTGCCACACAGATGATCCTTGCAAAAAGGGGAATCTCCTCCCCCTTAAGGCCTTCCGGGTAGCCGGTTCCGTCATAACGTTCGTGATGATACAGAGCCCCTTCCTTGATCCCTTCGATAGCAGTAAAATTCTCCAGCATCTTGCCGCCCAAGACCGTGTGCTCCCGCATTTCATTCCGCTCTTCAGGCTTTAATTTATCAGGCTTACGGAGCACGTTGTCGGGTATTCCCATCTTGCCACAGTCATGCATCAATGCGATATATCCCAGCTTCGTCACATCATCCTCCGAAAAGTGCATACGCCGCCCGATCTCTTTGGCATAATGGGACACACGGATGGAATGGCCTTTCGTATAAGAATCCTTGGCATCGATCATCTCTATCAGCACATTCATGGTCTGGGAAATAATAGCGGCATCCATTTCCCGTCTCTCCTCAAAATGCCTGGTCTTGATCATGATATTGATACGGGAAACAAAGACGATCCCCCAGATGCAGATAAAAGCTGCCAGAATCCAGAACATGGGACTTTGAATCGGCTCTATCTTGCGATAACCGGTAAATTCAAACTCTTCGAACTGCTGCAGTTCCTCTGATATCATAATGAAACCGAAGGTCTTTTTTTCGCCCTTGGGGATCACACTGATGAACTGATTGGGCATCAGGACCAGTTTGCCATCCTTGACCGAATATTCACCGTTCCAATAGCTGTCAAGCCTGCCGCTTTCCGGCATGATAGCTACCAGATTCCAGTTGATGATATCTCCACCGGATTTGTTCTCTATGGTCCCGTCATATTGTGCGCCCACATGCTGGCTCAGCATTCCCTCATCGTAAGTCCACGACTTGCTGCTGACAAGAGAGATGCCAATGTCCTTCGACTCATTCTGTCCATCCAGTTTGACCGTAAATGAGGTATAAGAATCGCTGTATACCTTATACATGAAAAGTACTGTTACAAACATCCATATCACAAGCAGAAGAATCATACCTGACATTGATTTTCTCTTGTGTATCTCCCTATCCATTTATCATACTCCTCCTCAAAAGAAATCTTTCGTCCTTTCTTTTATTCTTCCATTTTATAGCCCATGCCCCATATCGTCTTGATCATATTGCCATGTTCCCCCAGCTTGCTGCGCAGCTTCTTAACATGGGTATCTATGGTGCGGGCATCCCCGAAATAATCATAATTCCAAACATTGTTCAATATCTTTTCCCTGGACAGTGCGATCCCCTGGTTCTCCATGAAATAAGTCAGAAGTTCAAACTCTTTGTAGCTTAGTTCGATTTCCTGTCCCTGTATCCGCACACGATGGGCGGCCTGGTCCACCTCGATATCACCGCAGCGCAGAAGTTTTTCCTGCCCCAGTTGATTGGTCCTTCGCAGAATCGCTTCAATCCTGGCTACCAGGATCTTGGGGCTGAACGGTTTGGAAATATATTCATCCACCCCCAGTTCAAACCCTTGGAGCTCGTCACGCTCGTCCGACCTGGCCGTGAGCATGATGATGGGTACTCTGGAGCGCTGCCTGATCTCTCTGCACACCTGCCATCCATCCATCTTGGGCATCATCACATCCAGCACGATCAATGCAATATTCTTTTCCCGAAAGAAGATATCTACCGCCTGTTCCCCATCCTCAGCCTCCAGCACTTCAAAATTGCTCTTGACCAGGAAATCCTTTACCAGCTTCCGCATCCTTCCTTCATCGTCTACCACAAGTATTCTTAATCTTTCCATGACACTCTGCCTCCTGATAATGGGAACAGTATATCATCTAATTATGTAAAAATTGTGAACTCTACTCTGTTTGTATCAACAGTTCCCGTTCTTTCTCCCGGATAACCTGCTCTCTTTGGGTAAGCTGTTGTTCCCAGTCGGCATAACGGTTGAGGATCGCTCTTTCATAATTTATGATATTGGGCTGCTCCGCATTCAGGGTGATCACAAACATGGCGATCACTGCGATCACCAGGGCAATATTGAGAATGACCGATATCCTATAGCCTTGCTTTTTCTTTTCTGCGCCAAAGGCCGGCTTTAAGCGATTCTTTGCGGGGGAAGTATGTGTCCTCTCCTCATTATCATAAGACAGATACAGGGAAATGGGCGGTACGGTTTCCGGATCTATCTCTTTGCGCTCTAACAGATAACGTTGCATCTCTTTTAGAAAGCCCACACCGACCGGTGTCTTGAACATCCGCTCAGCCACTGCCTTCCTGTAGACACGCAGCACACTCTCGGGATTTTCAAAATCCAAGTGTGCCCTCAAATACTCTGCCCGCTTCTGCTCCTGGGACGCAAGCTCTGCATCCTTTTTCGTATAAAAGGCATAACCTTCCGCTTCGTACATCCGCCAATCTCCTTTTTGTCAAACAAAAAGATTATATCATATCTTTATCATCATTTCAACTTGCGTACAGCAGGAACGCAAAATGTAAATGTAGCAATACGCACTTTCCAAAAGGCGCATACTGCTACATTTCTCTCAAAGTGGAGTAGACGGGAGTCGAACCCGTGTCCAAAAGCCCATTCCCTGTCCTTCTACTATCATAGTCCGTTATCCCGGCAGAACTCTCTTCTGCCTGTTCCCTCCTGCACAAGGAAACGAACAGCCTTCTGCATTCGGTAGCTTCATGTTACGCCCATGCGCGCAAAGCTTAACGCAAGTCGTTTCTCACATGGATGATGCCCGGATTCTAAAGTGTGAGTGCTAAAGAGCGGACAGCCGTCATCTGGGACGGCGCTTCTTCACAGCTTACGCTGCGAATGCTAAATTATCTTCAGCGTTTAGTTTAATTGTGTGATTAACGTGTCACAACGGATAGCTTCTCCAGCTGCAAAGCCCCTGTCGAAACCTTTACTACCCCATATAGAAATTACTCTTACAGTATAAAGGATACTTCCTGTAAAGTCAAGGAATGCATCCTCGACAGATTTTTACAAATTTTACAGATTTTTGACCTTGAATTCTTTTTCTGCCTCCCTGCGCTGATCCTTCTTGGCAATGTCTGCCCTCTTGTCATACAGTTTCTTACCACGGGCCAGACCGATCTCCACCTTTACCTTTCCGTCTCTGAAATACACCTGCAAAGGCACCAGGGTATAACCTTTTTCTTTGATCTTCCCGGCCAGCTTATTGATCTCGTACTTGTGCAGGAGGAGTTTCTTTACCCGCAGGGGATCCTTGTTGAAGAGATTGCCCTTTTCGTAAGGGCTCACATGCATGCCGTAAACGAACACTTCGCCATTCTCGATCCTGATAAAAGACTCCTTGATGCTGCACTTTCCCATGCGCATGGATTTGACCTCCGTGCCGTGAAGGGCGATCCCTGCCTCATACTTATCATCGATAAAATAATCATGGTAAGCCTTCTTGTTGTTGGCGATCAGCTTTTGCGTCTCTTTCTCTTTTGCCATGATCCTTCCTCTCTTTCTCCCGGATATTCTTGTAAACCACATTCCTCCATCAGATCAAAGTCTATGGTGCGCATAACTCTGTCGCAGGCTGCAACCCGCACCGTCACTGGCATTCCGATTTTGAAGGTTCTTCCCGTATCGCCGCCTACGATCTCCCCGGTGTCCTCTGCAAAGATATAGTAGTCTCCCGGCAGCTTGGAAATGTGGATCATTCCCTCCACCGTGTTGGGCAGTTCCACATAGATGCCCCATTTGGTCACACCGGAAATCACGCCCTCATAAATCTCTCCCAGGCGTTCTTCCATATATTCCACTTTTTTCAGCTTGTCGGTCTCCCGCTCCGCTTCATCGGCACGGCGTTCCATCTCCGATGAATGCTTGGCCACCTCAGGCAGGATATTTCGGTAATGGGCGATCCGCTCCTCCTTCAGTCTGCCCCGCAGCTGTTCTTTGATAATGCGGTGGATCTGCAGATCGGGATACCTTCTGATGGGGGAGGTAAAGTGGCAATAATACTGGCATGCCAGGCCGAAATGCCCGGTACATTCCACACTGTATTTTGCCTGCTTCATGCTGCGCAGGGCAAGCCTGCTGATCATAGGTTCCTCCGGGGTGCCTGCGATCCTGGCAAGGAGTTTCTGGATCTCCTTGGGATGAATGTCCTCACTGCCGGTCTTACTGCCCTTCCTTCCCAGGGATTTCATATAATATCCATAATTGCGAATGAACTCACAAAGCTTGTGGATACGCTCTGCGTCCGGCACATCATGGACACGGTACACAAAGGGAAGCTCCATCCAGTAAAAATGTTGCGCCACCGTTTCATTGGCCGCCAGCATGAAATCCTCAATGATATCAGTGGCCACATTGCGCTCATAAGCTTTGATCTCTAACGGATGGCCCTCTTTGTCCAAAAGGATCTTACACTCCGGAAAGTCAAAGTCGATAGACCCCCGTTTTTTTCTCTTGGCCCGAAGCAGAGCCGCCAGTTCCTCCATCAGCCGGAACATGGGCATCAGTTCTCTGTATGCTGCATACTCTGCCTCTTTCTCCAGTATGCTCTCATCTTCCAAAAGGTTCTTCACAGCCGTATAGGACATCCGTCTGTCCACCCGGATCACGGACTCACAGATTTCATAATCAATGATCTCTCCCCTGCCGTTCACTGTCATGAGACAGCTTAGCGCAAGTCTGTCTTCCCCTGCGTTCAGGGAACAGATCCCATTTGACAAGGCGTGAGGAAGCATGGGGATCACACGGTCCACCAGGTACACACTGGTGCCCCGTTTCAGCGCCTCTCTGTCCAGGGCAGAATTTTCCTGGACATAGTTGGTCACATCGGCGATATGCACCCCAAGGTGGTAATTCTCCCCGTCAAAGCTCACGCTGACGGCATCATCCAGATCTTTGGCATCCTCCCCGTCTATGGTCACCATAACAACATCCCGAAGGTCTCTCCTGCCCGCCCTGTCGGCATCGGACACCGCCTTTGCCACATGCTCCACCTGTGTCATGATCTTTGGGGAAAATTCCACAGGAAGCTCATAGCCTTTGACAATGGACATGATATCCACGCCGGGATCGTTTCTATGTCCCAGTATCTCTATGATCTTGCCTTCCGGGCTCTTCTTTTCACTGCCGTAATCAGTCAGTTCCACCACTACCTTATGTCCGTCCATGGCGCCTTTAGAACGTTCCGCAGGGACAAAAATATCTTTGGGGAGCCTGCCCATGTCCGGTATCACAAAACCGTAATGCTCCCTGGTCTGCTCATAAGTGCCCACCAGTGTCCTGATACCGTGCTCCAGGATGCGCACCACCCGGGCTTCCTTGCGCTTTCCATGTCTGGAAGGCAGCGGGATGATCTGTACCAGATCTCTGTGGAATGCCCCTCCGGTCTTATCCTCCGGGATATAGAAATCCTCCTCCCTGCCTTCGATCTCCACAAAGCCAAATCCCTTTGTATTGCCGATAAAGGTCCCGGTCCAACAGCTTCCGTCTCCCTTTTGATACTTTCCGCTCTCTGTCACCATCAGGCGGCCCTCCTGCAAAAGTTCCTGCAGGATATTACGGAATTCTTCTCTTTCTTCCCTGGGGACCTGCAGAAATGCCGCCAGTTCTCTGGCCTTCATCGGCACATAGCATGGATCCTCCACCAGATCGCAGATCACCTGTTTTCTCTTTTCTATCTGTTCTGTCAGTTCTGTCAATTGACACTTCTCCTCAAAGATGAAAAATAAAAAACACCCTTGATCCCAAGAGTGTTTTCTCAAGCAGTTTTAAAAAACATTCAAATTCAGCACGATCGCCAATACCATGAACAACACTGCAGCCACTTTGGTAAGCTTCACCAGGAGACCTTCCATGGAACGGCCTTTATTCTTACCCCAGTAACTCTCAGCAGCACCGCTGATGGAACCCAATCCTGCGGACTTACCTTCCTGCATCAATACTAACACTGTGAGCACTATACACACTATGATAAAAACGATAGCTACAACCATTCTTAATGCTTCCATTTCACACCTCCTAATGCCAAGCAGGTTTAATGTTACCATAAGATCCAAAGAAATTCAACTGTTTTTTGTCAGATTTTGTGAAATGGTTCCATATATTGGGCTGCAGTGCCCAATTCCTCTTCAATCCTGAGCAATCGGTTGTATTTTGCCACGCGGTCGCTCCTGCAGGGAGCACCCGTCTTGATCTGTCCGGCGTTCAGCGCCACTGCGATATCTGCAATGATAGTGTCCTCCGTCTCCCCGGAACGATGGGAGATCACTGCCTTGTAGCCGTTCTTGTGTGCCATCTCCACCGCCTCGAACGCCTCTGTCAACGTTCCGATCTGATTGACTTTCACCAGGATAGCATTGGCCGTCTTAAGCTTGATCCCCGCATCCAGACGCTTGGTATTGGTGACGAACAGATCATCTCCCACCAACTGTATCCGGTCACCCAGACGTTTCGTCAATTCTTTCCAGCCGTCCCAGTCCTCCTCGGCAAGCCCATCCTCAATGGAGATGATGGGAAACCGTTCCACCAGGCTCACATAGTACTCGATCATTTCATTGGTGTCACGTATCACATCCTCACCTTTTAAGCAGCTTTCTCCCGGAAAATGATAGCAGCCTGTCCCTTCATTATAAAGTTCGCTGCTGGCTGCATCCATGGCAATCTGAATGTCTGTTCCCGGCTTGTAACCGGATCTCTCAATGGCCTTCACCAAAAGCGTCAGCACACTTTCGGCGTCAGGCAGATCCGGGGCAAAACCGCCCTCATCTCCCACTCCGGTGGAGAGCCCTTTATCCTGCAGGATCTTTTTTAAGTTATGATAGATCTCCGCACAGATCCGCAGCCCGTCCGCAAAGTTTTCCGCCTGTACCGGCATGATCATGAACTCCTGGAAATCCACGGTGTTGGCGGCATGCTTCCCACCGTTTAAAATGTTCATCATAGGCACCGGCAAAAGTCTGGGTGCCGTCCCTCCCAGATATCGGTACAACGGCAGGGAAAGAGCATTGGCCGACGCCCTGGCCACCGCCATGGACACAGACAGCATGGCATTGGCACCCAGATTCCCCTTATTATCCGTACCGTCCGTCTCCATCAGGATACGGTCCACAACAATCTGTTCTAAAGCATTTCTTCCCACAAGCACGCTTGCGATCTTCTCATTGACATTCTTTACCGCATGCTGTACTCCCAGCCCGAAATATCTGGTTTCTCCGTCCCGAAGCTCCACCGCCTCAAATTTTCCGGTACTGGCACCGGAGGGCACTGCCGCCCTTCCCTCATAAAGCTGACCGTCCCCGTGATTGAGTACCACCACATCCGCTTCCAGCGTAGGATTGCCTCTGGAATCCAGTATTTCCCTGGCATGTACCTTTTTGATCTCCAAATAGTTCTGCATAAAAATGCCTCCTTCACAGATATCTCTGATCCATTTTTATAAGATAGTATATCCGCAAAGGAGGTCATTATTCTTTAGTATTCTTTTCCTGCCAGTATCTCGCAGTAATCCTTGTAATTTTTTTCCAAAAGTGCGGGCGTATCCAGTCCGTAAGGGCACTTAGACTTGCACCGTCCACAGTGAAGGCACTTTTCGATAAGTTTCATCTTGGCCTGCATCTCAGGCGTCAGCTGTGCCTCTGAAGGGGCCCGTCTGATCATCAGGCTCATGCGGGCACAGTTGTTGATCTCAATCCCCACCGGACAGGGCATACAGTAACCGCAGCCACGGCAGAAATCTCCCAAAAGCTCCGCTCGGTCCTTCTCAATGACCTTTTTCAGCTCCCCGTTCATCACCGGAGGATGGTCAATATAGGATAAGAACTCATCCAGCTCCCGCTCTCTCTGCACGCCCCAGATCGGCAGTACATTATCATACTGTGCCAGAAACGCATATGCTGCGGCGGAGTTGGTGATCAGGCCGCCGGACAACGCTTTCATGGCGATAAAGCCCATGCCTGCGGCAGTGCACTTTTCCACCAGCTCGATATCCTTCTCGGTAGCCAGATAGCAGAACGGGAACTGCAAGGTCTCATAGAGCCCGCTCTCCACCGCCTCATGGGCTACGGCCAGGCGGTGGTTGGTGATGCCGATATGACGGATCATCCCTTTTTCCTTAGCCTCAAGCATGGCTTCGTAAAGTCCGCTGCCGTCTCCCGGCTTGGGACAGAACGCAGGATTGTGGAACTGATAGATGTCGATATAATCTGTCTGAAGTTTTTCCAGGGAGGTATGCAGATCCTTCCAGAAATCTTCTGCTGTAGAAGCGCCTGTCTTGGTGGCGATGTAAACCTTGTCACGCATGCCTGCAAAAGCAGCCCCCACCTTCTCCTCACTGTCCGTATAGTATCTCGCAGTATCATAGAAAGTGATGCCGTGTTCATAAGCCTTTAACAAAAGCTTCACTGCCGCCTCCTTGGAAATGCGCTGGATGGGCAGCGCCCCGAAGGAATTCTTCTCCACTGTGATACCTGTTTTCCCAAGCGTCACGAAGTTACGCCTGGTGACAGAATTACCCTTTGTGACCTTTTCCATGTTGACCTCCTCTATGGCGCCTGTCTGCGCCATAAACTTCATCTTACCGTATTGATTACAAAAACCTGCACAGGATGATGGGAATAAAGATGGCCGGCACATAATTCATGACCTTCAGCTTCGTAATTCCCATCATATTCAAGGCCAGACCGATAATAATAACGCTTCCCACACAGGTCATCTCATTGATGACATTTTCTGTAAGAAGGGGGGCAACCCACTGCGCCAGCAAAGTGATACTGCCCTGGTATACGAGAACGAATGCCGCCGAACAGAGCACACCCACTCCCATGGTGGAGGCAAAAATAATTGCCGACACAAAGTCCAGCATGGATTTGTTGAAAAGCATCTCATGATTGCCCTGCAAACCGCTCTGTAAGGCACCGACAATCGCCATGGCCCCTACGCAGAACAGAAGGCTTGCTGATACAAAGCCTTCTGCAATGGACATCTTTTTTCCGCCCCTGGAATTTTTCTGAAACTTTGTTTCGATCCATTTCCCAAAACGGTTCAGTTTGTCTTCCAGATCCACGCCTTCACCGATGATCGCACCCACTACCATGGATATGATTAGGATCAGGGTGTTCTCACCCTTTAAGGAACCGCTGATCCCCAAAAACAGAGTGCACAGCCCCAGTCCCTTCATCAGGGTGTCGGCCAGCTTCTCCGGAAGTCCTTTTTTTAGGAGCAGCCCTATGGCTCCGCCGGCAAGGACTGCCGCTGTATTTACTATCGTACCTAACATGTACTCATTCTTCCTTTTGGATATGATGCCCTGCGCGATCCCACCCTTACTGCCTGCGCACAAGAAGGGATTTACCTGTCATCTCCGCAGGCTGCGTCTTTCCCATGATCTGGATCAGAGTGGGAACGATATCTGCCAGGCAGCCTCCCTCTCTCAGGGTATACGCATCATCGTAATTTACCAGGATAAAGGGAACCTGGTTGGTGGTGTGTGCGGTGAAAGGTGCCCCGGTCTCATAGTCGATGAGCTGCTCCGCATTGCCGTGGTCCGCACAGATAAACAGTACGCCGTCCACTTCTTTGATGGCTTCTACTGCCCTGCCCACACATTCATCCACTGCCTCCACTGCCTTCACGGCAGCCTGCTCCACACCGGTATGCCCCACCATATCGGGATTTGCAAAATTGATAACGATCACATCATACTTGCCGGAACGGATGGCTCCTGTGAGCTTGTCACACACCTCATAAGCGCTCATCTCCGGTTTCAGATCATAAGTTGCCACATCCTTGGGGGAATTTACCAAAATCCTGTCCTCCCCCTCATTGGGCTGCTCCACGCCGCCGTTAAAGAAGAAAGTGACATGGGCATATTTCTCGGTCTCCGCAATACGGGCCTGCTTTAAGCCGTTAGCAGCAAGCCATTCGCCGAAAGTATTGGTAACCGCCACCTTGTGGAAAGCCACCTCCTTGTTGGGAATGGTGGGGTCATAATCAGAGAAGCATACAAATACGATATCCTTGCGGGGACCTCTGTCAAAGCCCTTGAAATCATCATCACAGAAAGCTCTGGTAATCTCCCTTGCGCGGTCGGGGCGGAAATTGAAGAAAATCACGGAATCGCCGTCTTCCACCACGCCTACGGGCTTTCCGTCCTCCACTGCCACAGTGGGCTTCACAAACTCGTCCGTCTCCTCTTTGTCATAAGAATTCTGGATTGCGCAGATACCGCAGGGTGCAGTCAGACCTTCGCCTTTGGTCATGGCATTATATGCCAGCTCCACACGGTCATAATTGTTATCCCGGTCCATGGCATAATAGCGCCCCATCACGGAAGCGATCTTACCCACACCGATCTTTTCCATCTCTTTCGTAAGAGCCTCCGCAAACTCTTTGCCGCTTGCGGGAGGTGTGTCACGTCCGTCCAGGAAGCAATGTACAAATACCTTTTCAAGACCGTTTCTCTTTGCCAGCTCCAACAGTCCGTACAGGTGAGTGTTGTGGCTGTGCACGCCGCCGTCGGACAAAAGTCCCATCAGGTGAAGGGCGCTGTCTTTCTTTTTGCAATTCTCGATTGCCTTTAACAGGGCAGGATTTTCAAAAAAGGTGCCGTCCTGAATCTCCTTGGTGATCCTTGTCAGCTCCTGATACACAATGCGTCCCGCACCCATATTCAGGTGTCCCACTTCGGAATTGCCCATCTGGCCTTCCGGAAGGCCCACTGCCATGCCGCTTGCATTTCCTCTTACAAAGGGACATTCCTTCATCAATTTATCCATGACAGGAGTCTTAGCTTCAAAAACGGCATTCCCTTCCGTCTTTTCATTCAATCCGTATCCATCCAAAATCATCAGAACTACAGGTTTTTTGCTCATGTCTTCTCCTCGTTTCCGCGCATTTTTGCGCATATATCAAAATGATTTTTTATCCTTAAAAATTATACACTGAAAGTACATGCCGTGCAATAGATAAAATGCTCTAAAAATGGTTGTATTTTCCTTGGAAATGCTCTAAAATGATGAGAAAAACACAAGAAAAGAGTGATTTATACCATGATGACCCTATTGTCACGCCTGTTCATAAAGGACAGGGAAAATGTCTCAAATCCCAAAGTGCGCCAGAGTTACGGTGTCCTCTGCGGTTTTATGGGTATCCTGTTCAATCTTGTCCTTTTTGGCACAAAATTTCTGGCAGGGACCATAAGCCGCTCCATCGCCATCACCGCAGACGCTTTCAACAACCTGTCCGATGCCGGTTCCTCCATCATCACCCTCATCGGCTTTAAGATGGCCGGTCAGGAGCCGGACCCCGACCACCCCTTCGGACACGGGCGGATCGAGTACATTTCCGGCCTGTTGGTATCCATCCTCATCCTGCTTATGGGGTATGAACTGTTAAAAAGCTCCTTTCTCAAGATCATGCACCCGGAAGAATTATATTATTCACCGCTGATACTGGGTATCCTGATCTTTTCCATCCTGGTAAAATGCTATATGGCATTTTATAACCACTCCATCGGAAACAGGATCGATTCCTCCGCTATGAAAGCCACCGCTATGGACAGTCTCAGCGATACCGTTGCCACCTTTGTGGTGCTCATCGCCACCCTGATCTCTCACTTTACCGGCTTTACGGTGGATGGCTACTGTGGCGTATTGGTAGGGCTGTTTATCTGCTTTGCGGGAGTGAACGCCGCAAAGGACACTATCAGTCCTCTGCTTGGTCAGGCTCCGGCCCCCGATTTTGTACAGCAGATCCACGACATTGTCATGTCCTATGATGACGTCCAGGGCATCCATGATCTCATCGTGCACAATTACGGGCCCGGACGTGTACTGATCTCCCTCCATGCGGAAGTCCGTGCCGATGGAGATCTGATTTCCCTTCACGATACCATCGACCTGATCGAGCACAGACTGCATGATGTGCTCCATTGCAGTGCTGTCATCCACATGGACCCGATCTGTGTGGACGACGAAGAGACCATCAACAGGAAGGAACAGATATCAGCCTATTTAAAGACCATTGATGACAGACTTTCCGTACACGATTTCCGCCTGGTAAAAGGCCCCACCCATACCAATGTGATCTTTGACATCTCCGTGCCCTACAAGCTGAAGCTGTCCGACGAAGCATTAAAGGAAACAGTCTGTGCTAAATTAAAAGAAGATGACCCCAGGTATATCGGGGTCATCAATATCGACAAACAGTTTGCTTAAAGTTCTTTTGTCGTGGTTCCTAATATTGGAGGATACATACCACCTCGCCGTCTTCCACGCAGATCTCGGCCGGCTCCCCAATGAATTCGTTGCTGATTCCTATAGGGAAATCATTGGTGAGGGTATCGTCCTCCAATAAATATTTCATGCCTCTTATGGTCACGCCCCGGGCCTCTTTTCCCAGCGCAAAAAGAGACAGGAGCCCTTCCATGTCCTTCTTAAAATGTACCGTCTCATTTTGGATGACCAGAATCATGCCATTCCCATCTATCAGATAGCCTGTTCCCCCATGATTTTTGAGATACAGCAGACATTGTATATTGGCAAGGGTATGGTCCAGCCTGCCGCCCGTAGCTGCATAGATACGAAACTCTTTACAGCCCCGTTCCAATCCATACCGGATAGCAGCCAGCATATCTGTATCGTTTTTCTGTGTAGGAAGCGTGATGATCCGCTCCGGGATCTGCAGTTTCAGTTTTTCCAGAGCCTGGATTTCCTCTTCACTGACAGAGTCAAAATCTCCCAGGATGATATCCGGTTCCACATTCAGTATCCCACAGTAGGACAGACCTCCGTCCACGGCGATGACCAGGTCTTCCTCTTTGACGGAAAGCTCCCCCAGAGTCAGGTCCCCGGCACCGATAATGATACATCTTAAAGCCATATCTCTCACTCCTTTCCTTCCCATCTTACTATCCGCCTCTTTACATTGCAAGCAAAAAAGGAGTAATATGAAAGACAGAAGCCTCTTATGATAACAGTAAACGGCTTCTGAATCCCAAAAAGGAGCAGACCGTATGGCATTTACCCATCCATCCCCCACAAGACAACCCGCCCCACTTACCATAGCGGAAGCAAAACGCCTGGAGGTCCTTTCCAAACGTTACCGCAACACTGCCCGTCAGGTGTTTACCGAAAGGGTTGCCTTTTTTCACCCGCTCACCAAAGGCAACTACACCTCCATTACCATCCGTGATCAGAAAAGCCGTTGGGGAAGCTGTTCTTCCAGAGGGACACTCTCTTTTAATTACCGTCTGATCTTTGCACCGCCCAAAGTCCTTGACTATGTGGTAGTCCATGAGCTGTGCCACCTTACCCATTTCAACCATTCCAAAGAGTTCTGGAACATGGTCGGACAGATCATGCCCGACTACAAGGTCTGTCAAAAATGGCTGAAGGACCATGGCAGGGAACTGACATTGGAAAATTATCTCAAAAAGCAGGGGATTCCCATTACGCTTGACTAGACAAAACCGGAACGGGCTCTTATATGGCTCGTTCCGGTTTTTCTACCAATTAACGGTTTTCATTTACATAAATCTGTACACGGCTCTGAATGATATTGGCCACATCCTGGGCACTCTTCTGTCCTTCAAAGAAAGCAGCCGATTCCTCTGTAATGATATTCTGAATGTTTTCATTGAAGTAAACCTTCTTGTCAACAGACTGGATAAATGCCTTTATGTCATCCACCTGTTCTTTCGTCATGACAGGAAGCGGGATACTCTCCCCATTCATGTAGTAATAATCATCAAATTCCACCTTTTCCCCATTTTCATC
Organism: Lachnospiraceae bacterium; assembly: GCA_017621075.1. Classification (GTDB taxonomy): domain Bacteria; phylum Bacillota; class Clostridia; order Lachnospirales; family Lachnospiraceae; genus Acetatifactor. The sequence goes on from JAGATV010000029.1 coordinate 17,973, forward strand.
CAGATAATAGGGCTTCTCCATTCCCTTTGCAGCCCACTTGTCAAAGCTGCTCTTCTTTACAGGAATATTGTACTCCAAAGTATCCTGGTATTCATCTGTGAGATAATAGCGGATAAATTCCCATGCACCGTTCAGATTTGCCGACTTTGCTGAGAGTACATAGTAGGTATCGGCACCCACCACAGAACCCTTACCACTCTCGGTGGGGAAACCGGGGCAGCTTACTTTCTCACCAAAGGAACCATTGACATTCATATTGATGCTTCGCATATTGTTGATCCAGCAATCCATCAAAAGCGTCCGGTTCTCCCTGTACTGGGATTCATAGTTCATCCAGTAATCATCGTCATATTGTGAATAGTCGATCTCTTCCGGGTACGTCTTGGCATACTCTAACATTGCGATGAAATCCTGGGAATTAAAGTTACATTTTCCGGTGGATACATCCACGAAATCACTTCCGCAATACTGTAGCATCATGTAGAAAAAGCTACTTCTGGTCAACTCTCCGATGCCGCTTGTGCCCTCCGGCATGGATGCCAGGACCTCCTGGAATTCCTGCATGGTCCAGGTGCTCCTGTCACCGATCAGGGACTGTTTGCCCATCATGGTACGCACATAGAAGGATGGAATGACATAGTAGAGCTTTCCGTCGACTTTATATGCGTCAAAGACATTCTGCAAGAACTCTTCCCTGCCAAGCTCCTCATCCTCTTCCAACAGCTTGCCCACATCTGCCAGCAGCCCCTTGGAAATGTAATTATCTACTGACATCTGGTTATTGCACGCCAGGATATCCGGCATATTGCCGGCCAGAATATCACTGTTTAGCTGAGTGAGCCCCGCTGTGTAATCCTCCGAAGTATTATAGTTGCTGTACTCCTTGACTACGATGCGGTATTTTTCATTAGTCTTGTTGAAATTCACGATCCTGGTCTTCAGATCATAATCCAACCATTCTCCTGCGATCACAATGACTTCCTTGTCCGGGATGTCCTCGGGAGCCACCTTGGTAAAATATCCGCAGACGGGCTTATAGTCGCTTCTGGTATTGTAATATGCCACAAAATGCTCGTCATCCAGCATCACGATCCGATAGAGAGCATCCGCATCCAGATCGGAATTGACCAAACTCATGATCTGGTTCAAATTCTCATCTCCGATATTGTAGGTAAACAATCCCTCCGAAGTAGAAAATACCAGATCCGTGCTGACGCCGGCGCACACGGCATTATATCCGTTCCATGACAGGACATCCGGCATCTTGATGCCTTCTCCTGCCTCATCCGTAGCCAGGTTATAGGGAGCAATATAATTGGTCCAGTTATCCTTTTCGTTGTTGTAAATGATGTATGCCTGCCCATCCTTTGCAGCCACCACGCTGTTCAGGTTGGTGAATACACCGGAATCATTCTTAAGTTCTTTCCTCTCCGAAGCATTGCCTTCCGCATCTACAAGGACCTTATAGGTCTTCTCTCCGTTCAGTATCAGCACCAGTGTTCCGTC
>JAGATV010000004.1 GCA_017621075.1 Lachnospiraceae bacterium
AGACAGGGGTTCTTCACAGGAACTCAAAGGCCAGTTCAGATCCTTGCACTGCCGTCTCACACCTTCCGACGGCTCTCTGAAAGTCCGGAGACCCTACTCTTCCTTCTCTTCGTCTTTGGCTTTTTCAGATTGTGACTGAGGCTTTATAACACCAAAATCTCTGTATATTTTAGCCCGTCAAACCCGTTCTGTCAAGACTTATCTTGCATGGGCAACTATTTTGTACAGCTTCACTCCTGCAACACCTTCTTCAAAACGCATGGTGCCACAGTCCACAGCCTCCAGCTGATATTTTTGTACCACTTCCGGATCAAACCAGTGGCCGCCCCATGCGATCATATATATATAATCCCGATCCATGCTCTCCCAGTCCAAGTCATCAATGAAAATAAATTCCTGCTCCCTTAAATGGGCACCATACAGGACTTGATAGGTATCGTAATTATAAAGGATCTGTTCCTCTCCCATCACCTGTTCCAGAACCTTATAGGTAGCATCCATATAAGCGTTTGTGCCACTGTCCTTTGCCTTCTGTATCACGAAAGCGGACATGGACATAATCCCCAGCCACAGGGCAAAGGCACAGAATACGATCCTGCCCCTGCGTGAGTAGATGATTACCAAAAACAGCCAGAACAGCCCCATTGCCGAAAAGACATATCTGTTGTCCCAGAAATGGACATTGATGGAAGCGATCACCCTGCATCCAATATATGTGAACAGAATATTCGCCGCACACATCACCAGAAAAAGCAACTCTTGCTTTTTATATTTTTTGCACTCCGCCACAAGAAGAATCAGTGCCACAACAAATAGGATGAGCGGCATATAAACGGAAAACTCAATATTGGTGGAAAAAGCCCATCTTATCAGATCTCCAAAGTCCAGAATCTTTTCACTGACACACTCCCTGACCCCCGCTCTCTGAAAGGTTTTAACCACTATAGAAAGCCATGGCAGATATCCCACAATCGTTGCCATACAGCTTACAAAGAACCACTTGACCTTCTGCCTGTAAAAGATCCACAATCCCACCAACAGATAGCCGTAGATAAAGGCCAGCGGAACCACGTTGAAATAATGGGTAAATGCTCCACCCAGGGCGGACAACACAAAAAGTATCCAATCTTTTAGTCCTCCGCCCCAAAGAATCTCATACGCCAGAAAAGCGCACCACATCACAAAGAACAGGGACAGTGAATACATTCTGATATTGACGGAATAGCAAACGAACTGAGGGCCCAGGCCAGCCACCAGATTAAACAGAAAAGCAGCTCCTGGTCCCCAATACTTTCTTACCTTGGTGATACCAAGCACCATCACCAGCGCAGTAATGGCCACAGACATCATCTTCAGTGCAAATACACTCGTTCCGAACACCATGGAATACAATCTCAGCAGGACATAATACAGGGGAGGATGAATATCCAAAGCCGTAACCCGGAACATCTCCGAAAAGCTGTACTTGGTAATCATACGGATAGAATAAGCCTCGTCCCAGTCAACCGTTCTGGTGTTGCATACCAAGGCACTCAAAACCAGTACTCCTGCTATTTCCAATAATAGAATAAGAATCTGAAACCGATCTGCCAATATTACCAGCTTCCGGCTGTGCAGATCAGCCCCGCCCGACAAACCATACAGGCTAAGCCCGCATATCAGCAGAAATGCCCACAGGCACACTACATTCTTACTGTTTAAAGGATATCCGTAACAGTATCTGGTCAGCGCCTGTCCTGCGACTGCTTCCTCACCGATAGAAAGCATCACGCTTCCTGGAGCCGCCTGTGACGGCTCCACAGTGTAGATTCCATAAAACAGATTGTCATATTCCTCCGATACACAAATAGAGAAAGTGTATTCTTCGCCCTTATGTATCCATTGACCCACTTCCAGCAGACAAAAGCAGCCGTCGTCAATGTTTGTAAAATCTATTTCCCTGCTCAGGACTTCCCCGCCCTGGGCGTCAAACAATGTGAACAGTACCCCCCCCCTGTCGGGTTTTCGTTCACAATGCAACGCAAACTCAATACTCTCCAATCTGGAGGACTGGGCCACGAAGGACTGTCTTAAAGGGGTATCCTGTGTAATGGCCGTTTCTGTATATTCATAAGCAGCACACAAATCTGAATTCAGATATGTGTCCCTCCTAACCAGGCAAAACGGCCAGACACACAGCATCAGCACTATGCAGCCTGCCAGAATTGTTTTTGATAATACATTTTTCATTTCTATCTACCTGTCATTATCATTTGTCCCAAATCTCTAATCCTCCACACTGTTCTCCGCAACCTTGGCTGCCCTTGCCGCAACCTCCTTCTCCTGGATATCGGAAGGAGCCTGCTCGTAGCGGGCGAACTCATAAGAGTACTCGCCTCTGCCGCCGGTCATGGAGCGCAGATCGGTGCAATAGCCAAACAAACCGCTCATGGGCACATCAGCCTCGATCACCTGTTTGCCGCCCTGGATGGGATTCATGCCAAGCACCCGTCCTCTTCTCTTGTTCAGGTCGCCCATGACATCCCCGGTGTAAGCATCCGGCACAGTAACCTTCAGGGACATGATAGGCTCCAAAAGGATGGGACCTGCCTCCATGAAGCCCTTGCGGAACGCCTGAATGGCAGCAGTCTTGAATGCCATTTCGGAGGAGTCTACAGGATGATAGGAACCATCGTACAGCACAGCCTTTACGCCAACCACAGGATATGCCGCCAAGGGTCCTCTGGTCACAGATTCCTGGATACCCTTTTCCACAGCCGGGAAGAAGTTCTTGGGAACAGCGCCGCCCACAACCTCCTGCTCAAATACATAAGGCACCGTAATGTCATCTGCCGGCGAGAAGCGCATCTTGACATGACCGTACTGTCCATGTCCGCCGGACTGCTTCTTGTATTTATATTCCACATCGGAGGTCTTTTTGATGGTCTCACGATAAGCGATCTTAGGCTTAGTCAGTTCCACTTCCACCTTATACTCGTTCAAAAGCCTGCTCACGATGATCTCCAGATGCTGGTCACCCATACCGTACAAAAGGAGCTGTCTGTTCTCGGAATCGTTGACCACCTTCACGGTCTGGTCTTCATGGGTGATCTTCTGCAGTGCCTGGGAGATCTTATCCACATCTGCCTTGTTCTTGGGCTTATAGCGCATGTAGGTATAAGGTGTGGAGATCTCGAACTTGCCAAATTTGATGGGTGTGGCCTTGGTAGCCAGGCTGTTGCCGGTCCTTGCCGCAGTCAGCTTTGCCAACGCGCCGATATCTCCTGCATGGAGTTCGCTTACCTCAAGAGGCTTGTTGCCCTGGAGCACATAGAGTTTGCCGATCTTCTCCTCAATATCGCGGTCCACATTATAGATCAGGTCATCTGTCTTAATAACACCGGAATTTACCTTGATCAGAGAATACTTGCCAATGAAGGGATCTACAATGGTCTTCCAGATATATGCGGATTTGGCCTTTGCAAAATCATAATCCGCATTGTAGATCTCATTGGTCTTCATATTGATGCCTGCCACCTGGCGGTTCTCCGGACTGGGCATATACTTGATGATATCATCCAGCAGAGTATACATACCCTGGCACAGGATATTGGAGCCCATGGTCATGGGAACGATACTTCCCTCGCATACATTGGTGCGCAGTGCCGCACGGATCTCCGCCTCAGAGAAGGTCTCACCGCCAAAATAGCGCTCCATGAATTCCTCGCTGGTCTCTGCAACTGCCTCCATCAAAGTATCACGGCAGATCTGCAGGTTTGCCTTATTGTAATCGGGCACCTCACAGGGCACTACTTCCTTCCCCTGCCAACGGTTGCCGGTCTCCGTAATGACATTTATGTAGCCCACAAACTTCTCATTTTCTCTGATGGGCAGGTGGAAAGGTGCCATCTTCTTTCCGTAAAGATTGGTCATATCTTCCACTACCTGTCTGAAAGAAGCATTGTCCACATCCATGTTGGATACATAAATGAAGCGCGGCAGCTTATACTTTTCACACAGTTCCCAGGCTTTCTGGGTACCCACTTCAATTCCTGCCTTACCGTTTACCACAATGATCGCAGCCCCCGCTGCACTGACAGCTTCCTCCACTTCTCCCACAAAATCAAAATAACCGGGAGTGTCGATAACATTGATCTTATATCCTTCCCATTCAATGGGGATCACGGAAGTATTGATAGAGAACTGTCTCTTCTGTTCCTCCTTACTGTAGTCGCTCAAGGTGTTGCCGTCTGTTACTTTACCCATGCGGGAGGTGATTCCTGACAGATACGCAAACGCTTCCGCAAGGCTGGTCTTACCGCTGCCGCCGTGCCCCAATAGTACCACGTTACGAATCTTGTCTGTCGTGTAAACTTTCATATAGTACCCTCCAATTTTGTTATAGTTTGGATATTTTGCCGAATTCGCATTGGATTCGTAAAACCCTATGCACATATTTTACTAAATATTCTTCCATTTTACAAGTAATTGTTGGTATTTTTAAACGGCTCTCTTCTAATTTTTTCATAATTTTGTGTCTATTGTCTATACATTACTGTCCCATCCAGGATCTTTCCTTCTCCATAGCCGTTCTTCTGCCCGGCCATGGCTGTCGTCTCTTACTCCGGCCTACTGCGATATTTTTAGTCTATTATATTATGTTTCAAAGAACAATCTTTTCCCCAAAGATTGACTTTCGTGCGTTAAAGTGATATAGTCTATGGAGAATTTATTTACTATGCAGTATATCACATACTTTCAAAGGAGATCTCCTTATGGCATCAGTTACCTGCGGTTTTATCGGACTGGGGCTCATCGGCGGTTCCATCGCCAGAGCTGTGAAACAGAAGATTGAAGATTCCCGCATCATAGCTTACGACATCAATCAGGATACCCTGGATGCCGCTTTGGCGGAAAAAATAGCCGATGTGGCCACCGACTCCATCGACTCTCATTTTGCGGACTGCGATTATATTTTCCTGTGTGCTCCCGTTCAGAAAAATGACAGCAACTTACAGGCGGTAAAAGCAGTGCTGTCCCCGGACTGCCTGCTGACGGATGTGGGAAGTGTCAAGACCGATATCCACCGGGCCATCCACGAAGCCGGTCTGGACAGTCAGTTCATCGGCGGCCATCCCATGGCAGGAAGCGAACGGGTAGGCTTCGTCAATTCCAAAGCCGTGCTTTTGGAAAATGCCTACTACATCCTGACTCCGACTGGTGAGGTTTCCCCGGACAAGCTCACCTCTTACAAAGATCTGGTGGCAAAGCTGGGGGCTCTGCCCCTGATCTTGACCTGCGAACAGCACGATTATGTGACCGCAGCCATCAGCCACCTGCCCCATGTGATCGCCTCCTCTCTGGTGAATCTGGTGCGTGACAGCGATTCTGCCGAGGGCATCATGAAAATGGTGGCGGCCGGAGGCTTTAAGGATATCACCAGGATCGCTTCCTCCTCTCCCGTTATGTGGCAGCAGATCTGCCTTACCAACACAGAAAATATTTCCGGGCTTCTTGGTGCATATATTGATTCTCTGTGTTCCATCCGCGAAAAGCTGGATACCCGCAATGAAGATGCGCTGTATGACTTTTTTGACAGCGCCCGCACTTACAGGGATTCCTTTATCAATGCCTCCAGCGGCCCCATCAAGCGGGATTTTTCCATGAACATCGACATTGCCGACGAACCCGGCGCCCTGGCAGCCATTGCCACCATCCTGGCACTGCACAATATCAGTATCAAAAATATCGGTATCGTACACAACAGAGAATCGGAAGGCGGTGTACTCCGCATTGAATTTTATGAGGAAGCCTCCATCGAGAGGGCGAAAGAGATCCTTGGCAATAAAGGATATACCGTATATGAGCGCAGCTAATGCTGCGCTCTATAACATTTTCTAATCATTTATAAACAATTATATATATTAGTTAAATGTAAACCCACTTGATTCGATATAAGACACCGGCGTTATATACGAATATGCTCCTGAACGGGATCCTGTAATGCATCCTGCGATCCTATTATTTCCATTACTGGTAGTATACACCACGCACCCTCCACTGTCACCTCCTTGCGTAGTGTTGCTTCCTTCAATCGTAGTTAATCCTTTTACCCGATAAGTACTTAAATCTTCAGGATCTTCAAAATCAGCTGTTACCATAGTATTTTTTACTGTTCCTGAAAGATACCCCGAAGTATTTCCATACATTCCTACTTCTAAGCCAACTACTACATTTGCCACCCTTGTAACATATTTACTTGTACAATCAATGCATCTTTTCCATTATATGTTCCAAAAAAGCAAATACTGAACGGACTTCCATTTCCGTTTGAAATAGCTTCCCCGCCCTTCATTGCTGTGGCTTCCGGTATTTCATCCATTTCATAAATTACAATAGGCAAATTTTTAGATCGTGACTGCATCTTGGAGCTTACTGCTGTTGCTTGTAATTCAACTTTACTGTAGTCACCACATGCATTTTTATATATTTCTTGAACTTCAGGGTTAATATCAGTTAATAATATAAGCTTGCGCCTGTACCTTACAAACACTGCTCGTCATTGTCAACAGTACCAATACTGCTATAATTTTTCTTATCTTTTTCATATAATACACCCCTTTCTAAAATGTAACCAAATCACTCTTGTACCTCAAACGGCTCTGTGGCAATAAAATCCCCTTCCTGCCCATATATAACCAAACGATACAATCCCGGTATCAGATACGGATAACTTTTTTCAATATTCGAATGATCCCATTGCTTTTCTTCTCCCGTCTCAATTCTTTGAACCATCAAATTACTCGCATAAGGTGACTTGACCTCTATCCAGATACCGTCATACCACAATTCTAACGCCGGCACATCTGCCAGATAACACCATTCCTCCTTTCTCTCATTTTTAATCACACAATCAAATACCGACGCTCCTCCTTTCTCTAACAAAACGCCTTCTGCCTCCACCTTGGTATCCAATGCCGTATCATCCGAATAGGTCCTACTGATATGAAAGGCATCCAAATAAACCGACAAATTTCTGCCAGCATATTTGTTTTCCTTTTGGGACCAAAACTGCATTTCCTGCGCTCCCGGCAAAATAGCACCTACTATATAGTCATCCTGTTCATCTGCTTCTATTTCCGGATCTTTCAAATGTATCGTCAAATAGTACCCATTAGCAGCTTTCTGTATCTTACTATTATCTGCGCAGTTCGTAACAGTTCCTATTATTTTTATACTATCGGCCTTGTAAGAAATTTCATCATAATATATTAGATCTTCTCCATCAGACAACACCCGATTCTCTCTTGCGATTTCTTCCCAAGCTTCCGGATTTAACACTTCTGTCCTTTGGGTGCCAAACTGATAGTCTGTCAGCAAAGCCCCTGCACCCTTGGGTGCCTTTACAGTTATGACCCCTGTCAGTTGAAAGTTTACTGTCTTCCATCCCGGATAATCTTTCCAGACAATATCTTCTACAAACAGTTCAGAATTTTGCACACTATAAAAACAATCCCCCATAGTATGCTGTTTTACATCGTTTTGTGCCTGCTGCCTACTCCTCCCATATTGGAAACCTGTTACAAATATTGTTACCACTGCAAATATTCCTAAGAGAATACACACAATACGTGAAAGCTTTTGGTCCTTTACGAAAACCAGTTGTTCTTTTTCTTCAGAATCTAATTTTGCAAAATTACTCTTTAAAATATCATTTTTAAAATATTGATAATACTCATCCGTTATCATTTCCGCTATGGATACTTCTTTTCGGTCTCTATCTGATGAAATATCAGACTGCATTTTTTCCCATCGCTGTTCTACATGATTCCAGACTTCTAAAAGCTGCTCCTCCCGATGCTTCTTTTTTTGCACTCTAAAAGGATTTCTTTTTGCTCTCCTTTTGTCCCATGTAGCAGTACCTCAATTTCCTGCATGGAAAAATCAAACAAACGTAATACACCTATTTGTTTCAGTTCTGTAATCTGTTCATCACTAAAGAATACATTATTTCTATTCCCCTTCTCTTCTATGATAGGCATGATTAGTTTCTTATCTATATAAAGCCGAATCGCTTTTTCTGTAAGCCCTGTCTGACCAATGACATCTTTCATCCGATAGTTCATCCACATATCCCTCCACAATAAAATAGTAGCATCTTCCCTTGGGTAAGAGTCAAGTCCTTAATACAAAAAATAATAAAAATACCATTACACCCTGCATTTGCAGCTATGATGTAACGGCACTCTTCTTATCCACTTGTCTCTTTTTTAAATATTTCCCCCATAATTTTTCCCCCATCACACAGATAACCACCCCAAATGCACCGCCGCAGGTATCAAGCAGTACATCCGCAAAGCAACCATATCTGCCCGGCACAAAAAGCTGATGAAATTCATCCCCTGCCGCAGACAAAAACACCCAAAGGACCGTCACAAGATACAAAAACCTCCCCCGCTGTTTGAAGGGGCGCCACATCAGATACACCAACACCCCCATGTAGGCATACTCCAAAAAGTGTGCCAGTTTGCGGATGGGATGCTCAAAATACGCAGCCATCTCCTCCATCACGATCCGGGTCCAGTGCCTGCCCGTCAGGGAATTTACCAGTTCCACGCATTTTTCCGAGATCATCCGGCTCAAATTCCCGGATTCTGCGCTGTCCTGCGCAGAAAAGAAAAAGATCATACTATACAGTTGTAAAAGAAACAAGGCGGCCACAACAGTGATGACCGCCTTTTTATGATTGCTGTTCTTATGCTTGCTCATTTTCATTCACAGTCTGATATACTTCAATTCTGGAGGCATCCACTTCCGGCATCCCGATGAAAGTAGCGCCGTAAACATACTCATCGCCCTTTAATTCAATACGCACGATCTGCAGGAACGCATGAAGCACTTCCTTGGTCCAGATAGTCAGATAGGATTCATACACTGCACCGATCTGCAATGCCTCCTTGCAGCTAAACCCCACACCGCCTTTGGACACATCAATAATTTCGATTGCCACTTCTTCCTTTTGGCTGCCGTCCAGACGCTTTACCACGATACTGGAATGCAACTGTGTTCTCTTGCTACGTCTTCTCTCCTGCATAACCCTTCTCCGTTTCTGTGATACCCCATCCATAGTAACTTGGGCAGCTATGGACACGCCACGACCTGCCATGGACTAAGTATATCATCATCCGGCTCATTCCACAAGCGGAATCTTCCCAAAATCGGCTATGAACATGGCGTCCCCGAAACTAAAGAAGCGATATCTCTCACGGATGGCTTCCCTGTATGCCGCCAGTACATTTTCACGGCCTGCCAGCGCAGAAACCAACATCACTAACGTGGACTCCGGCAGATGGAAATTGGTGATCAGGGCATCCAGCACCTTAAACCTGTATCCCGGATAAATAAAGATCTCCGTATTGTCACAACCCGCATGGACCTTTCCGGAATCATCGGAAGCGCTCTCAATGGTACGACAGCTGGTGGTGCCCACGCAGATCACCCGTCCGCCTTCTTCCTTGGTGCGGTTGATGATATCGGCAGCTTTTTCTGTGATCTGATAATATTCAGAGTGCATATGGTGTTCCAGCACATTTTCTTCCTTCACCGGACGGAATGTCCCAAGCCCCACATGCAGGGTCACATAAGCGATTCTCACGCCCTTTTCCTCAATCTGCTCAAGCAATTCCCTGGTAAAATGCAGTCCTGCGGTAGGTGCTGCCGCCGAGCCTTCATATTTGGCGTATACCGTCTGATAACGGTTCTTATCCTTCAATTTGTGGGTGATATAGGGAGGCAGGGGCATTTCCCCCAGCTTGTCCAGCACCTCCTCAAAGATTCCTTCATACTCAAAATGGATCAGTCGGTTGCCTTCCTCCACGGTTTCCAGGATTTCGGCCTTAAGGAGTCCGCCGCCAAACACAAGCCTGTTTCCGGGCCTGCACTTCTTGCCCGGTTTTACCAACGTCTCCCAGATATCGCCTTCCCGTCGCTTTAACAGGAGCACCTCTACATGGCCTCCTGTGCCTTCCCGCTCTCCCAGAAGCCTGGCGGGAATGACCTTGGTGTTGTTCAGCACCAGGCAGTCCCCCGGATTCAGATAATCCACGATCTCCCGAAAAATATGATGTTCCACCCTGCCGGTCTTTTTATCAAGCATCAAAAGCCTGGAGGAAGATCTGTCCTCCAACGGGTCCTGGGCGATCAGCTCCTTTGGCAGATCAAAATAAAAATCTGATTTTTTCAGCTCTGTCATGATAGAGAAGCCCCTTCCGCAAATGCCTTATAACCCCGGTAGGTCTCATAGATATCCGCCTTGCTGGTAGCCTCCCAGGGTGCATGCATGTTCAGGACCGCTACGCCGCTGTCGATGACGTTCATGCCATACAATGCCAGGATATAGGCAATGGTGCCGCCGCCGCCCAGATCCACCTTCCCCAGCTCTGCCGTCTGGAAATTGATCTTCTTTTCCTCAAAGATATGACGGAGATGGGCAATATACTCCGCATTGGCGTCATTGGAACCGGATTTGCCTCTGGAACCGGTAAACTTATTGAATACCATGCCTCCTCCCAGATAAGCCACATTCTTCTTGTCAAAGCTTGCCCCGTAAGCGGGATCGTAAGCACTGCTCACATCGGAGGACAGCATACAGCAATGTGAGAGACATCTACGCACGTTCAGTTCACTGTACTCTCCCAAAAGATTCATGACCTCGGCCACTGCATCCTCAAAGAAATGGGACTGCATACCGGTAGCTCCCACGGAGCCGATCTCCTCTTTGTCCACCAGAATGCAGCATGTAGTACGCTGGGTCACCGGTGTGTCCAACATTGCCTTTAAGGAAGTAAATGCGCACACTCTGTCATCCTGACCATAAGCCAGGATCATACTGCGGTCGAAGCCCGCTTCTCTTGCCTTGCCGGCGGGCACTACCTCTAACTCTGCGGAGAGGAAATCCTCCTCTTCCATATCATAATTGTCTTTCAGGATCTTCAGGATACCTGCTTTTACGGCATCCTTTCCGGCATTTTTCTCCTCTTCCTGATCCTTCTTTGTCACCTTGTCACTTTTCTTTCCTTCCATGACAAGCGGCTTGTTGCCGATGATGATATCCAGTGCCTCCCCTTCAATGACCTTGGCCGCTTTCTTTTCCAGCTGCTCCTGCGCAAGGTGGATCAACAGATCGGACACAAAGAATACGGGATCATCCTCGTTTTCTCCAATATTGATCTCCACAGTGGTCCCGTCCTTTTTTACCACCACACCGTGGATGGCCAGGGGAATGGTCACCCACTGGTATTTTTTCACACCTCCGTAGTAATGGGTGTCCAGATAGGCAAATCCTCCGTCCTCATACAGGGGATTCTGCTTTACGTCAAGCCTGGGGCTGTCAATGTGGGCACCCAGGATGTTCATACCCTCTGTCAGGGATTTCTCCCCGATCTGGAACATCACGATGGACTTGTTCATCCACACACGGTAAATCTTGTCTCCCGTCTTTAAGCTTTCCCCGGACTTGATCACGCTGTCAAGCTCTCTGTAACCTGCCTCCTCCACCGTATTCACGATGGTGTCGATGCATTCCCGCTCAGTCTTGCCCTGATTCAGGAACTCTCTGTACTCCTGACAGAGTTTTTCCAATTTTTTCAGATGCTTCGCATCATAAGTTTCCCAGGTATTCTTTTTTTCCATTTCTGACCCTTCTTTCCGTCACATACTGCACTGGCAGATACCACACCGCCTACCACTGCATTTTACGCTCTCAATTCGATTCCCAGCTGCTCCAGTCCGTTTAAGATCTTCTTCATGGCACCTGCCACATCGCTCTCTTCCAGCGTCCTGTCCTTGGCACGGAAAGTGATGGAGTAAGCCACCGACTTAAATCCTTCTTTGATCTGGCTTCCTTCATAGATATCAAACAGTTCACAGGATTCTAACAACTTTCCGCCCCGCTGCTCAATGATGTGCTCGATCTGGCCCACCAGGATATCCTTGGGCACTACCATACTGATGTCACGGCTCACCGCAGGGAATTTTGCAATGCCTTCATACTTTCTGTCAAAGGTGGTGAAGGGAAGTACTTTGGGCATATCCAGCACAGCCACATAAGCTCTGGTACCGATATTGTAATTGTCCAGCACCTGGGGATGGACCTCTCCCAAAAAGCCGATGGTCTCTCCCTCATATTTTACCAGCGCCTGGCGTCCGGGATGTAAGAAAGGCTTTCCCGCAGCAGGATCGTATTCCTTCTTGGCACTCATGCCCACACAGTCAAAGAACTCCTCCAATACCCCCTTTAGGGTAAAGAAATCGCCGTCACCATAGAAGCCCAGGGTAAACTGCATTCTCTCGTCCACATAATCTGTTACCGGCAGTTCCTTGGGCAGATAGATATTGCCCAGTTCATATAACTTCACATTCTTGTTCCTTCGGTTGTAGTTGGTTGCCAGACTGTTCAGCATGCCGTTTAAGGAAAGGGTTCTCATAATCGAGAAATCCTCGCCCAAAGGATTTGAGATGGTCACCGTCTGACGAAGCACGTCGTCTGCAGGGATCAGCAGTTTGTCAAATACCTTGGGGCTTTCAAAGGAATAGCTCATTCCCTGTGAGAAGCCGCAGTACTCCGCAATATCCCTGGCTTTCTTCTCAATGCGCAGCTTGTGGGGCAGTTTGCCGGTGGTAGCTTCCCCGCTGGGCAGCGTGGTAGGGATCTTGTCATAGCCGTAAAATCTGGCTACTTCCTCCGCGATATCTGCTCTTCCCAGAAGATCCTGTCTGAAAGAAGGGATCTCCAGGCAGATATCTCCGCAGCTGTTTGCAATGGTCCCAATCTCCAGACGCTCAAAGATTTGAAGCATTTCTTCTTTGGAGACATCCGTTCCCAGAAGCTGATTGTATTTTTCCGGTTCAAAAGGCAGTACCGTAAGCTCCTTTAACGGAACCTTCACATCCACCATGCCGCCTACTACCTCACCACAGCCAAGCTCCTCGATCAGCTGGCAGGCACGGTTGATGGCAGCCTCCGCGTTCCTGGGGTCAAGGCCCTTCTCGAATTTGCCGGAAGCATCGGTTCTAAGGCCCACTCTCTTTGCTGATTTCCGGATATTGGCACCGTTGAAGGTTGCAGCCTCGAACAGCACGGTCTTTACCTCATCGGTGATCTTGGAATTCTCACCGCCCATGATGCCCGCAATACCAATCTGTTTCTCGGCATCGCAGATCATCAGCACATCGCTGTCCATCCTGCGGATCTGACCGTCCAGCGTCTGGAATTCATCCCCGTCCTTGGCACGCTGTACAATGATCTTCTTTCCCGCAATAGTGTCCAGGTCAAAAGCGTGCATGGGCTGACCGTACTCTTCCATCACATAGTTGGTAATGTCCACCAGGTTATTGATGGGTCTGATACCGCTGGCAGCCAGCCTCCTCTGCATCCACTTGGGAGAAGGGCCGATCTTGATATTCTTGCAGACTCTTGCACAGTAACGGGGGCACAGATCGGTATCCTTTACCTCCACACTGATATAGTCATTTACATCCTCGTCATTTCCTGTAGCCTTGACCACCGGTGCCACAAAGGGCTTTCTGAAGGTTGCCGCAGCCTCCCTTGCGATACCCAGGATGCTGTAGCAATCCACACGGTTGCTGGTGATCTCATATTCAAAAACCGTGTCATGCATGCCTAAAAGCTCCACGGCATCTGCACCCACTTCCACATCCTCAGGGAAGATATAGATACCCATTTCCGGTGCTTCGGGATACATATTCCTGTCAGAGCCAAGCTCCTCGATGGAACACATCATGCCGTTTGACGGAATGCCCCTGAGCTTTCCGGCCTTGATCCTGATACCCTCCTCAGGCAGTGGCCCGCCGTCGTGTCCTCCTGCCACTTTGCCCCCATCCAGCACCACAGGCACCTTGTCTCCCACCTTTACATTGGGAGCGCCTGTGACGATCTGAATGGTCTCGCTTCCGATACTTACCTGACAGACGATCAGTTTGTCTGCATCGGGATGCTTTTCGATGGAAACGATCTGTCCTACTACAATCTTTTCCAGATTCTTATCTTTTCTTTCATAGCCTTCTACTTTTGTTCCGGTTAAAGTCATTGCATCGCAGTATTCCTGATCGGTGCAGGCAAGCTCAGGCACATAAGCTTTGATCCATGATAACGCTGTATTCATGTCTTTGTTCTCCTCTCTCTGTCATCAGAACTGCTTTAAGAAACGGATATCGTTCTCATAAAGCAGACGCATGTCATCAATCTCATACTTTAACAGTGCAATACGCTCAAGGCCTACACCAAATGCAAATCCGGTATATTCCTCCGGGTCGATATGGCTCATCTCAAGCACATGTGGATGGACCATGCCGCAGCCCAGGATCTCGATCCAGCCCTCTCCCTTGCAGAAGCGGCAGCCCTTTCCTCCGCACTTAAAGCAGCTGACGTCCATCTCGGCGCTGGGCTCTGTGAACGGGAAGTGATGGGGTCTGAATTTTACCCTGGTGTCCTCACCGAACATTTCCTTTGCAAACTCTGCCAGCGTACCCTTCAGATCCGCAAACGTGATATTCTTATCGATGACCAGTCCCTCGATCTGATGGAAGGAAGGCGAATGGGTGGCATCCACTTCATCCGCACGGAATACTCTTCCGGGGGCGATCATACGGATGGGCAGCTTTCCCTTTTCCATCTCATGCACCTGCACGCCGGAGGTCTGGGTACGCAGCAGGATATCTCCGTTGATGTAGAAGGTATCCTGTTCATCCTTTGCAGGATGGTCTGCGGGAATGTTCAGCGCCTCGAAATTGTAATAATCCTTTTCCACTTCAGGGCCTTCCACCACTTCATAGCCCATTCCCACAAAAATACGCTCCACTTCCTCCAGCGCAATGGTATTGGGATGTCTGTGCCCGATCTCCGCCTTCTTTGCCGGCAGGGTCACATCGATGACCTCCGCTCTCATTTTGGCTTCACGCACTGCCTTTTCCATTCTGGTCTTTGCTTCTTCCAAAACAGTCTCGATCTCTGTTCTGGTCTCATTGACCCACTGACCCACCTTGGGTCTGTCTTCCGGTGCTACATCCTTCATGGATTTCAGTACTTCGGTGAGTTCACCCTTCTTACCCAGGATGCTCACTCTGATCTCATTCAGCTTTTCGATGGTGTCACAGTCTTTGATCTGTGCAAGTGCCTGTTCCCTGATCTGGTCTACTTTGGCTTTCATAGTATCTTCCTTTCTGGTCATTTCAATAATAGGTGTGCGGGTACTGTATACAAAAAAAGTCCCCTGCTGCATACACAACAAGGGACGAATGATCCGCGGTACCACCCTAATTCCTAAATCTAGGCTCTCATTTGCGCTTAACGTGCGCGGCCCGGCCCGGAATACTGATACCTGCGCCATGATCAAAAACAATCCTTGCGCCTGCATGTTCCTCCCGGCAGCTCCGGTGGGAAATTCGACAGATTATATGAACTTAAGGAAACTTACAGCCGGTGGTCTCCTCTCTCTGGAAGGAAATAATCTGCTACTATACACCTTCTACGCCTTTTTCACTACACTTTCTATATTTTAATGATTTTATGCGAAAATGTCAAGGCTCTAATTCTCTCAAATGATAATACCTGTTGATATACGCTCCTATCATCACGATATACATACAAAAATACATCCACAGCATGATAATCACGATAATGGACAGACTGCCGTAGATACCGTAAGCCCCCGGACGCTCCACATATATGGAAAACCCAAAGGAGAATACGCTCCAGACCACCGATGAAAAGAGTGCTCCGGGGATCTGCTCCCTATACTTGAGTTTCCGATCGGGAATATAGGCATAGATTGCCGCAAACAACAAAGTCAGAAGCCCCCAGACAAACAAGAAGCGGAACTGCATCAAAAATTCCACCAATGCCTGCAACTGCGGGAATCTGTGCAGAGTAATATCCACCAGCCGATTGCCGAATACCATGACGAACAATGACAAAATGATCATCAGAAGCATTACCAGGGTATAGATCGAGCAGATCACCCTTGCCAGAAAATAGTTACGCTTCTCGCCCTCACCATTGATGGCGTTCAGTCCCTGACGCAGGGCAAGCAGGCCCTTTCCTGCAGACCACAGGGTAGCGATCGCTGCGATGGACAATATGCCTGCCGATTTGTCATACACCTCAGAGATCAGTCTCATGGCCAGGGAATCCGCAACAGGCGGTGTGATATCCGTTACCACGGTGACCAGATTTTCCTCTGTGAGCGGCGTAAAAGGAATGATCGTACAAATCAACACCAGCATGGGAACCAGGGACAGGAACAGGAAAAATGCCGTGCTGGCTGCATAAGTGCCAATATTCTTTTGTTTCATCTGCGCGGAAAAATCCCGCATGAGTTCATAAATTTTTCTAACCATGATGTACATCCTATCACATTTTTCCGATTCTTTCCAGTCCTCCTTCAATTTTTTTCATAAATATTCTGAAGGGTACAGCCTTCATAAAAGAACGAAAGGATCCGCTCTGCAGAAATACCTTGTTTTGCCATGTTCTTTGCACCGTTCTGACTCATTCCCACTCCATGGCCGAAACCGCCGCCTGTCAGGGTATAGCCTGTGACCTTTTTCTTTTCCTTCACAGTATCAATCACAAAAAAACCGCTGGGCAAAAGCACCGGTGCCGCCACCTGCTTGCCGTCCTGACGCATCACTTTGCTTTCCCCGTCATCCAGCACACTTCGGATGTTATGTTCGGAAATGACCTTATAGCAGCCGGCATCCGTCTCGAGGATCAGCTCGTCACAGACTCCCCCCGGCCCTCTTTTTGCCACACAGATATCATATACCTCGTCAAATGCTTTGACAGGCCTGCTTACATATTCTCCGTCCTCCAGAGTCAGCACCAGTTTCTCATTCACCTGATAACGCTTTGCAAGGACCTCAGACAGATGCTCCGCATCCAGTTTCTTCACCTGATAGTTCCAGCGATACCAGGCTTCCGACACTTCATAATCCCCGGCATTTTTGCCTGTGATAAATTCCCGGAAAGCATCCTCTTCCCGCAGACATTCTGCAAGCTCCTCCGTCTCCCGGACGGTCCCCTCATCGGCTTTCCCCTGCACGGTATCCATCACCTCAACGTTAATCCCTCTTGGCTTCAGATAAGTGAGGGTGGGCGCCTCCGCCGTCTTCCACACATTGGCATCCGTCCCCACACCGCAGGAAGTGGAATAATAGTAGGTGCCCGCAAGATTCCCTTCCCCGGTAAAGAGCAGCTTCCCATAGCTCTCCTTGACTGCCGTGGTAGTGCTTTCCTGTTCCAGGATATTGTTGTAGACCTGGTAAGAGGTACTGTCATCCACATGGGCACCAAACTCCGGGTATCCTGCCCTCTGCATATGTCCGTAGGCATAGGTCCTGGCACAGACCGCCTGGGCTTTCAGTGCTTCCGACGGATAGGATGCCGGCATCTCACTGGGCACCACACTATACAGATATTCCTCCAACGGCAGCTCATTGATGACTACCAGGCCATTCTCCGTCTTGTAGATTTCCATATGTCCTCTGTAAGCAGGGATTCCCTGGCTTCTGTTCACACTCGCAAGAGTGACTTTTCCGGTCAATGCATTGGGGGTCACCACCATGCGCTCTGACAAAAGATATGGGCTCTCCATATCCACCACCAGTTCCTCCCCGGCACTGTGCTGCTCTGTCACCGGGTCCTCATACTCCCCGTATTCCAATGTAAAATCCGTATCCACCCGCAAAACAACGCTGTCGTGGTAAAGACCGGCATAGTCGGAAGCCTTCACCAGAACTCTTATGGATTCCATGGCCTCCTCCTTTACCATCAGAATACCGCAGATCCTTCCGTCCTCCAGTACCAGGTCCGTAAAATCATACCCATAAGCCAGATCGTCTATGGTACACATTTCCAGGGAATCATAGATGCGGTAGCCCTGATAATCCGGGTCAAGGGGGAGTTTTCCATAGCCCTCCACAAGAATGCCTTCCTCGTCAGCACTCAAAAGTCTTCCGCTGCATTTTTCTCTTTTCGCATTTACCCCGGTCACCAGCCCGTCTGTCAGCTCCACATCCGCAACCTGTTCCCGCACGGAAACATCCGGTGAAAAGTCAGGTGCGTAACGGTAGCTTTCCTCCGCACCATTCCTAAAAATCAATAACCCCTCCTGATCCGCCTCCATGATCCACACATTGGCAAATTCCTGTATCACAGGGATATGTACCTCAGGCTCCTCTTCTCCCCCGTGATCCAGCCATACCACAAGGAGCCGCCCGATCAGCAACAGGAATAATAAGAGCATTCCAAGGACACAAATAAATGCCTTGAGCTGCATCCTCTGGGATTTATTTAAATTGCTCCACCCTCTCCTCAAATCTTTGTTACCTCTTTTGGCCCTATATTTGAAAAGAGCAGTCCGTAGGACTGCTCTTCATCATTCGTATATCCCCAAAATGCCGCCTTCTGTTTTTTGACTCCTAGCTATGCTAGGTGGGTGACCGCAACCAACCTTTTGCCTTCCCTTCCAATCCTCCGGCAGGATAACCTGCCATGAGTGAGGGCTTGACAGCCGCTTGGCAATATAGGAATCCCGTTGAAAGTAAATGTAGGTTCAAAATTAACAGAAGTTATCGTGCATCTCAGGTTACTTATATTATAGTCAATATCAACACAAATTACAACTGTAAATTTTGGCAAAATCGTGTACCTTGAAGGTGATATTGACACACTTTTGTAAGTCATGCATCCCTGAGGATATACATCCCCCAGTAGACCGGAAAGATAAAAATATTCAGCATATAGATCCCAATGGCCCACACCACTTTTTGCGTTATATCAAACCTTTGATTTTTACATGCCAGTACAATAAACCAGACAATATCCACATAACAGAGAGCCACCGCAACCAAAACGAATATGACGGCAAGCACACCGCAAAACTGAGCCGCTCCTTCAAGGGGTTCATCCAAAGCCACACCCATTCTCATAATAAACAATATGGCAAAGCCCAGGATGATCAATACAATGGGTGCAAAAGCCAAAATTCCCATGATAGTCTTTTTCACACTTTCTCCCTCCATTCTCCTTTAAAAAAAGCACCCTCTCTGCAATGATATGCAAGGAGGGTGCCATGATCCAATGAACAAATTTTGTTTGCCGTAAAGCCGGATTATACCTGCTCAACCAGCTTCTTCAGAGCCTCAAGAGCCTCATCGGGAAGCTTGTCATAGCCTTCCTTCTTAGTTGCAAAGCCTTCTACAGCATCGACACGGTTCTGCATAGCACTCTTCAAAGCAGCCTTGTACTCAGCGTTGTTCATGTCAGGCGTGAAGTCAGCAGTCTTACCGGACCAGTCATACATGATCTCGATGTCATCAAAGTTGCCCCACTTCTCGAACTTAGCCTTGCCCTCAACGATGGTCTCAAGGATTCCCAGGGTATCAGCGGGTTTTACCTTGGTGCCCATGAAGTCACCGGTATTTACGATGTAGCAGTCTACGTTCTTCTCCTCTACCAGCTTCTTGAACTTCTCATAGTCATTTACCAGAGGATAGGTTCTGAAGGGGTTAGCATAAGGAACGATACGAAGTGCATTCATATCCGTACCTGCTGCCACACGCTCTGCGGTAGAAGTCTTGGTAGCCAGGGTAGCGCCCATAACGGAAGCAAGTGCAGCACCTTTCAGCTTCACTACAGGAGGAATGGTAGGATCTTTCATGATCCAGAAGATCGCATTTACGGGAGCATCGATCTTGTCAACACGGTTGGGGGACCACAGCTTGGACTTGATAGCACGTCCGTTGCCGTTTCTGATATCCTCGGTTACCAGCTGAACCTTTCCGTCCTCATCCAGAGTTGCGGAACAGTTCTGAGCGGTAAGTAAATACTTGTTGTCAGCACATCCTGTAGGATAGTCTGCGGTCTTATCGAAATAAGAAGGCTCTAACGCTACGGATGCACAGGTATCGGTATTGATGATGAAAGCGTCATCGTGAAGCACCTTGATCTCATACTTGCCGCCGTGCTTTGCATGAGTCAGGGTGGACTTACCGGAACCGGACAGACCGTATACGGAAGCAACATACTTGGAACCGTCTGCGAGGATGTACTCCTTCTGTCCGCCGTGGCAGGAAGCATAACCGTTTCTGTTAGCCAGTGCCCATGCCATGGTCAGAGTACCCTTCTTGTGCTCACCGAAATACTTCATGCCAAGGATCGCAGCACAGTTCTGGTCGGTATCAAAATAGCACAGGGTCAGAGGATCGCTCAGGCAGCTGAAATCAACATCAGGATGCTCTACAGGTACCCACTGGGGATCGGAGAAGATATAGATATCAGGCTCCTTGCCGCCGCCAACGGGCTGGGACTGTGCATACATTCTTACATATTCATCAGACATGTACTGGAAGTTCAACATCCAGTTGTAAAGGATATTCTCTTCTCCTTCGGGGATCAGAAGGTGTGCCTTTACCATGAATTCAGGGTCCAGACCAATGAAGCACTCTGCATGATACAGGGTCTTCCAACGGGTCTCATAGATAGCATCCATTACTACCTTGTCCAACTTGACAGCATCTACACCGGGCTCGCCCTTAATACGGCGTGCTGCAGCATAACGGCCGGTAACGGCACCGTCATTGAATAACAGAACCTTTGCATCTCTGTCGAGGCCCTGTCTCTCTGCCTCGTATACAGGCATATCGGTAACGATGGTTCCGGGAGAATTCTTAGCCAATTCATAAGCCTCTCTTAAGGTGTTTACCTTTACTACGTTGTTGCCGTAGAAAGCACCTTCAATGATAGAACGGGTCTTGCTGAAACCGGGCTTGCCTGCACCGATCTCGGAAATCGGATAATACGCTTTTGTTGACATTTAGTACGTCCTCCTTAAAATATGTATTTGCCACTCCTTCGAACCTTATGTTCTTAAAGGTAGTTTGTAATGTTACGACAATCCCCAGTAACCCACTGTAGAATTGCCATATTCTTTTGTATTATCTCAAAACTGTATGCAAAAGTCAATAAACGTGAGCCAAAATTTATATCGATTTTACAATTATCCGGGAAGAACCGCAGGATCGGCACAGGTTTCCCCATAAAGCCACTCCCGCTCTTTCTCATCGAGATATGGAGATATCCTGTCATATACCTGCCTCTGATAGTCATGCAGCCACGCCCGCTGTTCCTCAGTCAGATAAACCTCGTCCAGTGCCTCTCTGTCAAGGGGTACCCAGGTCAGGGTCTCAAAATGCAGAAATTGTCCGTATTCATTCCTGATATCTTTCTGCACCACCATCACATTTTCAATGCGGATACCGTACTCGCCTTCCACATAGACCCCAGGTTCATTGGTGATGTCCATCCCCTCCTCCAGCACAGCTTCGAAAGCGCCTTCCGCAAAACGCCATCTCATGTTCTGGGGACCTTCATGCACATTGAGGATATAGCCCACGCCATGCCCTGTTCCGCACCTGTAATCCATGCCGGCATTCCAGAGAGGCTGTCTTGCCAGGATGTCCAGATTTCTGCCGCTGCACCCGTAAAGCCATCTTGCATGGGTCAGTTGTAACATTCCTGCCGCCGTCAGAGTATAATGCCGCTTTTCCTCCGGGGAAATCGGTCCCAGCACAATGGTCCTGGTCACATCCGTAGTGCCCCCCAGATATTGTCCCCCGGAATCTACTAAAAGCATCCCCTCCGGCGCAAGCACCGCATGATTCTCCTCTGTGGCTTCATAGTGCATCATGGCGGCATTTGCCTTATATCCCGCAATGGTGGGGAATGACAGATCCAGAAATTCCGGAATCTGCCTGCGGAACTCCTCCAGCTTCTCTGCCACAGACACCTCTGTCATGGGTATCCTTCCGATATTCTGCTTCAGCCAGCAGATGAACTTTGTCACCGCCACACTGTCCTTTAAGAAGATTTCCCGCATATTGGAAAGCTCCGTGGGATTCTTTACCGCTTTTAACTGCTCTGTGGGATTTTTGCCATCCAAAAGCGTTTGTCTGTCTGCCAGGGTCCTGTACAACCTGTAATTGCAATGTCTGTTGTCCAACAGAATCTTCCCGCCTGCCGGTAGCTTTGCCAGATATTGGGCCACAGTGCCATACTCCTCTACCCTGATGCCATGCTCTTTCAGATACGCTTCCAGTGCCGCATCCATTGCTTTCTTTTGCAAAAACACAACTGCACCGTCGCCCGTGATGTAGGTGTATGCCATGGCTACCGGATTGCAGGATACGTCACAGCCGCGGATATTGTAAAGCCACATGATATCATCCAGCTTAGTCAGGAGAAATCCTTCTGCATCTGCCGCTTTCATGCTCCTTCGCACATCCGCAAGCTTCTCCTCCACACTCTTTCCGGCAAGGCTCTCCTCCAACACCCTGATCGGCCCCGCCAAGATCTTTGGCCGGTCCTTCCAGATCCTCTCTGCCAGATCTGTCTCATACACCATGCGCACCTTTTTTGTTTCCAGTTGCTTTTCCAGACGGATGCCCTCTGCTGCAGAGATCACTCTGCCGTCAAAGCCCAGGGCCTGTCCCTCCCCGATATGCTCCTTTAAGAATTCCCCGATGGTAGGCACACCCTCCTCCATCATGCGAAACAGCAAAACCCCCGTTCCCTCCAGTTCCCTCTCCGCCTGGATGAAATAGCGTCCGTCTGTCCAAAGCCCCGCACCCTCCTGCCATACCAGCAGTGTGCCGTTGGAGCCCGAAAAATTGCAAAAGAATTCTCTTACCTTAAAATAGTCGCTGACATATTCCGAATTGTGAAAATCTGCTGTCGGTATCATATAAAAATCGATGCCCGCTTCCCTCATGGCTGTCCGAAGCGCATTAAGTCTCTGCTTTATCACTCTGTTTTCCATACGGCTGCCTTTCTGCGATCGTTTTCGTTCCCGAACCGATCCCCATTGCATATATCACCTCTGCCTCCCCATGGCTTATGGCTTTTATCACTTCCCCCACGGTCCTATAGGGACCGCAGCTTTCAAATCTTCCCTCCCGGTTTCTCCAAAAGGCATTGTGAAGGAGATACTCCCCATTTTCATCCTTTGTGACACAGACTGTGTGTATCTGTCCGGTAATATCCTTCCTGTCATTATATACGGTAAGGATCATCGTATCACTGCACTTCCCCATGGATTCCAGGGTGTTCCTGTCTTTCCTGCGGGTGTTTGTCACCCTGTATCCCCTGTCTTTCAAATAACGGGAAACAGCGCAGGGTGCCACGCCAAATGCCCCCTTCAAAACCGCTCCTTTTCTCTCGTAGCTGCCGATCAGCTCCACCATATCCTCAAAGGTAAGCTTCTCCCCCAAAGCAAGCAGTGCGTTGTAGGTGGCAATGATCTCACAGCCCGAATAGGCCATATCATACTTTGATCCAAACCTCACACCGGTCCATTCGGCCTGATTTTCAATAAATTGCCCCGGGCGGTAAAGGCTTCCCTCTTCCGCCTTTAGATCTCTGTTGTATTCTCTGTTGCGCCTGATACGGCTTTTGGAAAGGCCAAAGCCTTTCAGCAGATCCATTCCGGCCAGCACCCAAAGATTGGGGACAAAACGCGGAATGAATGCCCGGACAAACGAAGACATCTTATCTGCCATTTTCCTTTTGTTTCTTTCTTCCTTCACCTTTTACATTCCTTCTTGCCTTCTTTGCCGCTTTTACCTTAGCCACGGCACCCTTGTAGATCTCCTCAGCCCTCTTCTTGTCACTTTCCTGCAAGTCCTCCCGGGAATAAGTCCCCCGCTCTAACAGATAGACCATCTCACTGATGTCATAATCCATCACCTGTTCAAAACAAACCGCATATTCGTAAGGCGTACATACCCTGGCATTGCTGATCTCATTTACCGCATATCTGTCCCTGATCTGTTTATACAGCATCACCACTGCCCGGGAGGGCTGTGCCCTGCGCAGTTTTCTGCCAAAATACAGTTCCCTGCAAAAAGGGCTGACGATGTTATGCAGGAACAATAACAGTACAATGCCCCCGCATACCAGAGCAAAGATTAGGAGCAGCCGATATCCCACTGTCATAAAATAGGTCATGGCTCCGCTTCCCCGGCTCCTGCCATGCACATACACGGCCGGCCTGGTGGCCTCATAAACCACAAATCCCACATTCTGGATATACACCTCCGGATAGGCATGTCCGCAGTCCGTCCTGACCACATACTGTCCGTCGTATTCCTCCTGTGGCACAAAGCCCTCCGCATACCTGACGATGAGTCCCTGGGATCTGGCCAGAAGTGCGTAGGCTGAAGCAAAATCGGAACAAGTACCGGTCTTTCCCTGAAACAGGAAATATTCCACGCTGTCATCCGGCGCTTTGTAGGAAAGATCATACACGAAATCATTCTGTTCAAAATATTCCTGGAGAGCCTTCGCCTTTTCCCAGTCGTAGGTGCAGTCCTTTGTGATCTCCTGCGCCAGGGTCCTGACACTTTCCGGGATCTCTTCCCTGTTTTCCCGGCACAGGCGGCTGTAATCCCGGGCCGTGCGCAATTCTTTCAAGAATGCCTCCACAGTCTTTATATATTCCGTCTCTTTGTTTTGCACAAGGATCTCTCTTAAGCTTTCCAGCATTTCCAAGGAACTTTCCGTATCAAAATCCGAGCCGCCCTTTTCGATCCATGCCTGTCTGGCTGCCGCCTCCTCGTAGAATTCGGCTGTATACTTCACGTTATTTTCAAGGAAGCCCTCTTTTCTTTGGAACACTCCGTTCTCCGTGACATAAGTGTTTTCCAGATCTCCATTGCTGTCCGAGGACACCCACACCCGAAGGGCGCCGGAAGGTACAATAAACGCCTGACTGGGGAAATTCATAGTCTCCACATATACCACTTTTTTCTGTTCCTCATATGCCGCCACCGCATCCTGCATACCGTATTTCTCCAGAAAACCGGGCTGATGCGCTTCCCCGCATTTGAGTGCTGCCGACAGTCTTCCCAGATTGACAAACTCTCTGTTTCCTGTCCACG
This sequence comes from Lachnospiraceae bacterium, assembly GCA_017621075.1. GTDB lineage: Bacteria > Bacillota > Clostridia > Lachnospirales > Lachnospiraceae > Acetatifactor. The sequence goes on from JAGATV010000004.1 coordinate 24,994, forward strand.
TTTCCACACTGTATAAAGGCTGGGCATATTCCTCCAGTTCATACCAGCGGTCATGTTCAAAATCATACAGATCAAAGTTCTGCCGTTTGAAATACATGGGGGAACTCATGCCCTGACCGCTTATGACATACAGCTTCCTGTTATTGAGTTCATTGAAGCCGTCAGCATTCCCGGAAAATCTGCTCATGACAGAATATTCTTCGGGAAGCATCTCACTGACATTGCCGCCCATGAACAGATTCTCAAAGACATAGTAATAGCGGGTCTCTTCCTCCCTGGGCGCTGCCAGTCCTGTCATGACAAAGATCAGTGCATACAGCCCTACCGATACAAGGCCGCTCACATATCCCACCATCCGCTTGCCCTTATCCCGCTGCATCCTTGTGTGGAGCAGGAAGGCCGCCACATTCAGCACTGTGACAAACACCACGGACACCATATCGATATCCTGCATTACCTTCACAGAAACAATAAGGGGTATCAGGCTCACCAGCATCAAAAAGGAGGTTCTGTACTGTATCCTGATGAAATAGTAGATCACCATAGCAAAAAATACCGTAAACACCATTAACAGTGTCAAAAGATAGGGGACCGTAGTATCCACGGACTCTCCGCCGGACAAAAACCAGTGCATGTAGTCCAACCCGTACTCCCTGGCAAAAACGATTTTGGCCGACAGGGATAACAGGCTCATCACCAGGACAGTCACTAACATGGTGCCGATCACCCTATGCTTTTTTACATACTCACAAAGTACAAAGACCCCTCCACAGACAAGTGCCTGACATAACGTCCAGAAAGAGACTGCCGGAATGTCGAACACCCCAAAAAAGGCCATGCTCAAAAGCAGGGCCAGAAGATACGGGATCACCAGCGCCTTTACCGCTTCTAAGATCCTTTCTTTTCTGCCGGGCACCTGTTCCCGGTTGGGCTTAAGATCCAGAAAAGACAGTCCGTTTCCGGACACGCTGTCCTTTTTGGCCCCCTCCTCTATGGCAGAGTAGATAGTGGCATGCAGCGCTTCCGTGACATCCGAAAGAGCCCTGCCGGCATTTTCATAGCTGTTGGGCGTGGAAAACAGAAATGCGCCGCTGCCTTTTATGAGCAGTTCCTCCCTGGGATACCGCTCTGCCCCCTGTTTGTACGCAAAGCTGTAATGGGCAAGCATGTGCCTTACGCTCTCCAACCCGCTCTCGTCCTCGATCTCATACCGGCTGAATTTTCCATCCATCCGGGCGTAAAAATTCACTGTGTAATCATGCCTTACCAGTACCTGTATGATGCCAAGGGCATTTTCTACGGCTTCCTCCGCGATCTTGGGAAGGATCTCATCCCCTGCACAGTCCTTGTACCGTGGAAGAGAGGTAAATCCATAGACATCCACCTCCTCTTTCAAAAAGGTGCTGTCCAGTACCACACTGACAGACTGGGCTGCCATTTCATCATCCAGCCTCACCAGGAGCTTACTGCGTTTGGCTGACTGCTTCCAGTTGATCCGTTTGAGGGGATCTCCCGGCACATACTCTCTGCTGTCATATCCCGGGAAACCGCCAAAGGTATTTATGGCGGACTCCACCGTATCTTCGCTGTCATCCGTACTTAAGGACACCTGCATGACTTTCCTGATGTTCTCATCCTTGGGGGAAAGCTCAGCGATATCCGGAATGACTGCCACGTTGCTTTTTAAGGCTGCCTGGTCTGCTCTCTTTATGGGGAAAGAAAACAGCCCAAGATAGTCTGTTACCAGGACTTTTTCAATGCCCACCCTGGACAGCCCACAGATCTTTGCCTGGAAAACTGCTTCAAAATCCCTGGATGCCCTGGAGAGTACCGACACCAGGATATGTCTGTGCTCACTGCGCACTCCGGGCTCATCGGTCAGTATGACTTCCACCGGCGGTGTGGGAAACAGAGAGGGATTCTTTACCCGGATATCCATGGTATACTTGTCTCCTTTGGACAAAAGCGCATCCTCCATGGTGCAGGAGACCAAAACCATGCGGCTGGCGATCCACGCAAAAAACACCGACAGAACCGGTGCCAGTATCAGCGCAAGCAGCATGAACCAGCCCACATTCGCATTTAGGAACAATGCAAAAATGACGGCAAAGATCATGGCAAATATATAGTTGATGATTCCCTTTCCTACTACCCGTGCTTTCTTCATGGCCGTACCGTTTCCTGCCTTTTACTATGTTCCCGGCCCTTCTCTATTCCACGGGGACGGGGATGCCCTCAAGGAGCCTCTTTACAGCGCTCCCGTTGTCAGAAACCAGGGATTTCCCCTTGGGTGTCAAAACGATCCTGTGGGCCAGCACAAAGGGAGCCAGCACCTTGATGTCGTCGGGAAGCACAAAACTCCTGCCCTTCACGAAAGCATACGCCTTTGCCATGCGATAGAGGGCAATGCTCCCTCTGGGACTTGCCCCCAGTTTGATAAAATCTGCATTTCTGGTGGCATCCACGATGGCAATGATATACTCTCTGACTGCGTCAGAGCAATAAATGTCCGAAATCTTTTCCGACAGTTCCACGATCTCCTGACAGGTGATCACCTGCTCCAACTGCTTCGGGGATACATTTCTTTCATTGCGCATCAGGATATCCAGTTCCTCTTCCCGGTTGGGATACCCGATGCTGATCTTTATGAGGAATCTGTCCATCTGGGCTTCCGGAAGATGATAGGTCCCGTAAGTCTCCACCGGATTCTGGGTGGCCAGCACCATAAAAGGACTGGGAAGCTCATATGTCATCCCGTCAATGCTGACCTGTCTTTCCTCCATGATTTCTAAGAGTGCCGACTGTGACTTGGGTGATGCGCGGTTGATCTCGTCCGCCAACAGGAAATTACAGAAAGCAGCCCCTTTTCGGAACTCATTTTTGCGGGTCACCGGATCGATCATGGTAAAACCGGTAATGTCAGTAGGCATCACATCCGGGGTCAGCTGTAATCTGCCGAATTCTCCCTTACAGGAGCTTGCCAGTGCAGAAACCAGCTGGGTCTTGCCCACTCCCGGCACATCCTCTATGAGAACATGTCCTCCGGCCAACATGGCAGCCACCACCAGCTCGATGCTCTCCCGCTTGCCAACGATGACCTTCTCCACATTGTCCACCAGGGCTTTGATCTTTTCATTTAATTCCAGGTTTCTTTCCAGCACAGTCCTAATCCTCCCCTTAATATCCTTCTGTCAATTCACCTTTGCACAGTCCCACCGCCCGGGAAGTTCCGATGCGGTCACAGCCCAGGGAAAGGAACATTTCCAGATCCTCCAAAGTGGAAACACCGCCTGCCGCTTTGATCTTCACCCCGGGTCCGATGTGCTGTTTAAACAGTTCCACATCCTCCCTGGTGGCACCTGCCGTTCCAAAGCCGGTGGAAGTCTTGATATAATCAGCCCCGGCATTGGTCACCGCTCTGCACATGGCGATCTTCTCCTCCTCTGTCAGATAACAGGTCTCTATAATGACCTTCAGGATGTGATCTCCGCAGGCCCTTTTCACAGTGCGGATCTCCTCCTCCACCTTCTCATAGAGCCCATTCTTCACATCACTGATATTCACCACCATATCGATCTCATTACAGCCGTCAGCCAGAGCCTGCTCTACCTCCGCGCACTTGGCCTGTGTCACACTGTAGCCCAAGGGAAAACCTACCACCGTACAGATATTCAGTTTATCCCCATATTTTTCATGTATACGTCTGATATAAGCGGGCGGCACGCACACGCTGGCCGTCCGGTACTTTACCGCCTCATCGCACAGCTTCACCATATCCTCCCAGGTGGCATAAGCCTTTAACTGGGTATGGTCCACTTTTTGCAACATTTCCTCTGCAGTCATTTTGATCCCTCCTGATCATCATTCTTTTATGGAAAAGGGCGCAGCCTTTCGGCTCCGCCCTTTGGTTTCCTCAGTTCAGGGCTCTTGTCAGATACCTAAGAACTCTTTCACTACCTTCTTCATTTCATCCACTTCACACTGATGATCATGGACCACCGGTGCCGTGCGGATCTCTTCGATCGCTGCGGGAACCTTCACATTGGCAATCTTAGACAGCTCATCCACCAGTTCAAAATCCCCCATGGCATCATACTTTGCATCAATGGCATTCATGACGCTTCTGGTGAATTTGAAAGGACTTGCAGTGGAAGCGATGACGGTCTTTGTGCTGTCGCCCGTCTCCTTCACATACTTTCCGTATACCGCAGATGCCACAGCGGTATGCGTATCCAGTACATAGCCGCAGCTTTCATAAAGTCTTGCGATCTCTGCGGCAGTCTCCTGCTCACTTGCATAATTTCCGTAAAAATCCTTAAGACCCTGTTTCATATCCTCTGTGATCTCATATTTTCCCTGACCGCTCAGCGCTGTCATCAGTTCCTTGTTCTTGTCTGCGTCATTGCCTGCAATGCGATAGATCAGACGCTCTAAATTGCTGGAGATCAGGATATCCATGGAGGGAGAGGTGGTCAGCACAAACTCCCTGTTCCTGTCGTAAGTACCGGTGCGGAAGAAATCATAAAGCACCTTATTGTCATTGGACGCACAGATCAGCTTACCGATGGGCAGGCCCATATTTTTTGCATAAAAAGCAGCCAGGATATTGCCAAAATTGCCGGTGGGAACTACCACATTGATGGTCTCGCCCTCAGCGATCTTGCCCTCGCTTAACAGTTTTGCATATGCATATACATAATAGCATACCTGAGGTACCAGTCTGCCGATATTGATGGAGTTGGCGGATGAGAACTGGAATCCCTTCCCGTCCATCTCTTTTGCAAGTTCCTTGTCGGAGAAGATCTTCTTCACCCCGGTCTGGGCATCATCAAAATTACCGTGAATACCCACTACAAAGGTGTTGTCCCCCTTCTGGGTGACCATCTGCTTCTCCTGGATGGGGCTGACACCGTTCTTGGGGTAGAATACGATGATCCTGGTGCCCTCCACCCCTGCGAAGCCTGCCAGTGCAGCCTTTCCGGTATCACCGGAGGTGGCCGTAAGGATCACGATCTCATTCTTGATCTTGTTCTTTCTTGCGGAAGTAATCAACAGATGGGGCAGGATGGACAGCGCCATGTCCTTGAAAGCAATGGTGGAACCGTGGAACAGTTCCAGATAATATGCGCCCTGTGCTTCCACCAAAGGCGCGATCACCTCTGTATCAAATTTCTCGTCATAAGCCTTGTTGATACAGTTCTTCAGCTCTTCTTCGGTAAAGTCCGTGAAAAACAGCTTCATGACCTCATATGCCACCTGCTGATAGCTCATGTCAGAAAGCTCTTTCAGGCTCTTGTCCAGGGCAGGAATATGATCGGGCACAAACAGTCCGCCGTCATCAGACAATCCTTTGAGGATGGCTTCGGATGCCTTTACCGGATTTTTCTTGCTTCTGGTACTGTTATATAATACTTCCATAATTCTCCCTCCGTGCACCTGTATGCACATTTACTCTCTTGTTTTCATTCCCGATAGCCGAGATCTAAAGTAGTATAGCATATTTTCCCCGCCTGTGCAATCAATTTAGTCGGGTGAAGTATAGAATTCGTGTCCCCCATGCTTAAAAAGATAGCATAAGTTGTCATCGAACCATTTCATTCTGTCTTTATCCGCATATTTTCTGGCAGCAAAGTACAGAGCCCCCTGGGAGATATCCTCTCCCGTCAGGGCCTTTTCCACTGCCTCTTTGGTCTCCCGGCTGATCTCTACCCGATAATATCTGCCGTTGCCCACCGGAGAAAACTGGGAGACACCATTCTCCTTTTGAAACACGACCTCCTTCACCGTATCCGGGAACTGCTCGTCCTCCACCCGGTTCAATACTACATTGGCCACCAGAAGTTTTCCCTCCAGATCTTCGCCGCCGGCCTCCGCTTCCACGATCCGCAAAAGAGCCTCCAGATTTTCCTCATCCAGTTCATATTTGTATTCCTTAGTTACCACATCACAGTCCACCGTGCGCTGTCCCGATGCCGCCACCGTAGAAATCCCCACGGCGCTTTTGTCCTGATCCGCAAGCAGCGTCTCATCCAAAGTAATGGTATACGCCGGCTCGGCCAATGCCGCCAGCCTGTTCTCTTCCGTTCCCCGGATACACAAAAAACCTGACAAGAACACCAGATTCATAAGCACCAGGCCCGTTATCGCTCTTTTATACATAAACTACCTATCCTTTCCAATTTACAGAAGTTCTGTCATTGCAATGCCGATATCATAGTTTATGAGGACAACCTTAAAAATATTTCTGAATTGTACAATTTCCCTGCAAATGTTATACTATTTTTAGATTTTAGATCAAATAAATGCGAAGGATGCACCAAAATGAAAAAAACAGACACATCTGAAAAACCCCATTATCCGGGAGTCTTCTCCGCCGTCAAAAAGAGCGGAGAGGTCTATTTCCGTGCGTCCCTTACCTACCGCAGGAAGCACATCAGTCTGGGCAGCTATCCCGATGCCCATAGAGCCCACCGGGCCTATCTGGAAGGGAACCGTCTTCTGTCCGACCCTGCCGTTACCCTGTTATCTTACCGTTCTTCTTCTCCCCTGCCCTTTGAAAAATGGGTGTGCCTGATCAATTTCAGGGACAACGGCATCTATCTTGGCAATCCCATTTATGTGGGGCAGAAACAGATTTTTTACTATATGACGCCCTCCCATGTATTAAAATTTGATATGGATGATCTTTTCTATTTTTCTTCCCACAAGATCATGCGCCGGGGCAACCACTATTTTGTAGCGGATTACGGCATGCAGGTCAATATCGCCTCCCGCTACGGCATCAAGAATTATGCGGTTCCCGGTGTGGACTTTCGCTTCCGCAATGGAGATTGCACAGACTTCCGCCGGGAAAATCTGGAGATCTTCAACACATACCACGGTGTCCGCATCCTACAAAAAAACGGACAGCTCCATTTCGCTGTCCGCATCCATGTGCGCGGCAATTTTCTGGTGGGCGTCTATGACACCCAGTTAGAGGCCGCCATCGCCTACAACAAAGCTGTAGATTGTCTGTTGAAAAACGGCGTTCAAAAGAAGTATGCGCTCAATTATATTGAAGGTCTGTCCCCCAGCAAATATGCCGAAATCTATTCCGGCCTTACAATCTCGGAAAAGATCCTGGCATTTAAGGGATAACCTCACTTTTCTGTATAATCTATAAAACTGATATTCAGGTTGGCGTAGCCTGCGATCCCGTCAATGTCGGCATCCTGCCTGTACTGCCACATCGTGAATCTGTACGGATAGTCCGGCACATCCTTATTCTGGGAAAGCCAGACATCATAAGCAGTCAGCTTGGACATATCGATCTCTTTGATCAGCCATTCCTTGTCGCCGTAGATCATGGCTTTGTATCCGGCCGCCTGTATGGTATCAAGAAAGGCCTTGGCAATGGCAGTCTTTTCCGATTTGCTCAGATTGTCGATACGTGCCGTGTCATTTTCGATGAATTCCATATCAAATGCAATGGGATAATCGATCCTGTATTCTCCAATATTCTCTAAGACCATATTGGCCTCCTCGACAGCTTCCTCCTCCGTTACTGCCTGGGAAAAGAAATACAGCCCCACCATAAGCCCGGCATCCGTGGCACGCTTGACATTGTCGGCATAGTACTCATCCAACACAAGCTGCCCGCTTCCGTAGCCTCTGGCACCCACACGGATCATGACAAAATCTATTCCCGCTTTCTTTACTTTCACAAAATCCACATAGTCCTGATACTTGGAGACATCCACGCCCACAAAGGAAGTCTGCTTGCCCTCGGTATAATATTTCATCAGATCGGACTGGCATACCAGTTTGGTAAAATCATACTCATGCTTGGGCAGATAAGGGCTTATGAGGACCCACTCCTCCCTGCCGTCCCGATACTGTACCAAAGTATGCTTGCCGTCCGTGGACGGGTCATTCTCCTTTGTCTCCTCCTTATCCTGCGCTGCAGGCGGGATCGTGGCCTCCGAGGCAGGTTCCGGGTACAGATCCCAAAAATCCAGGTCCTCAGGGCTTAAAGTACTGCCCGTCAGGATATCATCCGAAACCAAAGCGCTTCCCGGATTTTCTTCCAGGATCACCGACTGGGGGGGCTTTGTGTCCATATGTTTATTTTCCTTCCGATCGTTCATGAGCAGGACCACTACCAGGATGGCACCTACAAACAAAGTCACTGCCACAATGGCAGAGATCACGGTGGGGGTAAGTCCCTGGTGTTCCTCAAAATCATCGGGTAACTGCACGATACTTCCTCCTTATGCTTTCACAATGGCCTTCTTGGGACATTTTTCTGCACAGATACCGCAGCCGGTACATTTCTCCTGATCGATGACTGCATGGAAATCTGTCACGGTAACAGCCTGGGACGGACAGTTCCTCACACAGATACCGCAGCCGATACAGCCTGCCTGACAGGCTTTCATGGTAACCGGGCCCTTGTCCGTGGAACTGCATGCCACCACCTGCTTCGCTTCATAAGGGATCAGGGAAATCAGATGTTTGGGACATACTGCCACACACTTGCCACAGGCCTTGCATTTTTCCTTATCTACCACTGCCACTCCATTGATCACCGAAATGGCATCAAAAGGGCACTCACGCACACAAGTACCGTATCCCAGGCACCCGCTGTTGCAGGTCTTGGGACCGCCTCCCGGCACGAATGCCATCATCCGGCAGTCCTGTGCGCCGCTGTAATCATAATCCACTCCTGCCTTCTCGCAATCTCCCTGGCAGTGGACATAAGCCACCTTGCGGCCGGTGCTCTCTGCACTGACCCCCATGATCTTTGCCACTTTTGCGCCCACAGCCTCACCTCCCACGGGGCAGGCATTGACCGGAGCCTCACCTTTTGCAATGGCAGCCGCCAGGCCGGAACAGCCTGCATAACCGCAGCCGCCGCAATTATTGCCGGGAAGGACGGAAAGCACCGCTTCTTCCTTCTCATCCACTTCTACTTTGAACTTGATACCCGCCACCCCTAAGAACAGTCCTACAAAAATGCCTACGATGCCCACGATGGCAGCCGCTATCAGAATCCCTGTTATATTCATATTGAATACCCAACCTTTCTGCAATCTGCGTACCTTTACCCTTACAAAAGTCCCGAAAATCCGCAGAATGCGATTGCCATCAATCCTGCAGTCAACAATACCGTAGGCATTCCCTTGAAGGATTCGGGGATGTCATTGTACTCGATCTTTTCACGGATGCCCGCAAGGATCACGATGGCAATGGTAAAGCCCAGTGCCGTGGCAAAGCCGTTCACGATCCCTGTCAAGATCCCGTATTCCTTCTGCACGTTGGTGATGGCTACACCCAGCACCGCACAGTTGGTGGTGATCAGAGGCAGATAGACTCCCAGCGCCTCATAGAGGGAAGGCATGGCCTTTCGCAGGAACATTTCCACAAACTGTACCAATGCCGCAATCACCAAAATGAATACAATGGTCTGCAGATATTCGATATCCAGAGGTTTAAGCACAAAACGATAGATCAGTCCTGCCACCGCACTGGCCAGAGTAATGACAAAGATAACAGCCGTACCCATGCCTGCAGCCGTCTTGATCTTCTTGGATACTCCAAGGAAGGGACAAAGTCCCAAAAACTGACTGAGCACTACGTTGCTGACCAGAGAGGCGCTCACCAACAAAATCAACATATCTCTTACGTTTTCCATTTATCAGCCCTCCTTCTCCAGATCCGTCACTTCCACGCCTGTATCCTTTGCTTCTGTGCCGTAAAAGCGCCTGGAGCATCCGCTGTCAGAACAATTCATGCAATCCTCACTGCATCCGGACTGTAATTTTTTGTACTCTTTTCCTTTTTTCCTGCCACGGATCTTGATCGCATTCTGTATGGCAGTCAATGCTGCCAGGACAAAGAATGCACCGGGCGCCAACACAAAGATCCCGATGGGAGTAAAAGAATCCGGCAGGATTGCCGTTCCAAACACCGCTCCTGTGCCCAGGAGTTCCCTTACCGCACCAATGCAGGTCAGGGCAAAGGTAAATCCCAGTCCCATGCCCAGGCCGTCGAACAGGGAGGGGATGGGGGGATTGGAATAAGCGTAGCTCTCCGCTCTTCCCAAAATGATACAGTTTACGACGATCAATGGTATGTATACACCCAAAGCCTTGTTCAGAGAAGGGATATATGCTTCTAACAGTAATTGCATCATGGTCACGAAAGAGGCAATGATCACGATGAACGCGGGAATCCTCACTCTGTCCGGAATCACCCTGCGCAGCAGCGAGATGATCAGATTGCTGCAGGCAAGCACTGCCGCTGTGGTCAGCCCCATGCCCAGACCGTTCATGGCGGAAGTGGTCACTGCCAGCGTAGGGCACATGCCCAATGTCAGCACAAAAGTAGGATTTTCTTTGATCAGGCCGTTATAAAGTCTCTCTCCTGCTTTATTCATTCCTGCCACCTCCCTGTGCAAGTTCTGCCGCCACCTTCAGTCCTCCGTTTACGGCACCGGTCACCGCCGATGTGGTAATGGTGGCTCCGCTGATGGCATCGATCTCACTGTCGTTCTTACTTCCGGTCTTGGTATAGGAAAAGCCCGGAACCGTCTTGTCATGGAACTGAGGCACCAGGACCTTTTCTGCCTCCATTCCCAGTCCGGGAGTCTCCGAAATCTCCAGAATGGAAATATCGTTAAGCTTCCCCTCCAAAGTCACTCCCACATACAGCACGATATTGCCGCCGTAGCCCTCTGTGGTGACAGACTGCACCACATGTCCCAACAGCGTGCCGTCTGCGCCCCTGGCCTCATAAACCGTACCGATCTTCACACCGTTTTCTTTCAATTCTGCAGCCAGCGCATCCCCCGGTACATAATCGATGGGAGAAAATTCTGCTGCGCCTTCGAAGACTGCCGCACAGGCTTCCCTGACCGCATTTTCCTCCTGGATGCGAATGGGTTCCTTGGTCAGTTCATATACAAATCCTAACATCAGGCCGGCCAAAAGCGTAATGGCAAATAAGATGCCGGCCTCCTTTAACATTACCTGGATATCCTTCTTATTTTGCATGGCTCTTACCTCCTGCGCCAAAAGCAACCGGCTTTGTCACCTTCTCGATCAAAGGCACCAGCAGATTGCCCAGGATGATGGCATAAGAAACACCCTCTGCTCCCGGTCCAAAGATACGGAAAATTCCCGTCATGATCCCTAAGAAGATACCGAACAGATATTGTCCTTTGGCAGTGATGGGCCTGGTCACATAATCCGTAGCCATAAAGAAGGCACCTAACATCAGACCGCCTCCCGCCAGTTGCGCAGACAGATAAGCGGGGTCAAAACCATGTCCGCCAAAAAGAGTCACAAACACCAAAAAGCTCACGATATAGCTTCCCGGGATCCTCAGGTCGATGATTCCCAAAAGGATCAAAAAGCATGCACCGATCAGGATTGCGATCATGGAGGTCTCACCGATGGTTCCCTGAGTATTGCCGACGATCATGTCGTGGATATTGACATTCCCGCCTGCCTTCAACGCTGCCAGGGGAGTGGCCCCGGTAAAGGCATCATATGTAAAATCCGTCATCCGGGCAGGGAAAGAGATCAGCAAAAAACACCGCGCCGCCAGAGCAGGATTCATAAAATTCTGTCCCAGTCCGCCAAAAAGCATCTTTACCACCAGAATGGCAAATACGCCTCCTAAAGCCGCCATCCACAACGGAATGCCCACCGGCAGGTTCAGTGCGAGCAAAAGCCCGGTCACCACTGCGGACAGATCCGTGATCGTCATTTTCTTTTTATATAAGCCGAACAAAAATTCCGTGAGTACGGTGGACGCCACGCTCACCAGTACCACAAAAAGCGCTCTGATCCCAAAATGATAGATTCCATATCCTGTTGTGGGAAGCAGTGCGATGATGACAGCCATCATGATCCCGCTTGTGGACACTTTGGAACGCACATGGGGATTGGATGATACTTTATAACGTTCCCTCACCTTCTCTTCCTCCTTATTTCTTTTTCTTCTTTGCAAGCTGGATCTTGCGCATGGACTTGATCTGCTGGGTCAGGGGACGCTTGGCCGGGCACACATAGCTGCAGCAGCCGCATTCACAGCACTCCATACCGTTGTTTGAAAGGAACGCCTCCTCATCAAAACGTTCGGCATAATCCGCCAATTTGCTGGGCATGACCCTGCCGGGGCATACCTCCAGGCAACGCCCGCAGTTGATGCAGGGCCCCGGTTCCATGGCAGAGACTTCATCCCTGGTAAATGCCAGCAGGGCCGTGGAAGTCTTGGTAGTGGGGACATCCAGTCCGAACATGGCAAATCCCATCATGGGGCCGCCGCATATCACTTTCTGTGGCTCTGTCTGAAATCCTCCGGCCGCCTCTGCCAGATCCTGATAGCTGGTGCCGATCTTTACCCTGAAATTCCTGGGTTCCTTCACGGCATCTCCTGTGACGGTAATGATGCGTTCCATCAAAGGACGTCCTTCCGTCACGGCGCGATATACAGCCACCACGGTATCCACATTGTTTACCACGCATCCTACGTCTGCAGGAAGCATATTGGAATTGATCTTCCTTCCTGTGGTGGCATAGATCAACTGACGCTCCGCACCCTGGGGATATTTGGTCTTTAACGCCTTGACACTGATACGGTTCTCATTCTTCGTAAGCTTCTTTAACAAGGCAATGCAGTCGGGTTTATTGTCCTCTACCGCCAGAATCCCCTGGGCATTGTCAAACAAACGCAGGATAAGCTTAAGTCCGCCGATGAGTTTCTCCGGCTCTTCCAGCATTCTGCGGTAATCAGAGGTCAGATAGGGCTCACACTCCGCACAGTTGGCGATGACATAATCTATATTTTCCGGTTCCTTGGGAGACAGCTTCACATGGGTGGGGAAGCCCGCTCCGCCCATACCTACGATGCCGGCCTCACGGATGATCTCCAGAATATCCTCTTTGCTCAGCTTATTCTCAGGTGCCATCGGAAAGAAACCCACATCTTCGTATAGTTCGTCATTCTCCACCACGATACTCATGACCATATCCCCGGTCACTACCCTGCGGGGTTCAATGGCCTTTACTGTCCCCGATACCGAGGCATAAACAGGGGAAGATACAAATCCGCCGCTCTCTGCAATCTTCTGCCCCATAAGCACCCGTTCTCCCTTTTCCACGATTGCCTTGGCGGGCGCACCGATATGCTGGGACAAAGGATATACCAGTTCATGGCCGGGGAGGATATCCTTGATCGGCTTGTCCTTGGACAGTTCCTTGCCGTCATAAGGATGGATTCCGCCTACAAATGTAAACTTTGCCATATACTTTTGTTCCTTTCATTTTTTATGGCTTCCCATAAAATTTTTCGATAAAAATTTGCTAGTTTAAATATACTATTTTTTTTGTCAAAATACTACTGTATTTTTGAAATTTATGCTATGATACTATAAACGGCCAAATGACCGTACTACTTCAAAAAGAGAAAAAGTGAGGAATCCCATGAAAATTTCTGAAGAGGTAATGGAACAGTTTTCCATCTCCTATCCCTTGGAAAAACTGGCTCCTTTGGACCAAATCCTGTTTGTTGATATAGAGACCACGGGCTTTACCGCCAGATCCTCCTATCTGTACCTGATAGGCTGTGCCTACTATCAGGAGGGCTCCTGGCATACCATCCAGTGGATGGCGGAAGATTACAGTGAAGAAAGCCGGGTTCTGGTGGCATTCTTCCAGTTTGCGGCCAATTATCAGTATCTGATCCATTTTAACGGCAACAATTTCGATCTGCCTTTCATCACCCAGAAGTGTGAGCAGTTGTCACTGCCCTACAATTTTGATGCCATGGCCGGAATCGACCTGTATAAGAGGATCTCCCCCTACAAGTTCTTTCTCCGTCTGCCCAACTGCAAGCAAAAGACTTTGGAGCAGTTCCTGGGTATTAACCGCAAGGATGTGTTTTCCGGCGGAGAGCTCATCGGCATCTATCACGATTATGTCAAGAATCCTTCGGAGTTTGCGGAGAAATCTCTATTCCTCCACAACGCCGACGATCTGAGGGGAATGCTGGAAGTCCTTCCCATGCTGGCCTACTACGACATGTTCCACGATACAGTCAAAGCCAGGAAAGTGCAGGCCAACTATTACAAGGATTATACCGGCAACAGACGCAAGGAACTGATGATCACCATCACCCTTCCCACTGCCCTTCCCCAGCCCGTATCTTCCTCTGCCAACAGTTGCTATTTCCGGGGAGAAGGCGGTGAGGCAACCCTGCGGATACCCATGTATGAAGAGGAGTTGAAATATTTTTATTCCAACTACCACGATTACTATTACCTTCCCACCGAGGATGTTGCGCTGCACAAATCCGTGGGTTCTTTCGTGGAAAAGGATCACCGCATCCAGGCATCTGCAGCCAACTGCTACACCAGAAAGTTTTCCCTGTATCTGCCCCAGTGGGAGATCCTGTTCGAGCCCTTCTTTAAGAGGGATTATCACAGCAAAGAACTGTTCTTTGAACTGACCGATGAAATGAAGCGCGACAGAGCCGCTTTTACAGAATATGCCAACCATGTACTGACCATGATCGCCTCCACCTACTGACCGTCACAGAAAGGCCCCCCCTCCTGTAACCGCATCATCACATTCCGCACGGGATGATACAGTACTAACATCAGCAAAAAATTAGCTCCCCCGTGTACAAGATCCCAGGGAATGCCGGCCACCCACCAGGTAAAGCCGGCATAGAGGCCGCTCTGTATGCCTCCGTCCCAGGCTCCGATCACCACATATGGGATTGCGCAGAAGAATCCGAAAAGGAGTCCGAACACTCCCGACAACAGGCTAAAGAACCATACCGACTCCTGATTTCTGCCCAGCCATGTGACAAACACCAAAAGCGGCCATACATACAGATACATGATCCACCAGCTTCCAAACCCATAGATACAGCCCTCCAACAAAACAAAGACAGGCACCGTCAAAGCGGTCTTCCTGCCAAAGAACAGGGTGAACAGGATCATCCAGAAGGTAGTGAGTTCAATATTGGGCAGGAAACTCAGGGCGGCTTTGCATACCTCTATCACAGCCACCATGATGCCGATAAGGCATATATCCCTCACAGTGATCGGTCCCTTTTGGGATTTTTCTTTTTCCGAGTCATGCCATTTCTTCATCACTGTGCCTTTTCATAACGAATGGTATACCTGTCGCCATCCATAACCGGCTGGGTATCAATACCGTAATTACTGTATTCTCCATTTACATAAAAACACCAATATGCCCCATCCATATGATAATCAGCTCTTTCTCCGTTTACGGTATCCACCATGAGACCGTACTCACTCTCACTGCCGGAAAAGGTCAGTCCTTCTGCTTCCTCCATAGCCTGTCTCAGATATGCTGCGTCCGTTAAAAGTTCATAAGTGGTGGTCCCGGCTTCTTTGTCGACCACTTCAATGGTGATCTCCTTGCTTCCTGCCACAGGCTTCGCACCAAATGCCAGATATACTGCCACAAGCACCGCCACCAGCACCACAGCAAAAAGAGCGCCGAACCACAATTCTTTTTTTGATCTGTTTTTGTTTTCCTGCATCTTATTTCTCTCCCAAACATCCTTTTTTGTGTAACAGTCCTGCTGCATTGCTTTCCATACTCAAAAATAACTCCTGCACAAGGCAGGAGTTATGTATGAACTTATCTCAGATCGTTCCGGCTATGGCTTTTCATAGTAGAAAGAACTCTTCCTGTCAAAACCCACATCCTTATAGTTGATGATCTGCTCCGTGCTTCCGATAAAGAGGATGCCTCCCTTTGACAGGGACCTTGCAAATTTGCGGAAGATATCATCCTTCGCTTCCTCTGTAAAGTAGATCAGCACATTCCTGCAGACGATCAGATGATAATCGGTAGGATAGGTATCCTTTAACAGGTTATGTTCCTCAAAGGTGACTCTCTCCTTGATCTCATCTGCGATCTTGTAGGAAGGCCCCACCTGTGTAAAGTATTTCTGCTTGAAATCTTCCGGAACGGAGGCAATGCTCTTGTCGGAATAAAGACCGACCTTCGCCTTTGCGATCACCTGCTTATCCAGATCTGTGGCATAGATCCGTATCTGATTTAACGGAATA
This sequence comes from Lachnospiraceae bacterium, assembly GCA_017621075.1. GTDB lineage: Bacteria > Bacillota > Clostridia > Lachnospirales > Lachnospiraceae > Acetatifactor. The sequence continues at coordinate 41,093 of JAGATV010000004.1, forward strand.
TGTCTGGAAAGTGCCATCACCAGGGAATAGGGTTCATCTCCCGTGGAACATGCAGCACTCCAGATCTTCAGATTCCTGCCGAACTTATCAATCAGCTCCGGGATAATGGTCTCATCCAGGATCTTCCATTGATCCGGATTCCGATAAAACTCGGAAACATTGATGGTAATATAATTGACGAACTCCTCAAACTTAGCCTTGTCCGTCCGCAAAGCATTTACATACTGATCATACCCCACGATCCTGTGCTTTGCAATCAAAGTATCGATACGACGCTTCATCTGCTTCTCTTTGTAAGCATTCAAGTCGATGGTCGTGAGTGCAAATACCTCTTTTTTAAAGTATTCGTAATCGTACGCCATGTCATTTACCATCCTGATATTTAATGTCGTTCTATTACTCTTCTTCGCTGTCCTCAGCAGCGATAACAGCATCGATATCCACTGCTACCACGTCTGCATCGGGATCTTCCTCTGCTGCTTCCTGAGGCTCCGGTGCAAGGAGCGCCTTGACGCTCAAAGAGATCTTTCTGTCGTTCTCGTTGAAGTCTACTACCTTTGCGGTCACTTCCTGTCCTACAGTCAGCACATCAGCAGGCTTCTCTACATGCTCTTTGGAGATCTGGGATACATGCAGCAGTGCGTCCACACCGTTTTCCAGTTCCACAAATGCACCAAAGTCAGTCATTCTTGCAACTTTACCGGTCACCACGTTGCCTACGGCATACTTGGTAGCTGCATCCTTCCAGGGATTGGCATCATCAAACTTTAAGGACAGTGCGATCTTGTTGCCGTTGATCTCCTTGATCAGAACTTTCAACTTGTCACCAACCTTAAATACCTTCTTGGGATGCTCAACTCTGCCCCAGGACATCTCGGAAATGTGGAGCAGGCCGTCTGCACCGCCCAGATCGATGAACGCACCGAAGTCGGTAACATTCTTTACAACGCCTTCCACTACATCGCCCTCATGAATCCTCTCAAACAGCTCCTTCTGGAGTTCTGCCTTCTTTGCTGCAACCAGTTGTCTGCGGTCACCAATATATCTTCTTCTCTTGGGATTGTACTCGCTGATAACGAATTCGATCTCCTGTCCTGCGTACTTGCTCAAATCCTTCTCGTAAGTGTCGGATACCAGGCTTGCGGGGATAAAGATCCTTACCTCGTCAACGATGACGCTCATACCGCCCTCCAATACCTGCGCAACGGTAGCCTTCAATACTTCTTTGTTGTTGAAAGCTTCTTCAATACGCTTATTGCCTCTGTCTGCCGCAAGACGCTTGTAGGTCAGAAGCACCTGGCCTTCACCGTCATTCACCTTGAGGACCTTTACCTCCATGGTGTCGCCGGGCTTAGCCACAGTGGTCAGATCGATGCTGGAATCATTGGTATACTCATTCTTGGTAAGAATACCGTCTGACTTGTATCCGATGTTCAGAATAATCTCATCCGGCTTCACATCGATAACTGTACCTTCGACTACCTCTCCTGCATGTATTGTCTTTAATGATTCTTCCAACATTTGTTCAAAAGTTAATTCTGACATAATTTTGAAC
>JAGATV010000030.1 GCA_017621075.1 Lachnospiraceae bacterium
ATACTAAAAAACCTATAAGTAAAGAAAACAACAGAATACATGAACCTCGGAATTGAGGGACATAAGTAAGCGCATGGTTAACATTGACTATGCGTTTTCTTTCATATAAAATATAGAGGATGAACAGGAAACACAGTTGTGTATTCCGTTGAACCCACTAAAATCAAGTGGTGCAGAGGTAGGGCTACATTTTATGGATGAGCCGACAAACAATCTTGATATAGCAACATTGACTATACTGGAAGATTACCTGGACCGCTATGAGGGCATTGTTGTTACGGTGTCACATGACCGCTATTTTCTGGATAGAACAATGAAGCGTATTTTTGCCTTCGGGGAAGATGGGAAGCTTAGGCAGTATGAAGGTGGTTATACGGATTATTCATTGAAGAAGTTATCTGAGAAAGAGGAGGCAGAAACAGAGCAGACAAGGAAGACGGGTAATGCAGCAAAGTCAAATTCGAATGTGACTGAGAAGGGACAGCGTACTCGTGGTCCCCAAAAGCTGAAGTTTACCTATCAGGAACAAAAGGATTATGAAACCATTGAAAACGATATCGCCAAACTGGAAGAAAAGATAGAAACGCTTGAAACAGAGATGGCGGCGGCATCGACAGATTTTGTGAAATTGAATCAGTTGATGACTGAAAAAAAAGCAGCAGAGAGTATGCTTAATGAAAAGATGGATAGATGGATGTATCTGGAAGAACTGGCAGAAAGGATCGAAAAGGGTTAGGATTCCTCTTCGTCCTGTTCTGCTGCCACTGCGGATACAACGGAGGCAACTACGGCAATCACTACTGCAACGATGATAATGACCAGCCCTCCGGCTAATAAAAAGAATGTTGACATAATGGAAAGCTCCTTTTTTCGTGATAGCTCGATTATAGCAGAAGATTTTGAAAAGTACAATGAAATTTTTTGGAAATTTGCATAAAAGAATGGAAAAAATCTGACAGATGGGATATAATTGTACTAATAAACAGGATTGCTTATCCGGGAAACGTCAACGGATGAAGAACAGAGGTACCAAACGCATGGATCATGGGAAGTCAAGAGAAGACATCATCAATGCGCCTCCGCAGATGGAGAACCAGGGAAAAGAAGAACTGTATCTATATTCCCTTCGAAAAATGGCGGAGACAAAATATGACAAAAATCTGAGTCCGGTTACGGATCTTTTGAACCTGAGATCATTCTTCTATCTATGCGGAGAGATGATAAGGGAAAAGCCGGATCAGAAGTACGGTGTGATCGTGATGGACATCACACAGTTCAAGGCTGTCAATGAATTTTGCGGACGAAAAGAAGGGGACAGGCTGCTGGTATTTATTGCAGACTGCTTCCGGCATTATGAAAAGAACAGGCCGGATACTTATGCCTGTCATATCAGGGCGGACAATTTCTGCCTGTGCACCGCTTATGAGGAGGAAGAGGAACTTTCGGATATCGCTCTCGAGATCAAGGAAAAGATCGATCATTTCCCGTTTGCCTACAGAGTCCTTCCCTCCTTTGGGATCTGTGCTTCCAGAGAGATCGGACCGGCTGTCAGTTATCTGAAGGATTGTGCGACTACCGCCATGCAGAGCATCAAGGGGAAATTTTTTGCAAGCTACGCCTTCTTTGATGATAGTATGCGCAGACAGATGCTCAGGGAAAAGCAGATTGAAAATGATATCGTATCCGCACTGGAAAACGGGGAGTTGGTGCCTTACATACAGCCTAAAGTAAATATGCGCACCGGACGTATCATAGGCGGGGAGGCCCTGGTGAGATGGGAACATCCCGGCAAGGGACTGATCAGTCCCGGTGAATTTCTTCCTGTGCTGGAAAAGAACGGCTTCATCATCAAGGTGGACGAATATGTCTGGGAACAGATCTACCGGTATTTGAAGAAATTGTCTTCCGACGGCCGCCGGTTGCTGCCCATTTCCATCAATGTATCCAGGATGCATGCATATGACAGGAATCTTTGCGATACTTTGTTGCGATTGAGCCGCGAATACGGCATAGAAGCCCGCTATACACCTTTGGAGCTTACCGAGAGTGCTTTTCTGGCGGACGAGGAGGGAATGTATCTTGAGATGAGCCTGCTGCGCGGGAAAGGATTTACCGTGGCAATGGATGACTTTGGTACAGGTTACTCCACCATGACCATGCTGAAGACCCAGCCTGTGGACGAGGTGAAGATGGACCGTGCTTTCATTATGGATCTGGGGAATGAGAAGAGCAGGATCATCCTGGAATATACCATCAATATGCTTCAGGCGCTGGATACAAAGATTATCATAGAAGGGGTGGAAACCGAAGAGCAGAAGGAGTTTTTGATCGGATGCGGATGTGAGTCGGCACAGGGCTTTTTATTCTACAGGCCTATGCCCCTGAAAGAATTTGATGCGCTTTTGCTGCGTCAGGAGGAAGCTGACAGGGCGATTCGGGAAACATAAACACAAGGACCGGAATTTCATTTTTCAAAAAATGATTTTGGGACTTGACAGGTCGGAAAAAACAGTGTAAATTGACAAGTACCCGACGGGGATCTTTCCCTGCCGGGTATCTGTTAATCAGGCTGTATCGGCCAAAGTCACCAGTCAATTTTGAAAATTTTGTTCCGGTCTGTTTTTGTGCCCTTTTTTAGGGAGAGCGCACACCCGCAGGGCCAAAAGGCGGGGACAGGGAACAGGAGGGATGATGAAAACAAATACGGTAGAAGAGGGGCTTCAGGCTCTGGTGGAAGATTACCTGACCGGGAAGCAGGCCTCATTGTTACAGATGAAAAAGGGAATCCTCAGCAAGGAGGAGTTCTTAAAAGGGGCAGGGCAGCATCTGGAAACGGTCTACGGAATGTGCCGGGAGAGGAAGGAGGAGGTGCTTCGTTCTTTTGAACAGTATATCTTCGGGTATTCCAGGCTGTCACCGCTGATCGATGACCCGGATATATCTGATATACGAGTCATTCGTTTTGACTGCATCCGCATCAAGAAAAACGGCAGACGGATGGATGCAGGTACGTCATTTCTGTCGGAAAAGGAATACAGGCAGTTCATTGATTATGTGGCTACCAGGAACCAGGTGAATATCTCCAATCTCAATGCGATCCAGAGATTTACGGACACGGAGAGCCACCCGGATTTTATCTTGCGGTTCACTTTGTCCATGCCGTTGGTGAATACTTATAAGGAGCCTTATCTGTGTATCAGGAAGGTGCCCAGGAATTTTCCGCAGATGGGTCAGCTGATCGAGAGGGGGATGATGGATCGGGAGACGGCAGAACTCCTGATACAGAGATTCCGCCGGGGTTCCACCCTGATCTGTGGGGGGAATTCCTCCGGGAAGACCACACTGTTAAACGCCTTGAAGGAAACACTGCCGGATGATATGGCGGTGCTGGTAAGCCAGCAGGCGGATGAACTGACCACCAGGAGTCACCCGGATATGATGTTTTTGCATTCTCTGCCGGGTACGGGGGAAAGCAGGGTGAACTATGATCTAAAACAGATCAGTATCGCCGGACTTACCATGGATGTGGATTTTTTCATCATCGGTGAGGTAAAGGGCGGAGAGGCCCTGTATCTGCTGAATGCAGCGTACACAGGGCAGTTGTGTGCCGCTACCATCCATGCACCTTCGGCAGACAGGGCACCGGACAAGCTGGTGGATTATGCCATGTATGAGAGCCGGTATTCCAGGGACCAGCTCATGCAGATGATGGACTGTTTTCAGACCCTGGTGTTCATGGAACACTACACCGTAAAGGAGATCTTTGCCTGCAAGGGTTTTAGCAGGGAAAGGAGGGAACTGATCTATGAGCGTATCCTGTGAGAAGGTCATGATATTCCTTCTTCTTTTTGCAGGATTTCTGATACTGTTTTACAGGATCAGGGTCCTGGGGACCCTGGGCAGGGTGTTAAAGCGGACCAGGGACGGTATGCAGGAGGCATCCAGGCACAGGATCTTGGAAAACAGACGGTCCTTAAGGGAATTGAAACGGGAGCATTCCCTGTGGCACTACTGGGAGCAGCTTCTGTGGTACAGCGGGGCAAAGCGGCGCTTTCCCTTTTTGGATGCGGGGTGGCTTCTTGTTGTGGGGCTGGCGGCAGAAGGCGGTGCTGTCATCCTTGGCATTGTTTTTGGAGATCTGAAAGCAGCGATACCGGCGGCTCTGCTGCCTGCCCTGTTGTTTGTACTGTTACAGGCCGGCAGAGTGCGTGCCGGAAGATCGGTCAATGATAATCTTTTAAAATTTCTGGATTTTCTAGGGAACTATAGTATCACATCCGGTGAGATCGCCGGGATTTTTCAACAGATCAGCAGATATATGGAGGAACCTCTCAAAGGAGCATTGGAAGAGTGCTGTTACGAGGCACAGACCACAGGGGATACCGGGCTTGCACTTCTGTCCATGGCAGAGAAGATCGAGCATCCCAAATTCAAAGAGTTTGTGCGGAATATGGAGATCAACCTCCGATACTGCGCAGATTTCAGTGTGCTGGTAGCCGCAGGAAGGAGAAGCGTGCGGGATTATCTGAAGGCGGAATCCCAGCGGAGGAGCATGCTGCGGGAAGGAGCCGTCAATCTGCTGCTGCTTTTGGCCATGTCCGTCTTTGTATTGCTTACAGTGGATCGTTTGATCGAGGTTTCTGTCTGGAAGATTCTGTGGGACACTCTGCCGGGAAGGCTGGCACTGGCCGCAGCCATAGGGATCCTTCTTTTATTTCTGGGACAACTGGCAGGGGCAGAAAGGTAGGAGGAAACAAAAGATGGGAACTTGGCAGGAAGAAGAAATTTTGTGGATATTGCATGCAATGCCATGGTGTGCGGCAGTCCTGACAGTGATCCTGACAGCCACACTGGCATCCGGCGGAGCGGACAGGCTGGTATTGAGGACCTGTGATGAATTTGCCGGGCTGTTGCGGGAAAAGGGCAGGCAGAGTACCTGGTACAGAAGGCAGGAGCAGTGGCTGAAAAGAAAGGGTGCGTCGTTTCATTTCGGAGGGTGGGTGAATCCGGCCGGTTTTCTCGCACTGAGAGGCCTGGCCGGGCTGCTTGGATTTGCGGTGGGCAGTTGTGTTTCCGCAGGATACGGAATCCTGGGAGGAGTACTGCTCTATATGCTTCCCACAGTGTTGGTGGAGTATCTGGACAAAAAGGACAATGAGCGGATGCTCTCCGAGATCAAACTGGTCTATCATACCCTTGCCATGCAGATCAGGGCGGGGATCCATGTGACGGATGCTCTGGCGGAATGTTATGCCGGGGTCAGAGAACCCCGTCTGTATCAGGCCTTTTTGGATCTTGCAGGCGCAATCGCCATGAAGGGTGACGTCTTCCGGGCGCTGGAGGAACTGCAGTCAGGGATGGACAATCGCTATATTGATTCTCTGTGCATCACGGTCCTGCAGGCTTTGGAATCCGGGCAGGCGGTGGAGCTTTTGAATGATATCGGGGAACAGATAAGAGACATGGAAGGCACCATGCTGGAGCGTAGAAAAAACAGGCTGGACCGCAGCCTTACCTTTTATCAGCTTGGGATACTGGCGGCGGTGCTGTGTGTGGCACTTTACGCCTGCGTTACCTATCTGTTCGGGCAGGCAGTGACTTTTTAGGCAGGCGGAAGAAACAGAGATGATAAGCGTTTATTGCACAACAAAGGAAATAGAACAGGAGGAAACAGATGAAAAAGTTTATGAAAGAAATTATGAAAAAGGCAGTCAGAAAGGGAATGAGAAAGGAGCCCGGGATCGATGGCATCCTGGTGACGGTAGGATTGTGCATCATCGCACTTCTCTTATGCGTGGTGATGAAGGACAGTATGACGGGATTCATCGAAACCATCGTAAAGTCCATGACAGAGAAGGCCGGGACCATCTTGAGCGGGACAGCCGCCCTGGTGTAGGAGAAAAGTATGGAGCGAAAGAAAGAAGCCGGCAATCTGGGGGAACTGATGACCACGGGTATATGTATCCTGGCAATGACCTTTGTGATGATGGCCTACATGGACTGCGTGGATGTGATACAGGACAAGTTGGAGGCGGGGCAGTTGGCCAGAAAGTATATCCTGCGTATGGAGACTACAGGTTATCTTACCATGGAAGACAGGGAGGAACTTACCGGGGAGCTGACAGCTCTCGGTATCACCGAACCGGGATATGCGGGAAGCACGCTGGAAGAGGTTCTATATGGTGAACCTATCGAGCTGCATATTACCGGAAAGATCAAGGGGGAATATCCGTTTGAAGAGCACAGATACTCCACAGGCAAACACTAATATCCCCGGAAGGAGAAAGCCATCCCAGGGACCTTTTCGGAAAGAAACCGCTCAGGCAGAGTGGGCGGCAGGGTTGTTCCTGGTGTTGTTTTTGGCAATCCTGTTTGGCTGTCAGCTCCAGATTTGGGCGTACCGTACTTCAGCCATGTATCTGGAAGATGCATTGGCAGCGTCCAATCTGGCTTCTGCAGTGATAGATATCCGTGAGTACGGAAAATCCCATACGCTGTTGATCGGTGATCCCCTGCAGGCTTATGAGATCTATCAGGGAGCACTGCGGGACAATCTGGGACTGGATGCAAATTGGGAGTGCGGCAACCGGGATCTGATCGCAGGAAGGGTGACGGTGGAAAGGTATATCGTTTATAACGTAAAAGATGGAATGGTGCGGGCTGTACAGATATCGGAGGACGGTTCTGTCAGGGAGGAGACCGGACCTGTGGGAAGGATGGAGGCGCCCAACGGTGTCCCGATTGTATCCACGGGAATCTATAGTGAAATCTCTTTTCCGGTGGAGGGATTTTTGGGCACTACGGTGACGGCCCGCAAAGGCAAGCTGGTGGATGTAACAGCATATCAATGAGACTTTTAGAAACGGAGGCAGGAAACGACGGTTATGGCAGGCAAAAAGAAGATCCAGGGAAGGACTCTGTGGACAGGGAGCATTCTGGCTGCCCTTGTGGCAGCAGTGGCAGTTTTTGGCGCAATGCTCCAGGCAGAGAAAACAGTATTGACCCGATATGAAAAGGGGATTATCTATGTAGCGGCGAAGGAGATCCCCAAAGGTCAGAACCTTACGGAAGAAAATATGGAGGAATTTTTGGAGCAGAAGGAGCTGGATGTGGGCTGTATCCCCAAGACCGCAGTCAGCAGCAGGGAGCAGATCCGGGACCTGACGGCGTTGGAGCGGATCGAGCCGGGAGTCCTTATCACCACCGGCATGTTTCGGACCAGGGATCAGATTACCGACAAGATGGCGGAACCCGTGATCGCAGGCTTCAAGGCAGATGACCTGTATCAGGTGGCGGGAGGTGTGCTGCGCACCGGGGACCGTATCCACATTTATTATGAGGATGAGGAAGGGACGGTCCGCTTAAAATGGAGCGATGTGTTTGTGCAGCAGGTGTTTGATGCTTCCGGCAGGACCATCGGGAATGAGGATAGAGCCACATCGGCATCCAGGATCAATATTTATTTGGATAAGGCGGATGTGGAGCCGTTTTACACGGATCTTAAAACAGGCTCTCTGAAGGTGGTAAAGGTATGCGGGTGAACATATTACAGGGGGAGTCCGGGATTGTTCACGCAGTGAGGATTCTGTGCATGGCCATCCTGTTGTGGTTTTTCCCTGCCTTTGGGATCATTGCTGTGGCGGAAACGATTTATGACAGCCCGTATGTGGACTTTTCTCCTGACGGTATGGCATGGACCACCAATGCGGGCGAAAAGGAGTATCGATGGTATCGGGAGGGGACTAAGATCACTACGGGCATCGGTTCTTCCATTCGGCCGTTGGAAGCGGGGGAACATTACTACAAGAAATTGCGCAGTGGAATCATCCCGGTGGGGAAATGGGAGGTGGTTTACCGGACCGGGACCTGCATTCATAACGATTACCCGAAAGCAGGGCAGGACTGGCACGGAGTGGATTTTGGGAGGCATATCTGCAGAGGCTATTATTTTTCGGGATGGAATGCTTATTGTGCAGACTGTGGCGACCGGATATCGCCCATGCATTTTTACATGAGTGCGGAGGCGGCGGCCACCCTGCATTATCTGGAAGCCGGGATGGGTAAGGAATATTATTATCTATGCCCCCGGTGCGGCAATCTGGAAATGGGAAGTCCTATTATGGCCCATTCCTGTAATGCCATATCCTTAAACCGGTATAAGGTACACTATGACGCCAATACCATCGGCCCTTATGGGGGCTATATGGAGGATAGTATTCATATGTACGACAATGCCACAGAGTATGAAGGCTGTCCGGTGACTCCCCTGAAACAGCTTACCGGCAATACTTATACCCGGACCGGATATGAATTTGCAGGTTGGAATACTATGCCTGACGGCAGCGGGGAGCATTTTGCGGATAGGGCAAAGGTGCAGAACCTGACAGAAGAAAATTACGAGCCGGGTGGGCAAAAAGGGATCGTGACACTGTATGCGATATGGCGTCCTTCTGCCTGTACCCTGCAGATCGATCCCAACGGAGGCGCCTATCGGGGATGCAGTGAGAGAACAGTCCTTACCGGAGAGTATCTGGAAACCTGCCTTGTGGGAGACGGTAGCGAAGGTACGGTCACTCCGCCGGCAGGTTACACAGTGTCTTTTGATACCGGCGGCGGAAACCTTCAGGCACCGGTGACGGGTACCACACATTTTGCCGGATGGCTTGAGGAGCAGCCGTTTGCGGGAAGATTTCGGGAAGGTGTTTATTATTTTACGGCACCGGATGGAAATACGGACACATTGAGAGCAAGCTATGAGGCAGATCCGGTGGTATTGCCGCTTCCCACAAAGGGGGGCAGCTCTTTTGGCGGATGGTATCATGACAGAGAATTTCAAAAATTGGCAGGATATGCCGGGGAAGAAGTGGTTCCCGGGGAAGATATGGTGCTGTATGCCCGGTGGGTGGAATTAAAGCTGTCAGCAGAGAATAATGATACAGCCAACGCAGGAAAGGGAGCGGTGGACTTATCCTGGAGCCAGCCGGATCATAAGGACAAGGTATATCTCCTCTACCAGAGCAGGGACGGAGAGAACTGGTACAGGATCTACAGCGCCCTGGAACTGGGAGAGGAAAAACAGATAGAGGTCACAGGGACTTACACAGGTGATGAACGGAAATGGAAAGCACCCTATACCGGCCTGTACCGGATCGTGGCAAAGGGAGCTGCTGGCGGCAGCCTGACCGCACATAAAGGTGGTGCCGGAGGACGGATGACAGTCACTGCATGGCTTACCAAAGGGGAGGAGGTGACCTGTTATGTGGGCGGCAGCGGGATATCCGGAACATTTGGCGGCGGAACGGGAAGCTTATTTGCCAACGGTGGAGGACGGACCATGATCGTTACCGACCAAAAAGGAATCCTGGCTGTAGCCGGCGGAGGCGGCGGTGCCTCTTCCCTGGAGGATGGCGGTGCCGGAGGCGCTCTGTCAGGACTTCGCAGTGACGGAAAAGGAGAAGGTGGAAGCGGACAGGCCGGGGGCGGCGCCGGGGCAATCGGCGGAGTTGCCGGAGAGGTGGTCATCCACCATCATGATGCCGGGTGTTACCGGGAGATAGAGAGGAACCTTTTTACAGAGGACGGCGTCTTTTGGAATTTTTATCGTGAGGAATATGGAGAAGAGGACAATCTCAGGTCTGTCATTCAGTGCGGGAGCGTTGAGAAGCTTATTCCTGTGGAAGAAGGCATGACGCTGGAGCTGGAAGTGATACAGAGCCTGCATTACGGCAGCGGATTCCACGGCAACTATATGGAGGACAGCTATGTGGGGGTGTATGACCAGTGTGGCAGAGTGCTCTTTTGGGGAGATGCAGCGTGCGAAAAGTATGAATCCCGGTGGGACCTGCACTATGAAAGGGATGAAGAGGATGATATCTATCTGGAGGAAGAACATTGGATCTGGGGAAGCCGTAACAGCCCTGAGTACTGGATACGGTATGATGACAGCAAGAATATTCTGGAACACAGCGGCAACTACAGTCTGATCCCGCCTCTGGAGGATCCTGTGAAAACCGCAGAAATGTTTGGAGCAACCACATACTTTACGGTAGGGTCTTCCTGGTATGGCACAAGAGGACGGGTCTTGCTGGAAACAGTAAAAATCCCACAGGGAACCACGGGAATCTACATCGAGTCTCTTCTGGCGGCAAATGATGAAGTGGAGCATGGCATCCTGCGGGCAAAGCTGAGTGGGGAAAGAAAACTGGTCTGCGGTTATACGGAAGGGCAGATCCTTTCCAGTCGTCAGGCTTATGGGGGAAGCAGTTATGCAAATGAGGAATACTGTGATTATCGACTTGGCGAAGCGGGCGTGAACGAAGAACAGGGCAGCTTTGGGATATCTTCGGAATTTATCGGCTTTTTGGAGGAGAACCGTCTTGATGGAGTGGAGGCCGGTGACCATGCCCCTCCGGAGGGGATCGAGGAAACTTCCTGCAGAAGAAAGATCCTGGGGGAACAGTGTGTACAGGTAACCTGGCAGGAACCTAAAGATAGGGGCACAGAATATTTTCACAAGGTGGAGTCCTACCAGACAGGGACCTTCCCTTGGGGTCAGCAAAAGGAGTATCCGCAGTCGGCGCAGGACTGCCTTTGCAGTTCCAATGTTACCAGAAACGTGCTGACTGTTGGGATTGACGGCTATTATTACCTGTTGGATGGGGAGGAAGGAACGGAGGTTACTTTGCAAAACGGTACGTTTCTCAGAGAAAGGGAATTGACTCTCCATTGGGAGGAGGACCTTGTATGGCTGCACCTGGCAGCCGTGGATAAGGCGGGCAACTTAAGCCGGACCCTGCATCTTAACATAGACCCAGCCGTCTGGGGAGGCAGACAGAAGATATTTACAGAGAAGATGGATGTGGAAGAATGTGAAAACGTATGGTATGACAGAGGGATCTTTTATGTGCGCAGCGACGGAGCAACTCCCTTTTCGCTGGAATATGCTGCCGGCATGGAAGGAGTGGCCTGCCAGGAGTACAGGATCGCAGAAGCGGTGTTTGAAAACGGCGTGGAGGGACGTGAGACGGCTTCTCTTCTGCTGGCTCTGGAAGAACCGGAGGGTTTTGAAGCCGGAGAAGGTTTTTCTTTCCGGGCGGAAGGGGACTCCCTGTTAGCATTTTATCCTTTTACAGAGATCAAAGAGAAGGAAGAGGGGAGAAGACTGAAGATAACCCAGCAGTTTTTGCTGGAAGAGGCAGCCCACGGGCAGCTTGTACGGATAACCCCCCGGGCAGGAGCCGTCCGCAACAATGTTACGGCAGACACCAAAACATCTCTTATAGAGTACTCCGATGCGCAGGCGGACCTGGAAAACGGCATACTGATCATGGGTGACGGAGAGGCTCCCGTCATCCGCGGCATGGAAAAGCTGGAGGGACTGGAGATCATAGACAGGGATCAGGGTGATATCCTGTTGGAAATTACGGCGGAGGATTCTTTGAGCGGGGTGGCAGAGCTTTCCGTGGAGATCTGTAATCAGGACAATGCACTGAGGCGGGTGATAAAATGGAACGGAGAAGACAGTATCCGGGTGGAACTTACGCAAGAGGACCCTGTCTTTAGCGGAGATTTTACGGTAAGCGTTTATGCTGTGGACCATGTGGGAAATGCCCGCAGGCTTTCTGCAAGTACCATGGGATTTGCCTTGGAGGCAGAGATCTTTCGGATACTGGAACCGCATGATCCCGTCTTCCAATGCGGGGAAAGCGGGGTCTTGAAAATATCTTTGTGGGGATATGTGGACAGGCTGGAGGTTGCATTCCCGGCAGAAATCTTTCAAGGGCAGGAGGTTCCTGACACAGTTTTCGATTACACGGACCGGCCCTGCTATTTCAGGGAGGAGGAATTGGAATTCATGGTTCCGCTGTATGCACCGCAGGGAGAAAGCTTTCCTGTGACGGTGCGGGCTTATAAGGGAGAACGCAGGCTGGAGGAGCATCCGGCCCTTGCAGTGCTTTCCGTTGGGGGAAGTGTTCTTTATGATATCCGCAGCCGTTTGCGGTAGCATACAGGGAAAGGATGGGAAGCATGTTTCAGGAGTTGTTGTATGATGCAGGTTTGGAAATGATCGTCATCCTCCTTGTCAGCCTGTCCTGTGTAGGGTTGGTCAGGCGGTGTGATCCTGAGGAGCAGGTGAGGATAGGGGTCAAGGAGATTTTGAGTCTTTTTTTTGTGGCACTGCCTGCGGGGATGGTGGATGGACTGTGGGCGGTCCGGCAGGGCCTTCTCCCGACGGGGTTGGAGCTTGGGGTTATAAGCGGCTGTCTGTGCTTTGCCTGTGTCACCGATCTTCAGATCTGCAAGGTTTATCATTTTGCATGGTGGCCTGCAGGTCTGGCCGGTGTTGCATTATGGATTGAGGGGACTCGGGAGCCGGGGACCGGACTTTGGATTTCTCTTTTTTCCCTGGGGCTGTTTACACTGGCACAGCAGGTTTTGTTCCCGAGGCTGTACGGCAGGGCGGACTGTCATGCGTTCTGTATCTGTGCAATGGCAGAGGCTGCTTTGGGAATGGGCATGCGGGAATATCTGATACATGGCACGCTGGCATTCCTGATCCTTTCCCTGCACCAGGGCATTCGGAAAAATATTGGGAAGCGGGGCAGGCTCAAAGTACCGGTGCCTTTTCTCCCTTATATTACCATGGCTTATCAGATCGTATTGTTGGCCGCTTTTTTCGGGAATGATTGTATCTTTATGAGAACATAGTTGATTTTTTGCGTAAAAAATGATATATTATACCAAATTTCAAGACTGACTGTGACAAAAGGCATGTCAGCCGGAAAGAAGGAGGATATATTATGAAAAAAGTAATGGCAATGTTACTGGCAACCGTCCTTTGTGTTGCAACCTTTACTGCCTGCGGAAGTGAAGAGACTGGCAGCAAAGGTACCGGTACTGCACCTGAAAGCACTGTTTCAGAGAGTACCCAGGCAGGCAGCGAGGCGGAAGGTGATGCGGCTTCCGTTGAGACGATCACAGCAGGTGTCCTGACAGTAGGAACCAACGCTGCATTCCCTCCCTTTGAGTATATCGGAGATGACGGGGAACCTGCAGGTTTCGATATCGCTCTGATCAAGGCCATCGGTGAGAAGATGGGCATGGAAGTAAAGGTTCAGGATATGGAATTCGGTTCCCTGGTGGCTGCCATCGGCAACAAGATCGATGTGGCTATCGCAGGTATGACTATCACCGAAGAACGTAAGGAGTCTGTTGATTTCTCTGATTCCTACTATGAGGCAGTTCAGTATGTCATCGTGCTTCCTGATTCTGATATTGCAACAGCAGCAGATCTGGAGAATAAGAGCATTGGTGTGCAGCTTGGTACTACCGGTGAGATCATTGCGGAGGATATCACAGGGGCAAACGTACAGTCTTACGACAAGGCTGTGGACGCTGTCAGCGATCTCATCAACGGCAGGGTGCAGGCAGTTATCATCGACAAGAATCCTGCAGAAGTATTTGCAAGCAAGTTCGAGGGCAAGGTAGTGGCTCTTGACGGCGCTCAGTTTGCGTTCGAGCCTGAGCAGTATGCAATCGCACTTCCCAAGGGAAGCCCTCTTGCAGAAAAGGTGAATGCAGCACTGGCAGAACTGAAGGCTGACGGAACCTTTGATGCCTTAGTACAGGAATATATTGTGGCAGAATAATCTTTCAATAAAGATTTGGTAAAAATTAGAGGATAATGGCTTGTGCCATTATCCTCTTTTTGATACAATGACTTGTGAATGACCTGAGAATGGAAGGACTGGAGGCAAGAGAGGAATGGAGTGGATCAACTCTGTATGGCAGCATATTGACGCTGCATTTATAAGGGAAAACCGTTGGCAGCTGTATCTGAAGGGCCTCGGGGTGACCATGCAGGTGGCGGTGGCTGCCGCTGTCCTGGGAATCGTCATCGGCACCATAGTGGCTTTTATGAAGATCTCAGTGAAGAAGAACGGTAAGCCCACGATCCTGTCAAGGATTGCCAATATTTATATAGATATCATCAGAGGAACCCCCTCTGTGCTGCAGCTTCTGATCATGTGGTTCATCGTGCTGAAGAGTTGTCAGAATGGGGTGCTGGTGGCCAGCATTACCTTTGGGATCAATTCCGGCGCTTATGTGGCAGAGATCGTCCGTGCCGGTATCCTGGCAGTGGATAAGGGACAGACGGAAGCCGGCCGTTCCCTGGGACTGACCCAGGTGCAGACCATGCGGTATATCGTATTGCCCCAGGCATTCAAAAATATCCTGCCTCCTTTGGGAAACGAATTTATTGTTTTGATCAAAGAGACGGCCATCGTAGGTTATGTAAGTTTAAAGGATCTGACCCGTGTGTCCCATCAGATGACATCGGCGCTGTACGATCAGTTCACACCCCTGATAGGTGCGGCAGTCATCTATTTTGTGGTGATCAAGATCCTGACTATATTGTTGGCAAAATTGGAAAGGAGGCTGCGCAAGAGTGATAATCGTTAAGGACCTGCACAAAAAATTTGAAGATAACCATGTGCTGCGTGGTGTCAGTTATCATATCCACCCGGGAGAGAAGATCGTGATCGTGGGACCTTCCGGATCGGGCAAAAGCACTTTCCTGCGTTGCCTGAATCTGCTGGAGACACCCACCAGCGGAGAAGTATGGTTCGACGGACAGAATATCACGGACCCCAAGACCAATATTAACGAAGTGCGCCGACACATGGGAATGGTATTCCAGCATTTTAATCTGTTCAACAATCTTACGATCATGGACAATATCACGCTGGCTCCCATCAAGCACAAGATGATGTCGGAAGAGGAAGCAAAGGAGACGGCGTTGAAACTGTTACAGCGCATGGGACTTTCCGAGAAAGCGGATGCTTATCCCAGCTCTTTAAGCGGAGGACAAAAGCAGAGGATCGCCATTGTGCGCTCCCTGGCCATGAGTCCCAAGGTAATGCTGTTTGATGAGCCCACTTCGGCACTGGACCCCGAGATGGTGGGAGAGGTTCTGGCGGTTATGAAGGAACTGGCAGACAGCGGTATGACCATGGTGGTAGTGACCCATGAGATGGGATTTGCCAGGGAAGTTGGCACCAAGGTACTTTTTATGGATGAGGGTGTCATCATGGAAGAGAATACTCCCCGGGAGTTCTTTGCCAATCCCCAGAGCCCCAGACTGAAAGAATTTTTATCCAAGGTGCTGTAGTGGGGATGGTTGTGCCCCGGCATAGTACAAGGAGGCAATCCGGAAAGGCAGGGTGAGGAAATGATCACGATTTCCCTGTGCATGATCGTAAAGAACGAAGAAAAGATATTGGCGCGCTGCCTGGATTGCGTGAAGGATCTGGTGGATGAGATCATCATCGTGGACACAGGCTCCACGGACCGTACAAAGGAGATCGCCGGTGCTTATACCGAAAAACTCTATGATTTCCGGTGGGTGGATGATTTCAGTGCCGCCAGGAATTTCGCGTTTTCCAAAGCGACCATGGAATATATTTATACGGCGGATGCCGATGAGGTGATCTCGCCGGAAAATAGAGAGAGATTCCAGGTATTGAAGGAGAATCTCCTACCGGAGATCGAGCTGGTGCAGATGAAATACGGCAACCAGCTGCAGCACGGGACGGTCTACAATTTTGATGAGGAATACCGTCCAAAGCTGTTCAAACGTCTGCGGCCTTTTGTCTGGGAGGACCCCATCCATGAGATGGTGCGTCTTACCCCTGTCATCTTTGACAGCGACGTCGTCATCACCCATCTGCCCCAGAGCAATCATGCCGGCCGGGATCTGGAGAATTTCAGAAAACAGATCGGAAAGGGTGCATACCTTTCCAAAAGGCTCCACAATATGTATGCCAGGGAGCTTTTTCTGGCAGGAAGCGATGAAGATTTTTGCTTGGCGGCGGATTTCTTTAAGGCATCGGCGGCAGACGCAGACCGTGGACCGGATGAGGTGACGGAAAGCTGCCTGGTGGCGGCAAGGGCCTGCCGTATCACAGGAGACACCGTGGGATTCTTCAAGTATGCTTCCAAGGTCATTGCGGGAGAAGGATGTTCTGAGATCTGTTGTGAGCTGGGAAGCTTTTATGAAGCAGCAGGAGATTATGAGGAAGCGGCGATCTGGTATTATAATGCAGTGTATGAAACCATCCCGGTGCTGAAGAAAGCGGCAGGAGATAAGGAGGGCCTTAAGGGCCTGATCCGCTGCTATGAAAATCTGGGCATTGCGGATATGGTGCAGGTGTACCGGGAAGAATTGGAAGGTAAGGAACGTGAGGAAAAATTATGAAGTGGGAAGATAATGTACGGAAGGTAGTGCCTTATGTGGCGGGGGAACAGCCCAATAAGCAGAATATGATCAAACTGAATACCAACGAGTGCCCCTATCCTCCGGCACCGGGGGTGGAGAAGCTTTTGGAGGCATTAAACTGTAATGCCTTAAGGCTGTATCCCGATTCCAATACCACACTGCTTACGGAGGCGTTAGCAGATTATTATAACGTAAAGAAGGAGCAGGTATTTGTGGGTGTGGGCTCGGACGATGTGCTTGCCATGGCTTTCATGACCTTTTTTAACGGAAAGGACCCCATCCTGTTTCCGGATGTGACTTATTCCTTTTATGACGTTTGGGCGGATCTTTATCGGATTCCCTACAGGACCTGTGCCCTGGATGAAAACTGGCACATCAGGCCCGAGGATTATAAACAGCCAAACGGCGGCATCATTTTCCCCAACCCCAATGCACCCACAGGACTTTTGGAAAGTCTTCGGGTGGTGGAGGAGATTGTGAAGGCCAACCCGCATGTAGTAGTCATCGTGGATGAGGCATATATTGATTTTGGAGGAACCAGCGCACTGCCCCTTCTTGAGAAGTACGAGAATCTGCTGGTGGTACAGACTTTTTCCAAGTCCCGCTCCATGGCAGGTTTGCGCATCGGTTTCTGTATAGGAAATGAGAAGCTCATCCGGTATCTGAATGATGTGAAATTTTCCTTTAATTCCTACACCATGAATATGCCTTCCCAGGTGCTTGGTGTGGAAGCGGTACGGAATGATGCCTATTTTAAGGAGACCACACAGAAGATCATAAACACCAGAGAATGGGTGAAGAAGGAACTGGCTAAACTGGGCTTTACCTTCCCGGATTCCATGGCTAATTTTATCTTTGCATCCCACAGGTCGGTGCCGGCCAAGGAGATCTTCCGGGCGCTGCGGGATCAGGATATTTATGTGCGTTACTGGGATAAGCCGAGGATCGATAACTGTCTGCGCATCACCATCGGAACGGATGAACAAATGAAGGTATTGATCGATTTCTTAAGACAATATCTATCTGATAAATAATAAGAATGGAGAGAAAATATGTTAGAGAAGTATTTGATGATCTTTTTGGTATCCATGGTTCCCCTGATCGAACTGAGGGGAGCGATCCCTATTGCAGTGGGATTCAACCTGCCGCTGGTACCCAGTTATATTGTCTGTGTCCTCGGCAATATGATACCTGTGCCCATTATCTATCTTTTTGCCAGAAAGGTGTTAGAGTGGGGGGCAGATAAACCACTGATCGGCAAGTTCTTTTCCTGGTGCCTGGAAAAGGGCCATAAGGGTGGAGCCAAGCTGCAGGAAAAAGCAGGGCGCGGATTGTTTGTGGCGCTGCTTCTTTTTGTGGGGATCCCCCTGCCGGGAACAGGAGCCTGGACAGGTACTCTTGCGGCCAGTCTTCTGGATATGGATTTCAAATCCAGTGTCACGGCGGTTTTGCTGGGAGTCATACTGGCGGGGATTATCATGGGATTGGCCAGCGCAGGCGTGTTTGGTGCGTTGGGAGCTTTGTTCTAAAAAGATACAAAAAAGGATATGCCGTGTTACGGCGGAATGCGTGAGAAAATGTCGGAACAATATTCGGATTTTGCCAGTGTATATGATACCTTCATGGACGATACCCCTTATGAGGAATGGTGCGATTTCCTGACAGACACCATCGAAAGATACGGGGTATCCCAACCGGATCGGGATGCGGAGGACCTGTTGGATTCCGAGAGGAATCTGGTGGTGGACTTGGGCTGTGGAACCGGCACTCTGACGGAACTGCTCTATGCAAAGGGCTATGACTGTATTGGGGTGGATTGTTCTGAGGATATGCTGGATATTGCCATGCAGAAGAAAGAGGAAAGCGGTTCCGAGATCCTGTATCTGTGTCAGGATATGAGAGAGCTTGAACTTTACAGTACTGTCGGGACCGTAGTCAGTGTCTGCGATTCCCTGAATTATATCCTGGAGGAGGAAGAATTGCTCACGGTATTTTCCCTGGTGAACAATTATCTGTATCCGGGCGGGATTTTTGTGTTTGATTTCAACACGGATTACAAATACCGGGAGATCATAGGGGATGCTACCATAGCAGAGAACCGGGAGGATTGCAGTTTTATCTGGGAGAATTATTACGACCCTGAGGAAGAGATCAATGAATATGATGTGACAGTATTCGTGGAGGAAGAAAACGGGTTGTTCCGGAGGTTTACAGAGAATCATTTTCAAAGGGGATATACTGTGGAGACCATGACCGGGCTGGTGGAGAGAGCGGGCATGAAGGTCCTTAAGGTATTAGATGCGGATACCAGGGATGCGGTGACCGGGGAGAGCCAGCGGGTGTATGTTGTTGCAAAGGAGCAGGGAAAGGAAAAGCAATGAAAGACTATATGGTAAGGGCCACGGCGGCAGATGCTCAGATCCGTGCATTTGCCTGTACCACAAGAGGCGTGGTGGAGACAGCCAGGGCGGCTCACAATACAAGTCCCGTGGTGACGGCGGCACTGGGACGGCTTTTGAGTGCAGGCGTGATGATGGGCAGCATGTTGAAGGGCGAAGAGGATCTGATCACTTTACAGATCAAGGGTGACGGACCGGTGGGAGGTCTGACCGTTACGGCGGATGCTTCCGGAAGAGTAAAGGGCTATGCCAATGTGCCGGATGTCATCCTGCCGGCAAAGCCTAACGGCAAACTGGATGTGTCTGGGGCTGTGGGCAAAGGCGTCTTAAGCGTTATCCGGGATATGGGTTTAAAAGATCCCTATATCGGGCAGACTGATCTTCAGACAGGAGAGATCGCCGAGGATCTGACTTATTACTTTGCATCCTCAGAACAGGTGCCCTCCAGTGTGGGCCTGGGCGTGCTGATAAACAAGGAGAATACCGTGCGCCAGGCGGGAGGCTTTCTGATCCAGTTGATGCCTTTTGCGGAGGACGCAGTCATTGATAAACTGGAGGAGAATCTTCGGAAGGTCACTTCTGTCACTTCCATTCTGGACTCCGGGAACACCCCGGAACAGTTACTGGAGATCCTGCTTGATGGAATGGACCCGGAGATCACGGATACCATGCCTGTGTCCTTTTTCTGCAACTGCAGCAAGGACAGAGTGGAAAAGGCTCTGGTGAGCATCGGCAGGGAAGAATTAAAGAGCATGATCGACGATGGAAAGGAAATAGAAGTGAACTGTCATTTCTGTAATAAAAACTATACCTTTAGTGTAGAGGAATTGCAGGCGTTGTATCATAGGAGCAGATAGTGGGAACCGGGGCAGCCGGTTTCTTTTGAGAAAGGCGGGAGTACATGATAAACGGTTTTGTCAAAGTGGCGGCTGTGACGCCTAAGATCAAAGTGGCGGATCCTGTGTATAACGCACAGGCAGTAGGAGAAAAGCTCAAGGAAGCATACAGCAGGGGTGCAAAGATCATCGCATTTCCGGAATTGTGCCTTACAGGCTATACCTGCGGGGATCTGTTCCAACAGAAGGTTTTGCTGGACGGTGCCCTGCAAGCTCTCTTTCAGGTAAGGGAGGCAACCAGAGGAAAGGACGCCCTGGTGTTTGTGGGACTGCCTGTGGCACGGGACGGAAAATTGTATAATGTGGCGGCGGTGCTCAAGGACGGGGAACTTTTGGGCATGGTGCCCAAGGCCAATATCCCTTCCTATGCGGAATTTTATGAGGGCCGTCATTTCGCGGAAGGAAACCGCAAGACAGTGGATTTCTATCTGGAGGGAGAGGTGGTTCCCTTTGGAACCAATCTGCTGTTTGAATGTCTTACCATGCCCGGACTTACTGTGGGCTGTGAGATCTGTGAGGATCTGTGGGTGGCCGATCCCCCCGGAACCGATCATGCCCTCATGGGGGCCACGGTGCTGGTAAATCTGTCCGCCTCCAATGAGACCGTGGGTAAGGATGAGTATCGGGAACTTCTGGTGAAATCTTCCAGTGCAAGGCTTTTGTGCGGATATATCTACGCCTCCGCAGGAGAGGGGGAATCCACTCAGGATCTGGTTTTTGGAGGACACAATCTGATCGCAGAGAACGGCACGATTCTTTCCCAGTCCAAAAGGTTTATGGGAGAGACGGTCTATGGGGATCTGGATATGGAAAGGATCAATGCAGAACGCCGCAGGATGGGCACCTTTGGAAAGGAACCTGCTCAGCCTTATGAGGTGATCGGATTTAGGCTGGAGATAGAAGAGACAAAGCTGGAGCGCACCTTTGACTGTACGCCGTTTGTACCTTCTGATGAAGAGAAGAGGAATAAACGCTGTGAGGAGATCCTGTCCATTCAGGCTTACGGATTGAAGAAGCGCTATGAACATACCGGATTGAAAACGGCTGTGCTTGGTATTTCCGGCGGGCTTGACTCCACCCTGGCTCTTTTGGTGACAGTGCGCACCTTTGATATGCTGGGGCTTCCCAGAAAAGGCATCCACGCAGTGACCATGCCCTGCTTCGGGACCACGGACAGGACTTACGATAATGCCTGCAAGCTGGCCAGAACCCTGGGAGCTACGCTTTTGGAGATCGATATCCGGGAAGCGGTGACATTGCATTTCAAGGATATCGGACAGGATACAGACAAGCATGATGTGACCTATGAGAACAGTCAGGCCAGGGAAAGGACCCAGGTGCTGATGGATCTTTCCAACCGCCTAAACGGGCTGGTGATCGGCACGGGGGATATGTCGGAGCTGGCTCTGGGATGGGCCACCTACAATGGGGACCATATGTCCATGTACGGCGTCAATGCCGGAGTCCCCAAGACCCTGGTACGCCATCTGGTACGGTATTATGCAGACACCTGCGAAAACGCAGAGCTGTCCGGCGTGCTTTACGATGTGCTGGACACGCCGGTGAGCCCGGAACTTCTGCCCCCGGTAGAGGGCCATATCGCCCAGAAAACAGAGGATCTGGTGGGTCCTTACGAACTCCACGATTTCTTCCTCTATTACATGCTTCGGTGCGGTTTTTCCCCGGAAAAGGTGTACCGTGTGGCAAAGCAGGCTTTCCGGGGACAATATGACCCTAAGACCATCCTAAAGTGGCTTAAGACCTTTTACAAAAGATTCTTTTCCCAGCAGTTCAAACGCTCCTGTCTGCCGGACGGTCCCAAGGTGGGAAGCGTGGCATTGTCTCCGAGAGGGGATCTGCGCATGCCGTCCGATGCCTGTGCAAGAATCTGGCTGGATCGTTTGGGAACTCTTAATTAGATGCTTTTTCCAAAGAATTGCGGATGGCTTCCATCAGCACCAGGGAGGTATATTTACTGTCTGCAGAGTAAGTGATATCGTTTAAGGATTGAGTTTCGTAGAGCTGGGTGCAGATAGAGTCAAAAGCAGGTTCTAAAAGCGGGTACATGGTGGCTATGGACTCGCTTAAATTCACCAGGCGGATGGAAGTGATCTCGGACTGGTTCACGACTACTTCCACCTCAACGGCCTCTCCGCCCAGGATAAGCTCTGTGGTGTAAATGCCGGGTATGTACAGGGATGCTTCGGCAGAGCCGGAGGTTGGGGCAACGGTCTCATCTTTTGGAGGATTCTCTTTTTTGTCAGGCAGGAACATCATCACAAACAGTATGATCAGCAGTATGCCGAGTGCGGCGAAGATGCCTGTATAAATTAATTCCTTCATATGAAGAACTACGATTTTGGTTCTTGCGCTCATGGGTATGCTCCTTGGTTCCTTTGGGAAGGACGATTTAGTTACTAAAAAGATATGCCGGCAAAGAAAGGAATATGCAGGAAAACATCACCGGCATTTTCGTTTTGTCATTGACAAGATAACCGCAGAATTGTTATTATGGATTACGGAACAAGGGTGTTCTTACGTTGTAAGGATACCTTTGCGCTTTTTTAAGGCAAAATCAGAATGGAGGTACTGTATGAAAAATTATACCAAGGAAGATGTACTCAGACTTGTGGAGGAGGAAGATGTGGAATTTATCCGCCTTCAGTTCACAGATATTTTTGGAAATCTGAAAAATATTGCCATTACGGCCAGCCAGTTGGAGCGTGCACTTGACAATAAATGTTCTTTTGACGGTTCCGCCATAAGCGGATTTGTTGGTATCGAAAATTCCGACATGTATCTCTATCCGGATTGTTCCACGCTGGAGATTTTCCCATGGAGACCCCAGCAGGGCAAGGTGGCAAGAATGATCTGTGACGTATACTGTCCCGGAGGGGAGCCCTTTGAGGGAGATTCCAGACATGTGCTCAAAAGAGCCATCCGGGAGGCAGAAAAGCTGGGGTATACCTTTGAGGTGGGACCGGAATGCGAATTTTTCCTCTTTGATACGGATGAAAATACCATGCCTACTGTGGATACCAAGGAACAGGCAGGCTATTTTGATGTCGGCCCCCTGGATTTTGGGGAGAATGCAAGGCGTGATATGGTGTTGACCCTCGAGGACATGGGATTTGTCATCGAGGCCTCCCATCATGAAAATGCCCCTGCACAGCATGAGATCGACCTGCGCTACGATGAAGCGTTGAAGACGGCGGATGATATCATGACATTTAAGCTGGCAGTGCGCACGATCGCCAAGCGGCACGGACTGCATGCCACGTTCATGCCCAAGCCCAAGTATGGTGTCAACGGTTCCGGTATGCACATCAATATGTCCCTGCACCGCGATGGCAAGAATATTTTTGAGGATAAGAACGATCCCATGGGACTGAGTAAGGAAGCCTACTATTTTATCGGAGGACTGATGAAGCATATCAAAGGTATGGCTGCTGTCACCAACCCCCTGGTAAATTCTTATAAGCGACTGGTGCCCGGATTCCAGGCGCCGGTTTACATTGCCTGGAGCGCTACCAACAGGAGCCCCCTCATCAGGATCCCTTCTGTGGTAAGCGGGGAGAGCACCAGGATCGAGTTGAGGAGCCCGGACTCCGCAGCCAATCCGTACCTGACGCTGGCAGTCTGCCTGCGTGCGGGATTGGACGGCATCATCAATAAGATCGAGCCTCCCAAGTGCGTGGAAGGCAATATCTTTGAGATGACAGAGGCGGAGAGGAATGGCATTGGCATCGAGAATCTGCCGGGTACGCTCATGGAAGCCGTGGAGGAACTGGAAAAGGATAAATTTATCTGCGGAGTGCTGGGAGAGCACATTGCCGAAAAGTATATTGCCGCCAAGAAAGAGGAATGGCAGCAATACCGTTCCCAGGTGTCCGAGTGGGAAATCGCAGAATATTTATATCAATACTAACAGGCACATCTACCTACTTATGATAAAATGACAGAGGAGGTGTGCGTTTGACGAGTATCATAGTGGTATTGCCAAAGATGGAGGATGCAAAGGGCATCCGAAATATTTTGGTGAGAAGCGGATTTTCTGTGATCGGCGTCTGCACCACGGGAGCCCAGGCTATCAGCCAGGCTGACGGACTCAATGACGGCATTGTGGTCTGCAGCTACAAGATGATGGATATGGTGTATTCGGAATTGCACGAATGTCTTCCGCCAGGGTTTGAAATGTTGCTCATGGCGTCACAGCGTCTCATCAATGAATGCTACGGCAATGATATCGTCTGTCTGTCCATGCCCTTGAAGACAGACGATCTGATCAACACCGTACACATGATGGAGGAAGGCATTGAGCGGCGCAGGCGGAAGCTGAAACAGAAACCAAAGATCCGAAGCAACGAAGAAGAAGCGGCCATACAGGAGGCAAAGGAGATCCTGATGGTGCGAAATCACATGACGGAGGAAGAGGCCCACAGGTATCTTCAAAAATGTAGTATGGACAGCGGTACCAATCTGGTGGAAACAGCAGGCATGGTATTATCCATGATGAAGGGATAGGCCCCCGGCGGGAACAAGGAGAAAGTATATGAAATTTACAAAGATGCAGGGATGCGGAAATGACTATATCTATGTGGACGGAGCAAAGGAGCAGATTCCTGCAAAGGCAAAGCCTGATCTGGTAAGAAGGCTCAGCGACCGCCATTTCGGTATCGGCGGTGACGGTGTAATCTTCATCAATCCCGGCAGGGTGGCGCAGTTCGAGATGGAGATGTACAATGCGGACGGCACCCGGGCAGAGATGTGCGGAAACGGTATCCGCAGTGTGGCCAAATATGTATATGACAAGGGTCTGACCGACCAAAAGCAGATCACGGTGGAAAGCTTCGGCAAGATAAAGTATCTTGAACTGACTGTTGAAGGAGAAGGAACCTTAAACGGCGACAGAGGCCTGGTATCCATGGTGAAGGTCAATATGGGAAGCCCCATCCTGGAACCGGAACAGATTCCCGTGAAGGCTTCCGGCGATAAGGTGGTGGACGAGCCGATCCTGGTGGAGGGAAAAGAATACCGCATGACCTGCGTTTCCATGGGGAACCCCCATGCGGTGGTCTTTGCGGACGGGGTGGCAAATCTTCCCTTAGAGCAGATCGGGCCTTTTTTTGAAAACCATGAGAGATTCCCCAACAGGACCAATACGGAGTTTGTGGAGGTGCTGGATAGAAATACCGTATTTATGAGAGTCTGGGAGCGGGGCACCGGCGAGACTCTTGCCTGCGGTACGGGGTGCTGTGCCACGGCGGTGGCATGTATCCTGAACGGACTTACCGGGGAACAGGTCACGGTGCGGGTCCTGGGCGGAGAGATCAAGGTGGAATGGGACCGGAAGGAGAATCTGGTGTACATGACAGGTCCTGCTGCCACGGTCTTTGAAGGAGAAGTGGAAGTATAATCGCACTTGAGAATAAAAGGTTTTGTGATAAACGAAAGCCGGGAGGAGAATACTATGTTCAAAGTAAATGAAAATTATTTGAAATTGCCGGGAAGCTATCTGTTTTCCACCATTTCCAAAAAGGTGAATGCCTACACGGCAGAGCATCCGGAGGCAAAGATCATAAGACTGGGGATCGGCGATGTGACCCAGCCTCTGGCACCTGTCATCATTGACACCCTGCACAGTGCGGTGGATGAGATGGGAAACGCAGAGACTTTCCACGGTTATGCACCGGATCTGGGCTACGAGTTTTTGCGCAGCGCCATTGCGGAAAATGACTATAAGGCAAGAGGCTGCGATATCAGCGAGGACGAGATCTTTGTGTCCGACGGTGCAAAGTGTGACTGTGGCAATATCCAGGAGATCTTTAGCCTGGACAATAAGATTGCAGTGTGCGATCCGGTTTATCCGGTGTATGTGGATTCCAATGTCATGGCAGGCCGGACGGGAGTCTATGACAAGAACACCGGGACCTGGAGCAATGTGATCTATATGCCCTGTACCGCAGACAACGGATTTGCACCACAGCTTCCCAAGGAAACACCGGATCTGATCTATCTGTGCTTCCCCAATAATCCCACCGGAGCCACTATTACCAAGGCACAGCTTCAGGAATGGGTCGACTATGCCAATAAGGTGGGAGCTGTGATCCTCTATGATGCGGCATATGAAGCGTACATTTCCCAGCCGGACATTCCCCACAGCATCTATGAGTGTGAGGGGGCAAGGACCTGTGCCATTGAATTTCACTCCTTCTCCAAGAATGCAGGCTTTACCGGGGTGCGACTGGGCTATACCGTAATCCCCAAGGATCTGAAAGCCGGGGATGTGAGCCTTCATTCCCTGTGGGCAAGAAGACACGGCACCAAATACAACGGTGCACCTTATATCGTACAGCGGGCAGGGGCGGCAGTGTACACCAAAGAAGGAAGAGAGCAGCTGATGAAGCAGGTTGCTTATTATATGAACAATGCCCATTATATTTACAACGGTCTGAAAGAGGCCGGCTTTACCGTTTCCGGCGGTGTGAATGCTCCTTATATCTGGCTGAAAGCGCCCAACGGCATGACCAGCTGGGAGTTCTTTGACTACCTGCTGGAACGTGTGAACGTGGTAGGCACCCCCGGTTCAGGATTCGGCCCCAGCGGCGAGACCTACTTCCGCCTTACCGCCTTCGGCAGTTACGAAAATACCGTAGAAGCAGTTGACCGGATCAAGAACTTGAAGGTATAATGTACGCAAAGGGCAGAGCCAAGTGCTCAAAAGGGGTCTGCCGCATTTATGCGGCCAGACATCTTTTGAGACATTTGGCGAGCGAAGCGAGACCCGAAAAACCCTGGTTTTTCGGGTCTCTGCCCTAAAAAGGGGGCAGAGCCGGCCCTAAAAAGGGGACGGGCAGAGCCGGCCCTAAAAAGGGGGCAGAGCAAGTGCCTTTTTTGCTCAAAGGAGGTGCAGATTTTATGCAACAAAAGAAAAACAGGATCCTGTGGGCTGCAGTCTGCATTCTGATATTGGTGTCAGCCGTAGTCATGTATCTGACCCATCGGGCAGTTCCTTTTATGATGGATGATCTGTGGTATGCCACCATGCTTTCCTCCGAGGAACCCGTCACAGGACTCTCCGATATTATAGAGAGCCAGATCTGGCATTACCACAACTGGGGCGGCAGGAGCCTGACCCATGGAATCCTGCAGCTTACCCTTCTTGCAGGGGAGCAGGCGGCAGATGTTTTGAATGTGGCGGTGACCTTCCTTTTAGCCTGGGTGGTCTGCCTGGCGTCCGGTGTCAGCGGGAAAGGAAAGAGAGTCTTTGCACTGTGGGCCTGTGTCGGCATGCTGCTGGGGCTAAATGCCAACTGGAAGATGAGCATGTTCTGGCAGGCAGGCGCTGCCAATTATCTGTATATCACTGTTTTCATCGTACTGTTTTTGTACTGTTATCTGCGGGAAGGCAAGTCCCTTCCCGGTATCTGCCTGTGGATCATTCCGCTGGGAATCCTGGCAGGCTGGAGCAATGAAAATATGGGGCCGGCAGTGTTCGTGACCAGTCTTGTGGCTATATGGTTTCGCTGGAAGGAACAGAAGAAAGTCCCCTTATGGATGACCTTTGGAAGTTTATCCTGTCTGGCGGGAAGCATCCTGGTGATAGCTGCTCCCGGAAATTTCGTGCGCAGCGCCCGGGTCCAGGAAAACAATTACGGGATTCTGTGGCGTATCTTTTTACGCTGTTATGCGGAGTGCAAGGCGGCTGTGGAGTATCTGTTCCCGGTGCTGTTATTGCTGGCGGTGGTTTTGTTTGTGGCAAAAGGCATCCTGAAGCTTACCATCGGCAGGAGGAATCTGCTTTTGTTATTCTGTGCCCTGCTGTCCTGGGGAGCCATGATCCTGTCCCCCCACTATCCGGACAGAGCCACCTTCGGAACCATGGTGCTTTTGATCTGCGTCATTCTTTCCATGACAGGAAGGATCCTGGAAAAGCAAAAAGAACTTCTGGGAGCTGTTCTGGGCGCAGGACTTTTGATCTGGCTTAGGGGAATGTTCTTTCTGGGAGAATTTCTGGCAATTTCCTGGGGCTGGATCAAATAGGTGATTTGGAAGGTTTTTGAAATGAGCGATGTGATCTTACAGTTAAATCATATAAAGAAATCTTTTGGCGGATTTCCTGTGCTGAAAGGGCTTGATCTTAAGGTGAACAGGGCAGAATTCCTTACCCTGTTAGGCGCTTCCGGCTGTGGCAAGACTACGCTGCTGCGCATTATCGCGGGTTTGGAAGACCCCGATGAAGGGCAGGTAGTGTTAGAGGGGCAGGATATTACCACAATGGAGCCCAACAAGCGCAACGTCAATACCATATTCCAAAATTATGCGCTGTTTCCCCATATGAGTGTGGCAGAGAATGTGGGGTACGGACTTAAGATCAGGAAGGTGCCAAGGGCAGAGATCAAAGACAAAGTAGAAAAGATGCTGTACCTGGTACAGATGGAAGGCAAGGGCGGTGCTTCCCCCAACCAGTTGTCAGGGGGACAGAAACAGAGAGTCGCCATTGCAAGAGCTTTGGTGAATGAGCCCAAAGTACTGCTGTTGGACGAGCCTTTGGGGGCGCTGGATCTGAAACTGCGCCAGCACATGCAGTTAGAGTTAAAGAGGCTGCAGAAGCAGCTTGGCATTACGTTTATCTATATTACCCACGATCAGGAGGAGGCAATCAATATGTCGGACCGGATCGCAGTCATGCGCAACGGTATCCTGGAGCAGGTGGGAACCCCCAATGAGGTCTATTATCATCCCAGGACCAGCTTTGTGGCTGATTTTGTGGGGAATGCCAATATCCTGAAATTTCACGGGGAAACCTTTGCGGTGCGCACGGAAAATGTGCTGATGAACGGGGAGGAAGCCTGCGTTCATCCCGCAAAAGTACTGGAAAAATCCTTTGCAGGCGGACAGCTTCGTATCCTGTTTTTGCTGGAGGATGGCCAGCAGGTGGTGGCCAGCCGCAGCGGATTGGACGCTGACATGGCCGAGGGCAGCAGCGTGAACATCGGCTGGCTGGACGAACATGCCGTAAAAGTGCTGGATGAGGGGATATATGGGGATTTTGGGACGTC
Organism: Lachnospiraceae bacterium; assembly: GCA_017621075.1. Taxonomy (GTDB): domain Bacteria; phylum Bacillota; class Clostridia; order Lachnospirales; family Lachnospiraceae; genus Acetatifactor. The sequence goes on from JAGATV010000030.1 coordinate 28,637, forward strand.
AGGGGAAGTGACGGAAAGGCAGGCGGCCCATGAATAAGAAAAAAGACAATCACTGGATGCTGCTTGCCCCGATCTATCTTTTCACCATTCTTTTTGTGGCACTGCCCATCCTGTATATGTTCCTTTTAAGTTTCTTAAGCAGGGCACAGGTCTGGGGAGTGGATTTCACCTTTACTCTGGACAATTACAAAAAGATACTGGAACCGTTATACCTGGATACCTTTGTACAATCCCTGAAGCTGGCGCTGGTTTCCACGGTATTGGTGGCGCTGATCGGCTATCCCTACGGCTTTTTCATGGCACGCATGAATGACCGGTGGAAAAAGCGCATGATGCTGCTTATCATGATCCCTTTCTGGACCAGCGGACTGATCCGTCTGTATGGCTGGATCATCGTATTTAGAAGCAACGGCGTGCTGGATAAGATCCTGCAGGGGATGGGACTGACAGAGGAACCTTTGAAATTGTTGTATTCCTATCCGGCAGTGGTGGTGGGAATGATTTATGTGCTATTGCCTTTTATGATATTGTCGGTCTATTCCAGTGCGGAAAAGCTGGATGACACTCTGGTGGAAGCAGCAAGGGATCTGGGAGCGTCTCCGTTCAAGGCATTCTGGACCGTGAGCTTCAAACTGACTCTTCCCGGTCTTTTGTCGGGAGTCGTACTGTCCTTTATCCCCTCCATGGGCCTGTTCTTCATCGCTGATATCCTGGGAGGAAACAAGATCGTGCTTGTGGGAAGCGTGATCCAGGAACAGGTGACAAAGGGGCGGAACCAGCCTTTTGCGGCGGCACTGTCCGCAGTGCTCATGATACTGACTTCCCTGATGATCCGGCTGTACCGTAAGATCACAGGTACAGCAAAGCTGGAAAATATCGTCTGAAAACAGGTGGAACAATGAAAACAAAGAAATGGCCTTTTGTCTATGTGGGCGTGATCACGGCAATTACCTATATACCGATCCTCTTAACTGTGGTATACTCTTTTAATGAATCCAAGATATCTTCTGTCTGGGGCGGCTTTTCCCTGAAATGGTATGTAGAGCTTTTCCGGGACAGGGATATTGGGGAGGCGCTGGCAAACAGCCTGATCCTGGCGGTGTCAAGCTGCATTTTGGCGGTGGTCATCGGCACCACGGGGGCACTGGGGATGCATCGGAAAAAGAGCAGGATAAATGATGGTGTGGCATACCTTTCCATGCTGCCCATCATGATCCCGGAAATCATTCTGGGGATGGTATTTTTATCGGTATTTTCCTTTATGGGCCTGCCCTTTGGTATGGTGACCCTGGTCATTGCCCATACCACATTCTGTATTCCCTATATTTATTCCATGGTAAAGGCAAGGCTTGCGGGCATGGACCCGGCCTTGGAGGAAGCGGCGCTGGATCTGGGGGCATCTCCGGTGCGGGTCTTTTTTGATGTGACCCTGCCATTGATCCTGCCGGCTATCCTGTCAGGCTGTGTACTTGCTTTTGCCATGTCCTTTGATGACGTAGTCATCAGCATCTTTGTAACAGGACCTACCGTGAATACCCTGCCGGTCAAGATCTATACGAAGATGAAGACCGGTGTGACACCGGAGATCAATGCGCTGGCCACAGTGATGCTGGCGGCAACCATTTTTATCTTATTTGTGGCCCATTTACTGGGCAGGAGGAAATCATGAAAAAATTATTCACACTGATCCTGGCATTATCCCTGACGGCAGGTATCCTGACCGGCTGCGGCAACGCCGACACTAAAAAAGAATCCGGTTTGAGCGGAGAACTGAATCTGTATACCTGGGACGGTATGTTCCCCCAGGAAATCCTGCGGGGCTTTGAGGAAGAGACAGGTGTGCGCATCAACTATTCCAATTTCAGCTATGACGAGGAAATGCTGGCAAAGCTGGAGGAGACCAAGGGCGGCGACTATGATTTTGTCATTGCCGATGATTATATCCTGGAGCTTGTCATAAAAGAAGGCCTGGCACAGAAGCTGGATACTGCCAAACTTGAAACCTACGACAATCTGAACCCCGTCTACATGTCCCAGTTCTATGATCCGGACAATGGATACACCATTCCTTACGGGGCGGGGATCCCCTTGATCGTCTATGACCCTGCCCTTACGGATGTGGAGATCACGGGGTATGCAGATCTGTGGAATCCTGCGCTGAAGGACAATGTGGCCATTACGGCAAACTACCGTGTGATCAACGGCATCACCTTAAAGACCATGGGAGAATCCTTCAACACCGAAGATCTGGATACCATCAAGGCGGCAGGAGACAAGCTGATCGAGCTCGCTCCCAATATCCGCGTCATCGAGGATAACAATACCCAGGATCTTTTGATCAGCGGAGAAGTGGCGGCAGCATTCCTCTATACCTCCCAGGTGTCCACAGCTCTTCAGGCAAGGGATGACCTTAAGGTAGTATATCCCGAGGAGGGACTGGGCTTTGGGATCATGGCCGGCTTCATCCCTTCCGATGCCCCCAATGCAGAGGCGGCTTATGCCTTTATCGACTATATCAACAGGCCGGAGAATGCGGCAAAATGTTTTGAGTACATTGGTTACTATTGCACCAACAAAGCTGCGGAAGCATTTCTGTCTGAGGAGAGTAAACGGATGATCGTGCTGCCGGAGGGAGCTTCTGAGGGTGAGATCATTCAGAATGTTTCTCAGGAAGCAGAGGATCTTCATGCGCAGATCTGGAACCGTTTCAAGGCGGCATGTGATTAAGGGACAACACATATAGGAGAAGGAAATGATCATTTTAGCAATCCTGGCGGCAGTGGGTACAGCGGGTATCTGTTATCTTGGTTCCCTGATTTCGGGGACGATCCTTTCAAACAGCATCTTTTCGGCCTTTCTCTGGGCGGGTCTCTTTCTGCTGTTAAAGAAGACCCGGGAAGAGATGAAAAAGACCGTGGATAAGAAGGAGCGGAGACGAAAGAGCCTTTATGCAGGCGCTGTGGCGTACCTGTTCGCTCTTACCCTGGTATTCGGTTATCAGTTGAAAGCAAACGGTCTCACAGAGTGTGGCTTCCGGGGAAAGGGTATGATCCTGGTACGGGCGCTTTGTGTTGCGGTTGCCTGTTTTCCGGCTGCATATGCTCTTTTTGCGCTGCTTGCCATGATCCCGGCGCACTTACAGGAATCCGAAAAGAAAAAAACAGATCAGAAGTGGAACAGCAAAAAGGTGTTCTTTCTTTGCTGGCTGATTATTTTTGTCTGCTTTATCCCGGTATTTCTGGCTTATTATCCGGCGGTCATGAGCTATGATTTTCACAGACAGTCCCAGGAGGCCAGTTTCGGACCGCCTTATTTTAACAGCCATCATCCACTGGCGCATACCTGGCTGATCTGGCTGTTCTTTGAGATCGGGGAGCTTCTTGGTTCCCTCGAGGCCGGAATGGCATGCTACAGTATCTTCCAGATGCTCTTACTGTCAGCAGTTTTGGCTTATGCCTGTGCCATGATCTACAGGCTTTGCAAAAAAAAGGCGGCGGTGGTGGCTGTGACAGCTTTCTTTGCCCTGTTTCCTTATATATCCATCCTGTCCGTTTCGGTGACCAAGGATGTGATCTTTGCAGCCCTGTTCTTACTCTTTTTCCTGCTTTTGATCGAGCGGGTACATTTTGCCGGGCAGCACAACAAAAATCTTTTGGATCTGGCCATTTTGCTGGAGGGCTGCCTGATGCTGCTCTTCAGGAACAACGCCATCTATGCGGTGGCGGCCTTCTCGGTATTCTTTGTGCTTTTTACCAGGGGAAAAGAGCGGCTGAGAGTGCTCATCCTCTGCCTGTTACTCCTGGCAGGGGGCAAGGCTTCCATGGAAGGTCTGCAGATGTGTATGGGAGAGCTGGGAAGAGGCAGCAATGCGGAAAAGTACAGCGTGATCATGCAGCAGTTTGCAAGAGTGGGATATTATCACGGTTCACAGCTGGACCCGGAGACTTATGAGCTTCTGGACACTTATGTATCCAAGGAATACTGGCAGAATTATAACCCGCCTATTGCGGATACGGTAAAGATCTTTGTATCTGCGGATAACTTCAAGACCTGGGAAGCGGACATGGGAAGTATGTGGAAGGCATGGGCCTCCATCGGCGCAAAATATCCCAATGAATATCTGGACGCATTCCTGTGCCTGACCAACGGTTACTGGTTTTTGGATGATGTGACCTGGGCCGAGAACTTAGGTTATGGGCTCGAGGAGCGAAAAGGTGCTCTCTTTACCTTCAACTCCACCGTGTCGGAGGTGATCCCGGAGGGGATTGCCCATGAATCAAAATTCCCCTGGCTGGAAACACAACTGGAAGAGATCGTCAGCAACAACTGTTTTTATCAGTGGCCCATCCTCTCCAACCTGTTCAAGCCGGCACTTTACTGCTGGATACTGGTACTTTGCACGGTGGCATATCTGTTCTTAAAAAAGCGACAGGATCTGATGCTGGCGCTGCTTCCTTTGGCGTATCTGGGCACCCTGCTCTTGGGACCTGTGGTCATCGTAAGGTATATGCTGCCCATCCTGATCATGACGCCGGTGCTGATGGCACTGTTGTTCTGTGGTGAAATTGAAAAAACCACTTGACAGAATGCCTCACAGAGAATAAAATAATTTCATTGACAGAATACTCAATGGTGAGTAACCAAGGGAGTATTCTGTTTTTTTATTTGAAATGTAATATGAAAATGCTGGGAAGGAGACTCTTGCCGGGGAAAACGACAGGAAGACGGCGTCACCGACTGAGAGCGCTGTCAGTGGGAAACGGTAAAGGGAACACTCCGGAGCAGGCTGTCTGAACAGGAATTTCTGCTAGGGCAGCACGTAGCACGCGTTAAGTGTAAGAGAGGGTAGGCTGCTGGCTTTGCAGAAAGCGGCAGTTTATCAATGCGGGTGGTACCGCGGGTAATCGATTATCCGTCCCGGAATGCAGGAAACTGTGTTCCGGGACTTTTTGTATCGGCAATCAGCCGAAAGACAGCCGGAACACCAACAGATCAAGCCGCGCAGGGCGCAGAAATGAGGGAATTATGTACAGAGACATGACAATGAAGGAAATCACGGAACAGCACATCGGCCAGACCCTTAAGATGGCAGGCTGGGTGGAAAATATCAGGGATCACGGAGGCGTATCCTTTATCGATCTGCGTGATATGTATGGTGTGCTGCAGGTAGTCATCAGAAGACCGGAGCTTCTTAAGGGCATCACGAAGGAAATGTGCATTTCCGTGGAGGGGCCGGTGGAGCAGAGGGATGAGGAGACTTATAACCCCAAGATCCCTACCGGAACCATTGAACTGGAGGCTCGGACTATTGAGGTGCTGGGCAAGGTTTACAGACAGCTTCCTTTTGAGATCATGACTTCCAAGGAGATCCGTGAGGATGTGCGTCTGAAATACCGCTTTTTAGATCTTCGTAACAGCAAGGTAAAGGACAACATCATCTTCCGTTCCCAGGTCATCAGTTTCCTGCGGCAGAAGATGACGGAGATGGGATTTTTGGAGATACAGACTCCTATCCTGTGTGCATCCTCCCCGGAGGGTGCAAGGGACTATATCGTGCCTTCCAGGAAGTATAAGGGCAAGTTCTATGCGCTGCCCCAGGCACCCCAGCAGTATAAACAGCTTCTCATGGTGTCGGGATTTGATAAGTATTTTCAGATCGCTCCCTGCTTTCGGGATGAGGATGCCAGAGCAGACCGCTCCCCGGGAGAATTCTACCAGCTGGATTTTGAGATGAGCTTTGCCACCCAGGAGGATGTGTTCAAGGTTGGAGAGGAAGTGCTCTCCGCCACCTTTGAAAAATTTGCACCCAAGGGTTATGAAGTGACCAAGGCACCTTATCCCATCATCAGCTACAGGCAGGCAATGCTTCAGTTTGGCTGCGACAAGCCGGACCTTCGGAACCCCTTGCGCATCATGGACGTGACGGAGTTCTTTCAGAAGTGCTCCTTTAAACCGTTTATCGGACGGACGGTAAGGGCTATCAAAGTACAGGAAAAGATGTCAAAGGGCTTCCATGAAAAGCTGCTTGCCTTTGCCATTTCCTTAGGGATGGGAGGCTTAGGGTATCTGGAGGTGGAGGAAGATCTGTCCTATAAGGGGCCTATTGACAAGTTCATTCCGGAAGAGTTGAAGGGAGAGCTTGCCGGGCTGGCAGGTCTTGTGCCGGGGAATACCATTTTCTTTATCGCAGACAAGGAGGAACGCGCCAACTATTATGCAGGGCAGCTTCGTATCGAGCTTGGCAACAAACTGGATCTTTGCGAGAAGAATGCGTACCGCTTCTGCTATGTCAATGATTTCCCCATGTTTGAAAGGGACCCGCAGACCAAGCAGATCGGGTTTACCCACAATCCTTTTTCCATGCCACAGGGAGGACTTGAGGCGCTTATGACCAAGGACCCGCTGGATGTCCTGGCATATCAGTATGATATCGTCTGCAACGGCGTGGAGCTTTCTTCCGGTGCCGTCAGGAACCATGACATGGAGATCATGGAAAAGGCTTTTGAGATCGCAGGCTATGATAAGGAGACCTTACAGAGCAAATTCGGTGCCCTGTATCAGGCATTTCAGTTCGGAGCGCCGCCCCATGCGGGAATGGCACCCGGTGTGGACCGGATGCTGATGCTTCTGCGCAACGAGGAGAATATCCGGGAAGTGATCGCCTTCCCCATGAGCGGTTCTGCCCAGGATCTTATGTGCGGGGCACCGGGCGAGGTGACAGAGCAGCAGCTTCGGGAAGTGCATATCAAGGTCCGCGATTAGAGAGGAGAAATAATAATGGCAAATATCATAGATGATGCTACCATTGAATATGTAGGGATCCTGGCAAAGCTGTCCCTTTCTGAAGAAGAGAAGGAACAGGCCAAGAAGGATATGGGCAGCATGCTGGATTATATCGACAAGTTAAATGAGCTGGACACTGCGGGCACAGAGCCCATGTCCCATATCTTTCCGGTGCAGAATGTCTTCCGGGAAGATGTGGTGACCAATGGGGATGACAGCGAAAAGATGCTTAAGAATGCCCCGGAAGAAAAGGACAATATGTTTGTGGTGCCAAAGACTGTAGAGTAGATAAAAAGCTCGGAAAGGAAGAGTATGAGCATTTTGGATGATACGGCAGTGGAACTGTCTGAGAAGATCAAAAAAGGCGAGATCAAGGTGAGAGAAGCGGTGGAAGCCGTTTTTGCGGTCATCGATCAAAAAGAGGCGCTGCTTAACTGTTATGTGACCCTGGAAAAAGAAAAGGCCTTAAAGAGGGCAGAGGAGGTCCAGGCGGGGATAGACGCAGGGGAACTGACGGGGCCCCTTGCGGGCGTGCCCTTTGCCATCAAGGATAACCTGTGTACGGAGGGAACTTTGACCACCTGTTCCTCTAAGATATTGGAAAATTTTGTGCCCACCTACAGTGCGGAGGCTGTGATAAATCTGGAAAAAGCGGGAGCTGTCATCATCGGCAAGACCAATATGGATGAGTTTGCCATGGGAAGCACCACGGAAACCTCCTATTACGGTGTGACCCGCAATCCCCGCAACACGGACCATGTGCCCGGCGGCTCCTCCGGCGGTTCTGCGGCAGCGGTGGCGGCAGGGGAATGCTTTGCGGCCCTGGGCTCCGATACCGGCGGTTCCATCCGCCAGCCCGCATCCTACTGTGGTGTTGTGGGCATGAAGCCCACTTACGGCACGGTGTCCCGCTATGGGCTCATTGCCTACGGTTCCTCCCTGGACCAGATCGGACCGTTGACAAAAGATGTGCGGGATCTGGCCACGGTGCTGGAGACAATCGCCTCTTATGACGCCAAGGATTCCACCTCCATGAAACGGGATACCGATTTTACTTCTGCGCTGGTGGAGGATGTGGCAGGCATGCGCATCGGCATCCCCAGGGATTACTTTGGGGAGGGCCTGGACCCGGAGGTAAAACAGGCGGTGCTTTCTGCGGCAGAGGTGTTGAAAGCCAAGGGAGCAGTGGTGGAGGAATTTGATTTAAGTCTTGTGGAGTACGCCATCCCCACCTATTACACCATTGCTGCGGCAGAAGCCAGCTCCAATCTGGAGCGGTTCGACGGCGTCAAATACGGCTACCGCACCAAAGGCGTAGAGGATCTTCATGCCATGTACAAAAAGACCCGGTCGGAAGGCTTCGGCCCTGAGGTGAAGAGACGTATCATGCTGGGGTCCTTTGTGTTAAGCTCCGGTTACTATGATGCCTATTATCTGAAGGCTTTGCGGGTGAAAGCGCTGATCAAAAAGGCCTTTGATGATGCTTTCTCCAAATATGATATGATCCTGGGACCTGTGGCGCCCACCACGGCGCCCAAGCTGGGGGAGAGCCTTTCCGATCCCCTTAAGATGTATCTGGGAGACATTTATACCATCTCCGTAAATCTGGCGGGGCTGCCGGCATTAAGCGTCCCCTGCGGCGTGGACCAAAAGGGTCTGCCCATCGGCGTGCAGCTCATTGGCGACTGTTTCCAGGAAAAGAAGCTGATCCGTGCTGCATACACTTATGAATGTGCTGTGAAGGGAGACTGACTATGGGAAAACAATATGAAACCGTCATTGGCCTGGAAGTTCATATAGAGCTTGCCACCAAAACAAAGATATTCTGCGGATGTTCCACGGCTTTCGGCGGAGCACCCAATACCCATACCTGTCCGGTATGCACCGGGATGCCCGGCTCTCTGCCCGTGCTCAATAAACAGGTGGTGGAATATGCCGTGGGGGTGGGGCTTGCCACCAACTGCAGCATTACCCAATATTGTAAATTTGACAGAAAGAATTACTTTTACCCGGATAATCCCCAGAACTATCAGATTTCCCAGTTATATCTGCCTGTCTGCCATGACGGCTATGTAGAGATAGAGACAGAGGGCGGGGTCAGAAAAGTGGGTATCCATGAGATCCACATGGAGGAGGATGCGGGCAAGCTGATCCACGATGACTGGGAGGATTGTTCCCTGGTGGATTACAACCGCTCCGGTGTGCCTTTGATCGAGATCGTATCGGAACCTGATATGAGAAGTGCCGAGGAAGTGATTGCTTATCTGGAGAAGCTGCGCATGATCGTGCAATATCTGGGAGCTTCTGACTGTAAGCTTCAGGAGGGCTCCATGAGGGCGGACGTGAATCTGTCTGTCAGGGAAGCCGGCAGTGAGAAATTGGGCACCCGCACGGAAATGAAGAATCTCAATTCCTTCCGGGCCATTGCAAGGGCCATTGAAGGGGAACGTGAGAGGCAGATCGAACTTCTGGAGGCGGGAAAGGACGTACTCCAGGAGACCAGGCGGTGGGACGATGCAAAAGAGTGTTCCTACCCTATGCGGTCCAAGGAGGATGCCCAGGACTATCGGTATTTCCCGGACCCGGATCTGGTGCCTGTGTACATCAGTGAGGAATGGCTGGAACAGATCAAGGCATCACAGCCGGAGTTCCGCACTGAGAAGATGAAGCGGTATAAAGAGGAATATGACATTCCGGATTATGATATTGAGATCATTACCGGTTCCAAGCGTATGGCGGATCTGTTTGAGGAGACCACAGCCCTTTGCGGACAGCCCAAGAAGGTGTCCAACTGGCTGATGGTGGAGACCTTGAGGCTTTTGAAGGAGAACGGTCTGGAACCTCAGGATATCGGATTTTCAGCCCAACATCTGGCGGCGCTGATCACTCTGGTGGACCGGAAGGTCATCAACTCCTCCGTGGCCAAGGAAGTTTTTGAAGTCATGTCCCGGGAAGATGTGGATCCGGTTAAGTATGTGGAGGAAAAAGGTCTTAAGACCGTGAATGATGAAGGCGCATTGAAAAAGACCATAGAAGAGATCCTTGCGGCAAATCCCCAGTCTGTGGAAGATTATAGAAACGGTAAGGAAAAAGCCATCGGATTTTTGGTGGGGCAGACCATGAAGGCCATGAAGGGCAAAGCCGACCCTGCCGGTGTGAATGCCCTGCTTAGGGAGGCTTTGTCCAAGTAGGCTGCGAGAGTCACTGTTTGAAAAGGTAATCAATGAATTGGGCTGTCATTTCGGGACGGGTGGTATTGGATACGATTCCAAGGACCACCCGTTTTCCGCTGCTTTCCTGGAATACATAATTATTCATCAGCCCCTCACAGCTTTCTACATAGATCCCTACGGGGATGGGATCTTCCATGAGCTCCGGTTTGGAGGGGTCCGGGATCTCGGGATCAAAGGAGGTATCGGTATTGGTTTCGGCCTCATAGATCTGTTGTACTAAAGGGAAATCCACATAATAGAAATAGGGCTCGTATTCCGCGATCTGTTCTTCTGTGAGGTGGTCGCGGATATCTGTGAAGGTGCCGCCGTTGGCATAATTCTCAAAGATTTGGTCGCCTGCGATCATCACATCCAACTGGTAGGCGGCCATGTACATAGCCAGCTTTTCGGCGGATGCGGATGCGTTCACATCAAACTCATCGAAATTGACACTGACAGTACTGTCAAAGCCTGCTTCATACTTTTCGGGATCGTATCCGGCGTATTCCACAAATTCCCGGCTGTAAGCTTCTGCGTTTTCCAGTGCATAGCAGTTTAAGATGGCACCATAAAGGATCTCCTCCTTTTTGGTGGCATACATATAGATCATGTAGAATGCAAAAATGCCGATCAGGATGACAGCAAGGGTGTGCCACCGGTAATATTCCCAGAAATATTGTACTTTTTGTTTGAAGGTGCCATGCTTTAAGGCTTCCCTTTCCTCTTTGAATTCATCCATTACGGCCATGGAGCTGCCTGCCTTTCTCCGTAAGCCCGGGGTGGCCTTACGACGGTGATTCCCATTTTTGTTCAAGATATGTCATGATATTTATCATAAAAGGTTGTGTGGTGAATGTCAATGAAAGCATTCTAATCCGTTTCTAAAAAAAGAATAAAAAGGGCTCCGATTTGAGAAAGCGTTCTTGCAACTTATAAGAAGATGTTATATCATTATGATAATAAGGGAAAGGACGTAAGAAAGATGAATGATACTTATGTAGAATGTCTGGTGAAGGCTAAGGCTTCCAACGGTGTAAGACTGCTCAAGGGGCTGTTGATCACCCTGACGGTCCTCTTTGCCATGGTAATGTTTGTACTTGGTCCGGTGTTCCTTTTACTGGCGGTGATCACCGGCGTTGGTGCGTATTTTGCCAATATGTTTGCGGATGTGGAATATGAATATCTCTATCTGGACAAGGAGATTTCCGTGGACAGGGTCATGGCCAAATCCACCCGCAAGAAGGTGGCAACGTATTCCGTAGACCGTATGGAGATCCTGGCGCCCGTGAAATCCTACCATTTGGATGCATACCGCAACCGCAAGGTAAAAGTGAAGGATTACAGCATCGGTGAGGAGCAGAAACCGGATCTTCGCTATGCCATGTATTATGAGGGCGGGGAGATGATCCTTCTAAGCCCTTCCGAGGAACTGGTGAAGGCAGTCAGGAATGTGGCTCCCAGAAAAGTGTTCCTGGATTAAATCTGAAAATTTTATAAACTTTGTTGTTGACAGTGGAAATAATCTTTGATAAACTCGTATGAAATCGTAAAACTAAATTCATATAGGAGGAAAGAACATGGGACAGATTATTGGTGAAGGCATTACCTTTGATGATGTGCTGTTAGTTCCTGCATATTCACAGGTAATTCCCAATCAGGTGGATCTGACCACCTGGTTAACGAAGAAGATCAAGCTGAACATTCCTATGATGAGCGCAGGAATGGACACCGTTACCGAGCACCGCATGGCCATCGCTATGGCAAGACAGGGTGGTATCGGTATCATTCACAAGAATATGTCTATCGAAGCACAGGCAGAAGAGGTGGACAAGGTAAAGCGTTCAGAGAACGGTGTCATCACAGATCCCTTTTCTCTCACTCCCGAACATACACTTGCGGATGCAGATGCCCTGATGGCAAAATTCCGCATTTCCGGCGTACCCATTACTGAGGGCCGCAAACTGGTGGGGATCATCACCAACCGTGATCTGAAGTTTGAGACCGATTTTACCAAGAAGATCAAAGAATCCATGACCAGCGAGGGCCTGATCACCGCTCCCGAGGGAACTACTCTGGAAGAAGCAAAGATGATCCTGGCAAAGGCAAGGAAAGAAAAGCTGCCTATCGTGGACAAGGATTTCAACTTAAAGGGACTTATCACCATCAAGGATATCGAGAAGACCGTGAAGTACCCTCTGGCAGCAAAGGACGCACAGGGCAGGTTGTTGTGCGGTGCCGGTGTAGGTATTACGGCAAACGTACTGGACCGCGTGGCAGCATTGGTGGATGCCAAGGTGGATGTCATCGTGCTGGATTCCGCACACGGTCATTCCCAGAATGTGCTGAATTGTTTGAAGATGATCAAAGAGAAATATCCTGATTTACAGGTGATCGCAGGCAACGTGGCAACGGGTGCAGCCACAAGAGATCTGATCGAGGCAGGTGCAGACGCTGTCAAAGTGGGCATCGGCCCCGGCTCTATCTGTACCACCCGTGTGGTTGCAGGTATCGGTGTTCCTCAGATTTCCGCTATCATGGACTGCTATGCAGTTGCAAAAGAGTACGGTGTTCCCATCATCGCTGACGGAGGTATCAAGTACTCCGGAGATATCACCAAGGCAATCGCTGCGGGCGGCAATGTCTGCATGATGGGAAGCATGTTTGCAGGCTGTGAGGAGAGCCCCGGAGAATATGAACTGTTCCAGGGCAGAAAATACAAGGTTTACCGTGGTATGGGTTCCATCGCTGCCATGGAGAACGGAAGCAAGGACCGCTATTTCCAGGAGAATGCAAAGAAGCTGGTTCCCGAAGGCGTGGAAGGCCGTGTGGCTTACAAGGGAAGCGTGGAAGACACCGTGTTCCAGTTGATGGGCGGTCTGCGTTCCGGTATGGGTTACTGTGGTGCCGGCAGTATTGAAGAACTGAAGGCAAACGGAAAATTCGTAAAGATTTCCGCTGCATCCTTAAAGGAAAGCCATCCTCACGATATCCACATCACCAAGGAAGCTCCCAACTACAGCGTGGATGATAAATAAGTCGGCGCAGAACAATAATATATGAAAGTCAGGGCCTGTGTTCCGGGATTGCGGAATGCAGGCCTCTTTTTACCTGGTACTATTGGGCAAATTGTTGAAAAAGGTATACTTTTTTGAAAAAACATGGTAAAATATCAACAAATATGTTTCGCTAAAACAGTGAGGTTAATGTGCAGACCATATCTTTTCAGGAATTAATTGATAAAGACAATCTCCAGCATCTTCAGGATGAATTCTGTAAGGTGCTGGGTGTTTATGCTTATTGCCTGGATGGTGAAGGAGAAAAACTGACCGGGATGTCGGGACCCGGCAGGGAGCTTGCAGGCGCCCGGGAACTTCTTGATGCGGAAGTGGTACATGCTGTGTTGTCCAGGGTAGAGGGAGGTTCTCTCGAGGAACAGGCGGTGGAGGAGACAGAGAATGCCAGGATTGCCGCAGTTGCCATCAGGGTATCGGAGGATTCCTTCCTCTACTATGTGGTGATGGATATCAGTGATAGGGAATCCCACCGATTTTATGAAATATTGGATCTGCTCCGTGATGTGTATCAGTCCGTGTTCGCCAGCCAGATGTCCTGTTTCAGCGCAGAAGCGGAGAGCAGGAGCAGCCGGTATGCGCAGTTGGAGATGGGCAGAACGGTCCATGCCCTGGAGACTACCACAAGGATCGTGCAGCTTTTGGACAGCGATGCCCAGATCGAGCAGATCATGAAAGAGTGGGCTGCCATACTGGCAGAGTATCTTGAGGTGGATACCGCACAGATCTTTCGTCTGAACAGCGAAGATGATACCATGGATGTGCTCTGCGAGTGGTGCGATGCGGGACAGGTGTCCTTTTTTGACAAGACCAGCCACATACCTTCCTACGATTTCCTGCAGATCGAAAAGCCTCTTGTGGTATCTTCCGACAGCAGGGATCTTGCATGCTATGAGGCGGTGCGTCAGATCGGAATGCAGGCGGTGATGCTTTTCCCCATCCTTTGTCAGGGCAATAACGGCAATATGGTATTGTCCCTAAATTACCGAAAGCAGAAACATCGCTGGAGTGTGGAGGAGATCCGTTTTACTGCCGATGCAGTCAGGATTCTGCAGAGCATACTGACCAGACGTATCCAGAAGAACAGTCTGGCAAGCTCTTATGAGGTGTTAAAAGCGATCCTGGACAATGTAGGCTGCGCCGTGTATGTCACGGATCCCAAAAGCGGCAATATTATCTTTGCAAACAATATGCTTAGGAAGACCTTTGCCGCAGAGTGGAAGAATGGGACGCTTCAGGCACTGGTGGAGCAGGAGGCAAGGCCGAACGCAGGCGGCGGCTCTTATGAGATCTTTTATGGGGAAAGAGAATCCTGGTACGATTTGATCTACAGGAAGATTCCCTGGGTGGACGGTTCGGAAGTGATGCTGTACTCCCTGTATGATATCACGGACCGCAAGATTTATCAGAAGAAGATAGAACAACAGGCGTACACGGATTTCCTGACAGGTTTATATAACCGTATGTGTTGTGAGAAGGATCTGGCAAGGCAGGTTGATGAGGCAAGGAGAAACGGCACAAAAGGTGCTATCATTTATCTGGATCTGGATGATTTCAAGCATATCAATGACGGACTGGGACACCAGTACGGCGATGTGCTGTTAAAGTCCATTTCCCATTCTCTTAGGGATATTCAGGGTATACAGAACAACTGTTACCGCATGGGCGGAGATGAGTTTGTCATTGTCATACCGCCGGAATCCTATAACCGTTTTGAGGAGATCGTGGACAATATCAAGAAAGTGTTCAGCAGGCCCTGGTATCTGAAGGATGCAGACTATTACTGTACAACCAGCATGGGCATCGTGACCTTTCCGGATTCCGGGGATTCTGTGGCGGATCTGATCAAGAAGGCGGATATTGCCATGTATGAGGCCAAAAAAGGCGGAAAGAATCGCACGGCCACTTACAGTGAAGGGCAGACTTCGGCCTCCGGCAGGCGCCTTGATATGGAAAAGAACATGCGGGATGCCACAGTGGATGGATATAAAGAATTTGAAGTCTACTATCAGCCCATCATTGATATCCGCAACCGGGAAAAGAAGTGCGTGGGTGCAGAAGCGCTGATCCGTTGGAACAGTACCAAGCTGGGATTTATCTCTCCCGGGGAATTCATCCCCCTGGCAGAGTATCTGGGGCTGATCAATCCCATCGGCAATCATGTGCTGGAGGAAGCCTGTAAGGATTGCCGCAGGTGGAATGAGAACGGCTATCCGGATTTTCGGGTGAACGTCAATCTGTCGGTGGTGCAGCTTTTGCAGACGGATGTGGTGGAGATTGTGGAAGAGACCTTACAAAAAACAGGGCTGAACCCCAGAAATCTGACCTTGGAAGTGACGGAGAGCCTGGCCATCAATGATATGAGCCGGATGAAGATCATCCTAAATAAGATCAAGGCGCTGGGGGTATCTTTGGCGCTGGACGATTTTGGTACGGGGTATTCTGCCCTGAATCATATCCGGGAGATCCCCATTGATGTGATCAAGGTGGACCAGAGCTTTGTGAAGGAATTGACGGAGGACGCCTATTCACAGTCCTTTATCAAGCTGGTAGCAGAGCTTGCCCATACCATCGGAATGGATATCTGCGTGGAAGGCATCGAGACCGCTTCTCAGTTTAAGGTGCTGCAGGGGATGAAGGTAAGATATATCCAGGGATTTTATTTTGACCGTCCCATGCCGAAGCGTCAGTTTGAAGAAAAATATGTTGCAAAAAAGGGAAGAACCATGTAATATAAGTACAGTGGCTGCACAACTGGCGGATTGTGGGAGTACCTACGGGGAGTGCAGCAGATATGAGAGCCGGCCGCCTGGGCAGAACTTTTTGTGATGCCCGGACAGTTGGCTTCTTTTGTCGGAATCTGCAAAGGCAGAGGAAAACAGAGCATGCGACAATAAGGGAACCCCAATGAAGGAGGAAGAAGTATGTTATCACTGGAACAGGAACTGAAAAATAATGCCTATCCCGGAAGAGGCATCGTGATCGGAAAGTCGGCGGACGGCAACTATGCGGTGACTGCTTATTTTATCATGGGCAGGAGCTCCAACAGCCGTAACCGTGTGTTCGTGACAGAGGGAGAAGGAATCCGCACGGAGGCTTTTGATCCTTCCAAGCTGGAGGACCCCAGCCTGATCATCTATGCCCCTGTCAGAGTACTGGGTGACAGGACCATCGTGACCAACGGTGATCAGACCGACACCATCTATGAGGGCTTCCAGAAGGGCCTTTCTTTTGAACAATCCTTAAGAAGCAGGGAGTTTGAGCCTGACGGACCCAATTATACCCCTCGTATTTCCGGCGTGATGCAGGTAAAGGACGGACAGTACCATTATGCAATGTCCATCTTGAAGAGCAATCAGGGCAACCCGGATTCCTGTCAGCGTTTTACCTATACTTATGAGAATCCTCTGGCCGGCGAAGGACATTTTATCCACACCTATATGCATGACGGCAATCCTCTTCCCAGCTTTGCGGGAGAGCCCAAGAGCGTGGAGATCCCCAGTGATATGGAAGCGTTTACGAAGATGCTTTGGGACAGCTTAAATGAGGACAATAAGGTATCCCTGTTCGTAAGATACATCGATATCGCTACCGGTAAATATGAGACCAGGATCGTCAATAAAAATCATTGATTGTAAATAGTAAACGGAGGAAAAACATGAACGAGATCGAATTGAAATACGGCTGTAACCCCAATCAGAAACCTTCCAGGATCTATATGGAGGATGGCAGTGAACTTCCTGTCACCGTTTTAAACGGCAGACCCGGATACATCAATTTCCTGGATGCATTCAACGGCTGGCAGTTAGTAAAGGAATTAAAGGAGGCAACCGGTCTTCCCGCAGCTACTTCCTTTAAGCATGTATCTCCCGCAGGTGCAGCAGTAGGCCTGCCCCTGGATGAGACCCTGGCGAAGATCTACTGGGTGGATGATCTGGGTGAACTGTCCCCGTTAGCCTGTGCTTACGCAAGAGCAAGAGGTGCGGACAGAATGTCCTCCTTCGGTGATTTCATTGCATTGTCCGATATCTGTGATGCAGATACCGCAAAGCTCATCAAGCGTGAGGTGTCCGACGGCGTCATTGCCCCCGGTTATACCGAGGAGGCGCTGGCTATCCTGAAAGAAAAGAAAAAGGGCGCTTACAATGTGATCCAGATCGACCCTTCTTATATTCCTGCACCTGTGGAGAAGAAGCAGGTGTACGGTATCACCTTCGAGCAGGGCAGGAACGAGCTGGATATCAACGGTGACCTGTTGTCCAATATCGTGACCGTAAACAAAGAGATTCCCCAAAAGGCGCTGATCGACATGAAGATCGCACTGATCACCTTAAAATATACCCAGTCCAATTCTGTATGTTATGTCAAGGACGGTCAGGCGATCGGTATCGGTGCAGGCCAGCAGTCCCGTATCCACTGTACCAGACTGGCAGGCAGCAAGGCCGACAACTGGTTCCTGCGTCAGTCTCCCCAGGTGCTGGGCCTTCAGTTTGTGGATGGCCTGGGCAGAGCCAACAGGGACAATGCCATTGACGTATACATGGGCGATGAGTACATGGATGTGCTGGCAGACGGTGCCTGGGAACAGATCTTCAAGGTAAAGCCTCCCGTATTTACCAGAGAGGAAAAGCGCACATGGCTGGATCAGATGCAGGGTGTGACCCTGGGTTCCGATGCGTTCTTCCCCTTCTCCGACAACATTGAGAGAGCCCACAAGAGTGGTGTGAAGTACATTGCGCAGCCCGGCGGTTCCGTGCGTGATGACGCTGTGATCGAGTGCTGTGACAAGTATGATATGGTAATGGCATTTACCGGTATCCGTCTGTTCCACCATTAATTTCATAGATGAGAGGTAACACTATGAGCGAGAATGAAAGCAGGAATTTTATTGAGCAGATCATCGATAAGGATCTGGAAGAGGGCGTGTATGACACCGTGCATACCCGTTTCCCTCCCGAACCCAACGGCTATCTGCACATCGGACATGCCAAGAGCATCCTTTTGAACTATGGACTGGCTCAGAAATATAACGGCAAATTCAACCTTCGTTTTGATGATACCAATCCCACCAAGGAAAAGGTGGAATTTGTGGAGTCCATCAAGGCTGATGTGAAATGGCTGGGGGCAGACTGGGAGGACAGGCTGTTCTTTGCATCCAATTATTTCGGACAGATGTATGAGGCGGCTGTGAAGCTGATCAAAAAGGGCAAGGCTTATGTCTCCGATCTGAGTGCGGATGAGATCAGGGAGTACCGGGGAAGCCTGACCGAGCCCGGCAGGGAAGATCCCGCGGCAAAGCGGAGTGTGGAGGAGAACCTTAAGCTGTTTGAGGATATGAAGAACGGAAAGTATGGGGACGGAGAGAAGGTGCTGCGTGCCCGTATCGACATGGCTTCTCCCAATATCAACATGCGTGATCCTGTTATCTATCGTGTGGCGCATATCAGCCATCACAATACCGGGGATCAGTGGTGCATCTATCCCATGTATGACTTCGCACACCCCATCGAGGATGCCATTGAGGGAGTTACCCACTCTATCTGTACCCTGGAATTTGAGGACCACAGACCCTTGTACGACTGGGTGGTACGGGAACTGGAGTATGAAAAGCCCCCCAAGCAGATCGAGTTTGCAAAGCTGTACCTGACCAATGTGGTCACCGGCAAGCGCTATATCAAGAGACTGGTGGAGGAAGGCATCGTGGACGGCTGGGACGATCCCAGACTGGTATCTATCGCGGCACTGCGCCGCAGGGGATTTACACCGGAGTCCATCCGCAGATTTGTGGAGCTGTGCGGTGTGTCCAAGAGCAATTCCTCTGTGGACTATGCAATGCTTGAGTATTGTATCCGTGAGGATCTGAAGGTGAAGAAACCCCGTATGATGGCGGTTTTGGACCCTGTGAAGCTGATCATAGACAATTATCCGGAGGGGCAGACGGAGATGCTCACGGTGCCCAACAATCTGGAAAATGAGAGTCTGGGAAGCCGTCAGATTCCTTTCGGAAGAGAGTTGTATATTGAGAGAGAAGATTTCATGGAGGAGCCTCCCAAAAAGTATTTCCGCATGTTTCCCGGGAACGAGGTGCGCCTGATGAATGCATATTTTGTCACTTGTACCGGCTGTGTGAAGGATGCGGAGGGCAGAGTAACGGAAGTACACTGTACTTACGATCCCGCCTCCAGAGGCGGCAACAGTCCCGACGGGCGAAAGGTCAAGGGGACCATTCACTGGGTAGCTGCCAAGGAGGCCATTCAGGCTGAAGTCAGACTGTACGAGAATATCATCGATGAGGAGAAGGGCGTTTATAATGAGGACGGAAGCCTGAACCTGAATCCCAATTCTCTTACGGTGCTTACGGAATGCTATCTGGAGCCTGCTTTTGCCGGAGCAAAAGCTTATGACAGCTTCCAGTTCGTGCGGCAGGGATTTTTCTGCGTAGATTGCAAAGATTCCAAAGAAGATGCCCTGGTATTCAACCGTATCGTTTCTTTGAAGAGTTCTTACGTTCTGCCCAAACAGGAATAAAGGATTGCTACAGATAAAGGAGAGTATGGAATGGCTGGACTGTTATCCGGGCTTACCGGATTAGGATTGGATCATCTGGAAAATGTAGATATTTTTGCCCAGGAGGAAAAGAAAGCCGATAAGACGGCAGAATCCTCCAAGGAGATTCCACGGGTGGAGGAAAAGGACCTGATTTATGACAGGGCGTTTGAGTGTCCTGTGTGTGACATGAATTTCCAGGCCAAGATCATGAAGAGCGGGAAGGCCAAGCTTTTGGGGACGGATATGGATCTGCGCCCCCGCTATGAGGGAATTGATTCTGTCAAGTATGATGTGATACTCTGCCCCCGCTGCGGTTATGCGGCGCTCAACAGATATTTCGGGAGCATGAGCGCCGGGCAGGTGAAGCTGATCAAGGAGAACATCAGCAGGAGTATTCATCTTCATACCTTTCACGACGAAATCTATACTTATGAAGAAGCGCTGGAGCGCTATAAAGTCTGCCTGGCCAATGCGGTGGTGAAGCATGCAAAGGCCAGCGAGAAGGCTTACATCTGCTTAAGGAGCGCATGGCTGTTAAGAGGCTATGCAGAAAGCCTGGAGGCAGAAAAAAAGCCGGATACTGAGAAGATCAAGGCGCTCAAGGCGGAGGAGGAAGCCTATCTGCAGAATGCATTGGGAGGATTCGCAGAAGCCCGCCAGAATGAAAGTTATCCCATGTGCGGCATGGATGAAAACACGGTAGATTATCTGCTGGCCGTGCTGGCAACTCGCTTTGAAAAGTATGAGGTGGCCAGCAAGCTGGTGGGCAGTATCCTGACATCTGCGTCTGCCAATGCCCGCATGAAGGAACGGACAAGGGAACTGAAGGAGCAGATCCTTGAGGGGATGCGCAAACAAAGGTAAGAACTATGTATGAGATGACCATACAGTTTCATACAGACAGCGGGAAATGTCTGTACGAACAGATTTATGAACATATCAGACAGGAGATCAGAGTAGGGAAGCTTCTCGCCGGAGAGAGGCTTCCCTCCACGCGTTCTCTGGCAGAATATCTGCAGGTGGCCAGAAGCACGGTGGAATATGCTTATGACCAGCTTTTGAGCGAAGGCTATATTGAGTCCCGGCCTTACCGGGGCTATTTTGTGTGCCCGGTGGAAGAACTGCTCAAGATGGAAGGTATGGCCGATCAGGATGCCGGGATAGCAGAGCATCCCTCTGTCTCCTTCCAAGATAGGAACGGGGAAGCAAAACAGGCAGGAGCGGAATACGATTTTTCACCTTATGAGATCGATATGTCGGGATTTCCCTTCGGGGTCTGGAAGCGCATTACCAGGAATATCTTAAACGATGACAACAGTAAACTGTTTTCCCAGGGAGAACCCCAGGGCGACTATGATCTGCGCCTTACCATCAGCCGGTATCTCCATTCTTCCAGAGGGGTTTGGTGTATGCCGGAGCAGATCATTGTAGGTGCAGGAAATGATTATCTGCTGATGCTCCTGGAGAAGATCCTGGGAAGGGGGATCAAGGTGGGCATGGAAAATACCACTTATAAGAGGGCATATCGGATCTTCAGGTCTTTTGGCTATGAGATAGCCACCGTGGAAACGGATCGAAACGGAATCCTGGTATCGGGGCTGGAAAAGGAGGACGTGGATGTGGTTTATGTGATGCCTTCCCACCAGTTTCCCACAGGAAAGGTCATGTCCGTGGGCAGAAGGACGGAGCTGCTCAGATGGGCAGGCCAAGGCAGGGATCGTTATCTCATAGAAGATGATTATGACAGTGAATTTCGCTACCGGGGCAAACCCATACCGTCCCTGCAGTCCCTGGACCAACAGGGCAGAGTGATCTACATGGGAACTTTTTCAAAAGCCATTGCGCCGGCTATCCGTGTGGGCTATATGGTGCTCCCGGCCAGGCTGATATACCGGTATCTGGAAGAGTGTGCCTTTTATTCCTGCACAGTATCCAGAATCGACCAGCGGATACTGAATGAATTTATCTGTGACGGTTATTTTGAGCGCCATTTAAACAAAATGAGAAAACATTACCGTGCCAAGCATGATCTGTTGCTGGAATGCCTGAAGCCTTTTGAAGGGAAATTTTATATTTCGGGGGAGGATGCGGGGCTGCATCTGGTTTTGACGGCAAGGGACGGCGTGTCGGAAGAAGAGCTGGTGAAAAGGGCCGCCCAAAAGGGCGTGCGGGTCTATGGACTGTCTGAGAGCATGGTAGATTCGGTGAGCGGAGCGGCAACGGTGCTTTTAGGGTTCGGAGGAATGGACAGTGCAAAGATCAGAGAGGGCATAAAGCGCCTGCAGGAAGCGTGGCTGTAGCCAGGCGGAAAGAGGAGGGGCAGACGTGACAGAGTAAAAGGGCTTGATTTTTGAAAAAAATCAAGCCCTTTTCAAATTCCTGTTATGGTTGACGGCGACGGTCAGTTTTCATCATCAAAAAATTCTTCCACAGTTTCTTCAGCCTTTTCCTCCACGGTGGAAATAGCCTGATCTGCCAGGGAGGTGAAACCATCTTCTGTGTTCTTCAAAGAATCGTCCAGAAAATCATCTTCCTTCCCGGGAGCGGCATCCTTGGTGTCCTCCACTACGATGTAGGGAACGTCCTCTGCTTCGGGGGCGGGGGAAGAAGGATTCAGGGGCACATAATTGCGGGAAGTCTCCTCTGTCTTTTTCAAATCGCTGCTAAAATCATCATAATCCTCATCGGACGAATCATCCACATCATCATTTCCCTGATTGTTTTTCTTTAAGAAATAGTAAGCAGCAGCTGCAGCGGTGCCGATTGCGGCAGTCGCCAGTAAGAACTTGCCAAATTTTTTTGCCATGGGGGTTACTCCTTTCGGTTCGTTGATATATCGTCAGCTGTAATTAATTCATCTAATCTTATAGTAATACTATTTTACGGAAATGAAAAGGGAATATGTATAAAATTTTTAAAAAATAGAAAGAGGTGTTTGCTTGAAAGGTGCTTCAGAGTGTGATAAACTAATGACTACGGCACACTTATGCGGGAAGGAGCAAGGGGTATGAACGGCAAGTTTTTCGATCTGAAAAAGGACAAGCAGGACAGGATGATCAATGCGGCGCTGAAAGTATTCGCATTGAACGGATACCGTCATGCCAGTACGGACGAAATGGTAAGGGAAGCGGCCATCAGCAAGGGGCTTTTGTTTCACTATTTCGGAAGTAAGCTTGGACTGTATACCTTTGTGTATGACTACAGTGTGCGTTATATGTCGCTTGAGCTGAGCACTGCCGTGGACAGGGAGGAGACGGATCTCTTTGAACTGATGCGGCAGACAGAAGGCGCAAAGCTGAGTGCCATGCGGGGTTATCCTTATATGCAGCAGTTTTTGAACCGTGCCGGGGTGGAGGATGTGAGTGAGGCACTGCTTGCCATAGAGGAAAAGCGGGATATCCTGGAGAATGTTTATGCAGAGATCTTTAACCGGGTTGACCCTGCCGGGCTCCCGGAGGGAGTGGATGCGGACAGATTGCGGAAGATGCTGGACCTGACCATCAAGGGTCTGATGACGGAGCGGTTTGTGGAAGCCTCATTTCAACCGGAAATGCTCTATCAGGAAATAGAAGAATATCTGGATATGATGAAAAAGCTCTGCGCACAATGATGCCGCAGAGCTTTTTGACATATAGGGCTGCCTGTTGTGATACAGGCTATTTGTTCATCTTGTAGGGCGGATCGGCGGGATGGCCTCCCTTTAATTTCTGCATGCCGCGCTGGATGGCATCCTTAGAATTCTTCCAGTCGGCATCCTTGTTGCGGTAGTCGAATTTCTCTACCAGCCAGGACACATCTTCCGAAAGGCGTTCCATATTTTCTTCCATCAGGGGAAGCATCATGGCGTAAAACGCCTCCCTGTCTTTGTCGGAAAGCTTTCTGTCTGCCCTGCGGCACAGATCGCCGAAATGAGGCAGACAGAAGCCTTTTCCTGTGCGTATCTTTTCCCGGAAGGCATCATCCTGTTGAAACAGATAAAAGAAGGTGTCCAGATATCTTTCGTAAGTGTCCTTGTACTGCCTGCAGATATAGCAGGAGTCTTCCTTTTCCCGGACCCACATCCCGATGGCATTTTCGCTGTCGGCTGTCCTTCGGAACTTATCTTTGAAGGAGGTCTTGCCGGGCTTGAAGTCTGAGAACTGTTTCTGCATCTCTCCGATCATGCGCCGGTAATGGGTCTTTAAGATCCAGGCATTCCCCAGGGTGTTGCCGTAGTCGAACATTTTTTTGAAATGGGCACGGCAGAAGCCGGCTTTGTCTGTCATATCGCGGATATCGGCCTCCATATAGGAAGAGCCGCTTCCCAGCACGAAATCTAAAAGATCCTGTTCAATGCTTTGTTCAATATGGCAGAAAGGACATTCGTCATCGGCGTTTACGGCATCGTTCAGTGGAATGGTATAAAGCTGTTCTTTCATAGTGACCTCCTTTTTCTTTCATTGTAATGCATATCTGTGAAAATAGCAATTTCCAATGCCGGAATCATTACATATTTGCTACAAGATTGTAACAATTTGTAAGTTAAAATTAAGAATTATTTTGTTGTATTGGGAGGGGAATCACGCTAGTATTATAGAGAGAGAAGAAACGAAAGATGTGATGATTTTTGATATTCAGCAGTATAGAATTCCTGCTCTGTTTTCTCCCGGTCTTTTTTATCCTGTATGGAATAACACCCGCAAAATGTAAGAATTTCACGCTTCTTTTGGGAAGCCTGGTATTCTATGCCTTCGGTGAGCCCACATACCTGGTGCCGCTTATGGTGTCCGTGTTAATGAATTATCTCATGGGCCTTTGTCTGGAGCCGGAGGCAAAAAAGGGAAACAGGTCCGGCAGAAGGGCAGATAGAACCAATAAAAGACGTAATGTGATATTGTTCCTTGCCGTTGCAGGCAATATAGGGGTCCTGGTACTTTGCAAATTTGGCGTCCACGGTCTGGGGATGCCTCTTGGGATCAGCTTTTATACTTTTCAGATCCTGTCCTATCTCATCGATGTGTATCGGGGAGAGGTGAAGAAGGAGCGTTCCTTTGTGGATCTGGCCACCTATATCACCATGTTCCCGCAGTTTGTGTCCGGCCCTATCGTAAATTACAGTGAGGTGCGTTCAGAGCTTAAAGCAAGGACCTTTAGCCCATGGGGCATTCAGGATGGGCTGAAGCTGTTTACCATGGGGCTTGCCGCCAAGGTGCTTCTGGCGGACAGGATCGGGATACTGTGGCATGAAGCGCAGACGACGGGATTTGAGAGCCTTTCCCAGGCTTATGCATGGCTGGCTGCCATTGTATTTTCTTTGAAGATCTACTTTGACTTTTATGGTTACTCTCTGATGGCCAGAGGGCTTGGCAGGATGTTTGGCTTTGAACTGCCGGAAAATTTCCGGACGCCGTACATGGCTCGTTCTGTCAGGGATTTTTACAGAAGATGGCACATCACGCTGGGCAGATGGTTCTGCAAATATGTATACATTCCTCTGGGCGGGAACCGAAAAGGAGAACTCAGGACAATAGGCAATCTGCTTTTGGTGTGGGTGCTTACTTCCCTGTGGCACGGTGCGTCCTTAAACTTTTTTTTCTGGGGCGGTATCCTGTGGCTCTGTATCGTATTGGAGAGACAGTGTGAGAAAAGAGGACTTTTTCAGGATTGGAAGATCCTTCCCCATATCTATCTGTGGATGGTGATCCCCGTTACCTGGATGTGTTTTGCCATAACGGATTTTCGGGAACTTGTGGTCTATCTTGGCAGGATGACCGGACTTATGGAGGGCATCAACGTAAGAGGCAATGACTGGGTCCTTGCCCTGAAGGATTATTGGTATCTGTTTCTTTGCTGCGGGCTGTCCTGTACGCCTTTTGTACAGAATGTGTACCGCAGGGTCAAGGATACTCTGCCCGGGAAACTGATCCTGGCAGCTCTTTTTTGGATCTGCATCCGGCGGATCACGCTGGAGGGGGGCAATCCTTTTCTGTATTTTAGATTTTAGGCCGTTTGAGGTGAGAAGTTGAAGAAAATAAAGTTATTTATAAAACGCTGGTCCTTTCTGATCCTGTTTCTGACATGCGGCGGGGTCTATCTGACTTGCGTGGATCAGTGGCAGGTCTGCGCAAAGGCAGTTTCTTTCCTGCAGGAGAGCGGAATCTGGGAAAAAGAGGAGACCAAAGAACAAGGAACACCACAGAGGGAAGAGGCCCCGTCCGCAGAAGACCCGGCGCAGGAAACACAGCCACAGGAAAGCACTGTGCAGGAAACACAGCCACAGTCCCCCCTGCCGGAAGAGAATCTGCCGGTTTCATCCTCGGAAGGGGTAGTGTATGAGACCGTCACAGATGATTATTTTGCAGATGCGGTCTTTATCGGGGATTCCAGGACTGTGGGTATGTATGAATACGGTGAACTGGAGGATGTATCCACCTTCTATGCCTCCACGGGACTGACAATTTACAAATTGTTTGATACGCCTATCGTGAAGGTGCCGGGCCAGAGAAAAAAGGCTACCATAGAAGAGATGCTGTCAAAGAAGCAGTTTGCTAAGATCTATCTGATGGTGGGCATCAATGAAATGGGAAC
Source organism: Lachnospiraceae bacterium (assembly GCA_017621075.1). Classification (GTDB taxonomy): domain Bacteria; phylum Bacillota; class Clostridia; order Lachnospirales; family Lachnospiraceae; genus Acetatifactor. The sequence goes on from JAGATV010000030.1 coordinate 54,819, forward strand.
GGGAACGGTGGATACCTTTATTCAGAAGTACCAAGAGGCAGTGGAACATCTAAAGGAGCTGCAGCCGGATGCCATCATATATATTCAAGGGATCATGAAGGTGACCACGGAACGTTCCGAACAGGGAGACTATATCAATAACGAAGGGATCGAGGCGCGCAATGAAAGGCTTGCGCAACTGGCGGATAACAGGCAGGTGTTCTATCTGGATGTCAATCCGCAGATCTGTGATGAAACGGGGGGCATGGAAAGTTCCTACACTTTTGACGGCGTCCATCTGAAGGCCCAATATATTGCTATTTGGAAAGATTTTCTGAAGGCATCCGCCGTGAAAGTATCCCTTGACTGATTCACCCGGGAAAGGTATCATTAGTAATAGTAAAAAAGGAGGGTGAACCCATGAGTGAGAAATCAAAAGTGACCCTGGGCGAGAACGGTATCTATGATGCCAGGAGCCTGGGTGTCCCCAAAGTACTTCTGCTTGGCCTGCAGCATATGTTTGCCATGTTCGGCGCAACGATCCTGGTGCCTATGCTGACCGGTCTGAATGTATCCACGACCCTGCTGTTTGCAGGTCTTGGAACCTTATTGTTCCATCTTATTACCAAGGGAAAAGTTCCTGCTTTCTTAGGATCTTCCTTCGCTTTTCTGGGAGGATATGCGGCTATCGCACCTATGGTGGATGCGGCCGGCAATCCCGTCTCTAACAAAGAACTTCTGCCTTATGCCTGTTTCGGTGTGGCCTGTGCGGGACTGCTGTATCTGGTATTGTCCCTGCTCATCAAGATCTTCGGTACCGGAAAGGTCATGAAATTCTTTCCCCCTATCGTCACAGGACCTATCATCATTGCCATCGGTCTGACCCTTTCCCAGTCTGCCATCGATAATTGTTCCAAAGACTGGCTGATCGCTGTAGTGGCTATCGCATTGGTGGTGGTGTGCAATATCTGGGGCAAGGGCATGATCAAGATCGTACCGATCATCATCGGCGTCATCGGCTCTTATATCCTGGCTGCTATTCTGGGACGTGTGGACTTTACCCCGGTCAGGGAAGCAGCGTGGGTGGGATTGCCCATTCACTGGAACGAGACGGCATTTTCCGTGTTAAAGGGCGGTGACACATCCCTGCTCATCACTGCGGTCATCACCATCATGCCCATCGCACTTGCTACCATGGTAGAGCATATCGGTGATATTTCCGCGATCTCATCCACGGTAGGCATCAACTATATCAAAAATCCCGGTCTGCACAGGACCCTTTTGGGCGATGGTCTGGCAACCATTGTGGCTTCTCTGTTCGGAGCACCGGCCAACACTACTTACGGCGAGAATACAGGTGTTCTGTCTCTGACGAAGGTATTCGATCCGCTGGTGATCCGTATGGCAGCAGTCTTTGCAGTCCTGTTCTCCTTCTCCCCGAAGGTGGCAGCTCTGATCGGATGTATGCCCACTGCAACCTGTGGCGGTGTATCCCTGGTGCTTTACGGTATGATCTCCGCAGTGGGAGTCCGCAATATCGTTGAGACCCGTGTAGACTTTACCAAGAGCCGCAATGTCATTATTGCAGCACTGATCCTGGTGTTGTCCATCGGTATCAACTACAGTGCGGCAGGCTCCATTGCCTTTCATGTGGGTGGACTGGCTATCAGCCTGTCCGGTCTGGCAGTAGGCGCATTGACAGGTATTATCTTAAACGCAGTCCTTCCGGGCAAGGATTATGTATTTGATGATGAGAAGCCGGATGATACCGGTGTGTGCTTTGCTGTAAAGGGAGAGAATGAGAAATAGAATCTGCTAATATAATAAAAGGGAGTATCTTTTGGGATACTCCCTTTCTTATATTTTATTGAACATGGATGTCCGGAAAGGAGCGGTCAAAGATGCAGATTGCCGATATGCATTGTGATACCATCGAGAGACTGTTAAGATGCCAAAGACAGGGAGTGGATCAGGGGCTGAGGGAAAATGACGGTCATGTAGATCTGCTGCGTATGAAGGCCGGTGGTTACTGTCTACAGAATTTTGCCCTGTTCGTGAATGCCGGGACCTGTGAGGACCCCTGGGAGGAAGTCTGCTTGCTTTACCGCCTGTACCGGGAGGAGATGGAACGAAACAGTGATCTGATCGCACCGGCACTTGGGGTGGAGGATATCGCAGCCAATGCTGCGTCGGGAAAGATGTCTGCCCTGCTTGCGGTGGAGGAGGGGGCTGTCTGCAAAGGTGACCTTGCCAAGCTGCGCAGGCTCTATGAGATGGGAGTCCGAATGATGACTCTCACCTGGAATTATCAAAATGAACTGGGAAGTCCGAGCCACTATTGCACCATGGGAAAGAAGGTGCGGCCTGACGTGCCGGAAGGGCTTACGGAGTGCGGTCGGGAGTTTGTGACAGAAATGGAAGAACTGGGGATGATCGTGGATGTATCCCATCTTTCGGACGCAGGCTTCTACGACGTGCTCCAAACTGCCCAAAAGCCGTTTGTGGCCAGCCATTCCAATGCAAGGGCGATCTGTCCGGCCGCCCGGAATCTGTCGGATGATATGATCCGGAAGCTGGCTGAAAAGGGCGGTGTGATGGGACTCAATTTCTATGCAGACTTTTTGGAAAGTGTTCCCGCGGGAAAGCCCAACCCCGGAAGCCTGGAGAGTATCGTGAACCATGCAAGACATATTACCGATGTGGGAGGCATGGAGGTGCTGGGTCTTGGAAGCGATTTTGACGGCATTGACACCAATGAGGCCATCCCCCACGCAGGCAGGATGAAAGATCTGTGGGAGAGCCTTCACAGAGCAGGTTATACGGAAAGTCAACTGGATCGGATATTTTATGGGAATGTACTACGGGTATATCAGGAGACACTGGGATAGAGGGGATTTTGACTGTTCGCAGAATGTCAGGCGGCTGAAGATATTGCCATTTCAGGTTTTGAGTGTTATTCTGATAGTAAAGTGATTTGGATGAAGAAAGGTGCAATTTAAAAGATGAACGAAAGCTACCATATTATCAGTGACGGGTCCTGCGATCTGCCGCCCGAGCTGGTGCAGGAAAAGAATATAACAGTGGTCCCTTTTTATGCTTCTTTTGATGAGGAGCACTATCTGAAGGAGATGGAGGAGATCAAAGTGCGGGAATTCTACCAGTATATGGTGGACCATCCCAAGGTATTCCCCAAAAGCTCCATGCCGTCCGTACAGGATTACGCAGATGCCTTCCTGCCCTTTGCAAAGGAAGGCATGCCTGTGATCTGTATCTGTATTACCGTAAAATTCAGCGGTTCCCTGCAATCTGCCGTGAATGCCAGGGAAATGATCCTGGAGGAGTATCCGGATGCCAGGATCACTGTGATCGATGCCACCGTGAATACTGTATTGCAGGGCCTTTATGTGCTGGAGGCAGTGCGGCTTCGGGACAGCGGCGTGGGCTATGAGGAGGCGGTGGACCGTCTGGAAGCCATCAAGGGTACGGGAAGGATCTTCTTTACCATCGGTGATATGGAATACTTAAAGCATGGGGGACGGATCGGAAAAGTGGCAAGTGTGGCCGGCAGTGTTCTGGGGATCCGCCCGGTGATCACGTTGAAGGAGGGAGAGATCTTTGCCTCCGGCATCGGCAGAGGGCGCAAAAAGACCATGGAAAAGTCCATGGAGCTTCTGCTGGCTTATCTGAAGGAACAAAATGCGGATATTGGGGATTACAGCCTTGCGGTGGGATTTGGCTATGATTATGAGGAGGCGGAGAAGTTCCGTGACGATGCCCTGGTGACGCTTAAGGAAAAGGGCTATGACATAACGGAACTTCCCATCTATCAGATCGGGGCTACCATTGCGGTGCACACGGGCCCTTATCCCATTGGATTTGGCATCTTAGAGAAGAGCATCCACTAAGTCCTTTACCGTGTCAAAGGCGTAATCCGGCTGATAGGGGGTATCTGTCAGATCTTCGGGTCTGGCTTCTCCGGTAAAGAGGACACAGGTGTCCACCCCGCCGTTGATGCCGCAGGCAATGTCAGTGTAAAGGCGATCGCCTACCACCAGGGTCTCTTCTCTGGAAAAACCGGACAGGGACAGACACAGCTCCACCACCTCCTTGCTGGGCTTGCCCAGGTAGACCGGCTCTTTGCCCGTGGTCTGGGTGATCATGCTGCAGATCGCTCCGCAGTCGGGAATGAAGCCGAAGTCGATGGGACAGCGCAGGTCCGGATTGGTGGCATAAAAGGGAACATCCGTGGTGAGCAGCACCTTGCATATCCGGATGAGCTTTTCATAAGTCAGTTCGCTGTCGTAGGCAGCTACCACACATTGAATGCCGTCCTCTGCATCTTCGGTGACAGTCAGGCCGTTTTTGCGAAGCTCGCAAACGAAAGAAGCTGTTCCGAGGACAAAGATCTTGCGACCCATGTAATGTTCTTTCAGGAAGCGCAGGGTCATATATCCGGAAGTGACAAACTGATCTTCTGTGGTCTTTAAATGAAACGCATCCTGGAATTTCTGCACATAATCGGCACCGCTTTTGGTGGAGTTGTTGGTGATGAAGTAGGCTTTCCCGCCGATGCGCTCTATATAGGCCAAAAGTTCAGCGCTTCCCGGATACAGGGTGTCTCCTACAGCCAGGGTGCCGTCGATATCAAATAGAAATAATTTTTTATGTTTCATAAAATTTCCTTTCCCATGGGGCGGGTACAGCTTGTAAGCCCGCCGCCTCTGATCCTGAAGAATCTTACGGTCTATTGTATCAGACATCTTTCTATTTTTCCACACTGAAATGATGTCCCATTCATGAATTTTCATCCGGGAATGCCTTGTTTGCAACAGAAATATTGGCTATAATAAGGATAATGACAGGATGAATGGGAGGAATACCGATGAAGTTGATTTCCTGGAACGTAAACGGGCTGAGGGCCTGCCTGCAAAAGGGATTTTTGGATTTTTTCAGGGAGGCTGATGCCGATATTTTCTGCCTGCAGGAGACGAAACTGCAGGAGGGGCAGCATGATCTTGAACTGCCGGGATATTACCAGTACTGGAATTATGCAGAAAAGAAAGGGTACTCAGGGACGGCGTTGTTCACCAAAATAAAGCCCCTGCAGGTCACTTACGGAATGGGTGTGGAGGAACATGACCATGAGGGCCGTATCATTACGGCAGAATTTGAGGAGTTTTATGTGGTGACGGTCTATGTGCCCAATTCCCAGCGGGAGCTGGCACGTCTGGATTACCGCATGCAGTGGGAAAAAGATTTCCTGCAGTATCTGGAAGGGCTGAACCGGCACAAGCCTGTGATCTTCTGTGGAGATCTGAACGTGGCCCATGAGGAGATCGATCTGAAAAATCCCAAGACCAATCGCCAGAATGCAGGATTTACGGATCAGGAGAGGGAATGTTTTACGAAGGTCCTGGAGGCGGGATTCCTTGACACCTACCGCTACTTTTATCCGGATAAGGAAGGGGTTTATTCCTGGTGGTCCTATATGTTCCAGGCCCGTGCCAAGAATGCGGGCTGGCGCATCGACTATTTCGTGGTGTCAAAGGAGCTGGAAGGAAGGCTTACGGATGCTGCGATCCACACGCAGGTCATGGGATCGGATCACTGTCCCGTGGAGCTTGTGTTGGCGTAAGAGATGATGTGACGATCATTCTGATGGAGTGAGAGATGAGCAGACAGAAGGAAACGATGAGAAGCAATATGGGGGGAGAGGCGGACAGGCCCCGTCTTCCCCGTTCTTTTTTTACCCGTGACGGTATCACTGTGGCAAGGGAGCTTCTGGGTAAGGTGCTGGTGCATCATACAAAGCTTGGTCCTGTATACGGCATCATCACGGAGGTGGAAAGCTACATGGGAGAGGAGGACAAGGGATCCCATACCTACGGAGGCAGGCGCACGGAGCGCACAGAGCCTATGTACCATATCGGAGGGACCTCTTATGTGTATCTGATCTATGGCATGTATAGCTGCATGAATATTGCGGCGATGGAGGAGGGCGTGCCCCAGGCAGTACTCATCCGCAGTGTGGTGCCTGCAGACAGACAGTCTAAAGAACGTATGCAGGCGCTCAGGCTGGAGCCGGTCAATGCCAGACAGGGCAGAAAGGGAAAAACGCTGTTTTCGGCGGACCATCTGCCAGACAGCATAAAAAAGCATCTGGCGGACGGCCCCGGAAAGCTTTGCATCGCTATGGGGATTACCAGGGCGGACAACGATGTGGACATGGTGGAAAGTGATACCTTTTATGTGACGGAGGGACTATCGGTTCCGGACTCCCTGATCAAAGCGGGAAAAAGGATCGGGATCGATTATGCCGAGGAGGCCGCCGATTTTCTCTGGCGGTTTTATGTGGAGCCTTCGGTATTTCTTGGTACCAGGTAGCGTGGCGGACTCTGCCATACAACAGACATAGAAAGACGTGGTTGCGGGAATGAGTTTACAGTTCTATTTCGGACCTTCCGGTGTAGGAAAGAGCAGACAATTATACGAAGAGATCATACAAAGAGCCCTGGAAGAACCCAAGCGGAATTTCCTGATCATCGTGCCGGATCAGTTCACCATGCAGACCCAGAAAGATCTGGTGGGCTTAAGTGAGCGCGGCGGGATCATGAATATTGATGTCTTAAGCTTCGGGCGCCTGAATCACCGTATCCTGGGAGAAGTGGGCGGCATTGAGATCCCGGTGTTGGATGATACGGGCAAGAGCCTGATTTTACAGAAGGTTGCCGGCAGCATGAAAGAAGAGCTGCCCACCCTGGGAAGCTTTTTGCACAGGCAGGGGTATATCCATGAGGTCAAGAGTGCCATCTCCGAATTCATGCAATATGGCATCAGTCCGGAGGATATGGACACCCTGATCGATTATGCTCAAAAGAGAGGGGCTTTAGTGCAGAAGCTGAAAGATCTGCAGAAGCTGTACCGGGGATTTGTGGATTACATACAGGGCAATTTCATCACCACGGAAGAGACGCTGGAAAGGCTGCGCCGTTTGCTGCCCAAGTCAAGGATATTGCCCGGAAGTGTGGTGGTCTTTGATGGCTTTACGGGCTTTACGCCCATTCAGAACCGTCTGATACAGGAGCTTATGTGCCTGTGCGCGGAGACCATCGTGACGGTGACTCTGGGAGAGGGAGAAGATCCCTACAAGCCGGACGGGGAACAGAAGCTGTTCCACTTAAGCAAAAAGACGGTCGCAGATTTAGAGAAGCTGGCAAAGGAGGCCGGGATTCCCAGAAAAAAGGATGTGTTCCTTCTGCCCGGAGTGGAGACGGGGGAAAGCACGGCGCAGGTGCGCAGCGGGATATCGGACAAGTGCCAGATCCGTTACAATTCCCACCACCGGTTCCGGGATGCAAAAGCGCTTCTGTATCTGGAGCAGGGGCTGTTCCGCTATGATTATCAGCCCTTTTTGGAGCCCCTGGGGGAGATCCGTATCTTTGAGACCACGACTCCTGCAGATGAAGCACACCAGACCGGTCTTGCAATCTGTAAACTGATCCGGGAGGAGGGACTTTCTTATCGGGATATTGCAGTGATCACCGGGGATCTGGAGAACTATGGACCTTATGTGGAACGGGAATTTGAGCAGCTGGGGATTCCCTGTTTCATTGACAGGACGCGGGGGATTCTGCTAAATCCCATGATCGAATATATCAAGAGCGCACTGGAACTGTTTTTGAAGGATTTTTCCTACGAGGCGGTCTTTCATTATCTGAGGAGCGGCTTGACGTGCATTCCAAGGGAGGATGTGGATCTTTTGGAAAATTATGTGATCCGCACGGGAATCCGGGGGTATCAAAGATGGAGCAGGATGTTTACGGCAAGGGCCGGTTCCCCGAAGGAGACAGAGGCCGTTAAGGAGGAAGAGACCCTGAGGCATCTCAATCAAGTCAGAGAACAGTTTTTATCCCGGATCGCCATGCTGAAAGGAAGCCCATCCGCACCGGCAAAGGACTATATCGATCAATTATATGATTTTTTGACAGAAAACGGTGTGCAGCAGAAGCTGGCGGAGTATGAGAGCCGTTTCCGCAGCCGGAAGGATGCCTCCAGAGAAAGGGAGTACGCCCAGATCTATCGTCTGGTGATGGAGCTTCTGGATCAGATCTATGAACTTTTGGGGGAAGAGAAGATCACGCTGCAGGAATTTTATGACATTCTGGAGGCAGGATTTGGGGAGATCCAGGTGGGCACCATTCCTCAGAATGTGGACCGCATCCTGGTGGGAGATATGGAGAGGACCCGCTTAAAGCAGGTAAAGGTACTGTTTTTCCTGGGGATCAATGACGGTAATATTCCCAAGACCGCTTCCAAGGGCGGTATCATTTCCGATATGGACAGAGAATTTTTACAGGAGTCACAGTTGGAGCTTGCGCCGACACCCAGGCAGCAAAAGTATATTCAAAGACTGTATCTGTATCTGAACATGACCAAACCCTCAAAGCGGCTGTACCTGTCCTACTCCAGGGTAAACAGCCAGGGAAAGAGTGTCCGTCCCTCCTATCTGTTGGATGTGGTACAGAAGCTGTTTCCCACATTGGAGACGGAATATCCTCAGAACAGGAGTGCCATGGAGCAGATCGTCACTCCCAGGGAGGGAACCAGATATCTGGCTGCCCTGCTCAGAGAGTATGCTGCAGGCGGGATCAGCGAGGAGGAGCAAAAGGAATGTGTTACCCTGTACCGGGCTTATGGGGAAGAACCGGTATGCCGGGAGCGGGATATGCTTGTGGAGGCTGCCTTTTCGCACTACCGGGACAGTGGCCTGTCCAAGGCGGTTGCCCGGGCTCTGTACGGCAAATCCCTGGAGAACAGCGTGAGCCGTCTGGAGACCTACGCTGCCTGTGCCTACAGACATTTCCTCCAATACGGACTGACCCTGAAGGAGCGTGAGGAGTTCGGCTTTGAAGCGGTGGACATGGGAAATGTATACCACGGGGTGCTGGAGCGGTTTGGGGTGAAGCTTTCGGAGAATGGTTATACCTGGTTTGATTTTCCCAGGGAATTTGGAGAGCGCGCAGTGCGGGAGGCATTGGAGGAATACGCAGCTTCTTATGGGGAGACTGTGCTTTACAGCAGTGCCCGCAATGAATATGCCATCACCCGGATGGCCCGGATACTTCTAAGGACGGTACTCACCCTGCAAAACCAGCTTAAACAGGGGAGCTTTACCCCGGATGACTATGAAATTTCCTTCCGGTTTGCAAGTGAGCTTGAGAGCATCAGCGTGGCGCTCTCCGAGGAGGAGCGCATGCACCTTCGGGGCAGGATCGATCGTATCGATGTGGCGGAGGACGACAGGCATGTCTATGTGAAGGTCATCGATTATAAATCCGGCAATAGACAGTTCAATCTGGCAGCCTTGTATTATGGGCTGCAGCTGCAGCTGGTGGTGTATATGAATGCGGCCATGGAACTGGAGGCAAAGCGTCACCCTGACAAAGAGATCGTTCCGGCGGCACTGCTCTATTACCATGTGGATGATCCCACTATAGAGTCGCCCGTGGAGCTTACGGATGAGGAAATTGACAAACAGATCTTGAGCAGGCTTCGGATGAACGGTGTGGTGAACGGAGAGCCAAACATCGTGGAGCGGCTGGACCGCTTTATGCAGGATAAGTCCGATGTGATCCCTGTGGAAAAGAAAAAGGATGGTTCCTTTACCGCAAGATCCGGTGTCATGAGCAGGGAAGAACTGGATACGGTATCGTGTTATGTGACTGACAAGATCCGGAGTATCGGCAGGGAGATCCTGGAGGGCTCTATCCCCCTGAATCCTTATGAAAAGGGAACGGAGGAAGCCTGTACTTATTGCGCCTATCGGAAAGTGTGTGGCTTTGACCCCGCTGTTCCGGGCTATGAGAAGCGAAAATTAAAAGAGTTGGATAAAGAGGAAGCACTGCGGAGGATGAAAGAAGAATATGCCCATTGATTTTACACCCCAACAGCAGAGAGTCATAGAACTGCATAATTGTAACATCCTGGTGTCTGCTGCGGCAGGAAGCGGCAAGACGGCAGTGCTCACGGAGCGCATCGTGCGAATGGTGTGCGATGAGGCTCATCCGGTAGACATCGACAGACTTTTGATCGTGACCTTTACCAATGCGGCGGCAGCAGAGATGCGGGAGAGGATCGGTGCAGGGATCGCTAATGAGCTCCTTCTCCATCCGGAGTCGGAGCATATCCAGAAACAGTCTGCTCTGTTGCACAATGCCCAGATCACTACAATCCACAGCTTCAGTCTGTTCCTGATCCGCAATCACTTCAATGAAATCGGGCTGGATCCGGCGTTCCGTGTGGCGGATGAGGGAGAGACGAAGCTCCTTGAGCAGGACGTCTTAAAAGGGATGCTGGAGGACGCCTTTGCCGGGCGGGGGGAGGCTTTCTTCCATTGCGTGGAATCTTTCTGTCCCGGGGGAAGAGAGAGCGTGCTGGAAAAATATATCTTAGGACTGTCACATTATGCATCCGGTTTTCCCTGGCCTGTTGAATGGCTGGAGGACCGGAAGAAGGACTACGGTGCAGGCAGTGAGGAGGAGCTGCTTTCGGGGGACTGTGGGGTCTATTTGCAGAACCATATCGTCTCTATGGTGAAGGGATGCTGTCAGAAGCTTGAAGCGGTGAAACAGATCTGCCAGGAACCGGACGGCCCCTATATGTATGGGGAATTGGTGGAGAAAGAACTGGAGCAGTTACAGGATCTGGCAGAGTGTGCTTCTTTAGAGGAGTATGCTTGGAAACTGCCAGGTATCACCTTCGGAAAGCTTCCCGGCAAAAAGGATGAGAGCGTATCGCCCCTAAAACGCGAGATGGCCAAGAATCTTCGCAGTAAGGTAAAAGACACGCTGCAGGGGCTTGGGGAAAGATTCTTTGCCACACCGTTTGCGCTTTCCGTGTCCCAGGGAAGGGAGTGCGCCGCTCCGGTGGCGGAACTCATAGATCTGGTGCTGGAATTTGACAGGCGTATGCAGGAGAAAAAGCGGGAGAAAAAGATCATCGACTTTTCCGATATGGAGCATTATGCGCTGGAGATCCTGGTGGACCATGACCGGGAGACGGGCAGGGTGACGCCGAGGCCGGTAGCTTTGGAGTACAGACAGTATTTTCATGAGATCCTGATCGACGAATACCAGGACAGCAACCTGGTGCAGGAATACCTGCTTCGGGCAGTGTCCGGTGAGGAGGAAGGACGTTTCAACCGTTTCATGGTAGGAGATGTAAAGCAGAGCATTTATAAATTCCGATTGGCTAGGCCGGAGCTTTTCCTGGAAAAATATCATACCTATAAGGATACCGGAGATTGTCAGCGCATTGATCTGTCTAAGAATTTCAGGAGCCGGGCACAGGTGGTTGACACAGTGAACAATATTTTCTCCAGGATCATGGATCTTCAGAACGGAGGCATTGTTTATGATGACAGTGCAGCTTTGTATGCAGGGGCAGTGTATCCGGAAAATAATGGTTGCTATAGTGAATTGCTTTTGGTGGAGAAACCGGGGAAGCAGGAGGGGGAAGCGGAACTTACGGCCAAAAGGGCGGAGGCTTTGACCATTGCCCACAAAATAAAGGACCTGAAGGCGTCCTTAAAGGTGACAGACAAAGCAACCGGAAAACTTCGGCCTGTTTCTTACAGGGATATGGTGATACTGCTGCGCACAGGAAGCGGTTGGGACGAAGAATTTAAGAAGGTGCTGGAGGAGGAGGGCATCCCTGTTTCCGTCACTTCCAAAACGGGGTATTTTGCGGCATCGGAGGTACAAAAGCTGCTGCAGTTTATGCGGGTGTTGGACAATCCCCGTCAGGATATCCCCTTGTTCGGGGTCATGAAAGCCATGTTCGGAAACTTTACGGAGGAAGAGATCGCCCTGATAAAGAGTAGCAAAAGGGAAGGTTCCCTGTATGAGGCATTGCGGGATTACGGGGAGGCCGGTGCAGATGAACCGCTGCGTCAAAAGTGCAGAGAGTTTCTTCACCGGATCGACAGCTATCGGGATGAGGTAGTGTATCTTCCCATCAGAGAGCTGCTGAAACGGATCGTGGATGATTTTCATTATCTGGATTATGTGACGGCACTGCCCGGAGGCAGCAGGCGCCGCGCCAATGTGGAGATGCTGTTTACCAAGGCGTCGGATTTTGAAAAGACCAGCTATTTCGGATTGTTCCACTTTGTGCGCTACATGGAGCAGCTGGAGAAATACGATGTGGATTACGGGGAGGCGGATACCCTGGATGAAAACGCCGATGTGGTGCGGATCATGAGCATCCACAAGAGTAAGGGGCTGGAATTCCCGGTGGTATTCGTGGCGGGACTTTCCAAGCGGTTTAACATGCAGGATACCAATCAGGCGCTGATCGTGGATATGGATCTTGGGCTTGCCTGCGACTATGTGGACCCGGTAAAGCGCGTGCGCAACAAGACGCTGCGCAGCACGGTCATCGCCCGGAAACTGAAGGAGGACAATCTGGCAGAGGAACTGCGTATCCTCTATGTGGCTCTGACCCGTGCCAAGGAAAAGCTTATCATGACCGCCACGCTGGAAAAGGCGGCTGAAAAATGGGAGATCGCAAAAGAACAGAAGGAAGAAAAACTTTCTTATATCGATTTTGTGGAGGCGGGAAGTACTTTGGATTTTCTGATGCCCATTTTGAGCCGTACCGGTGTGGAGGTGACGGTGGTGACACCTACGGATCTGTGGCAAGAGGCTTTCGGGGAACAGATGCAGCTTTACAGCAGAAGAACCCTGTTGGAGCAGGCTGGGACCGATGCCTGTGGGGAAGCTTTGCAAGAACTGCAGGACCGTTTCGCATATGAGTATCCTTACAAAAGCCTGGAGAAACTGTATACCAAGACCACGGTATCGGAGCTTAAGATCGCCGCTATGGCAGACAGGGATGAAGCAGCTTACCATGCCTTTGAGGAAAAGGAAATCGTGCCTTACATCCCGGCCTTTCGCAGGACGGAAGAAAAGGTCAGCGGCACGGTCCGGGGTAATGCGTACCACCGGGCTATGGAGCTTTTGGATTTTGAAGCGGTGCTGGGGGAACAGTTTGCCGGGTTCCCGAAAGACTATCAGGAATATTTTGAAGGACTTGACAGGGAGAAGCTTTCTAAAGACCTGCATGCATTTCTGCGAAAGGAAGCAGAGGAGCTTAAGCTTTCCCGGGAATATCTGGATGCCCTGTCTGAAAAGAAGATCATCCGTTTTCTGGAGCAGGAAACCGCTTACCGTATGTGGGCGGCAGACAGAAGGGGAGAATTGTACCGGGAACAGCCCTTTGTGCTGGGCATTGATGCCGACAGGCTGGTCGAAGATGTGCCGGAAGAAGAAACGGTACTGATACAGGGAATCATAGATGTGTTCTTTGTGGAAAAGGGAGAACTGGTGCTGCTTGACTACAAGACAGATGTGATCTCTTCCATGGACGCTCTGTGGAGCCGCTACCGGGTGCAGCTGGATTATTATGCCGAGGCCCTGGTGAAGCTCATGGGAATGCCCATGAAAGAGAAAAAACTGTATTCCTTTTATCTGGAAACGGATGGATCTAGTCGGGAACTGCCAGACGGCGCACCCTTGTCATAGCTTTCTTTACAGGCGGAAGCAGAAGGAGAAGGACGGTTACCGCTGCCTCGGTAAAGATATAAGTGGCATTGTATGCCAGGGAGTAAGGCAGGGGTGACCAGCCCTCCCAGGCATAAGCGCCAAAGAAAAGCCAGCCGGAGAGTACAGCAAAGACATATCTGCCCAGTACCCCGGTTATGTAACCCTTAATGAGACCATGCCTGGAATTGGTGAACAATCCTGACAGGCCCAGCGCACCGAAAGCCAGAAAATAGTCTACTATCAGCTGGGCCGGATAGAGGACGTAGGGGTCTATGATCAGCTGCAGTACGCCGTAAGCAATGCCTGTGAGGAGTCCGGCACCCAGGCCGAACCAGTAACCCGGAAGGCATATTACCAGCATGGAAAGCAGGGTGACAGAGCCTCCGGTAGGGAAAGAGAACAATTTGATGTTGGAAAGGACCGTGCCAAGTGCGATGGCCATGGCGCAGTAGGATAACTGGATGGCGGTCAGTTTCCGGGACTTGCCCGAGGTCTTCTTTCCGGCAAAGGCCACGGCGGCAGCCAGAAGAAGGAGCAGAACCGCGATCAGGACTCCTTTTCCGAGAGTGGTGGGGACGTAGGTCGTTTCGCCCCAGTCATTTACGACTACATTGTAAAGCATAAAAAATCCTCCTTCGTTTGCGCGAGGAGGGACAACATCGTATTTCCATGCGGGGATCTGTCCCCGGATGAAAACAACCTGCTTCCTTACGCCGGTATTGCCCGGTTCAAGTGGTGAGGGTCAGAGGCATGGGCCTCAATCTCAGCGATGTGCTCCCCTAGCGGTGATATGAAATTACAAGGAATACTATAATATATGCCGGAAACGGTGTCAAGGCGGAAATAAATTTTTGCGGGGACAGTATTGCATAAGTAAAATACTATCCCTATAATTGAAGAGGATATGTGACAGGTTTGAGGTGAATGGATCATGTTAAATCAGTTTTCAAGAACGGAATTGCTTTTGGGAAAAGAAGCCATGGAGCGGCTGCGCAGGTCCCGGGTCGCTGTGTTCGGCATTGGCGGCGTGGGAGGATATGTCTGTGAGGCCCTGGTCAGGAGCGGCGTGGGAGGATTTGATCTGATCGATGATGACAAGGTATGCCTTACCAATCTGAACCGGCAGATCATAGCCACCAGAAAGACGGTGGGTCAGTATAAGGTGGAAGTGATGCGGGACCGCATCCTGGAGATCAACCCGGAAGCGGATGTGAGGATACACAAATGCTTTTTCCTGCCTGAGAATGCAGATACTTTTGATTTTGGAGAATATGATTATGTGGTGGATGCCGTGGATACGGTGACTGCTAAGATAGCGCTGGTCCTTAAGGCAAAGGACTGTGATGTGCCGATCATAAGCTGTATGGGCGCCGGGAATAAACTGGACGCCACCCGGTTTCAGGTGGCAGATATCTACCGGACAAAGGTCTGTCCGCTGGCGAAGGTCATGCGGCGGGAATTAAAGAAGCGCGGGATAAAAAAGCTGAAGGTGGTCTATTCGGAAGAACAGCCGTTACGTCCCATTGCGGATATGGAGGTTAGCTGCAGGACAAACTGTATCTGTCCTCCGGGAGCGGGGCATAAGTGTACCGAGCGCAGAGCCATACCGGGAAGTACCGCATTTGTCCCGTCTGTGGCAGGATTGATCATTGCGGGTGAAGTGGTAAAGGATTTAGTGAAATAGATGCAGAAAGACAGATTAGTCATTGGAATATTGGCCCATGTGGATGCCGGGAAGACCACTTTGGCGGAAGGGCTTCTCTATACCTGCGGGAATCTCCGCACACTGGGCAGGGTGGATCACAAGGATGCATTTTTGGACAACTTTGCCCTGGAGAGGGAAAGGGGCATCACGATCTTTTCAAAGCAGGCCCGGATACAATGGGAAAATTTGGACATTACGCTGTTGGATACCCCGGGACATGTGGATTTTTGTGCAGAGATGGAGCGTACCCTGCAGGTGTTGGATTATGCAGTCTTAGTCATCAGCGGCGCCGACGGTGTCCGGGGATATCTGGAGACTTTATGGCGGCTTCTGAAGCGTTACGGGATTCCGGTTTTTTTGTTTCTCAACAAAATGGATCAGGAGGGCACGGACAAAGAGAAGCTGCTTAAGGAATTGAAAGAGCGGCTGGATGAGAGATGCACGGTTTTCGGAAGTGAGGAAGATGAGACATTTTTGGAGAATGTGTCCCTGTGCAGTGAAGCCCTTATGGAAGAATATCTGGAAACAGGAGAATTGTCCCGGGAAAGTATCGGGGAAGCCGTTGCGGACCGGATCGTATTCCCCTGTTATTTTGGTTCTGCGCTGAAGCTTGAAGGCGTGGAAACCCTCTTAAAGGGGATGGCACGCTATTGCCTGATCCCGGAATACCCAAAGGAGTTTGGGGCAAGAGTATTTAAGATCGCAAGGGATGAAGCCGGAAACAGGATCACTTATCTGAAAGTGACCGGAGGGACCCTGCGGGTCAAGCAGATGCTTGCGGGAACCTACGCCAATGGACAGGATGGTTTTTGGGAGGAAAAAGCTGACCAGCTGCGGGTCTGTCACGGAGCCAGATACCAGGTGGTGGACGAAGTGGCCGCAGGCGGGATCTGCGGGGTGGCGGGTCTTTCCCATACCTTTGCCGGACAGGGACTGGGCATCGAAGAAGGAGACAGCATCCCAATGCTTCAACCGCTGTTGGAATATCGGTTGATTCTGCCGGAGGACGCAGAGGCGGTGACGGTGCTGGGACAACTGCGCCGGCTGGAGGAAGAAGAGCCGCAGCTTCATATCCTTTGGAAGGAAGAAACAAAGGAGATCTATATGCAGGTCATGGGCCAGGTGCAGATCGAAGTGCTGAAAAGCCTGATGCTGGAACGCTATGGTCTGAAGGCGGAATTTGGAGCCGGGAGCATTGTCTATAAAGAGACCATTGCCGACACTGTGGAAGGGATCGGTCATTTTGAACCCCTGCGCCATTATGCGGAGGTCCACCTGGTGCTGGAGCCGGGGGAGCGGGGAAGCGGACTGCAGGTTGCCAGCCTCTTGAGCGAGGATATGCTGGATAAGAACTGGCAGCGCCTTATTATGACTCACTTGGAGGAAAAGATCTTTCCGGGAGTGCTTACCGGGTCCGAGGTCACGGATCTGAGGATTCTTCTGGTGGCGGGGAAGGCCCATGAAAAGCATACCGAGGGTGGGGATTTCAGACAGGCTACCTACCGTGCGGTACGAAACGGACTAAGAAAGGCAAAGAGTATTCTGTTGGAACCGGTATTTGCCTTCCGGCTGGAGCTTCCCACGGAGCATATCGGCCGTGCCATGTCCGATATGCAAAGGATGCAGGGGACTTTCAACCTGCCGGTGACGGAAGGGGAATGCTCTGTTTTAACAGGCAGGGTGCCGGTGGCGTCCCTGGGAGATTATCAGCGGGAAGTCACTGCGTATACCGGGGGACGGGGCAGACTGTCCTGTACCCCCGATGGATATGAACCCTGTCACAATGCACAGGAGGTGATCTCCCGGATAGGGTATGACCCGGAGGCGGATCTTATGAATCCCACAGGCTCTGTATTCTGTGCCCATGGGGCAGGATTTGTGGTGCCCTGGGATCAGGTGGAGGACTATGCCCATCTTGAGAGTGTTCTTCAGACACCGCTTTTGGCACAGGGGGCGGATGCGGAAGATCCCCGGGGATTTCGGAGAGAAAGCCATGCCGGGAATGTTTCCTGTGAACGCCATATCACCCAGGAGGAAATCGAAGAGATCTTTCAAAAGACTTATGGCAGAAAAAAGGAAAACACCAACGGTTTCCGCCGTTACCGCAAAAAGAAGGTGGATTTCGGGAGCGTGGCAGGCACTGCCGGAGCAGGAGCCGGGCCCTTAAAAAAGGGCAGGTATCTTTTGGTGGACGGTTACAACATCATCTTTGCCTGGAAGGAACTGCGAGAGCTGGCGGAGCACAACATTGACAGCGCCAGGGACAGGCTCATGGATATCATGAGCGATTACCAGGGATATCTGGGGTATCCCCTGATCCTGGTCTTTGACGCCTACAAGGTGAAAGGCGGGCCGGGCTCTGTCACCAGATATCACAACATTTATGTGGTCTACACCAAGGAGGCGGAGACGGCTGACCAGTATATTGAAAAGGCGGTCCATGACATGGGGAAGGATTATCAGGTGACCGTGGCCACCTCCGACAGACTGGAACAGATGATTATCTGGGGCGGCGGTGCCATGCGGATGTCGGCAAGAGACCTTGAGGAGGCAGTGGATGCGGCCCGGGCGGCAGTCCTTAAGGAATATCTGGAAAAAGAAACCAGACTGGGCAATCATCCTTTTCAAGAATTGCAATCATAATGTTTCTATGATAAAATCTAAGAATATGTAACGAAGCAAAATGGGAAGTACATCCCGGGAGGAATGCCCTTGCGGGTATGTGCGGATTGGAGACAGTATGTTATATTTGCTGATACCGGAAAGATATCATTCCCTGGCTGTTTTTGCAGGGATTCTTTTTGCGTTTGCGGTAACGGTCATTGCCACCGGAAAATTGTGTGATTATCTGCCCAAGGATGGGGGAAGGGAGTTCGCCCATGACGGCAAGCTTTCCAAGGGGAAACCAAGAGGGGCCGGCATCATCTTTGTACCGGCATTCATCCTGGCGGCAGTACTATTTGTTCCCCTGACGCCGGAGATCGTCATTTACCTGATCCTCATTGGCATTTCCATGATGACGGGATTTTTGGACGATGCCTCCAAGACGCCATGGGGAGAGTATAAGAAAGGGTTTCTGGACCTGTGTGTGGCAGCCATGGTGGCTCTGACGTTTCTCAAATACAATTCCAATGTGGTGGAGCTGGCGCTTTTTGATGTGAGATTTACCCTGCATCCGGTGGTATTCGCACTGCTTGCCATCATACTGGTGTGGACCTCCGTGAATGTCACCAACTGCTCTGACGGGGTGGACGGGCTTTCGGGCACGCTGACCATCATCACCATCATGACGATTTATCTGGTGGACCAAATCAAGGACAAGCCGGAGAACTTTTCCCTGATGATCCTGCTGTTTGCGGTCTGCATCCTGGGGTATCTGTGGTACAATGCCACTCCCAGCAGGCTGATGATGGGAGATGCAGGGTCCCGCGCCATGGGGCTCTTTATCAGCATTGCCATTTTGAAGACAGGTTGTCCCTTCCTGTATATCCCGGTGGCGTTTGTGCTGATCTTAGACGGTGGACTGGGGCTTGTGAAGGTGGCCCTGCTTAGGTTTTTGAAGATCAGGATACTGACCAAGGTCCGCACTCCCCTCCATGACCATGTGAGAAAGGTGTGGGAATGGTCCAACACCCAGACGGTATTCCGCTTTGCCATCATACAGATCATCCTGTCGGTGGCAGTGGTGTACGGAATCCGGATGTAGCAGAAAGGAAGCAGCTATGTATGATGAATTGACGCCAAGTGATATCAAAAAGATGGAGGAGGAGATCGAGTACCGCAAGCTGGTGGTGCGTCCCCAGGCGTTAGAGGAAGTAAAGACTGCCAGGGCCCACGGGGATCTCAGCGAGAACTTTGAGTATCACGCAGCCAAAAAGGTAAAGAATCAGAATGAAAGCCGCATCCGTTATCTGGAGAGGATGATCCGCACCGCAAAGGTGATCTCGGAGGACTCCGCAGAGGATGAGGTGGGCATCAATAATACGGTGACGGTAGAGTTTGTGGAAGATGGAACCGTGGAGACTTATAAGATCGTCACCACAGTGCGGGGGAATTCCCTGGAGGGGCTGATCAGCAATGAGTCTCCTCTCGGCAAGGCACTTTTGGGCAAAAAGGCCGGGGACCTTGTCCATGTGCAGGTCAATGATATGGTTTCTTATGATGTGAGGGTCGTGAAGTTTGAAAATACCGTAGATGACGGAAGTGACAAATTAAGGAGTTTTTGAGTTTATGAAGAAATATCTGCTTTTTGATCTGGACGGAACTTTGACAGACCCCAAGGTGGGAATCACCACCTGTGTGCAGTATGCGCTGCGATCCTTTGGCATCGAGGAACCTGACCTTGACAAACTGGAACCTTTTATCGGGCCGCCCCTTCGGGACAGCTTTATGAATTTTTATGGATTTACGGCAGAGCAGGCAGAGGAAGCCGTGGCAAAATACAGAGAGCGGTTTCAGGACACCGGCATCTTTGAAAACGAAGTGTACCCGGGCATCCCTCAGATGCTCCGCAATCTGAAGAATAATGGCATGCACCTGGCAGTGGCGTCCAGCAAACCCAAGGTGTATGTGGACAGGATATTGGAACACTTTCACTTGGATCAGTTCTTTGATGTGGTGGTGGGAAGTGAGCTGGACGGGAAAAGGGAGGACAAGGCCGAAGTGGTAAGTGAGGCGCTGCGGCTTTTGTTTCAGGACCAGCCTGTCAAAAAGGAAGAAGTCTATATGATCGGCGACCGCAGCTTTGACGTGGAGGGGGCAAAGGCCCTCTGTATGGAAAGCGTGGGCGTCACTTACGGATATGGCTCCATGGAGGAACTGAAAGCTGCCAAAGCCGATTACATCGTCAGTTCTGTAAAGGAACTGGAAAAGTTCCTGCTCAGGGGTACCGAGGAGAAAAAAGAAGAAAAACTTACCATGTTCCAGAGAATCTGGACCATGCTGTATTCCTTCTTAATGTTTCTGTTAGTCAGGAGCGTTGCCATGTACGGGGTAAGCTGGATGCTCTCCGGGTTGATCCCGGGAATCGGTGAACGGTTCTTTGTGCAGGTGGAGGTGGATGGACAGATACAGACTGCCCTTACGGGCAATGCCTCCACAGTGATCGCAGCCATCGGTTTTATCGCAGGTGCGGCAGCAGTGTTCTCCACTGCAAAGCTTTTGATCCAAAAGACGAAGGAGGAGTCAAGACTTGCTTATATCACTCCGGAACCTGTAAAGAGCTATGTGCTCATGGGGGGGCTGGGGGTAACCTCTGTGGTGGGCTTGAACCTGCTCTTTGAGCTGACGGGAGTCATCAATAAATCCGCTTCTTATCAGGCTGTTGTGGAGGATCAGTATGCTGCGAGTTTCCTGGTGGGTATCCTGTGTTACGGCCTGATCACTCCTGTTGCGGAGGAGATCCTGTTCCGCGGTATCATCTACAATTACATGAAGCGTTTCTTAAATGTAAAGACGGCGCTGATATTCTCGGCTGCCATTTTCGGGCTTTATCATCTGAATACCGTGCAGATGCTCTATGCTTTCATCATGGGCTGTTTCATTGCTTATGCGTATGAGTATTTCGGAAGCTTTATCGCTCCGGTGTGCATGCATATCGCGGCAAATGTGATCGCATACTGTCTCTCTTATACCGCACTGGCTGTGACCGGGTTTGTGAGCTGGCCGGTATGTATTGTATGTCTGGTGCTCTGTATCATCAGCATGAGCCTGTTGGAAAGACACAAGCGTGTCTTATAAATGTTTGAGGAAAGAGGTCCGAAAGCTATGAGATTTTCCATGATCGTGGTCTGCCTGAATCCCGGCGGAAAACTGAAAATGACACTGGAGAGCATTCTTTCCCAAAAGTATGAGGATTACGAGATCGTTATTAAGGACGGCGGCAGCAGGGACGGCTCCATAGAGGCACTCAGAAAGGACCCCGTACTGGGGCAGAACAGACATATCCGCATCTTTGAAGAAAAGGATACAGGCATCTATGATGCCATGAATCAGGCTGTTTTGCATGCACAGGGAGATTTCCTGCTGTTTTTAAACTGCGGGGATGCTTTTTACAATGAGGAGGTGCTTTCCCGCACTTCCGATTACATCGAGAGTCTGGGACTGACAAAAGAAGAGCAGGGCAGGCTCCTGCTTTACGGAGACACCTACAGCGAGCGCAGCAAGGTACTGATCACCTCCCCTGCAAGGATCGATACCCTGACCTGTTACCGGAATATCCCCTGTCATCAGTCCTGCTTTTATGGGGCAGAGCTTTGCAGGGAAAAGCCTTATGATCCCCGTTTTTCTATCCGTGCGGATTATGACCATTTCCTGTGGTGTCATTACGAGGCAGGTGCCCGGATGGAGCATGTAGGTTTTGTGGTATCACGCTACGAGGGCGGTGGATTTTCCGAGGCTTTAGAACGTCGGAAACAGGACGCACAGGAACAGGAAGAGATCCTTCGTAAATATATGAGCAGGAAGGAACTGCTCTTGTGTAAGCTATGGAAATACGGCACTCTGGCACCCCTTCGGAAGAAACTGGCGGACAGTGAGGGGATGTCCCACTGGTATCTCGGTCTGAAAGAGAGCCTTTGCAGGACTTTTGCAGTCAGGAAGAAATGGTTCCTTTTGGGCCTTGTGCTGCTCCTTTTGGAAATGATATTGTTGGTGTGGCCTGTGGGGCTTGCCGGGGAGGACACGGTCCATTTCCTGGCGGGAGAGGGCAAATGGATGGAGGAGGCTCCGACAGAGTCAGACGGCCTTAAGCAAATGTTTTCCCCCAAATATCAAAATCTTCAGAGCGTCGGTATCTATCTGATGACGGAAACGGAGGATACGATCCCGGAGGGAAGCGTGGAGATCGCCATTACAGATGAGGACGGCAATCTTCTCTGGGAGAAGGAGACCCCTTATTCTCACTTGTATCTGGGAAGCTATACGGATTTTGTGGTGAACCTGCAGGTGGACACGGATCAACAGTACGCCATCTTGGTGGAATGCCACACCGAACCGGGATCGGAGCATCCAAAGATCGGCGTGTGCGGCAAAGAGCAGCCCCTGGCAGAAAACGGCATTCTCTACCGGGGAGAAGAGTGGGCGGGGGTACAGCTGCTTACCAGATATCGTTATGCAGATACCG
The DNA here is from genome assembly GCA_017621075.1 of Lachnospiraceae bacterium. Lineage (GTDB taxonomy): Bacteria > Bacillota > Clostridia > Lachnospirales > Lachnospiraceae > Acetatifactor. The sequence goes on from JAGATV010000030.1 coordinate 77,230, forward strand.
TGCCGGTCGCAAAGGCAGTAAAGATCTTTTTTCTGGGCCTTGCCACCATGCTGGTACTGGGATTGGGTCTGCCGGACAACCGTTATGTGAGGAAGGGGGCCAGAATCCTGTTGTTTGTGGTGACCCCGATGATTTTGGGCACCACGCTGGAGCTTCTGTCGGTAAACACCACCTTCCTACAGCCAAGAGCGCTGTACTGGAATATCGGGATGATGTATCTGATGCAGGTGACGGTGCTTCTGTGGACAGGTTCTTTAAAGTACAGTGTGATCCTCACTGGCGGATTTCTGACCATCCTGTATTCTGCCAGTCATTATCTGTATCTGTTTCGGGGAAGCCCCCTTAGGATCAATGACTTTACGGCTATCAGGACGGCGGCCAATGTGGTAAATCAGTATTCCTTAAGACCGGATGCCCCCATGGCTATGGCTTGGGCAGTGTTTTTGTTCTTTATGGTCTGTGCTGCTGTGTCCGGGGATAGTGTTAAGATCTTAAAGGAGAAGGCGGCTCGGAAAGCGGCGGATGGGGACGGAGCGGACAAGCCCGCCCGAAGACCCCGAAAATGGCGGCTGGCTTCCTTTGCGGCCGGTGTGGTAGTGTTCGCAGGCTCCTTTTATCTGTTCCTGCACACGGATCTCCTGGAGAATTCCGGATTTCAGGAGCTGACCGGAGTCAACCAGCAGATGACCTATCAGTTTAATGGCTATCTGATCTCCAGCTGTCTCGACGTAAAAAATTCCAGGGTACAAAAACTGGAAGGCTATACCAGGGAGCTTGCGGAAGAAATCTTAAAAGAGGCTTCGGACAAGGTGGAGAGCACTCCCGTGGACAGGGAGGAACTTCCCCATATCATCCTGATCATGAATGAGAGCTTTTCTGATCTGCGGGTGCTAGGCAATCTGGAGATCAGTGAAGAAAATATGGAGAATTTCTACAGTCTGGAGGAAAATACCATCCGGGGTTATGTGAACACCCCTGTGCTGGGCGGTGGAACCGCCAATGCGGAGTTCGAGGTGTTCACAGGCTGCAGCATGGGGCTTCTGCCCACGTCCTTCTATCCCTATCAGCAGTGCTTTACCAGACCGCTTCCCTCCCTGGTATCCCATATAGAGGATGCAGGGTATACCACTTATTCCATGCACCCGGAGACAGAACTCAACTATAACAGGGTCATGGTCTATGAAAGTCTGGGATTTGATCAAAAGCTCTGGACGGAGGATTTTGTGGGAGCCACCAAGATCCATTACGGTGCCTCCGACAGGGATACCTACCATAAGGTGGAAGAACTTTTTGAGAACCGGGCGGAAGGGGAAAAGATGTTTATCTTTGACCTGACCATACAGAATCACGGCGGTTATACGGAGAATGATTTCAAACAGACGGTGAAGAGCGTCAACGCTCCCAGCGGGGAGGCAGACAATTACCTGTCCCTGATCAAGGAATCGGATGAGGCTTTCGGAGAGCTGATCGACTATTTTGCCAAGCAGGATGAAAAGGTCATTATCTGTATGTTCGGAGACCATCAGCCCAAGTTCGTGGACAGCAGCTTTTATGAAAATATTTACCGCCAGACGGAAGGGTTGTCGGAAGTGGATAAGCTGATGAACCAGTATAAAGCTCCCTTTATCATATGGGCCAATTATGATATCCCCAAGGAAGATGATCTGGATATCAGCATGAACTATCTGGGCGTCCTGCTGCAGAAGACGGTGGGCATCCCCCTGTCTCCTTACTTCGCTTTTCTGGATGAGCTGCAGGAGAAGTACCCTATTGTCAGCATCAACGGATGTGTGGACAAGGATGGCAATTATTACAGCCTGAATGAATTGTCGGAAGAGTTGGAGGCTTATAGAATTTTGCAGTACCGATATCTTTTTGACATGGAAGATGTTCCCGCAGGCTACTAAAACGGGACACAATTCAGATAAAATACAGAAAAAATAGCTAAAAAAAGAGAATTTTCAAATTATCTGACAATTAAGCAAAAAGTAGTTATTTACAGCAGAGAAAAAATGGTGTATAGTAATCGCAAAGGTCGCAATGAGGCGCACAAAGCTCTCATTGCGACCTTTTTTGCGTGAAAGAAAAGTCGCTTCTTATATGCGGATCAGAGAAAGGAGAACTACAATGTTTGATGTGAAAAATGATCTTCCCAAAGCGCCTCTCTATCGAGATGAATTTGAGCATGACAACTGCGGTATCGGAGCCTGCGTGAACATAAACGGTAAAAAGAGCCGTGCCACCGTGGAAAATGCTTTGAAGATCGTAGAAAATCTGGAGCACAGGGCAGGTAAGGATGCGGAGGGAAAGACCGGTGACGGTGTGGGCATCCTGACCCAGATCCCCCATAAATTTTTTGCCAAAGTGACGAAGGCTCTGGGGATCGAGATCGGAGAAGAAAGATCTTACGGCGTCGGCATGTTTTTCTTTCCCCAGGATGAACTGCGCAGGAATCAGGCAAAGAAGATGTTCGAGATCATTGTGGAGAAGGAAGGGATGGAATTTTTGGGATGGCGTGAAGTGCCCACCTTTCCCAATGTGCTGGGGCACAAGGCTGTGGAGTGTATGCCTTATATCCTGCAGGGCTTTGTCAAGAAGCCTGCCGGAGTGGAGAAGGGCATTGAATTTGACCGCAGGCTTTACATTGCAAGGAGAGTATTTGAACAGTCCACCGACGATACTTATGTGGTCTCCTTTTCCAGCAGGACCATCGTCTATAAAGGCATGTTTTTAGTAGGACAGCTTCGCACCTTCTTTGCGGACCTGCAGAATGAGGATTTTGAGTCTGCCATTGCCATGGTGCATTCCCGTTTCTCCACCAACACCAATCCCAGTTGGGAAAGGGCGCATCCCAACCGGCTGATGGTACACAACGGTGAGATCAATACCATCCGGGGCAATGCGGATAAGATGCTGGCAAGAGAGGAAAATATGGAATCAGGGCACCTGCAGAGACAGTTGCAGAAGGTCCTTCCTGCCATCAACAAGACAGGTTCCGACTCTGCCATGCTGGACAATACTTTGGAATTTCTGGTGATGAGCGGCATGGATCTGCCCCTGGCAGTGATGATCGCCATTCCGGAGCCCTGGGCTAACAATAAGGCCATGTCCCAGACCAAGAGAGACTTTTATCAGTATTATGCCACCATGATGGAGCCCTGGGACGGTCCTGCATCCATCCTGTTCTCCGACGGAGATATCATGGGAGCAGTCCTGGACCGCAACGGACTGCGTCCCTCCAGATATATGATCACTGATGACGATACCCTGATCCTTTCCTCCGAGGTTGGCGTGCTGGATATCGATCCCACAAAGATCAAGGTCAAGGAGAGGCTGCGTCCCGGTAAGATGCTCTTGGTGGATACCGTTCAGGGCAAGCTGATCGACGATGAGGAATTAAAGGAGAAATATGCTTCCAGACAGCCTTACGGCGAGTGGCTGGACAGCAATCTGATCGAGCTGAAGGATCTGACCATCCCCAACCAGAGAGTGCCGGAGTATACTTACGAGGCACGTCAGCGGATGCAGAAAGCGTTTGGCTATACCTATGATGAATTGAAGAGCAGCATCCTGCCCATGGCAAAGAACGGCAGTGAGGCCATCGCTGCAATGGGTGTGGATACCCCCCTGCCCGTGCTGAGCAAGACCTACCACCCCCTGTTCCACTCCTTCAAGCAGTTGTTTGCACAGGTTACCAATCCCCCCATCGATGCCATCCGTGAGGAGATTGTCACATCCACCACGGTGTATGTGGGCACCGAGGGCAACCTTTTGGAGGAATCTCCCAAAAACTGTAATATCTTAAAGGTGAACAACCCTATCCTCACCAATACCGATCTGTTGAAGATCAAGAATATGAAGGCAGAGGGCTTCAAGGTGGAGGTAGTGCCCATCACTTATTATAAGAACACCAGTCTGGAGCGGGCAATCGACAGACTGTTCGTGGAGGTGGACAGAGCTTACCGTGACGGCGTGAACATTTTAATCCTCTCAGACAGAGAGGTGGATGAGAACCATGTGCCCATTCCTTCCCTCCTGGCGGTGTCTGCACTGAACCAGTATCTGGTGCGCACCAAGAAGCGGACCAGAGTGGCATTGATCTTAGAGTCCGGAGAACCCAGGGAAGTGCATCATTTTGCAACACTTTTGGGCTATGGTGCCTGCGCCATCAATCCTTATCTGGCACAGGAAAGCATCAGGGAACTGATCGACAATCACATGCTGGACAAAGACTATTATGCGGCAGTGAATGACTACAACAATGCGGTACTCCACGGCATCGTAAAGATTGCTTCCAAAATGGGCATCAGCACCATCCAGTCCTACCAGGGCTCCCAGATCTTCGAGGCGATCGGCATCGCACCGGAAGTCATCAGCAAATATTTCAGCAATACCGTCTGCCGTGTGGGAGGCAAGACTTTAAAGGATATCGAAGAAGAAGTGAATGAACTGCATTCCATGGCCTTCGATCCTCTGGGGCTGGGCAACGATCTGACCTTAGACAGTCCCGGACACCACAAAGCAAGGAGCGGCGGGGATGATCACCTTTACAATCCCGCCACCATCCATATGCTGCAGGAGTCCACAAGGCGTGGGGACTATGGTATGTTCAAGCAGTACACAGCCATGGTGAACGACGAAAATTCCATCCGCAACCTGCGGGGACTGATGGATTTCAATTATCCCAAGAAAGGGGTGCCTCTTGAGGAGGTAGAGCCTGTGGAGGCGATTGTGACCAGGTTTAAGACAGGAGCCATGTCCTACGGTTCTATTTCCAAGGAGGCACATGAGACCATGGCTATCGCCATGAACCGACTCCACGGAAAGAGCAATTCCGGTGAGGGCGGCGAAGACCTGGATCGCCTTACCGTGGGCCCTGACGGACTGGACCGCTGCTCCGCCATCAAACAGGTGGCAAGCGGACGTTTCGGCGTCACCAGCCGTTATCTGGTAAGCGCTAAAGAAATCCAGATCAAGATGGCACAGGGGGCAAAGCCCGGTGAGGGCGGACACCTTCCCGGCGGAAAGGTATATCCCTGGATCGCCAAGACCAGACACTCCACACCCGGCGTGTCCCTGATCTCCCCTCCGCCTCATCACGATATTTATTCCATCGAGGATCTGGCACAGTTAATCTACGATCTGAAAAATGCCAACAAAGATGCAAGGATCTCCGTAAAGCTGGTATCCGAAGCCGGCGTGGGAACCGTTGCGGCAGGTGTGGCAAAAGCGGGGGCCCAGGTCATCCTGGTATCCGGCTATGACGGCGGAACCGGTGCGGCGCCCAAGAACTCCATCCACAATGCAGGACTGCCCTGGGAGCTTGGACTGGCCGAGACCCATCAGACCCTGATCATGAACGGTCTGCGCAACAAGGTCCGCATTGAGACAGACGGTAAGCTCATGAGCGGAAGGGATGTGGCTATTGCCGCCATCCTGGGTGCTGAGGAATTTGGGTTTGCAACTGCACCTTTGGTGACCATGGGATGTGTCATGATGAGAGTCTGCAACCTGGATACCTGCCCTGTGGGCGTGGCAACCCAGAATCCTGAGCTTAGAAAGAACTTTAAGGGCAAACCGGAATATGTGGAGAACTTCATGCGTTTCATTGCTGAAGAGCTTCGTGAATATATGGCAAAGCTGGGCGTAAGGACCGTAGATGAACTGGTGGGAAGGAGCGATCTTCTGAAGGTGAAGGAGAACCTGACTGACCGCCAGAAAGAGGTGGATCTGACCCAGATTTTGAAAAACCCTTATGAGGGAACCAAGCAGAAGGTTACCTTCGATCCCAAGCAGGTATATGATTTTGAACTGGAAAAGACGTTGGATGAAAAGGTGCTGTTGAAACAGCTTAACAAGGCCATCGATGCCGGGCAGAAGAGGAGCCTGGAGGTGGACGTATCCAATACGGACCGTGCTTTCGGTACGATCCTGGGAAGCGAGATCACCAAGCGGTTGGGCGATAACGTGGAGGAAGATACCTACCGCATCCTGTGCAAGGGTGCGGGGGGACAGTCCTTCGGAGCATTTATCCCCAAGGGCCTGACCCTGGAGCTTGTGGGTGACAGTAACGATTACTTCGGCAAAGGCCTCTCCGGCGGCAAGCTGATCGTATATCCGCCCAAGGGAAGCAAGTTCAAGGCAGAAGAAAACATTATCATCGGCAACGTGGCGCTGTACGGCGCAACCAGCGGAAAAGCCTTTATCAATGGTGTGGCAGGAGAACGTTTCTGCGTGAGGAACTCCGGCGCCATTGCGGTAGTGGAAGGTGTCGGTGACCATGGCTGTGAGTATATGACCGGCGGACGCGTGGTGGTCCTGGGAAGTACCGGAAAGAACTTTGCGGCAGGCATGAGCGGCGGTATCGCTTATGTGCTGGATGAGGGAAATGATCTGTACAAACGCTTAAACAAAGAGATGGTATCCTCCTCGGAGATCACTTCCAAATACGACGTGATGGAGTTGAAGGGAATGATCCAGGAGCATGTGGCACTGACCAATTCTGCAAAGGGCAAAGAGATCCTGGATAACTTTGGCGAGTATCTGCCTAAGTTCAAGAAGATCATTCCTTATGACTACGAGAGAGTCTTAAAGACCATCGTACAGATGGAGGAAAAGGGCCTGAGCGCAGAGCAGGCACAGATTGAGGCTTTCTACGCCAACACAAGGAAATAGGAGGAAGAACAAAGATGGGAAAACCAACCGGATTTATGGATTATAAAGAGAAGTCAGCAAGGCAGAAGCTCCGGCAGACAGAGTCAGACATTTCAAAGAATTCCATGAGCATCTGCCCAAGGAAAAGCAACAGCTCCAGGGCGCCCGCTGCATGGAATGCGGTGTTCCGTTCTGTCAGGCCGGCATGATGATCTGCGGTATGACAAGCGGCTGTCCCCTGCACAATCTGGTCCCTGAGTGGAATGATCTGGTATATACCGGCAACTGGGAACAGGCCTACAACAGACTGAAAAAGACCAACAATTTCCCGGAGTTCACCTCCCGTGTATGCCCCGCCCTGTGTGAGGCGGCCTGTACCTGCGGGCTGAACGGTGATCCGGTTTCCACCAAGGAAAACGAGTATGCCATTATTGAGAATGCTTATGCGGAGGGCTATGCGGCAGCAAAGCCTCCCAAGGTGCGCACCGGCAAGAAGGTGGCTGTCATCGGCAGCGGCCCCTCCGGTCTGGCTACTGCAGACCAGCTGAACAAGCGGGGGCATCAGGTCACCGTGTTTGAGCGTTCTGACCGTGTGGGAGGCCTTTTGATGTATGGAATCCCCAACATGAAGCTGGAAAAGCAGATCGTAGATCGCAAGGTAAGGATCATGGAAGAAGAAGGCGTTACCTTTGTGACAGGGGTGGATGTGGGCAAGGACATCAAGGCAGATAAGCTGCTCCATGACTTTGACCGTGTGGTGCTGGCCTGCGGAGCTTCCAATCCCAGGGATATAAACGCTCCCGGCAGGGATGCCAAGGGAATCTATTTTGCAGTGGACTTTTTAAAGGCAAACACCAAGAGCCTGTTGGACTCCGATTTTGCAGATAAGAAATATGTGGACACCAAGGGAAAGAATGTGGTCATCATCGGCGGCGGTGATACCGGAAACGACTGTGTGGGCACTTCCATCCGCCACGGTGCCAAATCCGTGACCCAGATCGAGATGATGCCCAAGGCACCCGACAAGCGTGCTGAGAATAATCCCTGGCCCGAATGGCCCAAGGTCTGCAAGACAGATTACGGTCAGGAGGAAGCGATTGCTTTATACGGCCATGATCCCCGCATCTATGAGTCCACGGTGAAGGAATTTGTAAAAGACAAGAACGGCAATCTGAAGGCTGTAAAGATCGTAAAGCTCTCCTGGGAAAAGGACCCTGAGACGGGGCGCATGAAGATGCAGGAGATCCCCGGAAGCGAACAGCTTCTGGATGCCGAGATCGTTCTGATCGCGGCAGGTTTCCTGGGCACTCAGAAATATATTGCCGAGGCTTTTGGCGTGGAATTGAACGAGCGCACCAATGTAAAGACCGCTCCCGGTGCTTACAAGACCAGCGTGGACAATGTCTTTGTCACAGGCGACATGCACAGAGGACAGTCCCTGGTAGTGTGGGCTATCCGTGAAGGCAGAGAGGCCGCCAGGGCAGTGGATGAGAGCCTGATGGGATATTCCAACCTGGTGGTACAGTAGGCTCAGTGGAATGAAATAGAAGGTTGACAAAGGTGCCTCCGGCAGTTACTATGCCGGAGGCACCTTTTTAGGAGCACATTATCATAGGAGTATTGAGCAATTTTTTATAACTTAAGTCAATTGCAAATGCTCCAAGCGGGGCTGTAAATACAATTGCAAGTACAGCTACAGTCAATACCATATCTCCGCACCCAAGTCCAAGGCTTAATGGAATTCCTCCGATTGCTGCCTGAACGGTTGCCTTCGGAGTATATGCCATCATTGAGAATATCCTTTCCTTAGTGTTTAAATCTGTTTCAAGAAGGCAAACAAATACTCCAAGCATTCTAAGAATCAGGGCGCCTGCAATAACGATAAGTGCTTTCAGCCCCATATTCCCCAGATAATTTATATTTATGGTGGCACCAACCAAAACAAAAAGGAACACCTCTGCAGCTACCCATAGCTTGTTATATTTTGCAGATAACCGTATGGATGCCTCTTCTCTATATTTCTGCATGGCAACGCCTATAAACATAATTGCAATTAGTGCGGAGAATGTTATTGGTGTATTCAAAGAATCCTCTATTGCTACCAGAATAAACGACCACGAAAGTATAATGAGAATCTTAATCGTATCTCTAATATGAACCTTCTCGAAATATTTTGAAAGCATCCAGCCGCTAATCAAGCCTATCAAAACACCAAACACGATTGATACCGGAATGTTTACAAGCCGAATGACTGACACTCCATTTCCCTGTATCATACCGATAAAAGTTGTAAACAGAACAATCACATACACATCATCAACGGAAGCTCCCGCCAAAATCAGTTGCGGAATACCTTTCTTTGTTCCATAACCTTCATCCATCAATTTAACCATTCGAGGGACAACTACTGCCGGGGAAACAGCTGCCAATACAGCTCCCATAATGGCCGCTTCAAGCATTGATAATCCCAACAATCTTGGTGCAAGCAATATCATACCTATCAGTTCAAAACTTGCCGGGACAAAACACATCATAATAGCCGGTCTACCTATCTTTTTTATTTCCAAAAGATCAAGGCTAAGTCCAGCCCTTGTCAGAATAATTATGAGTGCTATTTTTCTTATTTCTGATGATATAGATAGAATCGATGTATCAATTAAATCAAATACATATGGTCCAAGCAAAATACCTGTAGCTAACATCCCCAGCAGACTTGGCAGTTTGCATTTTTGACAAATCCACCCTAACGCCATGCCAATCATCAAAATCAGTGCAATACTCAATAACATAAACATCCTCCTTTATACGCAAAAAAGCTGACACTTTCTGCGTTCGTTAATCGCAGAAGTCATCAGCTTTTAAAAGCGGTTTTAGTATTTCATACTAAGGGAGAACCTCATTCCCATGCTCCTATATTACATTTTTTCTTTTCCGAATGCAAGTATAATTTGAATTTACCATCTCGACAACTCCCAATTTGTAAAGTTGCTATTGTAGTAATAAAATAATTTCAAGGCTAACCACCAAAAAACCAGTGGATAGCCGTTCCAAATTACATTCCCGGAAATTTGCTGACACTTTCTGCGTAGGGCACTGTGCTTGACATAGGTGTGGTTATGCAATATAATAAAACAAACGATGTAAAACAAAAGATTTAAAACGATTGATTTAGTAAAGGAAGATAGGATATGCCTCCCAAACCGAAGTTTACAAGAGAAGAAATTGTAGCCGCTGCACTGGAACTGGTCAGCGAAAGAGGAATGGACGCACTGACCTCCCGTGACCTGGGAGGGCGGCTGGGCAGTTCCACCCGCCCGATCTTTACGGTTTTTCGCAATATGGAAGAGGTCCAGCAGGCGGTAAGGTGCGCAGCCATGGACCGGTTTGATGCTTTTGCGGGGAAGGCGGTTCATTACACACCGGCTTTCAAGCAATTCGGAATGCAGATGATCCTGTTCGCCAAGGAAGAACCGAAGCTGTTCCAACTTCTGTTTATGACAGAAAGCAAAGAGGCAAGGAGCTTTGAGGATGTATTTGCCGGCTTGGGAGAAATGGCACAGATCTGTATGGAAGTGATCGAGGCAGATTACGGCCTGACGCAGCAGGATGCCAAAATCCTTTTTCAGCATGCTTGGATACATACTTTTGGAATTGGGGTCTTGTGTGCCAATCGTATATGTTGTCTTTCGGAAGAAGAGATCAATGAAATGCTGGGGCAGGATTTTACGGCAATGATCATGCTGGCAAAATCCGGGACACTGAATCAGCCTACGGTAAGGCCGATCCTGAAGAGAGAAGAAGTGGAATCCCCATAGAGCCGGACGTTTAGACGCAGAGCCAATGATCCCAAATGGAGGAACCGGCTCTGCCTTTTTTGTCACAAAGGTATATACAAAATTCATCAACGGAGGTGTGCCATGAAATTACTATGCAATGCTTTTTTGAAATTCCTGTCAGGACTGGCGGTTGTTTTCCTGCTGTTGTTCCTGCCGGCCGGGACTTTCCGGTTCTGGAATGCGTGGCTGTTTACTGCCCTTTTGTTTTTGCCCATGCTGGCAGTGGCAGTCTTTCTGTTTGCCAGGGCGCCTGAGTTGTTAGCCAAAAGACTGAACACCAGAGAACAGGAAGGAACCCAGAAGGCAGTGGTGGCATTGTCTGCCCTGCTGCTTAGTGGCGGTCTGTTGCTGGCGGGCCTGGATTTTCGTTTCGGCTGGTCCCGTATCCCGGTCTGGCTGACCTTTTTGGCTGCGGTAGTCCAGGTGATTGCCTACGGTCTGTATGTGGAGGTCATGCGGGAGAATGCATTTCTGTCCAGAACGGTGGAGATCCAGGCAGAGCAGAAGGTGATCGACACCGGGCTTTACGGCATCGTTCGTCACCCTATGTACCTGGCAGTGACACTGCTGTTTCTGTCCATCCCCCTTGTCTTAAGTTCCTGGCCCTGCTTTGTGGTCTTTCTGTTTGCTCCTCTGCTTTTGGTGCTTCGGATCAGCAATGAGGAAAAGGTGCTGGAGCAGGGACTCCCGGGATATACGGAATACAAGAAGCGGGTCAGATACCGTATGATCCCGTTCATTTGGTAGCATAAGGAGGACATACAATGAAACTACTGGTCGTGAATACGTTGTCTGAGCAGAACGAAGCGGCCCGGGCAGCGATCAGGGAACTTAAGGGTATGGTATCCGACTGCAAGGTGATCCATACTTACGAGATGCAGTTAAAGCCCTGTGTCGGCTGTAATGCCTGCTGGTTGAAGACACCAGGTGTCTGTTCCATTCAGGATGGGTATGAGGAGATCCTAAAGGGGTATATCGAGTATGATGCAACGGTCTTTCTGGCGGGGACTGCGCTGAATTTTGTGGATTACCGCATGAAAAATGTGATCGACCGCATCCTGCCCCTGGTGACCATGTATATCCACATTGTGGACGGTCAGTGCCGTCATGTGCCCCGTTATGACCGGAAATATCAGTTCGGTCTTTTGTACTTCGGCATAGCGGACGGAGATTATCTGAATCAATGGATGGACCGGGTGGCGTTAAATATGGGCGGCAGCAGCCTTGGCGCATTTCCCATTCATCAGGCAAAGGAGGTGCTCTCATGCATCTTGTGATCATAAGCGGCGCTACCAGACCCCGGGGAAGGAGCAACACCGCCAAAATCATCGACGCTTTCCAAAAGGGATATAAAGAAGGGGGAAATACTGTAGAAGTCTGGTATCTCTCTGACAGAAAACAATGGGCCGGGGCGGCGGCAGCCTTTGCAGAGCAGGAGAATATCCTCATTGCCCTGCCCTTGTATGTGGAAAATATCCCGGGCAGTCTGTTGGAATTTCTTTCCTGTCTGTCTCCCAAGAAAGAGGCGGGAACCAGGCTGGCATTCCTGATCCAGGGGGGCTTTCCGGAAGGCAGTCAGAGCCGGTGTTGTGAGAGATATCTTGAGACGCTCCCCGGACAGCTTGGGTGCGAGTATGGCGGGACGCTGATCAAGGGCGATATGTTCGGGCTTGGCATGACGGATGAAAAGAGCCGCAAAAAAATGTTGGAGCCCTTTGTGGAAATGGGTCGTTATTTTGCTGACCATGGTATTTTTGACAAGGAAAAGGCATACTCCTTTGCGGCACCGGAGTATATGCCCAAGAGCCAGGTACGCTTGTTTCGTCTGATCGGGCACTTTGTCCAGCGCATTTTTATGGGGCGGCTGGCAAAACAAATGGGATGTAAGGAGGCATTAGATGCAAAACCTTATGAATGCTGATTGCGTGAATCTGCTGGATGCGGCCGCTTTAAAGAGGATACTCAAAAAGTAAAAAACAGTTGTCCCCATCACTCTACTTTCCGTAGGTTGTGATATCCTGCAGGAGGATTTAGGATATTCTCATAAAGAGAAAGGAAGGTATCCATTATGAGTTATGTGACCGGAAAGACCATCAAAGAGTTGAGGGAAAAGAGAAAGATGACACAAAAGGAGCTTGCAGAAAAGATCAGTGTGAGCGATAAGACCGTATCAAAATGGGAAACGGAAAAAGGGCTGCCGGATGTGGCGATCGTGGAAGATTTGGCAAAAGCGCTGGGGACCTCCATCACAGAACTGTTGACCGGTGATCTGAGAGAAAATGAAAATACATCGGGGAACATGAAAAAGGCATACTTTTTTGTATGCCCGATCTGCGGCAATATCATAACGGCTGTGGGACAGGGCGCTTTTTCCTGCTGCGGAGTAAATTTGCCAAAGCCGGAGCCTGAAAAGTGTGATGGGGACCATTTGATCTGTCTGGAAGTGGTCAAACTGTACCCGGAACAGGAGATATCAGTGAGATTTAGGAAAAAGGGACATGGGATGATCTATGTGTATTGTAACAGGCACGGAATGTTTCAAAAGATGATTTGAGAGGAGATCGCCAAGTGATGGGAAGAACGGATCCTATGGACAAAAAAGTACAATATTCCAAAAAGCTGTCTGAAGAACTGGACGAGCTGTGTATCCGTCAATCAGAGCTTGGCAGGGGTGTGGGGAGAAGCCAGAAAACCATAAGCCGCTATGTGCTGGGCGAGACGCTTCCTGATGAGGAGACGCAAAAAGCGATATCTGAATTTATCGGGGAACGATCGGTATATGAAAATTTTCATCATATCCCCTCAGGGGAGTTTGCAAGATTGCTGCAGTTCCTTTTGGATGAATTTAAGGGCGAGATCACCCAGAAACAGCTTGCCAAAAAGATTGGAAAGTATCAGAAGGACATCAGCTTTTACATAAGCAATACAATAAAGGCGGATACCCGCACACAGCGGGATATTATCAAGGTTTTTTATGATCTCTGTAAAATAGGATGCGATATGTCTGCCACTCACTTTGGCACGGCGGTGAATCTGAGATATCTGCTTTACGGCGAGGAGGAAGATACGGCCTATCTGTTGGACACATTGGGTGTTCAGTTCGGTGAACAGGCTGTCTGCAGCCAATTTGTACAATATTATCTCACCCTGCCCGGCACGCTGCAGAGATTTATCTTAGAGCATTTTGATGCATTTTATGATCAGAACCTGGAAAGCATCTTGGAAACCGATTTTCAATATCTCTCTTACGGCATAGAACTTTTTCGGCAGCTTTCGGAAAAGAAAAAGAAAATCATAGTGGATGAGCTGGAAAGGGATGCTTTTATGGGATTTCCGGCAAGCCCCAGGGAGCGCTGGTTTTATAAGCTGCTGACATCTTACCGCAATGTCATAGCCTTTGACCTTTCTGAATGGATGCAGGAAAGGTGTTATCCCATCATGGACATAAAGGAGAGACAGAATGTGATCCGGAGGATCGAATCCCGTATCGGTATGGGGGTAACCGAGGACAGGGATATCATTCGTGAGGTGAAGTTTAAGCTTAGGATGACGCAATATGAATGGTATCTGTGGTCACTTTTTCTGATCTATCAGTTTCAGGGGAAGGACCTGTTCCTGCTTTGCAACAGGATGATAGAAATCATCCATGACGCTCCACCTACGATAGACTGACTAAAATTGGTATTATTACAGTATTCTATAATGGTCATAGACATCCTCTGCTGCAGAATGTTATAAATAGAAGCGTAACAAGAAGCAAAAGCACAGAGGAGAGATACAGTATGGCAATCCCACAAAATAATTTCCGGTTTTCGATGGAGTCTTTTAGAGGATCCGGCGCAGAAAGGATGGTACTCGACCATTCTTCCTTTGCCCGGCTTGACAGCGGAATCTATGCGCTGCGAAAAGTGGGCAGTGACCTGGTGGTTTGTTCCGCAAAAGAGAAGGAGCTTCCTGTATGTGAATTTATGAAGAACAGGGACAAGGGCAACTATATGCTTGAGAAAAAGGAGGGAAAGGCACTTCTGCTTTTACCGCCTGAGGATCGGGCGTATAAGTATGATTTTTTTGACAGCCAGGAGGAATACCGGGTTATCATCGACTGCCTGAAAAGCTGTACGGAATGTACCGATATAGCCTTGTGCTGCGACCATGACGGCAGGGTTGTGGGAATGTCCGATCTGTCAGGGCGCAAGCTCAAGCTTTTTTCTTTTGAAGCAAGCAAGGATATCGGTGAAATCATATCCTTCCGGGAACTGGAGGAACAGTATATCAAGGGTGATCTCGGCAGATATATGCACGGGATTCTGGAAAAACTCCCGCCCAAAGAGGTCCTCCGTTACTGCCAGAAGAGGATACAGGGGCAGGGAACACAGCTCAAAGCCGCCGTATATCAGGTTTACCGATATATGCAGGATGTGGCAGACGGGGATGATTTTCAGGCTCAAAACTGGGTCCTGACAGCGCCCAGCGGCTCCGGGAAGACAGAATTTTACAGGGCTGTCCGGGATCTGTTTGCATACTACAAAATCCCTATTCCGGTCGTCCAGATCGATCTGAGCCAGATAACCGAGACGGGATACAAAGGGAGCAATGTTTCTACCATACCGGAGCGTATTCTTGCGGAAAGACCGAATGCAAAGGGGATAGGAATCTGTTTCCTTGATGAAGCGGACAAGAAGTGTGTTCCCAGCTATGAGTCCCATGGCATGAATGTAAATGCGGCGGTTCAGGCCAATCTGCTTACTCTGTTAGAAGGCAGCAGGCTGAAGGTGGAAGCGGATGATGAAAAAAGGGATTTTGATTCCGGGCATACCATGTTTGTGCTGATGGGAGCTTTTCAGGGCATCAGAGAGCAAAAGCAGAAGGCGGAGAAGAAGCCGCGGCAGCTGGGCTTTGTTACCTGCTGCGAAGACACAGACAGTGCAGATAAGGCAGACGCTACAGACAGGGTGTCAGACTGCTTTTATGAGGATCTGTCCTTGCAGGATCTGGTGGATTTCGGAATGCAGGAGGAGCTTGCCGGGCGCATCGTGCAGATCGTGAACTTTCATAAGCTGTCCCGGGAGGATATGCTGGTTCTCATCCGGGATAAGGTTAAGGAGATCTCAGAAGAGATCAGAATTGATATCGACATCACAGAATCTGCCGCAGAGGAATTTGTGGATGTTTCCTTTGGAAGCCTTGGGGTGAGGCGCCCCATGAACATGATAAGGGCGCTTGTCCAAAACAAGGTTGCGGAGGTGTTCTTTGAGGGAAAATTCGACAGTGACAAGGACACAGTGGTGATCGATTCCCTCAAAACTGCAAGAATAGAGAGAGGACGAGGAGAAAATGACAAGGAAACAGATCGTAAGAAAAGAATGCCGGGGGAGGAGAAGTCTGCGTAAGAAACTGGCAGGAGCGGTTGCGGCAGCGGCTTTAGTCTTGCTGTCTGCCGGCTGCGGGGGGCCGGATGTGACCAAGACGCCCACCGTGGAGGAGGCTTATGCGGTGGTGATCGGTGAGTACTATGCTGCCATTGAGCAGGAGTGGGACAGCGCAGAGCTGATGGAAGGCGGCCTCAATTACCTGGTTGCCCAGTGTTATGGGGATGCCCCTCTGGAAAACACCGGCTATGCCATAACGGACCTGAACGGGGATGGTACAGAGGAACTTCTGATCGGTTCCAGGGTGGAAGACGATTTCTTTGGCTGCATGATCTTTGCACTGTATACACTGGATGAAAAAGGGGTACACCGTCTGGTATTTGACAGCGGTGAGCGCAACCGCTATTACTATGCGGGTGAGAACCGCTTTGCCAATCTGGGCTCCTGCGGGTTTAACGAGAGCTTTGAAACCACACTGAAATTTGAAGACGGGGAGATGATCGACATGGCCTATACCACGCCCCCGGCTGAGTATGTGCAGCCAAAGCTCACACCTTTTTGTGAGTGGGTAAAGTGAGATGCCGCCTGTTTCAGACTCGGACTTTATTGCGGTAAATAATTTCGGAATTGTGTTAAATAGTGTTAAGAGTCCGGGACGTGACGTGATATAATGAATATCGTCAGGTTGTATTTGTAAGGAGGGCCAAGGAATGTCTGAGAAAAAAGCAAACCGCTGTTGTCCGAGATATTCGGATATACCTGATATCAGGGAGGACGGCTCGGAAAACATCCGCTATGACAATCCTGATTTTCCCCTTTTCTGCAGGCGCAATTTTATTCCCCGGAAGAGAATCCTCCCGGGGATGTCGGTGCATTGGCACAGTGACGTGGAATTCATTTATATCAAAAAAGGGAGCGCTTCCTATCAGCTGAACGGCTGTGTCGTCAGAATGCAGGAAGGCGAGGGGATCTTTGTAAACTCCCGGCAGCTTCACATGCTGATTTTAGATGATAATGAGTGCCTGCTGGACTGCATTATCTTCCACCCCATGCTGCTCTGCGCTTCAAAGCATATTGAGGAAAAGTTTGTGTATCCCGTTATCTCAAATGCGTCTGCACCTTATGTGATGCTACACGAAAGTGTGCCCTGGGAAAGGGAGGTGCTTACAAGGCTAAGCCTGCTGTATGAGCTTTCTAACCGGGGGGACTGCGAATTGGAAATGCTAAAGACTGTCTACGATATCTGGGCGCTTCTTAGCCACAACATTCCGAAAAAGCCCTCAAAGAGCAATGAATATGACGGCGGCTTTGAGATCATCAAGAGAATGATCGCTTATATCGAGGAACATTACAGAGAGACCGTGACCCTCGATCTGTTGTGCAGGGCGGGGGGAGTAGGCAGAACGGCATGCACAAAGCTTTTTCAGAAATATGTCAACACAACTCCCATCGATTATGTAAGGCGCTACCGCATAGCAAAGAGCATAGAGCTTTTACAGAGCACCGATAAGACGGTAACGGAGATCGCTTATGAAACAGGGTTCGCAGGGGTGAGCTTTTTTGCCAAAACCTTTAAGAAAGCCACGGGGATAACCCCGGGACAACTGAGAAAAGGAGGGTGGATGGATGTTTGACGGAGCTTTGGACAAATATCTGTTTGTCTACAAAACCCGCATTATCCGCAGTTTTACCTATAAGTTTGAAGTATACGGCAATATTCTGATGCAGGTGATCATCATGATCACCACTGCTTTTTTCTGGAAGGCGCTGTTTGGGAGCGAAACCTTCGGGAACGGCATAACGGCGGACAGTATGCTGACCTATACCGTGATGTCCTCGGTGCTGTCGGTACTGTTTACAACGGGAGTGGAGAGAAGGATGCAGCAAAGTGTGGAGAAGGGAAGTATTGCCATCGATATGATGCGTCCCGTGAATGTGTTTGGCGTATTTCTGGCGGAGGATCTGGGAAGCCTTACGGCACTTCTCGTTCAGAATCTGCTACCGATACTGCTTTTGGGCAGTCTGCTCATTCAAGTCCCGGTTATCGCATCGCCATCGGCGATCCCCCTGTTTGCGGTGAGTCTGGTCCTTTCCATGGGGATCAATTGGCTTATGGCGGCAATATTCGGTATGTGGGCGTTTACGGCCATATCTATGGACGCACTTTTTCAGGCAAAAAAGCATCTGATAAGGCTTCTGTCGGGAAGTATCATCCCGATATGGTTCTTTCCCAAATGGCTTGCGGACATCCTGAATGCACTTCCGTTTGTGTATATTTATCAGCTTCCGCTTGATATCTATATCGGAAGTGCAACGGATGAGGAGATATACAGCCGGATCCTGTTGCAGCTTGTGTGGGCTTTGGTGCTTGCGGCGCTGTTTTGTCTGCTTTCCAAAAGGGTGCTGAAAAAGGTTTTGGTGCAGGGGGGCTGAGGATGAAGAAAATAGGTTCTGCTTTTGCATATTATCTGGGTGTTACAATGTGCAATATCAAAATGGCTCTGCTCACGATTGTGGAATATCCGTCAAATATCCTGGGCTGGGTGATCTCAAACCCCATTCAGTTCCTGCTGGGGTTTGCAACGATCAAATTTGTTGTGGAGCAGTTTGGCGGGATAAACGGATGGAGTTACGGACAGCTTGCATTTTTGTACGGGATCTCCGTTCTCTCCCATGCATTTTCCATGATCTTTTTTGTGCAGGGCTGGTTTATGGGATTTTTTGTGATAGAGGGGGAGTTTGACCGTTTCCTGACAAGACCCTTAAGTGTCCTGTATCAGTTTTTCTTTACCAATATCAATGTTTTCGGGTTTACCGACCTGATCCCCGGCATCCTTGTGTTTCTATACGGCTGTGCAAAGACGGGCTTTTCCTTCACGGCTTCAAACATGGTGGGGATCATGGCGCTGCTTATAGGCGCCACACTGATACGGGGCGGTATCTATATCCTGCTCGGCACCACCTCCTTCTGGACGAAAAGCGCCAACGATTTCGGGCAGTTTGTGCAGGAAATATTTGACAAGACCACAATGTATCCGCTGTCCATGTACCCGGAAGCCATGCAGTTGATACTCACCTTTCTTATCCCCATAGGCTGGGTATCCTTCTACCCTGTGTCGGAGCTTATGGGAATTGAAACCGCATTTTCCGCAGGCGGTATGGGGGTATGGATCACCCTCGGTGTAGGCATTGTCACCATGATCGCAGCGGGACTTGTATTCAGGATAGGCTTAAGAAGGTACGAGAGCGCCGGAAACTGACAGGAGGGATATCTATGATAACAGTAAGGGATCTATATAAGGAATACCGGGTCACGGAAAGGGGCAGAGGGCTCGGTGGCACACTGAAAGCACTTTTCAAACAGGAAGAGAAGATCATAAAGGCTGTAAACGGACTGGATTTCTATGTGGGAAAGGGCGAGATCGTGGGCTTTATCGGACCTAACGGCTCCGGGAAGAGCACTACCATAAAAATGATGACGGGTATACTCGCTCCGACATCGGGGGAGGTGCTCATCGACGGGCGCAATATCACAAGATACCGCAAGGAGGCAGTGCGTGATATCGGTGTGGTATTCGGGCAGCGCACCCAGCTGAATTGGGATCTGCGTCTGGAGGAGAGCTTTGAACTGCTCCGTCATATTTACAGAATAGAGAAAAAGGATTACCGGGAAACCCTTGAGGTGATGGATTCGATACTGGGAGTAGGGGAGCTTCTGAATAAGCCTGTGCGTCAGATGTCGCTGGGACAGAGAGTGAAAGGCGATCTCACTGCAGCAATGCTGCATTCCCCGAAGGTGCTTTTCCTTGACGAGCCGACCATAGGACTTGATGTCGGCTCCAAATATGCGCTCCGCAAGTTCATAAAGGAGATCAACGCCATCAAGGGCACTACCGTCATTCTCACAACCCATGACCTGGGAGATATACAGGAGCTTTGCGAAAGGCTCATTATCATCAATGGCGGCGTTATGATGGAGGACGGTAATCTTTCAGAGATCGTTGAGAGAATAGCGCCTTACCGCACCCTGGCAGTGGAATATTACGACGCCGTAGTCCCCGAACATGCGAAGGCGGAGATCCTGTCGGTATCGGACAATGTGGTCCGGTATAAGTTTATGAAGGCCGATATGACCGCCGCAGAGCTTATAAGGGATCTGTCGGAACTGTATCCGATCAAGGACGTAGGGATAGAGGAAGCGGGAATTGATGATATTATCAGAATCGCATATGAAATGAAAAAATAGGGATCTGTAATGAAAAATGCAGACAGGCAGTTGGTGACAGGCATGCAATATCATGGTATAATACTTTTATTCGGGGTGTAATGCTCCAATGAAAGAATGAGGAATGCGTGAGTTTGAAAGAACAGGAAATTGAGAAAAACAGTATCGATGTCCGGGGAATGTCTGCTAAAAAACCCAGAATGGCCAATCTGGAACTGCTTAGGTGCCTTGCCATGATGATGGTGGTGGTACTGCACTTTCTGGGAAAGGGAAATGTGCTGCCGGATCTGATGGAGCCGCAGCTTGGCGGGACAGGCATGGCGGCTTGGCTTTTGGAATGCTTCTGCATTGTGGCAGTCAACCTTTATATGATGATCAGCGGGTATTTTCTGTGCACCTCCTCCTTTAAACCAAGCAGGCTTTTGCAACTTTGGCTACAGGTATGGGTGTACTCCGTGGGGGTGGGGCTCCTTTCTTGTTTCCTGGGGATCTACCCGGCAGAAGAATTCAGTTTCCATTATCTGCTGACGCTTGTTCTGCCCATTTCCATGGGGCATTACTGGTTTTTGACGGCTTATGTGTTCTTGTATCTGTTGCTTCCTCTGTTTGGAAAGACGGTACAGGAAATGAGTAAAAAGCAGATGCAGGTGGTCCTTGGCTTGCTCTTATTTACGTTCTGCATCTTAAAGTCAGTCCTTCCCGCAAGGCTTGAGATGGATGCAAAGGGCTATGATTGTCTCTGGTATCTGTGTGTCTTTTTGACGGCAGCCTATATCCGCCGGTTTGGAGCGGGTATCCTGCAAAAGAAGGCAGGCTGTACCGTTTTGTATCTGGCAGGGGTGCTGGCGGTATTCGGGGGCACTATGGGACTCAGACAGATCTATCTGCGAATGGGAAGCCTGGAACACATTATGAAGATCTGTATTGAATATAATCATATCCTGCCCCTTGCGGCATCGGTGGGCCTGTTCGGTTGGTTCTTAAAGCTCAGGGTCCCTGAGAAAATAACCGGACCGGTCAATAAGATCGCTCCTTATACTCTGGGGGTCTATCTGCTCCATGAAAATCTTGGGGTGCGGTATGCCTGGCAGAAATGGTTCGGTGCAGAGAGGATTGACAGTCTGGTCAGTCTGGTGGGCAGGACGCTTTTGGCGGCAGTTACAGTATTTGTCGTGGGCATTTTGATCGATATGCTGCGGGCAGGCATTATGAAAGGACTCCACAGTCTTTTGGGGAGGCTTCGTCCGTACCGTCTGCTGACCGAGAAGGTTCTGGCTTTGGATGAGTTGTTTCGGAGATAAACGGAGGAAAGTAGCAAGGCATGACGGAAACTGGAAAGGCCATAGATAAAAAAGGAAAGTTAAACAGCAGAAGTGTCCTGGAGATGGTGTTTCTGGTGGTTTTGGTTTTGTATCCCCTGCGCCATATCAACTGGGGGATCGATCTTTGGGATACGGGCTACAGTTATGCCAATTTTCAGTATATGGGTCTGGAACATATGGACCCCATGTGGCTGTTCTCTACCTATCTTGCCAATGTGGTGGGACATTGGATCAGCAGACTGCCCTTTGCGGGAAGTCTGATCGGCATGAATTTCTATACGGGACTTTTACCCGGTGGACTGGCTGTGGCGGGCTACCTGTTCTGTACAAGAAAGCTTGGGATCCCTGCAGGGATCACTTTTGTGGGAGAACTGACGGCACTTGGCCTGTGTTGGTGTCCCACGGCAGTCCTCTATAATTATCTGACCTTCGTTTTCCTGCTGGCCTGTGTGATTCTGTTATATGCAGGGCTGACACAGGGGAAAAACCGTTTTTTGTTCCTGGCGGGGCTGTGCCTGGGATGCAATGTGCTGGTGCGGTTTTCCAATCTGCCGGAGGCGGTGCTGATCGTTGTGGTGTGGGCTTACGGCATCATTGAATGGCTGGAGGCGGGAAGGAAGGTAAAAGGAGCCGGAAAGCGTACCTTTTACCGCACGCTGTGGTGCATGGGCGGCTACCTGAGCGCACTGGCACTGTTGCTTGGGTATCTTCACTTCAGGTACGGAATAGACGCTTATGTGAGCGGGATCGGGCGCCTGTTTGCCATGACGGACAAGGCGACGGATTATAAGGCGACCTCCATGGTCACCAACCTGATCTTCCAGTATGTGCAGAATCTCTACTGGGTGGTGCGCATCGGGGTGATCGCGGCGGCAGGACTGATCCTGTTCGGCGTAGTGAAAGCGCTGGATTCTTATTTGGACAGGAAAACAGACACCGGGGCATGGGCGGCAGGTAAGAAGACCTGGGCGGTGCTAAAGATCCTTAGCAGGGTATGCTGGGGCATGGTGTGTCTGATGATGCTTCTCTGGCTGTATGTAAGGGGCTTCTGCGCCGCAGAGTACACCAACTACGGAGCTATATTAAAGCCCGGAATTTTATTTCTGATGCTCACCCTGGGGATCTGTCTGGTCCGCATTTTCCATAAAAACAGTTCCAAGGAGGAAAAGCTGATCAGCGGACTATTGTTTATCCTGACGCTGATCACATCCATCGGCAGTAATAATCATGTGTACCCCAGTCTGAACAATCTGTTCCTGGGAGCACCATATACCTTATGGCAATGCTATCGCTTCCTGCGGGATGGGAAGGACGGAAAGCTATTTAAACTCCCTCTTTGTGTATTTCCGTTAAAGGGCATCCTTTCTGCTTTTCTGATCCTGGTCCTGGTACAGAGCTTTTTGTTCGGTATGCGGTTTGGGTTTGCGGAAGGGACCGGCCTGCAGGATGTGAGCGTTCAGGTGGAAAATAATGAGATCTTGAAAGGTGTAAAGATGTCCCCGGAGCGGGCTGCATGGATGGAAGAGATCAGTGCTTATGCCATAGAAGCCAATCTTGCGGGAAAGGAAGTCATTTTATACGGATGGATCCCGTCTCTCTCCTATTATCTGCAGATGCCTTCTGCATTCAATCCCTGGAGCGGGCTTGCCTCTTACAGTCAGAGTACTATGGAAGAGAGCATGAATGAAGTAAGGGCGGATATGAAGGTGGATGCTTCCTACCGTCCGGTGGTGCTTTTGGAAAAGGATTATGTTTTATATCTGGAAGCCTTGTCCGATGAAACCGGGCGGGATACCCTGCTTAAGCAGGTGGGTGAGAAGAAATGGAACGAGATGGAACAGGACGGAAAATGGCAGTTGATCGTGGAATTTTTGGAAGAGTACGGGTATGAGCAGACCTTCCGCAATGAAAAGTTCGGGATCTGGGAATAGAGTCAGAAAATAAAAGGATAAGGCTGCGCAGGATCATAAAAGGCAGATGCCTCAAGGGCATCTGCCTTTTTATTGGAAATGATTCCCGAAAAGTCACTTTACAAAAGCTGTAAGCCTTGTTCTCTTGCAGCAGCCATGACTTCCTCCGGCCACAGGGAACACTGTACCTCACCGATGTGGGCCTTGCGCAGGAAGAACATACAGATACGGGACTGGCCGATGCCGCCGCCGATGGTGTAAGGAAGTTCCTCGTTGATGACAGCCTGATGGAAAGAGAGCTGTGCACGCTCCGGGCAACCGGCTTTCTCAAGCTGGGACAGAAGGGCGTCCCTGTCAACGCGGATACCCATGCTGGACAGCTCAAGGGCAATGTCCAGAACAGGATAGTATACGATGATGTCTGCATTTAAGGACCAGTCATCATAGTCGGGAGCACGGCCGTCATGGGGCTCGCCGTTCTCCAGGACATCCCCGATCTGCATGATGCAGACAGCGCCCTTTGCCTTGGCAATATAGTACTCTCTCTCCTTGGGTGTGTAATCGAGGAACATTTCTTCCAGTTCTTTGGTAGTTACGAAGAAGATATCATGAGGAAGGATCTCTTCTATGTAATCGAAGTGGATGGCCATGTACTTTTCCGTCTTGCGGAGAACTTTGTATACATCGCGGACGGTATTCTTCAGGGTGTCAAGATTGCGATCCTCTTTGGTGATGATCTTTTCCCAATCCCACTGGTCCACATAAATGGAATGGATATTGTCTGCTTCCTCATCTCTGCGGATAGCACTCATATCGGTATAAAGGCCTTCCCCCACGGAGAAGCCGTATTTTTTCAAGGCATAACGCTTCCACTTTGCCAGGGACTGTACAATCTCTGCGGTGCGGCCGTCCTGATATTTGATATCAAAGGAAACGGGGCGTTCCACGCCGTTTAAGTTGTCATTGAGGCCTAAGGACGGGTCCACGAAAAGGGGTGCGGACACACGCAAAAGATTCAGTCTCTCTGCTAACAGGGACTGGAAACAATCCTTCACCGTTTTGATGGCGATCTGTGTCTGGTATAAGTTTAATTCGGATCTGTAATCTTTGGGGATAATCAATTTAGACATATAGCTGGTTTCCTACTTCCTTTGCATGATAATCACTCTATTCTATTTAAACGCTTTTCCCAATATTTTGCAATAGTTTTTTATGGAAAAATATCTTGCAGGATTCGAACATAAGTGCTATCCTATAAATAGAACATGCGTTCGACAAAAGAAAGAAGGTGGGAGTATGGAATTTCTGGCAGCAGGGCAGGAGATGTCCGTTATGGAGAAGCTGGGCATCCTGACAGATGCCGCAAAATATGATGTGGCATGTACTTCCAGCGGCGTGGACAGGAAGGGGAACGGGAGGTCCATGGGGAATTGTGCCGCCAGTGGGATCTGTCACAGCTTCAGCAGTGACGGAAGATGCATTTCCCTTTTGAAGATCCTTCTCACCAATGAATGTATCTATGATTGCAAATATTGTATCAACCGCTGCTCCAATGATGTGCCCAGGGCTACCTTCACCCCGGAGGAGGTCTGCACGCTGACCATGGAGTTCTACAAGCGCAATTACATTGAGGGACTGTTCTTGAGTTCCGGCATCCTGGGCAATCCTACCTACACCATGGAGCTGATCTTCAGGACGCTGTGGCTGTTGCGCAGAAAATATGGTTTTAACGGTTATATCCATGTGAAGGCGATCCCCGGGGCGGATGGGGAGATCATCCGCAGGACAGGGTATCTGGCGGACAGGATGAGTGTCAATCTGGAGCTGCCTACGGCGGAGGGGCTTAAGAACCTTGCCCCCAATAAGCACAGAAAGAATATCCTGACCCCTATGCGCCAGATCCAGAATCATATCCATGAGAGCCGCTATGATCTGGCAGTGTACCGCAATGCGCCAAAGTTCGTGGCCGGTGGTCAGTCCACCCAGATGATCATCGGGGCTACGGGGGAAAGCGATTATCAGATCATGGGGGTTGCTGAAAGCCTGTATCGGAAGTTTGAGTTAAAGAGGGTATTTTATTCTGCCTTTGTGCGGGTCAATGAGGATAAGAGCCTGCCGGCGCTGCCGGGCGGCCCCCCGCTTCTTAGGGAGCACAGGCTGTACCAGGCGGACTGGCTTCTTAGATTCTATGGCTTCTCGGCAGAGGAATTGTTAAGCGAGGACCGCCCTTTCTTCAATGTGATGCTGGATCCCAAGGAGGATTGGGCGGTAAGGCACTTGGAGCAGTTCCCGGTAGAGATCAACAGGGCTCCTTACGAACGGCTGTTAAGGGTCCCCGGCATCGGTGTGAACAGCGCCCGGCGCATTGTAGCTGCCAGGAGGAGTGGCAATCTGCGCTTTGGGGATATGAAAAAAATGGGTGTGGTGATGAAACGGGCGGTTTATTTCGTTACCTGCAATGGTAAGATGATGTATCCCACGAAACTGGATGAGGATTATATCGTGCGGGGGCTTACTTCCGAGAAGGACAGGATACGGTTTGGAAGTGACGGCATGACCTACAGGCAGATGTCCCTGTTCGATGATGCCGGTTTTCAGAGGCAGATACAGCCGGAGGAGGCATTGGGGGCAGCAGTGGGACAATTGTAACAAGAGGAGGTTTTTATATGTTCGTATATCAGTGTGAGGATTCTTTGGAGGGAATCTTTACCGCAATCTATAATGTGTATGAGGACAGGCACACACCGGAGGAAACCCGGTTGAGCCTTGGCGATGAATTATTGCTGTTTGCAGAGTATGTCCCGGTGACGCCGGATCTTGAAAAGGCAGAAAAAGTGATCCGGACCTTGAAAAGACAGTTTGGAGAAGAAGATTATTACCGGATATGTCTGGCATTGGCTGCGCCCGATGCGGAGAAAGCCCAGGCAGTGTATCAGACCATAGCTGCAGGTCTTGCCGGTAAGTGCCGGCCGGAGCATATGCTGGACAATCTGGCAGATCAGTATGTCCACCATACCTTTTCCTTATGGCGGGGAGCCCGGCGGGAATATGACCATTTGAGAGGCTTCCTGCGGTTTGAAGAATTGGGAGAGGGAATCCTTTATGCCAGGATCAGTCCGAAGAATCATCTTCTGACATTCCTGATGTCTCATTTTGCAGACAGATTTCCGGCAGAAAATTTTGTGATACAGGACGTGGGCAGGAAACTATGGGGCATACATCCTGCCGTGAGTGCAGAAAATAGGGAGAACGGCTGGTATGTGGCACAGCTTGGGGAGGATTCGGAGGCGTTTTATGCCATGGAGCGTCTTTCCAACATGGAAAGATCGGAGAAAGAACGTGCCTGTCAGCAGCTTTTTGGGTATTTCTGCCAAAAGATCGCAATCAGGGAGCGAAGGAATCTGGAGCTGCAGAGGAATATGCTGCCGCTCAGATTCCGGGAGTACATGACGGAATTTCAAAAAAATCTTTCCGGTATGGATGGGAAACCTGCTTCCGACATTTGACTCTCTGTGGCAGATAGAGTACTATCTTCCTAGAGAGTTTTCATCCGGAGTGACATTCCGGAGGCGGTGGAGGTTCAGTGTGACAGAGCAGAGTCTTGAAACAAGAAAAGCAGACAATACAGACACTTACAAAATGGAACCATTGGGAGAAGTGAGGGTTTCTGTCAGAAATCTGGTGGAATTCCTACTGCGCCATGGGGATATTGACAACAGGCATCAGGGAAGTCCGGAGAATGCCATGCAGGAGGGGAGCAGGATACACAGGATGATACAGAAGCGCATGGGTGCCGATTATCAGGCGGAAGTGTTCCTGCGCTATACCTATCAGGCCGAAAAGTATGTCCTGGTAGTGGAAGGCAGGGCAGACGGTATCATTGACAATGAGACAGAAACAGTCATTGATGAGATCAAGGGGACTTACCGGGATCTTTCCAAAATGAAAGAACCGTTGCCGGTCCATGTGGCACAGGCAAAGTGCTATGCCTACCTGTATGGGTTGCAGAAGGAGCGCAGAAAGCTCCGTATCCGAATGACCTATTGCAACATGGAAACGGAGGAGCTCCGCTATTTTTACCAGGATTATGATTTTCAAGAGTTGAGAGACTGGTTTGAACAGTTGATCGCCGATTACAGGAAGTGGGCGGATTACAGTTGGGAGTGGCGTAAGAAACGCCAGGCATCCATAGAGGATCTTAAGTTCCCTTTTGCGTACAGGGAGGGGCAGAAGGAGCTGGTCACTTATGTTTATCAGACCATCTACCACAAGAAGAAGCTGTTTCTGGAGGCTCCTACGGGAGTGGGTAAGACCATATCCACGGTATTTCCGTCTGTAAAGGCCATGGGAAAAGGAATGGGAGAAAAATTATTCTACCTGACAGCCAAGACCATTACCAGGACGGTGGCAGAGGAGGCTTTTGCCCTTTTGAGGAGCAGAGGATTACGATTCAAGAGTGTGATCCTCACTGCAAAAGAGAAGACTTGTTTTATGGAAAAGGCAGAGTGCAATCCTGAGAATTGTCCTTTTGCAAAAGGGCACTATGACAGGATCAACGATGCTATTTTTGACCTGTTGACCACGGAGGAGAGCTTTACCCGGGAGAAGATAGAGGAATATGCCCAAAAGCACAGGGTATGCCCTTTTGAAATGTGTCTGGACATGAGTCTTTTTGCGGACGGCATTATCTGTGATTACAATTATCTTTTTGATCCCCATGTATATCTGAAACGTTTCTTTGGGGACGGCAGTGGCGGAAATTATCTGTTTTTGGTGGATGAAGCCCACAACCTTTTAGAGCGGGGAAGGGAAATGTACAGCGCCTCCCTGGTCAAAGAAAAATTCCTGGAATTGAAGCGGGAACTGAAGCAGACGGTAGTGTCAGAACTGTCTGAAAGAAGCAGAAAATCAGGGGTTAAGGGACAGATGACATTAGAAATGACGGGAATGTCGGGACTTGCGGAAGCTGTGGCGGACACTGCAAAAGAAGCGGACACAGTCTACTTTTCCGGCAAAAAAAGGCGCCATCCGGAGGGCAGAAGCATCCTGGTGAAGGAGGGGTATGGGGAACTGTTGATCCAGCAGTTGGAGAACTGTAATAAAGAGCTGCTGAGTCTGAAACGGGAGTGTGAGGATTATCTGTTGGTGGAAAGCATTGATCCCTTTGTAAACAGGCTCCTTCGACTTTACAGTACCCTTTTAGATTATTTGGAAGAACAGGAAGAGGAAAAGCTGCCGGTGCGGGAGCAGATCCTGGATTTCTATTTTGAGGTCCGCCACTTTCTGGATATTTATGAGAGACTGGATGAACATTATGTGAAATATACGCAGACAGGGGAGGATGGCACTTTTCTGCTGAAGCTTTTTTGCGTCAATCCCAGAGAGAATCTGAAGGAATGCATGCTGCGGGGAAGGAGCACCATCCTGTTTTCTGCTACATTCCTGCCGATCCAGTACTATAAGGAGCTTCTGGGAGGTGACCCGGAGGACTACGAAGTCTATGCGAAATCTGTGTTCAACCCGGAAAAGCGGGCGTTATTGATCGCCAACGATGTGACTACCAAATATACCAGGCGTTCTGAGGAGGAGTACCGTAAGATCGCAGGGTATATTGATGAGATCGTAAAGAACAGGCATGGGAATTATCTGGTATTCTGTCCTTCTTATTCCTTTTTGCACAGGATCTATGACATTTACACCGCCTGTTTTGCAGGGGAGGACAAAGAATGCCTGATCCAGCAGGAGTACATGAGTGAATCGGAGAGAGAGGAATTCCTGGACAGATTCCGGGGAAATGAGGACTGTGACCTGCAGGGGTTGATCGGAATGGAAATAGAAGAGGAAGAGGAGCGGACGCTGATCGGATTCTGTGTCATGGGCGGCATCTTCGGAGAAGGAATCGACTTGAAAAAGGACAGCCTGATCGGAGTCATCGTGGTGGGGACCGGATTGCCTCAGGTATGCAATGAGAGAGAGATCCTGAAAGATTATTTTGAGCAAAGAGGGGAAAACGGATTTGATTATGCCTATCGTTATCCGGGAATGAACAAGGTGCTGCAGGCGGCGGGAAGAGTCATACGGACAGCGGAAGATGTAGGAGTGATCGCATTGTTGGATGAGAGATTCCTGCAGTTTACTTATCGAAAGATGTTTCCAAGGGAGTGGGAAAACTTTGAAGCGGTAAGCGTGGATACGATTGGAAAGCGCGTGGAGCGGTTTTGGGATTCCTGGCTATAGACATATTATGTAAACTAGGATTCTTCTTGATTGTTTGTATGTTATGTAAACTAAAGTAGCAGACAGATTTAAAGAAAATGAAAGAAATGACGTCAAAACAGATAAAAATGACAGCCTGAATGACCCTGTAATGACAGTCCTGTATATGTGGATAACTTTGTGGATTCAGTGGATTTCTTTGAAAAAAGTCCCTAAAAACCGACATTTGTTTCAAATTCTAAGAATCAGGAACTTTTTGCAAGAGTTGATGCAATAATACTGGACTGGTCAATGGAGAGGATAAATGTTATGTAAATCGAAAAAGGAATAATCAATGCATGATTGTGGAGGATGACAGGTTTGTGGTATAATGATTCTGCTGACGCAGTCTGAGAATGAAGGAGAAAAGGAGAACGTAGTTTATGTGGGCTTTTGAGAGTGTGTTCTATCAAATATATCCTTTGGGGTTTACCGGAGCGCCTTTTGAAAATGACGGCATCCAGGAACATCGCATCCTGAAAGTGAAAGAGTGGATTCCCCATATCAAGGAACTGGGGGCGGATGCAGTCTACTTTTCCCCGGTATTTGAATCGGATACCCATGGGTACAATACCAGGGATTATCGGAAAATAGATGTGAGGCTGGGGACCAATGAAGATTTTAAGGAAGTGTGCAGGGCGCTCCATGAAAACGGGATCAGAGTAGTTCTTGACGGGGTATTCAACCATGTGGGCAGAGGGTTTGGCCCCTTTTTGGATGTCGTTAAGAACAGGGAGCGTTCCCCGTACTTAAATTGGTTTTACAGGATCGATCTTTCAGGCAATTCCAATTACAATGACGGTCTGTGGTATGAAGGCTGGGAAGGCAATTACGATCTGGTCAAGCTGAATCTTTGTAATGAGGATGTGGTGCAGTATCTTTTAGGCAGTATCAGACAGTGGGTGGAGGAGTTTGATATTGACGGTCTGAGGCTGGATGTGGCCTACAGTCTGGATGAGAATTTCCTGCGCAGGCTCCGCAGCTTTACACAGGAACTGAAGCCTGAATTTTATCTGCTGGGTGAGATGCTGCATGGTGACTACAACCGTCTGGTGAATGATGCCATGCTTCATTCGGCCACCAATTATGAGTGTTATAAGGGGCTTTACAGCAGCTTCAACAGTATGAACCTGTTTGAGATCAATCACTCCCTGATGCGCCAGTTTGGACCGGAAAACTGGACTCTTTACAAAGGAAAACACCTGTTATCCTTCGTGGACAACCATGATGTGACCAGAGTGGCAAGCATTTTGGGCAATGAGAAGCACCTTCCCCTGATCTATGCGCTGATGTTCGGAATGCCGGGAATCCCCTGCGTGTATTACGGAAGTGAGTGGGGGACAAAAGCCCGCAAGGAGGAGGGAGATCCGGCGCTGCGTCCCTGTTTTCATGAGCCTTGTTGGAATGAGCTGTGTGAATGGATCAAGAGGCTTAGTGAGGCAAAGAAACATTCCGAGGCGCTGAATTACGGGACATTCCGTTCGGTACTGCTCACCAATAAGCAGTGTATCTTTGAGAGAAAATCGGAGCATGAGCGTGTACTGGTGGCTGTCAATGCGGATGGGGAGGAGTTTACGGCGCATTTTGATGCGGGCTGCGGAAGGGCAGAGGATCTGATATCCGGTGCACTTCACGATTTTGGCGGCGGAAGCAGTCTGCCCGCATACAGTGCCTTTTTCTGGAAATGTGAATGCTAGGGAGAGCATTCGCAAAGGGGAAACTGTGAAAACTTGGGATGGATGGCAGATGGATGGGCAGATTGCAGCAGTTGCAGTCTGCCTATTGTTGGCTTTCTTTTTACTTTTGACGTGAAAAAAGTAAATATGACAGAGGGTGTCAGGTTACCGGTGTTATACTTATTCTATAAATCACTTCAAAGGAGAATGATGATATGGCAAGACCACAGACAAAAAATGATCTGATCCAGGCGGCAGATGTAAACTATGATAAACTGTTGCAACTTATGGATTCTATGACAGAGACGGAATTGAACACAGAATTTGACTTTTCGGCAGATACCAAAAAGAAAGAAGCACACTGGGGAAGGGACAAAAACTTAAGAGATATCCTGATCCATTTACATGAGTGGCACAACCTGATGCTTAGGTGGGTGGCCAACAACAAAGCGGGTGTGCATAAGCCATTTCTCATGGAGGGCTATAATTGGAAAACATATGGGGATATGAATGTTGTGTTCTGGGAAAGAAACCAGTCAGTTTCCCTTGACAGGGCATTGGAACAGTTTCAAGAATCCCACAAAAAGATCATGGAAGTCATCCAAACAATGTCAGAGGAAGAATTATTCCAAAGAAATGTATATGACTGGGTAGGGGGCAGCACCATTGGTTCCTACTTCATCAGTGTGACCAGCAGTCACTATGATTGGGCAATGAAAAAAATAAAAGCACATAGGAAGATGATAAATGATAAATAGGTTATTTCAAATCGTATATTTGCTGATGGAAAAACCGCTGATGACAGCAAAAGAATTGGCTGATATTTTAGAGGTTTCGGAGCGGACCATATATCGCGATATCGATAAATTGACTATAGCCGGGATCCCTATTTATACCAGTCAGGGCAAATATGGTGGAATTTCAATATTGCCAGACTATATTTTGGACAGATCAGTCCTTACCATAGAGGAAAAGAAAAAAATAATGGAATCTCTCAATGCATTGAATGAAGTTTCTCTTTCTGCTGATAACGATCCTCTATCAAAACTTCGTTCTTTTTTAGGAGAGCAATATCCGGATTGGATTGAAATAGAGTTTTCCGGTTGGGCAAATAGCGAAGAAGATGCGGCTGTCTTTGAGCAGATTAAAAATGCCATATTGGAACACTGCTATATGGAGATCATTTATTCGGGAAATCAAGAGGGATTGGTTGAAAGAAAAGTAAAACCCCTAAAATTGTGCTTTAAAGATCAGGCATGGTATCTGTACGCCTATTGTTGTCTGCGGGAGGACTATCGTTTCTTTAAACTGAAGCGGATATCCCGGATAAGGGTGTTGGACATCCCTTTTGAACCGGAAACGGTAGGAAAGGTGTTGCCAAAGGTCCCCGGGAAATATCCTGATCATCGTGAAAGTATTCCGGTCATTTTGGAGATCAGTCACAAGATGGCCTTCCGCGCATATGAAGAATTGAACAATATTGTGGTAACAGACAGCGGCAGATTATTGTGCAATCTTGAGGTTACAGATATGGAGTGGTTTATCAGTTATGTACTCTCTTATGGCTCACATATCCACATTTTAGAACCTTTGGAAGTAAAAGAAAGGGTAGTGCAGGAAATTAGAAGGATGGAAGACTTATATAGAGACGATCAGGAAAAGGGAATGGAAGGAAACACAGACTATGGATATAAAACTTTTTGATTCTGAGCTGAAGGTCATGGATGTGCTCTGGCGTAGGAATACCACCTATACGCTGATCAAAAGATGCATCAAAAAAGGGGCCATTGAGCGTTCCGAACCCAACTTTATGTGCATGCCCTGATTCCCAAGGAAGTGGTGCAGGAGGCGGAGACGAATGAACTGATCGACAAGATCTATGATGGTTCTGCGGATAAACTGTTTGCGGCGCTGCTGGGAAGGAAAAAGCTTTCCTATCTGATGATGCTTTTTTAAAACGATTGTTTCCCCGGGGATGAAATTTTCCTCTTGACAGGATATATTATATGGCGTATATTATACACAAAAATAATATTATACGTCATATAATATTATATAGAGCAACCAAATAATGCTATTTAGCAGACATTGTCGAAAAGGAGCAGGTACATGGTATTTAACACAGGAGCAGCTTTGCTGGATGCGATCGTGCTGGCGGTGGTCTCCAAGGAGCCGGAGGGCACTTATGGGTACAAGATCACCCAGGAGGTCCGCCAGGTCATCGAATTGTCGGAATCTACGCTCTATCCCGTGCTGCGCAGGCTTCAGAAGGATGACTGCCTGGAGGTCTATGACAGGGAATGTGCCGGACGTAACAGGCGTTATTATAAGGTGACCAGCAGAGGATGGGCACAGCTTCATCTGTATGAAGCGGAATGGCGCAGTTATGCAGACAAGATAGCGGGACTTTTTGAGGGCCGGATGAGCTTTGAAGGAAAGGATGAAGAACAATGATGAACAGAGCAGAATTCATGAGACAACTGGAAGCATTGCTGCAAGGAATCTCTCCCACAGAGAGAGAAGAGGCATTACAATATTATAATGATTACTTTAATGACGCAGGTGCGGAGAATGAGCAGGATGTGATAGCAGCTTTGGGAACCCCTGCCCGTGTGGCGGAGAATATCAAACGGGATCTGTCCGGCAGCGGATATGGGGACAATCCTGAAGAAAGAAAACCCACAGGGCGCCATGATATGGTAGAATATCAGGGAACCCGGGCAAGGGAGATCAAGGAAGAAAAGAAAATGTCCACAGGCATGATCGTGCTCATTGTGATCCTGGCGGTGTTGGCATCGCCGATCCTGTTGGGGATCGGCTCCGGGGTGGTTGGCATCCTGACCGGGATCGTGGCTGCATGGTTCGGCCTCATCATTGGCTTTGGTGTGGCGTCCATTCTTCTGTTTGTCATTTTGGTGGTGTTGATCGCAGCGGCAGTCATGACCATTATGGCAGGTGATATCATCGTTGGAATGGGATTGATCGGCGGGGGTCTGCTCTGCGGCGGGATCGGCATCCTGTTTCTGATGCTTACCGTGGCCATGGCAGGCATAGCTACACCGGCTATTTTCCGGGGGATCGCAAGCCTGTGCAGGGGTCTGTTCGGCGGGAAGCAGACGGCATAAGTGGGAATGTATCGGTGATCATGGCAGAAAAAAGATACCGCAATGCGGTGGAATGTGAGGAAAATAATGGGAAAGTTCATGAAAAGATGTGCTATCACAGCACTGGTATTCATTGTTTTGGGATTTGCGCTGGCAGTCGTTTCCGGAGCCATAAAGGGCGGAGAACTGGTAGGTGAGGTAAAAGGTGCCATTCAGGACGGCACCTTAAAAGAAAATTTTGATGAGTGGAAGGAGTGGGGTATCTCTGCCACAGAAGGCGTTATGGGTGAGTTGAGCCAGGTCAATTATGAAATTGACGATCAGATATTCTTTGATGAAGAATACGATATCCAAAGCGGCAACGTGGAGCGATATTCTCCGGGCAGGCTGGTCTCGGATGGGACAGAAGGGGGCATTGAACGTCTGAGCATGGAAGTGGGCGGTTACAGCGTAGCGTTTGAACCCTCCGAGGACGGAGATTTTTATATAGAGGCTTCCGGCACGGAAAAGTTCCAGAGCTATGTGAAGGGAGATACTCTGTATGTGAGAGCGATCAGAAGCGCAGGCAAGACAAGCAATGACGGAATTGGCACGATCACCTTATCGATACCGGAGGATGCGGTATTGCAGGAGGTCCAGATAGAACTGGGTGCCGGAATCCTGGATCTGGGGAATCTTTCGGCAGATGCCATCGATCTTGAAGTGGGAGCCGGACAGATCGCAGGTAAGGAAGTAAAGACCGGACAGATAGAACTGCAGGTGGGAATGGGTGAGATCACACTGAGCGACTTGCAGGCTGAGAGGCTGACGGCAGAGGTCGGCATGGGAGAACTGGAGATCAAAGGAGATATCACCGGGAAGGCAGAGCTTGAGTGCGCCATGGGCAATATCGACATGGAGCTGGCCGGAGCGGAGCAGGATTTCAACTATGACATCCGGGGCGCCATGGGGCAAGTAGTCATCGGACAACAGAAGTACAGCAACATGACACAGGAGCGGACCGTCACAAACGGTGCTTCCAAGAATATCGATGTGGAATGTGCGGTAGGGAACATCACCGTTACGTTTCAGGAATAAGGCATAAAATACCTGCGGGATCACATCAATTCCCGCAGGTATTTTTCAAATAGGACACCTTCCTGTACCGGGATACCGGCTTCTTCACTTCCGGCAATACACCGGGCTACAAAGGCGGAGGCCTTTTTCACAGAAGTGTCAAGATCTATGTGGTTCAGGGCATCGGCTGCCAGGATGGAGGCAAACAGATCTCCCGTACCGGGCCTGGAGGCCCCTGCGCTTTTTGTAGTGCAGGTGGTGCGGTGGCCATCCTGCCAGATATAATTTAAGAAGTAGCCGTCTCTGGAAAGACCGGTGATCACCACTTTTCCGTCACAGAGGGTGGAAAGCTTTCTGCAGATATCGGTAAGTTCATAATCGGTCCAGGAACCGTCTTCGCGATAGGGTGTATCGGTTAAAAGACAGGCTTCCGTGATATTGGGGGTGATCAGGTCTGCTTTGGCAAGAAGGCGTTTCATTGCCCGGCAATACTTAGGGGTCACGGAAGAATAGCAGACCCCGTGATCGCCCATGACCGGGTCCAGCAAAAAGAAACCGGGACTAAAATCAGTTAAGAAGCCTTCCACGATCGCTATCTGCTCTAAATTTCCAAGAAAGCCGCAGTACAGTCCATCGAAGCGAAGCTTTAGTTTTTTCCAGGCATCCAGGTAATCGGGGATATGTGCGGTCTGATCTTCGGCATGCCATACCGGGAAACCAAGATGATTGGATAAAACAGAAGTAGGTACAGGGCATACCTGTACCTGCATCGCACTGATAACGGGCAGGGACACTGTTGTGGAACAGCGCCCGAAGCCTGCGATATCGTTGAACATTGCCAGACGTGGAATCATTACTTACTCTCCTTGGAAGCGTCAGCGGTCTCTTCCGGGGTAACCTGAACGAACAGGCCGGCCTTTTTCAGGGCAGGACGGAGGGCCAGGTAGAAAACAGTGGCACAGATCACAGCGGTCACTGCATTTACGGAAGTAGTCAGCAGGTTGATCTTTGCCAGGTTGGCTGCCAGGTCCTGAGGAACTCCTAACAGGTAAGTCTTATAGAAGTAGCCTACCAGAGGATCTGCAATGATGTTGAAGCCCATACCGCATGCAGAGGCCAAAATGGTAACTTTGGTCACATAGGAAGTGGAATGGGAACGGCTTACCTTAAAGATCTTGTGAGCGACCAGACCTACGATCAGACCGATGAGCAACTTTAACAGGAAAGTCTTGGGGGCGCTGGTCACATAAGAAGTGGTAAGGTCGCCGATGGTCATGCCGATGGCGCCGGCCAGACCGCCCCAGTAACCGCCAAGCAGCAGTGCTGCCAGAACACAGAATACATTGCCGAAGTGGAAGGCGGTCTTTTCCGTACCTACGGGAATGTCGATCTTAAAGAAAGCAAAGCCGATATAGCAGAGGGCTGCTAACAGTCCTGCCTGGGCCAGCTTTTTCACATCTGCCTTCTGTGAGGGAGCAGTGCCCACCACTGTGTTATAGATCCCTTTGACAGCCAGCAGGATGCCCAAAAACAATGCAGCCAGGCTGTAAGAATAAGGGCGTTCATTGGCCAGCTTATCGTTTGAGAGAGCTGCGCTTAGTGCGTTCAGTGCATCCAGGTCTCCCACAGCGGTCCCCTCTTTCACGGCGGTGATCTGTGCCTTGACTTCCTTTAACTCCTTGCCGATGGCAACAGACCGGGCGTAGCTGTTATTGTGGTTGTATACCGCAAAGACCAGACTTACGATGATAATGAGCGCACCTACGATCAAAAGTGCAGGATTCTTTTTTCGTGTGTTGTTTTGTTCTTGTTTTTTCATAATGAATACTTCTCCTCAAGTTTTTCATACAGATCAGGTCTGTGAATGTTAGGGATAGTGTATACAAAAAGTGGAATGATAAAAAGGGCCAGAATATAACTTTTTTTTCAGTCCAGTTTTGAGGACCATTGACATCACAAGAAACTACTTGACAAATCCCACTCTGATGGACTATAGTCAACAATATAAGTAATAAAAGGCAGTGACGAAGAGGAGTACGCATCACCCCTTATCAGAGAGGATTGCTGTAGACGCTGGGAGGCAGTCTTAAGGAAGGAGTGCGGAAGGTAGCTTCCGAGCCGGAGGATCGAACGATGGACAGATTTATGCTGCAAGAAAGCATTCCTCTGTCAGGTCATCCATTAGATTCCCACGAGTGATTCCCGTTACAGGATCATACAGAGGCAGAAAAGCGTAGCGCTTTCTGTGAAAAAGGTGGTACCGCGTTCATGACGCCCTTTGCTGACGAAAGTCGGCAGAGGGCTTTTTTCATGACATCAGACAGTGAAAGGAGCAACCAATGAGCAAAGAATTGGCAAAGACTTATGACCCTAAGGGCATAGAGGACAGATTGTATGAAAAGTGGCTTGAGAAAAAATATTTCCATGCCGAGGTGGATCACTCAAAACGTCCCTTCACCATCGTGATCCCGCCCCCGAATATCACCGGGCAGCTTCACATGGGACATGCCCTGGACAATACCATGCAGGATATCCTGATCCGTTTCAAACGGATGCAGGGCTATAACGCCCTGTGGCAGCCGGGAACGGACCATGCCAGCATCGCTACCGAGGTCAAGATCATCGAGAAGTTAAAGTCCGAGGGCATCGACAAGCACGACCTGGGACGCGAAAAATTTTTGGAGAGAGCCTGGGAATGGAAGAAGGAGTACGGCGGACGCATCATTTCCCAGTTAAAGAAGCTGGGTTCCTCCTGCGACTGGGACAGAGAGCGCTTTACCATGGATGAGGGCTGCAACAAGGCCGTTACGGAAGTATTCGTAAAGATGCATGAAAAGGGCTATATCTACAAAGGTGCCCGCATCATCAACTGGTGCCCTGTCTGTAATACTTCCATTTCCGATGCGGAGGTAGAGTACCAGGAGCAGGCCGGACATTTCTGGCATATCAAATATCCGTTGATAAATGAGGACGGAACTTTAAGCACCACAGAGTTTCTGACCTTTGCCACCACCCGTCCCGAGACCATGCTGGGTGATACCGCTGTGGCGATCCATCCTGAGGATGAGAGATACCAGCACCTGATCGGCAGGAAAGTCATGCTGCCCCTTATGAACCGTGAGATTCCCATTGTTACCGACACCTATGTTGACAGGGAATTCGGTACCGGCGTGGTGAAGATCACCCCTGCCCATGACCCCAATGACTTTGAGGTGGGAAAGCGTCATGATCTGCCTGTTATCAACATTATGAACGATGATGCCACCATCAACGAAAACGGCGGGAAATTTGCCGGGATGGATCGTTATGAGGCCCGCAAGGCCATTGTGGAAGAATTGGACAGCATGGGCCTTTTGGTGAAGATCGAAGACCATGTGCACAATGTGGGAACCCATGACCGCTGCAAGACTACCATAGAGCCTTTGGTAAAAGAGCAGTGGTTTGTAAAGATGGATGAACTGATCAAGCCTGCCAGAGAGGCGGTAAAGAATGGCGAGATCAAGCTGATCCCCGAGCGCATGGAGAAAAATTACTTCAACTGGACAGACAATATCCGTGACTGGTGTATCAGCCGACAGCTTTGGTGGGGACACAGGATTCCCGCTTACTACTGTGATGAGTGTAAGGAAGTAGTGGTGGCCAAGGAGATGCCGGATGTCTGCCCCAAGTGCGGATGCACCCATTTCACTCAGGATCCCGATACACTGGATACCTGGTTCTCCTCAGCCCTGTGGCCTTTTGAGACCTTGGGATGGCCTGATAAGACGGAGGATCTGGACTATTTTTATCCTACGGATGTGCTGGTGACCGGTTATGACATCATCTTTTTCTGGGTGATCAGGATGATCTTTTCGGGCTATGAGCATATGGGGGAGAAACCCTTTAAGACGGTACTGTTCCACGGACTGGTAAGGGACAGCCAGGGACGCAAGATGTCCAAATCCCTGGGCAACGGCATCGATCCTTTGGAGATCATCGACCAGTACGGCGCAGATGCCCTGAGACTGACCCTGATCACCGGCAATGCACCCGGCAACGATATGCGTTTCTACTACGAGAGAGTGGAGAACAGCCGCAACTTTGCAAACAAGGTATGGAATGCTTCCCGATTCATTATGATGAACTTGACAAGCGTTGTCAGCGAGCCTGCTTTGGGCGAACTGGAACCCGTAGAAAAGTGGATTCTTTCCAAGCTGAATACCTTGGTAAAGGATGTCACCGAAAATATGGAACACTTTGAACTGGGTATCGCAGTTCAGAAGGTATATGACTTTATCTGGGACGAATTCTGCGACTGGTATATCGAGATGGTAAAGCCCAGACTTTACAATTCCGATGATGCCGTAAGCCGGAATGCAGCACTTTGGACCTTAAAGACCGTGCTGATCGACGCCCTGAAGCTGTTACATCCCTATATGCCGTTCATTACGGAGGAAATCTTCTGCACGCTCCAGAGCGAGGAGGAATCCATCATGATCAGCAAGTGGCCCGTATACGCAGAAGAGCGCAATTTTGCAAAGGAAGAAAAAGATATTGAGACCATCAAGGAGGCTGTCCGCGGCATCCGTAACATCCGTACCGAGATGAACGTGGCGCCCAGCCGCAAGGCAAGTGTCTATGTGGTAAGTGAGGATGACTCCATTTGTGCTGCTTTCACGGAAGGCAGGCTGTTCTTTGCTTCCCTGGCTTACGCAAGCGATGTGACCATACAGAAAGATAAGACCGGTATTGCCCAGGATGCAGTGTCCGTTGTGATACCCGGTGCGACCCTGTACATTCCTTTTGCGGAGCTGGTGGATATCGCACAGGAGATCGAGCGTCTGACCAGGGAACAGAAGCGGCTGGAGGGCGAGCTTGCCAGAGTAAACGGTATGCTTTCCAACGAGCGTTTCCTGTCCAAGGCCCCTGAGGCAAAGATCGCCGAGGAGAAGGAGAAGCTGGCAAAGTACACCCGGATGATGGAGCAGGTAAAGACCAGATTGGAGCAGCTGAAATAGCACCATGGAAAAGAAACGGATTACGACTTATGAAGAGGCGGTGGCATATCTGTACGATGTGCCCCGCTTTACTTCCAAGAATACTCTGGAGGATACCGGGGCCTATCTGGAACAGTTGGGGAATCCCGACCGGAAAATGAAGATCATTCATGTGGCCGGCACAAACGGCAAAGGCTCCGTTTGTGCTTATTTGCGTTCTATACTGGAGGAAGCGGGATACAGCACCTGTGTGTTCACCTCCCCCCACCTTGTGGATATCAGAGAGCGTTTCCTGATCAGGGGAAGCATGCCGGGCAAAGAGGAATTCCTGGAAGCTTTTTTGCAGATCTATGAGAGTCTGGACTGGGAGCGCCTGCAACAGGGAAAAGGGTATCACCCCACCTTTTTTGAGTATCTGTTCTTTATGGCGATGATCCTTTTCGCCAAAGCGGATACAGATTATTGTATTCTGGAGACCGGGCTGGGGGGCAGGCTGGATGCCACCAATGCGGTATCCGAAAAGGTGCTTACGGTGATCACCAGGATCAGCCTGGACCATGTACAGTATCTGGGAGACACCATCCCTTTGATCGCAGCGGAGAAGGCGGGAATCCTGCGAAAGGGAGTGCCCCTTGTGTTCTCCGATGCAGAGGAG
Organism: Lachnospiraceae bacterium; assembly: GCA_017621075.1. GTDB lineage: Bacteria > Bacillota > Clostridia > Lachnospirales > Lachnospiraceae > Acetatifactor. Next base: position 118,268 of record JAGATV010000030.1, read on the forward strand.
GAAGCCACCCGCGTATTTTCTCAGATAGGGTCAAAACTTGGCGTTTCCCTGTATCCGGTGTCGGAAACTGACTACAGATTCTTAGATTTTCACAATAAAAACATTGATTTTTGCCTGCATACTAGGTATTATGGTTATGTTAGGCTTTGTATCCATACCATTGCACGTTATCAGATGGAAAATGCTTCCTTGGCGGTGAGAGCCATTGAGGTGCTGGACGGAGGCAGGACGATTTCTGCGGATGAGATCACAAGAGGCGTGGCAAAATGCTTCTGGAAGGGCAGGATGGAAGAGATACTGCCGGAGGTTTTTGTGGATGGAGCCCATAATGAGGACGGTATCAGGGCATTTCTGGAAACAGTGAGGGAGGACGGCACAAAAGGGAAGAGAACTCTGCTTTTCAGTGCCGTTTCCGATAAGGATTGTGCCCATATGGTGGAAGAGATCGCACAGTCCGGGCTTTTTGACAAGATCGCCATTGCGCCCATACACAATGGCCGGGCAGCTTCCACCGAGTTTCTTAAGGGGCTGTTTAAAGCATATCCGTCCTGTGGATGTATGATCGTATATGAGAATGTTACGCTGGCATTACAGGAGCTGCTTGCCGGAAGAAAAGACGGGGAGCGCATCTATATTGCCGGAAGTCTGTATCTGGTTGGAGAGATAAAGGAGTCTTTAGAGCATGATCAATTTTGAAGAAGAACTGAAGAAATTCCATCCCAGCCTTGAGGTTGAGGATGCGGAAGATGCAATTTACAACCAGGATCTGACCGATATGGCGGATCTTTTGGTGAAGATGATAAAGGAATCTGAGCACAAAGAGGGAAATCAATAGGAGGTAAGCATGTTTTGTTATAACTGTGGCTGCCTTTTATCAGAACATGATTTTTGTACCGCCTGCGGAGCAGATGTGTCTCTTTACAAGAAGATAATGTACGTTTCCAACCGGTTCTACAACGAAGGCCTGGAAAAGGCAGGCGTGAGGGACCTGACAGGTGCAATCAACAGTTTACGGCAGAGTTTGAAATTTAATAAGAACAATATAGATGCAAGGAATCTTTTGGGACTTGTCTATTTTGAGATGGGAGAGGTGGTTGCGGCTTTGAGCGAGTGGGTCATCAGCAAGAATATGAGGCCGGAAAAGAACATCGCCGATGACTATATCAATATGCTCCAGTCCAATACATCCGGGCTGGATTCCATCAATCAGACCATCAAGAAGTATAACCAGGCCTACACCTACTGTCTCCAGGACAGCAAGGATCTGGCAATCATACAGTTAAAGAAGGTCCTGTCCTTAAATCCCAGGTTCATCCGGGCCCACCAGCTCTTAGCACTCCTTTATATGGACAGCGAGCAGTGGGAACGGGCTGAAAGGGAATTGAAAAAGTGTGTGGATATCGACCGGAATAATACGCTGACCCTGCGTTATCTGAAAGAAGTGGAGCTGATGCTGGCCCCCGATGAGTCGGTGAAGCAGTCTTCCCGAAGAAAGAAGGAAGATTCCGTCCGCTATCAGAGTGATAATGAGATCATCATTCAGCCCCTGAATGTGAAGGAGCCCAAGAGCAGTGCAGGATCAACGCTGTTAAATATCGGTATCGGTCTGATCATCGGCATGGCTGCCGTGTACTTTCTGGTGGTTCCTGCCAAGGAGGCGGCAGTGAACAGCAAAGCCCAGGAGAGCATCAAGGAGATCAGCGAGCAGTCGGATGCCAAGACCATTACCATCCAGGAGCTGGAATCCCAGGTAAAAAAGCTCCGGGAAGAAAATGATGGGCTTCATCAGGAGTTGGACAGTTATGTGGGTGCAGACGGTACTTTGAGCACCATGGACGATCTGCTGACAGCAGCAACCGCTTATCTTGAGACCCAGGATGTGGCACAGACTGCCGAAAAGCTGGAGAGCATCGCCCAGAATGTGAACATTGAAGACACCTCAGAGGCTTTCCGGTCATTGTATCGGACATTGTTGGGGACCATCGGTCCCGATCTGTCAGCTACCTGTTACACGGAAGGCTACGCAGCATACCGCAATGATGATTTTACCACTGCCATCGAGCAGCTTTCCAGAGCGGTATATTATGATGATACCAATGTGGATGCCCTCTACAATCTGGGCAATGCCTACCGAAGAAGCGGCGATACGGAGAATGCCGTGGCCACTTACGACAAGGTGATCGAACTTTTCCCGGGCACGGACAGAGCCCGCAAAGCACAACAGTATAAAGACGAGATGACAGTTTCCAACTGATGGATCGCTGTCCATAAGATACAGAAGATAAATGCCTGTCGGCCCGATGCGCCGACAGGCATTTTGAATTGCCCGGTATTTGGACATGCAGGAAAGGAAAGGAAGAGATATGGAAGATTTTCAGATTATCGACAACTGTCTGATGGTCAGGATGCCAAAGGAGGTAGATCACCATCTTGCATCCTATATCAGTGAAAACGCCGATCACTACATTATGGAAGACGAGGTGGAGCATGTGGTGTTTGACTTTGAGGACACCAGGTTCATGGATTCCTCTGGCATCGGCATCATTATGGGGCGGTATCGGAAGATCGCCTGCTTCGGCGGCAGGGTCTATGCCATTCATGTGGACCGGCAGATCAGGCGGATACTGGATTTGTCCGGCCTGAACAAAATTGTGGAAGTCATTAGTTAGCGGGAGGAAAGAGATATTTATGGATATGATTGCTACACGGGAAAGAAATGAAATGGAGATCTGTTTTGACGCAGTATCCGTCAATGAGAGTTTCGCCAGGGTGGCGGTGGCTTCTTTTGCATCCCATTTAAACCCTACTATGGAGGAGATATCCGATATCAAGACGGCAGTTTCCGAGGCGGTGACCAATGCCATCATTCACGGCTATGAAAATTATGAAGGTTATGGGAAATACGGGAACAGCCGTCCTGCCGGCAGTGTGGTGCATCCGGGAAAGGTCAGGCTGCACTGCCTGATGGAAGACGGGATCATACATATCGAGGTGGCGGACCAGGGAAAAGGCATCGGGGATATCGCCAGGGCCATGGAACCGCTTTTCACCACCAAGCCGGAGTTGGGGCGGTCGGGCATGGGGTTTTCGTTTATGGAGACCTTCATGGATGATCTCCTGGTGGAAAGCACACCGGGACAGGGAACCACGGTGCGCATGAGCAAGAAACTGAGTGCCGGCGCATGGATAGGCGGCGAGGAATAGCCTATGGAGGATGTGTCAGTACTGATTGCAAGATCACAGGCAGGGGATAAGGAAGCAAGAGAAGTACTGATCGAGAAAAATCTGGGACTGGTCCACCATATCGTGCGCAGATTCCTGGGAAGGGGATATGACGCCGAAGATCTGTTCCAGATCGGCACCATCGGGCTTATGAAGGCAATTGACAAATTTGATCTGGAACTGGGGCTGAGATTTTCTACTTATGCAGTTCCCATGATCACCGGGGAGATCAAAAGATTCCTGCGGGATGACGGCATGGTAAAGGTATCCCGCACCATCAAGGAAAACGGATGGAAAGTGAAGCAAGTGCGTCAGAAATTGCAGAGCGATCTGAACCGGGAGCCCACTATCCGGGAGATCTCCGGGGCAACCCAATTGTCGGAGGAAGATATTGTGCTTGCCATGGAGGCGGATCTGGAGGTGGAATCTCTCTACAGTGCCGTCTATCAGGAGGATGGCAACGAGGTATATCTGGTGGACAAGGTGATCCGGGGAGAAAGCGGATGCGTCGGAAGCAGGGCCGGAAACGGAATCCACGATTATGCGGACCGGGAAAAGGAGAAGCTATTGGACCACATCCTGCTCTCCCAGCTTTTAGACAGCCTGGAAGAGAAAGAACGTGACCTGATCTGCATGCGCTATTTTCAGGACAAGACCCAGGTAGAGATTGCTGCCAGTCTGGGAATCAGCCAGGTACAGGTGAGCCGTCTGGAAAAGAAGATCCTGCTGCGGCTCAGAGAGCGTGCTGCCATCCATTAAGTTTTTATAAAATGAGAAAATGGGCTTTCTTTCTTCAGGGTTTTCCCTTACAATAGAAAGGAAGAAGAGAAACTATGTGTCATGCACATTGGGATACACAGATAGGAGAAAGCATGAATAACGATTGGAATAGCGTGGGAAAAAACGGCGAAAGACAGGAAGGCCCCGGGGAATATGCGGCCAGGACTTCCGAGGACCGGCTGGAGAAGACCAGAAAGAAAAAGAACAAGAAGGCAAAGTATATCCTTACCCTGTTTGCTTATCTTTTGGTGTTGATCGTCATCATGTATGTGGGAGCCGGCTTCTACGAATGGATCAACGGTAAGATTGATGCCAGTCAGAAGGAGACGGAAGAAGTCATCAACATGCTCCAGCGGGAGGAGTACCAGGAATCCTATACTTATACGGAAATGATGGAGAAGATCCAGGCGGTGGAAGCGCAGGCGGATGCCAGAGTGGAGCAGGCGGCAAAGGATAAAGAGGAAGAGATCTTAGGGGGTATCAAGGCCAATCTCACTGCAGGGGATACCACCGTGGAAGCATTGCGGCCCTTCTATCCGGAAGAACTGGTATTGGCCAGCAGCGGAAAGATCCATTTTGTACCCATCAATAATGAGCTCAAGATGAATACCCTTAAACAGGAGAATCTGCAGATCCTGGAGAGCGGGGAATATCAATATGTCAGAGAAGGCCAACTGATCTCCCACAAGGGGATCGACGTATCCAAGCACCAGGGAGAGATCGACTGGGATAAGGTGGCGGCTGACGGCGTGGAATTTGCGTTTATCCGCGTGGGCTTAAGAGGCTACGGCACCGGCAAGCTGGTTGAGGATGAATATTTTGATAAAAATTTAAAAGGCGCTTCCGATGCCGGCATCAAGGTGGGTGTATACATCTACACCCAGGCTGTGACCGAGGATGAGATCCTGGAGGAAGCAGAACTGGTATTAAAAAAGATCGAGCCATATCATATCGACGGCCCCGTTGTGATCGATGTGGAAAAGGTGGCGGGCGCAAAAGCACGCATGAATGAACTGACGGTGGAGGAACGTACCAACCTGGTGCTTCTGTTCTGCCAGACCATTGAAAATGCCGGTTATAAGCCCATGATCTATCACAACATGGAGATGGGAGTGCTGATGCTGGATCTGGAGACCTTTGAGAACTATGACAAGTGGCTGGCTTCTTACAGCGACACCCTGTACTATCCTTACGAGTACAAGATCTGGCAGTACAGTGACGAAGGCACGGTGGATGGCATCAAGGGAAATGTGGATATGAATATCAGCTTTTCCAGATTCTGGGAAGAGTAAAACAAAAAGGAAGGGGTTAATACCCTTCCTTTTTTCTTTCCAGGCGTAAACGTCTTCTCTTTTCAGCATTTTCCCACTCCATGCGCTCGCCGTCATTTTCCAATATCAGCGGGGGGACTTCCGTAGGCTTGCCGTCGTCGCCCATTGCCACCATGACAAAATAAGCCCGATTGATGGGATGTCTGGTGCCGTCGGTGTCTTCCCTGTAGGTATCCACCCGCACCTCCATGGAATTGCGGCCTACATGGGTCACTTTGCCGATCAGTACGATGATGTCATTTAAATAAGCTCCGGATTTGAAATATAGATTATCAATGGCAACAGTGGTTGCGTTGCGCCCGCAATGGCGTCTGGCGGTAGCGCCGGCCACCTCATCGATCCAGGCTAACAGCCTGCCGCCGAACAATCGCCCAAATCCGTTGATATCAGGGTAGATCACCACCCGGAGCTGTTCTGTTTCGGAATCGGATACTTTTTTTGCTTCCACTTTTTTGCTTCCTTTCGTAGTGATATCCATAGTTTAATACTTTTCTGTGAAAAACGCAACCGGGCGAATAATACCTGACAAAGAACGCATAATAAAAGTGATTCAAAAAGGGACAGGAGAGGATGCAGATGGGCAGGATGATCTTACTGGCGGTGATTGCGGGAAGCTATGGTTTGCTCTCGGCAGCAGGGGTATTTACCGTGCTGGTGGCTGTGGGCCTGGTGCCGCGTTTCGCAGGCAAGACCCACACTGCGAAAAAAGTGTTCCTCTATGAGGAAATGGTCATAATGGGAACGATCTTTGGCAGCTTCTTGAGCATATTTGAACGCTACAGTCAGGCTGCCGCCTTTTTGCAGGGGCGCTTTCCGCAGCACATTCTGCTATGGAACGGGGCCGGTGTGGTCTTTCAGGCAGTGTTCGGGATCTTTAGCGGTATGTTCATCGGCTGCCTGGCGTTAGCCATTGCGGAGATGTTAGACAGTATTCCCATCTTTGCAAGGAGAATATCCTTTCGCCATGGCATTGGGTGTGCCATCCTAAGCATGGCGATCGGAAAACTCTGTGGCTCTTTGTTCTTTTTTTGGCAGGAAATGCATCAGGTGGTCTGACAGGATGCGGTTTGGCAGGACGCAGGGAATCTGCAGAAAAGAGGGAAGAATGGACGAACAACAGAAACAGGAATATGAACAGTATGTAAAGGAGATTACCCCCACCCACAATCTGTGGCTGCAGATGGGGAAGGCATTTCTGACAGGCGGAGTGATCTGTGTCCTCGGTCAGTTTATCCTGAATATGGCCATGAATCACTTTGGACTGGAAAAGCAGGACGCAGGCAGTGTATGCTCCCTGATCCTGGTATTTTTGTCAGTGCTCCTGACAGGTCTGAATATTTATCCCGGCATCGCAAAATGGGGCGGAGCGGGGGCGTTGGTGCCGATCACGGGCTTTGCCAATTCCGTGGCGGCGCCTGCCATTGAATTCCAAAAGGAAGGACAGGTATTTGGAATCGGCTGCAAGATCTTTACCATTGCGGGACCTGTGATCCTGTATGGGATTTTTTCCAGTTGGGTGCTGGGAGTGATTTACTGGGCAGCAAAAGTAGTGGCCCGGGTGTGACAGCGCAAGAAAAAAGGTAACCGCTGAGAAAAACTCGCTCATATTGAGTGGTTGAAAGATGCCGGGATCATCTATATCTGTTACTACGTGGGACAGCAAAATTGGGGGCGGATCGTGAAAGGAACAAATCGTGTGGAAGGAGGAACCATGTATGGAAAAGAAGTGGAGTATCGGAGCCGGGGGCGATATGCCCATTGGGTTTGGGCTGTCCTTAGCGGCAAATGAAAAGTCCATGGAGGCTTTTGCAGGGATGAGTGATGCCGAAAAGGAGGTTACAGTGGACAAAAGCCGACAGATGCACACCAGGGCGGATATGGAGCGGTTCGTGAACAGCCTGGGAGAGAAATGGAACGGCTAAGATAGTAAGAGCAATGTAAAAGGGAAGACCATGGAAAATATTACGGTATATATCAAGTGCGACAGAAATGTGGAGGTGCAGTCCCAGGATGTCTACCTGAAAGATCTGGGAAGCCTGCGGTGTCAGGACAAACTGATCGGAGCAAAATTAAAGTCCATCAAGGTCCACCGGTTCCAAAAAGGGGAGTGCAAACGCTGTGTCATCAGCACCCTGAAGCTGGTGGAGCTGATGGAAGAAATGTGCCCCAATATAAATGTCCAGATCATCGGGGAACCGGATGTGCTGGTAGGGTGGGTGGATGTGAACAAGCATAAAGGGTTCGTGCAGGGCTGGAAAATAGTGCTGGTGTGCCTGATAAGTTTTTTTGGAACAGCGTTTACCATCATGGCCTATCACAATGACGTGGGAATCAACGACGTGTTCTCCCAGGTTTACCGGATCGCCATGAACAGAGAGCCGGAGGGATTGAATGTGTTGGAAGTATCCTACTCGGTGGGTCTGGCCGCCGGGATCATCGTGTTCTTCAACCATATCGGCGGCAGGCGCATCACCAAGGACCCCACCCCCATAGAAGTGGCCATGCGCAATTATGAGCAGGATGTGGACAAGACGGTGATCGAGACGGCGGGGCGGGAAGGCATTGAGGAAGACTGCCGGTGACAGAGTCAGTATACTACGGCAGTGTGCCCGAACTGCTCTATCCGCCAGCCTGCTTCCACAAATTCTGCTATGGAATCTTCCGGTATGATACCGACGGCCCCTTTGGGGATATCAGGAAGATGGAAGTAAAACTGCCCGCAGGAAACCAGCTTCAAATAAGAACCCTGCTCGTTTGCGTATTCAATATTCTCCAGATATTCGGTGACAGGCATCCGGCTATAGTAAAGGATCTTGCTGTGATTGATGCCGGGAGCAATGTAGATGTCCTTATCCTCTCCCGCCAGGGTCATGGCATATTCCACGGATTCCTCCAAGCCCTCCTGGAAGAAGACGCCGATCTTTTCCCGGTAGGAAGTGAAATAAAAGCTCTCAAAACAGATAAAACAGAGTAGCAGGGCTGCGAGGGCCGTGTGCCATGCGTACCGGAAACGAAGGCGCTTTTCCAAAAAGGAAAGTACCCCGCACAGTCCCATGATGATAAACAGGATCATGGGAATATGGATGGCATTGATACGGTTTACATTGACCTCAATGGTGCAGCCCAGCAACACGGAACACAGGAAAGGAACCAGCAAAAGCACCGCACCGTCGTAGGTGCGTTTTTTGATGCTGACAAAGAGCCTTCTGACGCAGAGGCAGAAGCCGATGGCGGCAAATACCAGGGCGCCTTTGTAATATAAGCCGAATTCGGCCGTGGCATTCCAGTAGAGGCCGTCATTCTGCTTTAAGAGCATCAGGATCAGAGTGCGCAGATTCCAGCGCATATTGCGGAAGGAAAATTCGCTGCTCCGCATTTCCACCATCCTGGGGATGGAGAAAAAGGGCGTGCGTACCTCCGGAAGAAAGCCGGAATTGACAAGCAAAAACAACAGTAAGGGCAGGGCAAGCAGGGCCAGGATGCCCACTGCCAGCCAGACGTGGAGATTTGGTTGGAAACGCCGGGTATATAAAAGATAACCGAACTGGAGCAGCAGCATCAGGGGGACAATGGGCCATATCGTGGCATAACAATACAGGCTCAGTCCGTAGAAGAGTCCCGACAGCATGTAATATTTGGAATTGTCCACACCCAGCAGGAAGAAATAAAAGGCAAAGAGCAGGAAACCGGGGGTGAGATTGCAGTCCATGCCCCAGCGGGACACCATGATGTGCCAGGGACACACAGACAGATAACAGAGCCCCAGCAAAGCCGTTTTTTGGTCGAACAGCTTAAGCAGGAGCTTGTACGCAACATAAAGGGTAAAGCAGGAAGTCAGAAACTGCGGGATGCGGATGACCCAGGTGTGCAGCCCGAACAGGGCGATGAAAGGAATCATCAGATAACTGTTCAGGGCACTCATGCCGTTTCCACGGGAATTGAGATAAACGGGAAAGCTGTAGCCGGAGCTGTCCACGCCATAGTGACACAGAGAGTATGCTTCATAAGCACCGAAGGCCTCGTCCTGATTGATTCCACCGGGAACTGCTCCCAGAAGGACGCCTCTGGCAGCAATTCCGATCAGGAACAGCAAAATAACGGTGCAGGTATAGGTCTGTTGCTTTCTCATATCAGGAATCTCCATGGGAAATGTTTAGCAGAGGGTGAAGCCTTTGGATCTTAAGCATGCTTCCACCTCATAAGCGCTGTCTACATGGAATACCATAATGGGCTTTCCGGAAGCGCGGTTAAAGGAAAGATACAGGTAATCTACACTGATATTGCTCTCCTCCAGGGATAAGAGCAGTCTGTTTAAGTTGCCTACCTCATCGGTGACCTCCACTCCCAGCACATCGGTGAGACGGCAGAGGAAGCCTGCCTGGGAAAGCGCCTGGGCTGCGGCAGAAGGGTCGGAAACCACCATGCGCACGATGCCGTACTCTGCACTGTCGTTGGTGACAGAGCCCAGGATATTGATATTTTCATTGGCGAGGATGGATGTGATCCTCTCCATAGTTCCTTTTTTGTTTTCTGCATAAATGGAAACTTGTTTTAACATAATACACCTCCTGAATTGCTAACGAACAAATTTTAACACAATCCCGAGGGAAAAGAAAGAGCGAAATCGTGACAGAGGTGGATTTTTGTGGTAAAATTCCCCATAAGGACAAAAAAGATTTCCGGGAAGAAAAATACCGGGATCCCCCAAAAGGAGAAGGAGCTATGAACACAGGAAACAGCATTAATATACCGGCTATCTTGAAAATAGGATCGGGAGCTTTGAAACAGATCGGCACTTACCTGAAAGCGGAAGGACTGAATCAGGTGGTGATCTATTTCGGAAACGGACTCATCGATCTCTTTGGCATGGATGTGATGAAGTCCCTGGAAAAGGAAGATATCACAGTGCTCCAGTACTGCGAACTGGACACGGTGGATATCGATGATATCATCAGCCTTGCCTTCAACATTTCCAACAGGACCCAGGCGGTGATCGCCATCGGCGGCGGCAAGGTGATCGATGCCGGGAAATATGCGGCATTCCTCAGGAATCTTCCCTTTATCAGCGTACCCACTTCCAGTTCCAGCGACGGTTTTTCCAGCGCCAGTGCCTCCCTGATCGTGGATGGACGCAGGACCTCGGTCCCTGCAAAGCTGGCTTACGGCATCATCGTGGACACGGAGGTCATCAAGACGGCACCGGAGAAATTCATTTATTCCGGCATCGGCGACATGATTTCCAAGATCACGGCCCTGTACGACTGGATCTATGAGGAAAAATGCGGGTACAGCGAGGTGAACGATTTTGCGGTGATGATCGCCAAGAAGGCGGTCAACAGCTTTGTCCGCACACCCTATCACGACATTAAGGAAAATGTATTCTTGAAAGAACTGTTGGACTCCCTGGCCATGAGCGGCATCGCCAATGAAATTGCGGGAAGCAGTGCTCCCACCAGCGGCAGCGAGCATCTGATCTCCCACGCTTTGGATAAGATTCTGGAAGTGCCGGAGCTTCACGGAATCCAGGTGGGGATCGCCACATACATTATGAGCAAGGTCCAGGACCACCGCTATGTGCGCGTCAATACGGTGCTGACAGATACCGGATTCTGGGACTATGCCGCCACCAGACAGATGAAAAAATCGGATTTCCTCAAGGCCATTGATATGGCACCCTCCATCAAGCCCCACCGCCACACCTATCTCCATGAGGAGCAATACCGGGAACTGGCGAAGAAGATCGTCCTGGAGGATGAGGTGCTGAAAGGGGTGCTTTTGTAAATAAATGTTGCTTTTTGCCGATGAATATTGTAAAATACTCCTCGTAAAAGGGGCAAACATTTAGTGATGAATGGACGCAAAGCATGAAGTCATAAATCAGGACCGGTCCTGAAGATATTTTTTATGATGGTTCGGCTGCACAATTACTTTTATGGTAATTTGTGCAGCTTTTTTTTGTCCTAAGATACGGATTGATCAGCCAAACGGGAGGGTATGACAGTGAAGAGATTGAGGAAATTATGTTTGATCTGGGGAATGGCAGGAAGCCTGCTTGCAGGCAGTGTCTGTACGGTCCGGGCGGAGGAATATCTGTATGATGCGCTGAACCGGGTGACCAGGGTCACTTATGATGACGGAAGCTATGTGGAATATACTTATGACAAAAATGGAAACATCACCGGTGTGGAGGTACATAAGACAGAGAAGACGGAGCCGGAGCAGACAGAGTCAGAGAAGACAGAGCCGGACCAGACAGAGTCAGAGAAGACAGAGCCGGACCAGACAGAAAAGCCCGATGATAAAACAGCTTCTTCCACAGCGCCTTCGGACCGGGAAGCAAGGTCAAACGGGGAGGAGAATGCTGTCGGGAAGAACGAAGGGGAAACGAAAGACATACAGGGAGCGGAAGGTGCAAAAGACCCGGAGGGAATGAAAGAAACGGAAGGCAAGGAGGCACCTGCAGCATCCGTAACACCTGCGAAGGGGCCGGGATTCTGGGAAAAACTTTTTATGGGAATCAAGAGCCTGTGGGAGCGGTTCGTACAGTGGGTTCGGACTTGGTTTTAAAAAGATAAGTAGAAGAGGAAAATACTATGAAAAGAAATTTTAGAAACAAAATGATAGCACTGGCTCTTATCATCACCATGCTTCCCGTTGAAAGCGTATTGGACTGCATTCCGGACAGAGTATATGCAGCGGAAGAGGTGGAAGAAGTGGAAGAGCCTGCCGCAGGACAACAGCAGAGTTCTGTCTCAGAAAATGGGGCACAAATTTCGCAGAGCTCAGTTTCCGGCAACGAAATATCGGTTCCGGCAAATGGGGCATTGGAATTGTCCGGAGAAATGAGTGATGATGGTGTCATAAAACTGGAGTGGAGCCCGCTTGGAGAAGAAGCCGCCCAATATGAAATCTTTAGAAACGATACCTTATTATCTGTAATTGAAATCGCAGAAGAGACGGAGACGATTTTTGAAGATAGTCAGATAGTGGAAAGCCAGAGCTATATTTATCAGGTGCAGGCAAAGAATGGACAGGGAGAGGTGCTTGGGGTAAGCAATGCGGTGGAAGTACAGGTTCCTGCAGCACTTGTGATTTCCGAAAATTATACTTTGACAGAAAACCTGCAGGTGTTCAGCCTGGAATTAAGCAGCGGGACACTGAATCTGAATGGTTATACCCTGAAAGTGTGTAAAGATTATTGGCAAAAATCAGGCACATTGAACTTCAATGACGGTTCACTCTATTGTCAGGGAAACTTTACCGTAGACGGCGGCAGTGTCCTGATGCAGAGTGTAAATGACTATTTGTACGTAGGGGGAAATATTGCATGGGTGAATAACGGTAAAGGAACTGCTGTAAACAGCGGTGAGATTGAACTGAAAGGAAATTTTAAAGCGACAGGATTCTATGAAACCACCATGGGCTCACAAAATAAGATCATCTTTTGCGGTGAAGAGAAGCAGACGATTTCAATGGGTCAAAATGGGCGGTTTGGCTGTGTGGAATTGCGAAACTATAGTGAAGAAGGGGTATATTCGGCAACTGTTTTTGCCAAAAGCAACTTGATCCGGAATCACTGTAAGATTACCTACGGCGATATCGTCGGCGAGTATGGCTGGACATTGCAGGAGGATACGGTACGTAAGGGTGATTTGGTTTTAGTGGAGGATACACTGGATCTAAATGGCCATCAACTGATCATAGAAGGTGATTTGGTACAGGTTTCCGGCTGTGTAAAGGTCAATGGGGGCAATCTGATTGTGAATGGCGATTACCGTATCCAATCGAGGACGGGAAATATAGGCTCCTACACTTATGGGATAAGCGGCGCTCGACTGGAAATGACCAATGAGGAAGATACTGTTTATGTAGAGGGCAGTTTTCTTTCTAATTCCAGCACAGGTTCGCAGTTAACGGCGGGAACCATGGAGGTAAAGAAGGATTTTAAAGTAGAAGGAAAGAATAGCTTTATCGCTACAGACAAACATAAAGTGGTGTTAAGCGGAGAAGGGTATCAGGAGCTTTCGCTGAAAGAATCGGGATATACCGGGAACAGGCTGGCAGATCTGGAAATCACAAATATCAGTGAGGAAGGCGTAAAAGCACTTTCGCCATATATATCGGGGCAGATAACAGATCATGACAATCTGATAGGCGGATACATCGATATAGGGAAAACCACTACCTTTGCGGATGAAGATTTTAAAGGGAATATAAGAATAACCAATGGTGCAGTTTTTAAGGATTCGCTTATAATACATGGAGATTTGTATCTATATTCCAGTACTGTGGTTGAAGGGGAACTTTGTGTAGAAGGCAACTGTAAACAAAATGACAGTCTTACAATGCGGAATGGCAAACTGGTCATAGAAGGAGATTATACTATTTTCGGTTCAGACGGCAGATTGTACATGAACCATGAAGAGGACTACATACATGTGCTTGGGAACATGAGCTGTCATTCCGGTCAGGCATGTCAGACGTCAGCAGGAACCATTGAAATAGGAGGAAATCTGACTTCTTATAAGGGGATTCATGCAACGGGGAATCATCGTTTTTTGTTTTCAGGAACAGGAAGACAGGTGATATCCTTAACGGAAGATGAATATATGGCCGTGGTGGAATTAAAGAATACCAGTGCCGAAGGAGTCTATTCGGAAAAGCTTTTTGCAAAGACAACATTGATCACAAACGGAAACCGGATCACTTATGGTGAGTTACAGGGGGAATCCGGGTGGACTTTGCAGGGGGATACCGTATATGAGGGTGACCTTATCTTGTTGGATGGTACGCTTGATTTGAATGGATATCAGCTAAAGGTAACAGGGGATTTGGTACAAATGTCCGGTGTGGTAAAGCCCGCAGGCGGAGAATTGCTGGTAGAGGGGGATTACAGGTTACAATATAGAGAATCGGAGGAGGAAGGATATACCTACAAAACAGGCAGCGGAATATTGCAGATGACAGAGGAAGCTGATCATGTCAATGTATCCGGCAGCTTTATTTTTGATACCTCAATGAGTCAGAAGGATTACTTAACGGCAGGAGTATTAGAGGTAAAACAGGATGTAATCATAAATGGCAAAACCTTTATTCCAAGCGGCGCCCATACTTTGCTGCTGAGCGGAGCAAGCGGGCAGACCGTAGATGTAAAAGAGTCTGACATGACAAAGTCGAGAATAGCCAATCTGGAGATCAAAAACAGCAGTGAGCAGGGTGTGACGATACTGGGAGAGCCCTACGTTTTGGGAAATGTGGATAATCAGGCTATTTTGGTGAATGGAGCAATTTCTATCGTAGGGACCACAACCTTTACAGAGGATCATTATAATGGAAGCATACGTATTGCTCAGAAAATAGTGATAGAGGATACATTTACCATTGATGGTGATCTGATAGTTGCTTGTTATCTTAGTGCGTTGGAAATATCGGGCACTGTTAATGTAAATGGCAATTGTATTCAGACTCCCAGTTCACAAATATGTATGAAAAAGGGAAAACTCATTATAAAAGGAGACTATTCTATAAGCCGTGGCACTTGGTTTAGTAGTGGGATCCTGATGCAAAATCCAGAAGATTATGTTCATGTATACGGAGATGTAACATACGATACATGTGGCGCTGCAGAGATGCCTAAGTTATGCAGAAACTTTCAAAATGGAGTATTTGAAATAGGAGGTGATTTAACTTCAGCAAGCGGAATTTACGCCAATAACTTGCACAAGTTTGTATTTTCGGGAGAAGAAAAGCAGGTGATAGATGTAGCAGAAGATGAGTTTTTTGCTACTGTAGAATTGAAGAACGAAAGCGAAGAAGGTGTCTGGGCAAAAGAAGTTCTTAGGATAGATCGGTTAATACGTAATAATTGCAAAATCATGTATGGAACGGAAGAAGGCATATATGGCTGGCGCCTGGAGGAGGATACTGTATATGAGGGCGATCTGATTCTGATTGGTGACACCCTGGATCTGAACGGACATGAACTGGTAGTCAAGGGCGACTTGATTCAGTTTTTGGGAACTGTCCGGGTGAATGGCGGACGGCTGACTGTGGAAGGCGATTACAGGGTGCAGTTCAGAAGTCAGGAAGGCGATTCTTATGTCTATGGGAAGAGCAGGGGATACTTGAGTATGTCTGATCGATCCTATGTGTATGTAGGAGGGGACTTTGTGTATGATTCAGTTGCGACTCAATGCTATTGGGATGGAACTATGGAGGTGAAAGGAAATGTAACCATATTAGGATCATTGCAGATAACAGGGAATCATACATTGCTGTTAAGTGGTGAGGAAGAGCAGATTGTAAGTATTGAGTCCATTGATCGCTGGAATATGTCTTGTTTAGGAAATTTGGAAGTACAGAATACCAGTGGACAAGGTGTTACGATTGAAAAGAACCCGGTAATAAGAGGCAGTGTAACCACACATGGAAATCATCTTTCCGGCAGCATTACAATATGTGAAACAACATCCTTTGAAGATGATTGTTATCATGGGGATGTTTACATTGAGGCAAGACCCACAAAACTGACAAAACCGTTGACTGTTTATGGGGATCTGTATATCCAGGGTATCACTACCATATTCGGAAATATTGTGATCAAAGGCAACTGCATTCAGGAAAATACGCTCACCATGGAGACCGGTAAACTGACGATAGAAGGCAATTATGATATCAAGGACAATATTATCAGGGGATATGACAGTTCTATCATAATGACTCATGCAGAAGATTATATCAGTGTTGCGGGAAATGTTGCCAGTCTTTCCCAACGCAGACATCAGTTGACTGACGGTACCTTTGAGGTTGGTGGAAATCTGACATCGGCAGGCGGATTATGTGCGACCGGAAATCATCGCTTTTTGTTTTCCGGACAGGAGAAGCAGACGATTTCCATACAGGACAGTGAATGCTTTGCTATAGTGGAATTAAAGAATTACAGTCAGGAGGGAGTATACAGTGAGAAGACTTTTGCAAAAAAAGAGCTGATACAGAATGGTTGTAAGCTGTCCTTGGGGAATAATGCGCAGATCTGGGATTGGAAACTGACTTCAGACTATGTATGTCAGGGAGATTTGACCATCGGAGATGGGGTGGTGGATCTGAACGGACACACTCTGACGGTAACAGGAGATCTTTTGCAAAGCGGCGGAGATATCAAAATAAATGGGGGAGCCCTTATTGTAAACGGCAATGCCCAGGTAAGCCAGTTTACGATGCAGAACGCCAAAGACACAGTATTGATCTGCGGTGATCTTGTGATGAAGTTGAATCATATTAGTGCGGAAGAAATGTCAGATGGTGTTTTGGAAGTACAGGGGGATCTTGCATTGCAGAGTGCCGGCACCGGCGGCATCGGCAATACATTACTGGTATTTTCAGGAGAAGACACACAAACATGGACATCCGATACCAATTTGTGGGTAAGTAATGTGGTCAATCGCAATAAAAAGGAGTTGCTTATAACATCGGATGTTGTCGTAAAAGCAATCGCTACGGATGAAGAAGATACGATTACAGGAGAGGGCAGTATCCGAGTAGATGATCTGAATAAGTTGAAAAATGGAAGTTGGAGCGGGTCTGTGACATTGACCAAAGAGAATACGTTGCAACAGGATCTGACAATAGAAGGAACATTGCGGATAAACGCTCCCTTGTATACAGAGGGATACTCTGTAAATTCCGAAAATATTGGTATTAATGCACCTTTGTATGTGCAATCGGCTCAGATTAGCTGCATGGGCGAATTTTCAATACTTAGCAGTGGCAAACTGATTATGCAGGATGCAGAAGGATATGTTTTCGTTGGTGATGATTTTGTAATATATACCCAATATGATCATAAAGGCTTGCTTACAGACGGGACATTGGAGATTCGGGGACATTTTACCAGAAAGAATCGTGTAGATTTTATCGCAAGCAACAATCATGTAATAATTCTTTCGCCCAAGATGTCTGAAAATGGGAGGAATTTTGTGCAGACAGTTTCTTCCCAATATGGAATCACAAAATTTAATAAATTGATATTAAAGAAGAACAATGATAGATATCAGTTTTATATTCCGATCAACAGACTTGCAAAGGAAGTCATCTATGACATCACAGATGATACCGCACCTACAGGCGTAGGAGCGATCACTGCTTCCAACATTACGGTGAAATCAGTCACGCTGTTTTATGGTGGAGCGCAAGATGAATCGGGAATCGCAGGATATGAGATCTATCGGGACAACAAAAAGATAGGCACAACCAGCGCTCTTTGTTATACGGATTGTGGAATTTTGCCGGATAAGGAGTACACTTATAAGGTTTATGCCTTTGACGAATTTGGGAATATCGCTGTTGATTCACCAAGCTGTACGGTAAAGACTCCGAAGGATATCGAGGCGCCTGCGGCACCTACAGGGGCAGCCGTATATACCCGTACAGGTTCCTCTGTGACGCTTAGCTTTAATGCGGCAACAGACAATGTAGGAGTAGAAGACTATACCATTTACCGCAACGGGGAAAAAGTAGCTACCGGGGTGAAGAATACTTACTATAAGGATACAGGCCTGCAAAAAAATACGGTATATCAATATTATATTGTGGCCAATGATGCTTCCGGAAATCCTTCACAGGAGAGCAAGCGTGTGGAGGCTTCGGTTGCCATGCCGGAAATCATGGGGATTGAGCCACAGGACTACAGCAGTATTGGCGGCACACAGGTAACACTTCAAGCGGTTTTCCGAAATGTAGGAAACAGCACCGGCAATAAAGTCAAGATGGAATATTTGAACGAAGCAGGAGAGTGGAGTATGCTTTCGCCCACCTTGCTTGGGCAGAAGAAGTGGGACAATACTTCCCTTTATGTGGATTATATCTGGGATATCAGCCAGCTTTCAGGGCAGCAGGAATACAGGGTGCGTTATACTTTGTATGACGAGGATGGCAATACTGATGTACAGGAAGCAGTATATTACATTGACAGGCAGGCACCGGAAACTCCCACGGGAGTGGAGGCTCTGTCAGATAATGGAACGGTGGCTTTATCCTGGGAGGTTTCTTCCAGTGCCGATTGCACTTATTATAACCTGTACCGGCAGGAGGAAGATCAACAGGAATTCCACTTGCTTGCCAAGGTGGACGGCCGATATGGGAATCGATATACCGACAAGACGATAGAGGACGGAAAGACCTATATCTATGTTGTTACGGCAGTAGATAAATTTGACAATGAGAGTGGATACTCCGTAAGAGCAGAAGCTGTTGGGGAGAGAGATATGGAACCGCCTCAGGTGACCGGCATCACACCGCGGGCGGGAAGGGTCAACCAGACGGAGCCTATTGTAGTAACGGCGAAAGACAATAAGGAAGTGTCATCTGTGATTCTCCGATACAGAGCGGAAGATGGGGAGGAATGGGTAGAGCTTGGGCGTGTATCTGCGCAGAATGGTCAGATCGCTTATGGATGGGATACTACAGGGCTTTCTGATGGCAGTTACATTTTCGGAGCACTTGCAGTAGATACCAGTGGAAATAGGAGCGCAGAAGAATTTACCAGACGATACGAGGTGGACAACACCGGTATTGCCCAGATAGAAATCACGGGATATTCTGTGACTGCCACCGGTGTCCAGATTCATTGGGCAGATGTGGCAGAGAGTGATTTTGCTTACTTCCAGGTGGAACAGCAAAAAGGGGATGAATTTGTTTCGGTAGGCACTGTGGCAGATGTTCTGGGATATTCTGTAACGAAGCTGTCTCCGGATTCCGAGTACTGTTTCCGGGTAGTTGGGTATGACAATCTGGGCAACAGGGGCGTCCCTTCCAAGGTCCTTAATGTTATTACGAAAGCGGACACGACAAATCCTGTCATCACAGCGGTTTACCCGGCTGCATCTTTCTACAAGGATAAAATTGCATTGAAAGTCAGGGCAAGCGACAATGATTCCGTTCGGAATGCAAGGTTCAGCTATTCACTTGATAAAGAGAACTATACGGAGCTTGCTAATATCCTGGCGTATCCGAACGGCAGGGATGTTACGTTCCGATATGATTTTGACATATCGACGTTGCCGGAGGGACCTGTTTATGTAAAATTTGAAGTATACGATGCATCCGATCTAAAAAATGCACCCCTGTCTACGGGGGAAGACGTCGTAATGGAGTATCGCATTGACCGCACTCCTCCCGCAAAAGCAGAAAATCTGACCGCTACGGGAGTGGACGGTTATGTGGGATTGAACTGGAAGGAGAGTACAGAGGAGGATATCAAGGCCTATAAGATTTACCGGGCTGACGCAAAGACAGGTATCTTTAAGGTCATTGAAGAAAACTGGAATGCATTGAACTATTACGATACATCGGTAACAGTAGGAAGCTCCTATATCTACAAGGTGGCTGCTGTGGACATTGCAGGAAATGAAGGGGAGTGTTCCCAAGGCATATATGCCACGGTGCTGGAAGATGCAACGATTCCCGTTATTACCGGTATGTCACCGGCAGATGGCGGATATGCAGGACCCAATACGACCATCAAGGTAGTGGCTATGGACAATGCACAATTGTCCCGTATCCGTGTGGAGTATAGGAAAGAGGACAGCACGGAGGAAATATGGACCCTGCTTGCGGAAACAGAAGCAAATGACAGAAGTTTCTTGAGTTCCGTTCAGTGGGATACCGACGGACTGGAGGAAGGAGAATATCTGGTCCGGGCGACTGCATGGGACTGGGCGGGAAATGCCAGTGAGGTTTTCCAGGTGACCTACAGCCTTGACCTTACCCCACCGGAAGCGCCCAAACTTACTGCCCGGACAGGCCACTTTGAAATCGATTTGAGCGTAGCGGAGGCTGACAGGGAGGATTTGGCTTATTATGCGTTCTATCGCCGTGTTGTAGGGGAAGAAGAATATCATGTCATCCGAAAGGGTACGGAAGGTACTTATACAGATACCGACGTGGCACCTGATACTGTGTACAGCTACAAGGTGGCTGCTTATGATAAATGTGGAAATGTATCCTGGTCCGCAGAAAAAACAGCTCATGCAGACAGTGTGGACGTGATCGCTCCCACAGCAGTCCTGCCGGAAAACCTGTTGGGGTTAGCAGGCATGGAGATGGCTTTTGATGGTATGGGAAGCAGTGATAACGTGCGTATCACAAGCTACCGATGGGATATGGGCAACGGGGATGTACTCACAGGAGCACAGCCTGTTTATACCTATCATGAGCCCGGAATCTATACCGTGACCCTGGAGGTGGGTGATGCTGCCGGTAATACGGCGAAGGCTTCTGCCATTGTTCAAATATATGAAAAGAGCGGAAGAGGCATTACGAAAGTAAAAGTTGCGGATGAGGAAGGGATCGGAATCCCGTATGCGTTGATCTATGTGAAGGGTGCAAACGGAGAGCCGCTTTCCCTCAAGGCAGACGCAAGTGGCTATGTGACCATTGCGGAAAAGACAGGAGCCTATTTTGTGGCAGCATATAGCAAGGACTATCTGCCGGCAGATATGGAGATTCAGGTCAGTCAGTATGAGACCAAAGAATATACACTCACTCTGGTGAAGGATGAACTGATCGTAGGGGATCTGACAGTGCGCAGAATGTCTTTGGCGGAGATGATAGAAGCAGGGGTGGATTTCTCCGACCCGGAAAATTACCATCGGTTTGTCTTCCAGGTGAAGCTGACTTTTGCTCAAAGTCCCATTCCCGTAGAAATACAATATATCACCGGGACTGCCGGCATACAGTGGTATGGAGCAGACGGTGAACCCTTAGGAGAAGGATGGAGTGGAGGAGCTCCTTCCAAGATTGGCATACAAAGTGTTGAAATAGAAGAAGTGGAAGAAGAGGTTCCGGTGCTGGCTTATGTCAACACTGTGCAATCGGTTTCCTGGTTAAAGGAAATGTATGAGGTGGAACTGGGCATTCTTAACGCTGCAGACAGCAAATATGTGATCGAGGATGCTGTGGCGACACTGAATCTGCCAGCGAGTGGAGTGTCTCTGGCCAAGACCAGGGAGGTACAGAATCTGACACAGGAAATGGGAAGTATCCGGGGACAGGAAAGACAAAGGGTATCCTGGATCCTGAAAGGCGATGACAGCGGAAGCTATACTGTGTCGGCAGACTTTGAAGGCACTCTGATGCCTTTTGGCACGCCGGTATCTGCCCATTTTGTGACAGAACAGGAATTTGAAGTATCCACCGGCGAGGGCCTGCACATTTATGTGATGCCGGAAAACAGAGCCTACATCGGAGAAGAGTATTATATTCAGTTTAAGATCGCAAATGAGTCCGAACGACCTTTTTATAATCTGAGCACCTCTATGGGAGCCTATAGCCAGCCTGATCAGGAGTATACTGTTACGGACCTGGGAACCGGTGAAGTCTCTACGGAGACCTGTGATGGATTTGTCATAGAGGATGCCGGTTTGGTGAGCCAGTCTGTGATCCTGACCGACGGGCAGAAACTGACCTTTAACTGCCTGTTGCCGGGGCAGGAGTATTACGGTACTTACCAGACTTCCTTTACGGGAGAGGGAGATCCGGAAACAGAATACTATAAGCTGGTGGATTCTCTGGTTACCGTGTTGACAGGAGCCAACAAGGGTGTAAAGGTGACCGTTGTTCCCATCGGGTCTCATATATCCAGAAGTTACTGGGGATGCATGGAGACTCCTTCCCTGTACGGAGATCCCATTGATATAGGCAGTGGATATTTTGCGGATGAGATGACGGCATTTTCCATTACGGGAGCCACAGAGCTTGCCCTGGATATAAGGTATGTGTCCGGCATGACGGAAAATAGCGGAGAGTTGGGATACGGATGGTATCATGATTATGAGATGTACCTGGAGCAACACAACGGTGTCGTGTGGTTCCACCCTTATCCGGGAGCTTCTGTGAGCTTCGTGAGTTGTTATGCCTTAAATCGGCAGATCTACACAGAGGGTGGAAGCCGGGGGGCGCTGTCCGCAGAAGAAAAATACTCCTACGGCGAATACCGGTGTGTCAACAGCGATATGTCTGAATACCGACTGGTACGCCATCAGGACGGAAGCTATACCCTTACTTTGCCGGACGGCCTTGGATATGGTTTTGACAGGGACGGACAGCTTGTAAAAATCCGGGAGGTGGACGGAAAGAGCGTGAGCCTTTCTCATGAGGAGGGACGTACTGTCGTAACAGAGGATATTTCCGGCAAAAAGATGTATCTGAACTATAATGAGGCAGGGCAGCTTGTTTCCGTGTCAGATGACTATGAGAGGCAGACAGATTTTGCTTATGATGCCTCCAACAGACTCAGCACCCTGACAAGCCCCGCAGGTGAGACCATAAGCTATACTTATGATGAAGAGAACCGCATCACTGCGGAAGGCAATTTCCAGGGAATCTTTGTCACCAACGAATATGATGAAAAGGGAAGGGTGATCTGCCAGACAGATGCAGAGGGAGGTATCAGCCGTCTTTCCTATAACGTGGCGGAGGATGGCATGACCGTAACCATCGTGGATGCAGCGGACGCGGCAAAGCAGGTCATGGTGGACGGACAGGGCAGGATCATGAAGGTGGTCAACGAAAACGGAGGGACCACAGAATATATCTATGATGAAAACGGCAATGTGATCTGTGAAAAGGACGCCTACGGCAGCTGCATTTTCAGGGAATACGATGAGAACGGCAACCTCCTTTCCGTGACTGACAAGGGGAATCTGACCACAACCATGACGTATGATGACAGGGGGAATGTGGCCTCCATCACCAATGCCGGCGGTCAGACCGCATACTACAGCTATGATGACAGGGGACTTACCACCCAAGAGGTGGATTATGCAGGACTGGCCACCGCTTATGAGTATGACGAGAACGGCCTGCTGACAAAACAGACCACGGAAGGACTGGGCAGCATCATATATACCTACGATAAGGGCATGCTCGCTTCCATCAGGGATTACCGGGGCAATCTGTCCTACTATACCTATGACGGGGCCGGCAACCTGATAAAGATCGTGGATGGAGCCGGCAATGCCACCGCCTATACGTATGATAAGGCAGACCGCATGACCCGTATGGTGGACTGCCTGGGCAATGCCACCACCTATACCTATGACGGTAACGGCAATGTAACCTCCATGACGGACGCCTGCGGCAATACCACCCGCTACACTTATGACCGTGCAGGCAGACAGACTGCAGTGATTCATGCGGACGGCACAAAGGAGGAGTACTGTTACGATGCCATGGGATATCTGACTGAGGTGATCCATGCAGACGGCACAAAGGATACCTATCTGCACGACGCCTCCGGGAACGTGGTGAAAGAGATCCTGGCGGACGGTTCACAGATCAGCTACACCTACGATCTGTTAAACCAGTGCACTTCGGAAACGGATGCCTGCGGCAACACCATCACCTACCAGTACTACCCCAACGGCAATCCCTACAAGACAGTGTACCCCGACGGCACTTATGAACTCTACACCTACAATGAAAAGTGGAAGGTATCCGCCGTTACGGACCGGTCCGGCAGCACCGGCACTTATGAATATGATGCCATGAGCAGGCTCACCATGGAGCGGGATGCCCTGGGGAATGCCTGCCGGTATGAGTATGATGCCCTTGGACGGCTGGTCCGGGAGACCGACAAAAACGGCAACGCCACATCCTACACTTATGATGCCAACAGCAACTGTGTCACCAAGACCAATGCCCTGGGCACCACTGTGCACATGGAGTATGATGCCCTAAACCGCAT
>JAGATV010000031.1 GCA_017621075.1 Lachnospiraceae bacterium
ATCGAAATAAGCGGCATCAAATTTTCCGGCTTTGAGAATGACCTTGCGGAAGGTGTCTTCCACGATAGCCTCCTCCTGGTTATCATAGAATTCTGACTGGATGACATACCGGGAGTGGTCATCAATGGCCGAGGACAGATATGTCCGCACCATAGCGCCATTCTTTCCAATTGGAAGCTTACAGCCGTACTTGATGTCGCCCTGCAGGAGCATCATCCGGTGAGGCTTGCAGAAGCGTTTTGAGGAGCTCTCACGGGCATCCCGGTACATCTTCATCTGCTTAACTCCAAAACCGGCGCGGTAGAGATAACGTTCCAGTGTGGAGCGTTTGAGTATCCCGGGAGATGCCCATCCTTCCTGCTCCAGGATAAAGATGATCTGCTCCACAAAGCGTTTTGGCACCTCTTTTTTTAACTGGATGGCCTGTTCAACGATCGCCAGGTAGTTATCCGGAAGTTTTTTAGAAAGGCTTCTTTCACAAGCTATCGGTTTTAATCCTGAAAAGCCGTTGCTGCGGTATGCTGCTTCATAACGGTAGAGAGTCCGCTCTGAGACCTGTGCCCTTGCGGCAATCCCGCTGCGCAGCTGGCTGCGTTTGGCAGGGTCAAGGGATTCATCCAACAGGGGAGCGATCAGGGTATATCGCTCCAGTGCCTGCTGATCCTGCCAGTTCTGGTCTTTGATTGTTTTCTGCATCTGTTATGCACCTCCTTGGGATAACCATACACCAATAGGTGATGACAGTAAAAACAAAGTAGGTGCAGGAACAGCTCCATCAGGAAGGGACCAGAAATCCTCCTGAGTTATATATCATACGAAGGATGGCTTCAAGCCAGCAGTCGTTTGATAAACGTATTTTTTCGAGCAGGGAAATCCGGGACTCAAGCAGCCTCTGGTCAAAACCCAGAAGCCGGTGTCCGATAGACTTCAAATATCCGTCAATGCGGACATAGTTTACCATCAGCCAGTGTTTCCAGCGGAGCATGGTTGCTTCACAAGGATAATCCTCATCCTCTAAGTCATCTGGTGTAATGATCTCATCAAGCACGCCGGAGATTACCTCCGAGGCATAGTGCTTATAGGGAGTAAGGCAGTCCGGCAGTGCATTGTGAATTCGACGGCAGCCTTCATTGGTACACTGCAGTCTTTCCACTCTGAGAATCTTTTTCACACCGCCATCCAGCTTCATGATACGAAGGCGGTAGTCACGGTGTTTCAGAGGTGACTGGCACTCCGGGCAGGGACAAATTTCTCTGCTCTCACCAAAAAATATTGGAATCCTCATTGCATGTCAGCGTGTAATCTGATAAAATAATCATGTTTTATTGATTAGGTCTCAGGGAGCACATCATGTCAGGAGGGTTCTCTGGGACTTTTTCTTTCTGTATGATAATGACAGTATACAGACCAAATCTTTGACATGCAAGCAGAGCATTGGTAAGCGATGAATAACCCACCGTTCCACAATCACCAAAATATATGAGATAATGGATCCAACTTGGAGTGGCATCTATCTGTCCATATCTCGGATCGCCGCTTAGATGCATTTGGTACAATCTCTATTGCACTGCGGTAGC